>NZ_JADN01000003.1:0-732026 GCF_000518405.1 Tenacibaculum sp. 47A_GOM-205m | reverse complement strand
TTTCTTAAAGCGGGTGCAAACATACAAACTGTTTTTATTCTGACAAAAACTTTTTTAAAGTTTTTTTTAGTCTGTTTTTCGCTGTTTTAATGAACTGTCTCCGTTAAAATCGGACTGCAAAGATACTACCTTTACTTTAAATAAAACAAGAAAAAATTAAACTATTTTTTAACCTTTTCTTATTGTATCACACACCCTATTTTAATGAACTCTTACTAACTTTTTAGCTTACCGCTTTTCCGTTAGCGGGTGCAAATATAGAACCCTTTTTCAATACAACAAGCACTTTTCTTACCTTTTTCTTACCCCTCTTTTTAACCCTTTAAACCTTAACTATTTACATGTAAACTTTTTTTACTTAGCTAGCGCTTTTAACTACTCTCTTGTAAGGATTCTCTCTTATATATTGGCACTAACAAGATCCCTTCTTCTTAAAAAACATAGCTTGCCTGAACTTTAAAAAAAAAACAAACGCTAACAATAACTCATTTATTAAGCATCAAAAAACGGAAAATTTAGCGCTTCTTCTTTCTATCTCTTTTCTTACGAAGCTTCTTAAAGTACTCTTTGTACTCCGATACATCCATATATCCCCTACTCTTCAATACAATATTCGTATAGTCCTTCGCTAATTTAGGCTCCTGATACTCCAACTTCTCATCTATATAAGCTCGTTGTAATATATCCTCTATCAAATAATCTTCATTATTACTCTCTGGAACGTATTCTGACTTTAAGGATAACTTGAACATATTTGCCGTAGTGTTGTACCAAAAAGCTTTCCATCCGCTTCGAATTTCTTTCACATTATCAAAGGCTGTTTTTCCTGTTTGACGATGAATTAACTTCAACAATATTCTCCCTTCTGTTCTTGTTAGTTTTTTTAATGGTGCTGTTAATTCTTCTTCGAGGTATTTTTGAACACGCTTTACATATTGCCTCTTTTTGCTTTTTGATTTAATTCTCGACAAACGAGAATTCACACTATCTACTCTTTTTGCAGCTAGAGTTGCATAAGGATATGCTTTGAATACTTTTTTTCGCAACCAATAATAATATAAAATATCGTTTTTCTCTTTAAACTTATGTTTTGGCAACACTGTTACTTCGTTTAACCTTATCATTAAACTATCTCCTACTTTAACTAAAATATATTCATCGTTAAAGTTTGGCAAACTATCTTTAAGTTGAGCACTAATTGTAGTAGTCGCTAATAGTATATATAAGTAAAGTATTCTTTTCATTTAATTTTTATGTACAAAAAGGATTCCAAATGTATCATTTCTGTTTTAAAACAAAAAACTCATGAAAAATTTCATGAGTTTTTTGTTTTATTTCAGGCTTATACTATTCTGCCATTATTGATTCAGCTACTTTTTTATACGTTCCGTTTTCTAATTTTTCACGAATCGCTGTAAATGCTTCTATTGTTTCAGTTACATCGTCCATTGTATGACGTGCAGTTGGAATCAATCTTAAAATAATTAATCCTTTTGGGATTACTGGGTATACTACGATAGAACAGAAAACCCCATGGTTTTCTCTTAAATCGTTGACCATAGCCATTGCTTCAGGAATATCTCCTTTTAAATATACAGGAGTAATACAAGTTTCGGTAGTTCCTAAATCAAACCCTGCTTCACGTAAACCTGATTGCAAAGCATTGGTAACTTCCCATAACTTATCTTTTAACTCTGGTTGTGTACGAATTAAATCTAAACGTTTTAAAGCTCCTTTTACCATTGGCATTGGTAATGATTTTGCAAACATTTGAGATCTCATATTGTACTGTAAATACTGTACTACATCTTTATCTCCTGCAAAAAATGCTCCAATACCCGCCATAGATTTAGCAAAAGTAGCAAAATAGACATCAATTCCGTCTTGTACTCCTTGTTCGAATCCTGTTCCTCTTCCTCCTTCTCCTAAAGTTCCAAATCCGTGCGCATCATCTACTAATAAACGGAAATTGTATTTTTCTTTTAATGCTACAATTTCTTTTAATCTTCCTTGCTCTCCACGCATACCAAAAACTCCTTCAGAAACTAATAAAATTCCTCCACCAGTTTTTTCTGCCATTTTAGTAGCACGTTGTAAGTTTTTCTCACAACTTTCAATATCGTTATGACGGTAAACAAAACGTTTACCTGCATGTAAACGAACACCATCAATAATACATGCGTGCGTATCTACATCATATACAATAATATCGTCTTTAGAAACTAAGGCATCAATTGCCGATACCATACCTTGGTATCCGAAGTTTACTAAATAAGCAGCTTCTTTTCCTACAAATTCAGCACATTCCTTTTCTAATTGTTCATGGTATTTTGTATGACCCGACATCATACGAGCTCCCATAGGGTATGCCATACCATCAGTAGCTGCTGATTCTCCATCAACTTTTAATACTTCTGGATGGTTTGCTAATCCTAAATAATCATTGATACTCCAAGTAACTACTTTTTTTCCATTGAAAGACATTCGGTTAGAAATTGGCCCTTCTAATTTAGGAAACACATAATACCCTTCTGCTTTATCTGCCCATTTTCCTAAAGGTCCCTTATCCCCTTTAATTCTTTCAAATAAATCTTTAACCATTATTATTTTTGATTTTTATAGGTTGCGAAAATAGTGCTTTTTTAACAGATTTTCAAAAATTGTCTATAGCATAATTAATATATAATAAAGAAAGGTGCCTAATTAGGCACCTTTTACTTCATTTTTATTTTTATTAACCTAAAACGTTTGATTTTAATTCTTCTATGAAAGGCTGTTTATATAGTCTTTTTCCTAAAGCTTTATGGATAGCATTAGCCACAGCCCCACCTGCTGGTGGTAAACCTGGTTCTCCTAAACCTGTTGGAGACAACTCATTTTGAACAAAGTGAACTTCTACTTTTGGAGTCTCATTCATTCGTATTAACCTATAACCATCAAAGTTTCTACTAGAAGGTTTCCCTTCTTCAAAAGTTAAATTTCCATACATTGCATGCCCTATACCATCAATAACTCCACCAGCCACTTGATTAATCGCTCCTGTAGGGTTTACAACAATACCACAATCTACCGCAGCAACAACTTTTGTTACGACAGGGACTCCATCTTTCACTTCTACTTCTGCTACTTCTGCAACATGTGAATTATGACTATAATATGCAGAAAAACCTTGATAAACTCCTTCTTTGGCTTTCCCCCATTCTCCTTTTTCAGCTGCTAATCGAATTGCGTCTTGCATTCTCTTTCCTGAATATTCTATCCTTTTATCTTCAGTATCTTTTACATTCTCTAATAAATCTAAACGTAACTGAACTGGATCAACTTCTAGTTCTTGTGCTAATTCATCAAAAAATGATTGTTCTGCATATCCTAGGAAATTGGTATATGGTGCTCTCCAAGCGCCTGTAGTAATATTACTCTTATAATTAGCTGTTGAAACTTTATAGTTTGGAATACACCCTGCAGGGAAGAAATTTGGAATTAACCCATACATATTATCATTAATTGCTGCTTCTTTTAAATGATACCCAGTTATTTTTCCATCTTTTATTGACGCAGCTATTCTGTATTTAATTGCAGGTCGATATATACCGCTTGTTATATCTTCTTCTCTGGTAGAAACCATTTTTATAGGTTTCTTAATTTTATCGGATATCTCAAGAGCTTCATATACAAAATCTCCATACAATCTTCTTCCAAAACCTCCTCCCATTCTGGTCATCTCAATATGAACTTGACTTAAATCACGTCCTAACATTTCAGACGCAACTTGTGCTGCATATTCAGGTGTTTGCACCGGCCCTACCAGATGTACTTTTTCAGCAGTTATGTTTGCAAAAAAGTTCATAGGTTCCATACAATTGTGCGGTAAGAAAGGTGAATGATATGTACGTTCTATAACTTTATCAGCTTCTGAAAATACTTTATCTACATCTCCATCTTCTCTTCTTATATCAAATTTATCTCCTTCTAGTAAACTTAACAATTTTTCATCGTGAAGTTTTGTATCTTCAAGCTGAGAACCTTCTTTCCATGTAGCTTTAATAGCTTTGGATCCTTTGATTGCTGCCCAAGTATTTTCTGCTATAACAACTACTTTATCTGATTTTGACAGCTTGAAAGTCCAATTGTTTTTACCAGATTCAATAAAGTTTCTTGCTTTTTCTCCAATAGTTACAACATCTATCACTCCAGAAACTTTTTTAGCTTCAGATGCATCGAATGATACTAATTCTTCCCCAAAAGAAGGCGGTCTCACAACTGCAGCATAAACCATTCCTTCCTCTTTATAATCTAATCCAAATAATGGTTTACCTGTTACTATTTTATCTACATCAACATTTATAGCATCTTTACCTATGATGGAAAATTCTGAAGGTTTCTTTAATGTTACATTTTCTGGAATTTCTAGTATTGCTGCTTCTTTAACCACTTCTCCATACCCTAACTCATCGCCTTTTGCATTAGTAATTACTCCTTTTGAAGCTGAACAAGTAGCAGCGTCAACTCCCCATTTTACTGCGGCAGCATTGATTAGCATTTGTTTTGTTGTAGCTCCAGTTTGTCTCAAAGCCGTCCAACCGTGGCGAATAGACTGACTCCCTCCTGCTAATTGACGTGTGTAACTTTTAGTATTTAATGGAGCTTGTACCACATGCACTTTGTCCCATTCAACATCTAATTCTTCAGCAATAATCATCGGCATTGATGTTTTTACCCCTTGTCCTATTTCTGGATTCGGAGCGTAAATGGTTACATAACCTTCATCAGAAATTTTAATAAACGCATTAAAATCATTAAAGTTTAGGTTTTCAACATCTACAGATGGTTTTACATTAGGTTTACATGCAGTAAATAAATTAAACCCAATCATGATTCCTCCACTAGCTAATGCTGAGGCTCTTAAAAAATTTCTTCTACTAAAGGTATACTTGTTTTCTTGTGTGCTCATGATTGAAAAATTTTAAGACATTTTTTTAGCAGCTAAAGCAACTGCTTTTTCTATTCTGTTATATGCAGCACAACGACAAATATTACCTTGCATTGCTTCTCTTATTTCTTCATTTGAAGGATTTGGATTTTCCTTTAAAAAAGAAGCGGCTGTCATTATTTGACCTGCTTGACAATATCCGCACTGTGGCACATCTACTTCTTTCCAAGCTTCTTGTAATGGATGATTACCTTCAATTGATAATCCTTCTATGGTTGTGATTTCTTCATCTCCTAACATTGAAACTTGTAGTTGGCAACTTCTCATTGCTGTTCCGTCTACATGAACAGTGCAGGCACCACATTGTGCTATACCGCAACCGAATTTGGTTCCTACCATATCGAGTTCATCACGTAAAACCCACAACAATGGTGTATCAGCATCTGCTGTAAAGGATACCGATTTTCCGTTAATTTTTAATGTATAATTTGGCATTTCAGGTAGTTTTTATAATTCGAAAAGTTACGAAAAAAATAAATGCCACTTAGTTAATGAAGTTATTTTAAATAAAAAAAAGAGGCTTTCGCCTCTCTTACTTATCTATTTTGTAAAAATGTAGTTACATTTTTTTCTATTCTTTCTAGTACATCTTCTGTATTTGCTTTTACAAAAGCTTCTCCTGTAATTTGCTCATACAATTCTATGTATCTATTTGAAATCTCATTGATTTTAGCGTCTGACATTTCAGGAATTTGTTGTCCCTCTTTTCCTTGAAAACCATTTTCAATTAACCATTGACGAACAAACTCTTTAGATAATTGTTTTTGCTTTTCTCCTTTCTCTTGACGCTCTACATATCCGTCCGCATAAAAATAACGAGAAGAGTCTGGTGTATGAATTTCATCAATCAATACAATTTTACCATCTTTTGTTTTTCCAAACTCGTATTTTGTATCTACTAAAATTAATCCTCTTTTAGCTGCTAACTCGGTTCCTCTTTGGAATAATTTTCTAGTATAATCTTCTAGAACTAAATAGTCTTCTTCTGAAACAATTCCTTTAGCCAAAATATCTTCACGAGAAATATCTTCATCGTGCTCTCCATTATCAGCTTTTGTTGAAGGTGTTATAATTGGTGTAGGAAACTTATCATTTTCTTTCATTCCTTCAGGCATTGTTACACCACATAGTGTTCTTTTTCCTGCTGCATATTCACGAGCAGCATGTCCTGATAAATATCCACGAATTACCATTTCTACTTTAAATGGTTCACATAAATGACCTACTGCTACGTTTTCATCTGGGTTAGCTAATAACCAGTTTGGAACGATATCCGAAGTATCATTCATCATTTTAGTAGCAATTTGGTTTAAAATTTGTCCTTTAAAAGGAATTTGACGAGGTAAAATTACATCAAATGCAGAAAGACGATCAGAAGCTATCATCACCAATAATTCATCATTGATGTTATAAACTTCTCTTACTTTTCCTTTGTAAACTGTCTTTTGCCTTGGAAACTGAAAGTTAGTTTCGTTAATTGTATTCATTTTTCTATTTTGTTGTGTTGTCGTGGCGCAAATGTAAGTTAAAAACTTATTTAAATAAAAAAGATGTGCTTTTATAAACACATCTCTCTTAAATTATATTTTAAATATTTTAAAGTCCAATATTAATATAAGTACCAGAGAACTTTCCATCTGAAATAAGAATTGTATTACCTAGCTCTTCTCCATCTAACAATCTTCCTTCAAAAGTTCCTTCAATTATTTTATTTTCTATATCAAACTTCGAAACTACAACTTTACCAACAGAGATTCCTGAACTTGAGTTATAATTGGTATGATATATTTTGTCTGCTTCTCCATCATAGTAACTAATACTTGTTGATGTATAGCCTTTAATTTCAAAAACACCTGCTTCTTTAACATCATCAATAGTTATGTATATTCTATCATTTAAATCGTTCATTTTAAGAATAAATTCTATGTTATTATCACTATAATAACTAACACTACCTATTGATGCGTCTTCTAAATTTGTAAGTTTAAAACTTTCTCTATATAAACTACCTCCAATATTAGCTTCTATGAAACCTTCAGAAAACACTATAACTGCTTCACTATCTGAATCTGAACATGAAACAAAAGATAATATAGAAAAAACAAATAGTAAAAATAAAACGATATTCTTCATAAGCAAAAAATAGATTTGCGAAAATAATATGTTTTTATGAAAAATCACTCAGTTTCTATACTTTTATAAGCTGTTATAATTTGCTTTACTAATCGGTGGCGAATTACATCTTTATCATCTAAGTATACTTGTGCTATTCCTTTGATATCTTTTAAGGCTAATAATGATTCTTTCAATCCTGATACTTGTCTACGTGGTAAATCTATTTGACCAGGATCTCCTGTAATGATAAATTTTGCATGCATTCCCATACGGGTTAGGAACATTTTCATTTGTGCATGCGTGGTATTTTGCGCTTCATCTAAAATCACGAAGGCATTATCTAGCGTACGACCTCGCATAAAAGCTAATGGTGCAATTTGAATCGTTCCGTTTTCTAGATACGCTTGTAACTTTTCGTGTGGAATCATATCTCGTAATGCATCATATAATGGTTGCATGTACGGATCTAACTTTTCTTTTAAATCTCCTGGAAGAAACCCAAGGTTTTCACCAGATTCAACTGCAGGTCTTGTTAAAATAATACGCCTAACTTCTTTTTCTTTTAATGCTTTCACAGCCAATGCTACTGCTGTATATGTTTTTCCTGTTCCGGCTGGACCAACTGCAAATAACATATCATTTTTTTGCATCAAATCAATCATTTTATGTTGGTTGGCTGTTTGTGCCTTGATTAATTTTCCACTAACCCCATGCACTAAAACATCTTTTGCATTTCCTGATTTACGAATCTCTTCTTCTTTACCTGTTGATGTTAAAATACGTTCAATACTATTTTCATCAAGTTTATTATATCGATTAAAATATTTGATAAGCATTTCTAATCGCTTTTCAAACTCATCTAATAATTCTGCTTCACCAAAAATCTTTAATTTATTTCCTCTTGCTACAATTTTTACTTTAGGAAAGAATGTTTTTAACTGAGTAATTGTGCTATTCTGAGCTCCGAAGAAATCATTTGGGTTGATTTCTGTTAATTCAATTATGCGTTCGTTCAAATGACAAAAGTTTTAAGATTATTCACACTAAAAATAATGATTATTTTTGTCGAATTACGTAGTTTTGTTTAAAAATTCAGCATAATTTTTCACAAACTAATTAACAAACACCTAACTTAATGTCTCTTATCACATTAACTACTGATTTTGGAACTAAAGACCACTTTGTAGGGGCTGTAAAAGGGGCTATATACTCAGAATTACCTGACGCTAAGATTGTAGATATAACACATCATATCTCCCCTTTTAACATTACTGAAACAGCGTATATTTTAAAAAATGCATATAAGAGTTTTCCTGATAAAACTATACATGTAATTGGTGTTGATTCTGAGTTAAGTATTCAAAACAAACACATTGCTTTAGAATTAGACAATCATTACTTTATTTGTCCTGACAACGGTTTAATTTCTATGATTGCTTCTGAAATTAAGCCTACTAA
The DNA here is from genome assembly GCF_000518405.1 of Tenacibaculum sp. 47A_GOM-205m. Classification (NCBI taxonomy): domain Bacteria; kingdom Pseudomonadati; phylum Bacteroidota; class Flavobacteriia; order Flavobacteriales; family Flavobacteriaceae; genus Tenacibaculum; species Tenacibaculum sp. 47A_GOM-205m. The sequence continues at coordinate 723,463 of NZ_JADN01000003.1, read as the reverse complement.
AGTTTTTGAGATCAATATTCATGATCGAGTAGAAAGTAGTTTCCCTGTACTAGATGTGTTTGTGCAAGTTGCTAGCCACATTGCTCGTGGTGGGAGTTTAAGTGTTATTGGTAGAGAAATTGATTCTTATAAGCAGATTATTGAAATTCAACCAAAAGTAAACGAACAACAAAATAGTATTGCTGGCGGTGTGATTTATATTGATAATTATGGTAATGTAATTACTAATATTAGCCAAAAGCTATTTAATAGTGTTGGGAAAGGTCGTGATTTTAAAGTTACAGCTAGACGTTATACCTTTACAAAAATTTTTAGTCGATATAATGAAATTGTTGATTACTCGATTGAAAACAATGGTCAGCATGATGGAGAAAAATTGGCTATTTTTAACTCTGCAGGTTTTTTAGAAATTGCTATTTATCGAAGTAATTTAGAAACTGTAGGAGGCGCCTCTACTCTACTTGGATTAGAGTATAGAGACACTATTACTGTTGAATTTGAAAATCCGGTTACACCAGAATTTACACCTATAAATTAACGATATGTTTGTACGAATAGTAAAAATGAGCTTTCAACCAGAAAAAATTGAAGAGTTTTTAAACAACTTTAATTCAAAAAAAGAGTTTATACGAAACTCACCTGGTTGTCGTTTATTAGAGTTATATAGAGACAAAACAAATCCGAATATATTTTTCACTTATAGCTATTGGGATACTGAGCAAGATTTAGAAAACTACAGAAATTCTGAATTATTTAAAGGTGTTTGGGCACAAACCAAAGTTTTATTTAATGATAAGCCTCTTGCTTGGAGTGTAGATAAAATTGAATCGTTACCTTAATGAGTTTATTCAGTCCTTTTCCTGTTTTACATACACCTCGGCTTGTACTAAGAAAACTTGTTGATAATGATAAAGAGGCTATTTTTAAAATTCGATCGAATTCAGTAGTCAATAAATTTATTGATAGAAAGATTCCTAGTGATATTTCTGATGTGGAAGATTTTATAAAACTAATTGATGAATTAGTACTTAAAAACGAAGGTATTTACTGGGTTATTGAAAACAACAACGAGGTTATAGGTTCTATTGGTTTACGTCATTTTAATGACAATTTTTCTTATGCCGAAATTGGCTATGAATTACATCCTGACGCTCACGGAAAAGGTTTTATGAGTGAAGCTTTAAAAGAAGTTATTCAATTTGGTTTTAGTTCACTTAACTTGAATGAAATTGAAGCTTATACTCATAAACACAATAAAGGTTCTATAAATTTGTTAAAAAGGTTTAACTTTAAATTACGTCCCAATAAAAAAGATAACGACTTCGAGAATAATGTTATTTTTGGACTTCTTAAAAACGAACAATAGTATTTTATGCTACCACTACTAAAAAAAGAATTTAACTCATTTTTTGCCTCTCCCATTGCCTATTTGGTTATTGGGGTGTTTTTACTTGTAAATGGCTTATTTTTATGGGTATTTAAAGATAATTTCAACATTTTAAATGCAGGGTTTGCTGATTTGAATAGCTTTTTTTATTTAGCTCCATGGTTGTTTTTATTCCTGATTCCTGCCATAACAATGAAAAGTTTTGCAGATGAGTTTAATAGTGGAACCATTGAAATTTTAAAAACCAAACCACTTACCGATTGGCAAATTGTGCTGGGCAAATTTTTTGCTGCACTTTTACTCGTTATTATAGCATTATTACCTACGTTAACTTATACTTATACTGTGTATCAATTAGGAAGTCCTGTTGGAAATTTAGATGTAGGTAGTACAGTTGGCTCGTATTTAGGATTGTTATTTTTAGCATCAACTTATACTGCTGTAGGATTATTTACTTCTACCCTTTCAAATAACCAGATTGTAGCATTTATTGTAAGTGTATTTATCACTTTTGCTTTATTCTACGGGTTTGATGCTGTCGGATTTTCCTTAGGAAACTCAGGATATACCTTACAACAATTTGGTATTAACGAACACTTTAAAAGTATTAGTCGTGGTGTAGTAGATACTCGTGATTTAATCTACTTTATCAGTGTTACGTTCTTCTTTTTATTCATCACTAAACAACAGTTAAAAAATGAATAAGAAATTACAACACATCGCATTAGCTCTTATTGGACTGTTAGTTCTTAACTATGTGGCTAACTCTATATACAAACGTTTTGATTTAACACAAGATAAACGATATACCTTATCGGAAGTAAGTGAAAGTCTTATTGATAAAATTGATACACCACTAACGATTCATGTATTCTTAGAAGGTGATTTTCCTGCGGAATTTAAGCGTTTACAAACAGAAACACGCCAGTTTTTAGAGGAATTACAAGCAAAAAACTCTAACATCCGCTTCAGATTTATCAATCCTGATAATATTCGTGAACGTTTGGTAAAAAGAGGAATGATGCCTAGCCAGTTAACTGTAGAAGAAGATGGAAAGTTATCTGAAGCTATTATTTTTCCTTGGGCAGAAATTACTTATGGTAAAAAAGTAGAGTTAATTTCTTTACTTTCTAACTCTATTGCTAAAACGCAAGAGGCACAGCTACAAAATGCTGTTGAAAAATTAGAGTATTCTTTTGCTAATGCATTGCATAATGTTACTTTAAAAGAAAGACAGAAAATAGCGGTATTAGCTGGTAATGGAGAACTTCAAGATATTTATCAATATAGTTTGTTAAGTGAAGTTGGTAAAAAATACCGTTTAGCCAAATTTACATTAGATAGTGTGGCTAACAATCCGCAAAAAACCTTGAAAGATTTACGTAACTACGATTTAGCAATTATAGCAAAACCTACTGAACGTTTTACTGAGGAAGAAAAATTTACCGTTGATCAGTTTATAGCAAATGGCGGTAAAAGTTTATGGATGCTAGATAATAACTATGCGGATACTGATAGTTTATACAATGAAGGGAAAATGTTAGCATTTCCTCGTGATTTGAATTTAACTGATTTATTGTTTGGCTATCAAGTTCGTGTAAATAATAAATTAATTCAAGATTTATACTCAGCTAAAATCCCACTAGCTACAGGAAATGTAGGAAACCAAACACAGTTCCAACACTTAAACTGGTTTTATCATCCATTAGTTAATGGAAATCCGAACCATCCGATTACTAAAAATGTAGCACCTGTTCGTTTTCGTTTTGCTACTCAGATAGATACTTTGAAAGGGAATTTGAAAAAAACTCCGTTATTAGTGACTTCTGTACTCACTAAAAAAACTGGAACGCCTAATTTTATTGAGTTACAAAGTATTGCGAAAGAACCTAAAGAAAATGAGTTTGCTTCAGGTCCACAATTATTAGCTGTGTTATTGGAAGGAGCTATTCCTTCAGCATATAAAAACAGAATAAAACCTTTTGACACTCCTGATTTTAAAGCTGAGAGCACAAACAATAAAATGATTGTAATTGCTGATGGTGATGTCGGCAGAAATCAGATTTTAAAAGGAAAACCACACGATTTGTCCTTAGATAAATGGACGGGAGAACAGTTTGGAAATAAAGAATTTTTAATCAATGCTATTGACTATTTATTAGATGATTCTGGATTGATTCAACTGCGTAATAAAACTATTCAAATTAACTTATTGGATAAGCAACGTGCTTTTGCTGAAAAAAGTTTTTGGCAATTTATCAATATTGGTATTCCATTAGTGCTATTAGCACTGTTTGGTTTTGGCTTTAATTACTGGAGGAAGAAGAAATATCAATAAGTGGTTAGTGGTTAGTGGTTAAGTTATTTTTTTAACACTTACAAAAAGAAGAAAAAATTAACAATACATACTACTCACTTTTGACTAAGCTATATACGTAACAAATCATTGTGTTTAAACTGATAACTCAATGCTTTTTGAAGTTTTTTGCTACTAATTATTTTGTAAACTAATGGTTTTGAGTCGTCAAATTCTGGAATAGGTTTTCCTAGAATTTTTCTAGCATTTATATAGAAATCTTCTCTGGTTGGGTGATCGTTTGCACAGGCATTAAAAACTTCACCAAAAACATTCTGTTCTATAATTTGTTCTATAATAGCAATGCAGTCTTCTCTATGTATCATATTTACATAACCTTTTGGATGTGGAATTTTTCTATTAGCAAACCAATTTCCTGGTTGCCTTTTTTCTCCAAATAATCCAGCAAAACGAATTATGGTTGTTTGAAAATTATTATTGTTTCTAAATAAATTTTCTATTTCAACTAGTGGTGAATTTATTGTTTTATCTTCTTCAGTCATTTCCTTATTTAAACTAGGGTACACCGAAGTAGAGCTAATAAAAATTACTTTAGCTGTGTTTGATTTCTCTATAAAAGAAATTAACCTTTTAAAGTTTTCTACCTCTTTGGAAGTGATAGCTATGATTAGAACATCAGCATCTAAAAATTCTGATGAAATATGTTTGTCTGAAATATCAACTAAGTAAGGGGCTATTGCAACTGATTCTAATTCTTGAAGTTTATCTTTAGAAGTTGTTGAACCCTTTACTTTATATCCCTTCCTTTTAAAATATATTCCTAATTCTTTGCCTAACCATCCGCAACCTAAAATACTAACATTTTTCATTACAACAATTATCGTCTTTTACTATTTTACATGAAACCACCGCTAATAAAGCCCCTATAATTGGTGCTAGTATATACAACCACAAATGCTCTAAGTGACCAGAAACTAACGCTGGTGCTATAGAACGAGCAGGATTCATAGAAGCTTTGGTTATAGGTCCTGCAAACATGGCTTCTAATAACACTACACCCCCAATGGCTATACCTGCCATTACTCCTACTTCTTTACTTCCTGTAGATACATTGATAATAGTAAGCATTAAAAAGAAGGTTAATAACAATTCTAAAATAAAAGCTCTCCAAGGCACTACCGTTGGTAATGTAGCTCCGTAAAATTCACTTGTAGGAAATAATACCCAAAGCATAATACTAGCCAACAAAGCTCCTACTAATTGAGCTATGATATATTTAGGCACCTCTTTCCATGAAAATCTTTTAGCATAAGCAAAAGCAATTGTGACTGCAGGATTAAAATGTGCTCCAGAAATTTCTCCAAAGGCATAAATCATTGCCATCACTATCAATCCCCAAGTAATTGCAACCCCAATATGCGTCAAATCTGCTCCATTGGTAATTTCATTTACTGTCATTGCCCCTGTTCCACAGAAAATTAAAGCAAAAGTCCCTATAAATTCAGAAATATATTTTTTCATGATTGCAAATATCTATTAAAACAAGACTACGGTATTTTAAGTTTTTGTTAACATTAATCCGAAGAATTCCTTGTAATTTTAACAAAACTAATTAAAAACAAATCTATTAACATGAAAAAAATACTTTTGAGTTTGTTTGTTGTTGCTTTATCAACAAACATCAATGCCCAGTTAAAGACACCTGCCCCGAGTCCTGCTTCTAAAATAGAACAAAAAGTAGGTTTAACCGATGTTACTGTTGAATATTCAAGACCAAGCATGAAAGGAAGAGCCGTTTTTGGTAATTTAGTTCCTTACGGTAAATTATGGAGAACAGGTGCAAACCAAAACACGAAAGTTACTTTTAGCGACGACGTTACTATTGACGGAAAAACATTAAAAAAAGGAACGTATGCTGTATATACGAAGCCAGGAAAAGACGCTTGGGAAGTATTATTCTATTCTGATGCTAACAACTGGGGAACTCCTCAAAATTGGGATGATGCTAAGGTAGCTGTGTCTACCACTGCTAAGGTTGAAGCTATGCCTATGAAAATTGAAACGTTTACAATGTCTATTGACGATTTAACAAACGATTCTGCTGTATTAGGTATCTTATGGGAAAATGCTTATGTTGGTGTAAAATTTAATACTCCAACAGACAAAGCTGTTGAAGAAAGTATTGCACAAGTAATGGGCGGTCCTTCTGCTAACGATTATTTTTCTTCTGCTGTTTACTATTTACAAGAAGGAAAAGACATCAATAAAGCTAAAGAATGGATTAACAAAGCAGTAGATATGACTAAAGATCAACCTCGTTTTTGGTACTTACGTCAACAATCGTTAATCTTAGCTAAAGCTGGAGATAAAAAAGGAGCTATTAAAGCTGCGAAAGCTTCATTAGCTGGTGCTGAAAAAGTTGGAAATGCTGATTATGTAAAAATGAATAAAGAGTTTATTGCTGAAATGAAATAATTTTCAATAAGAACTTCATTAAATAAAAAGAACTGCTTCATAAATATTTAGTTTATGAGGCAGTTTTTTCGTTTTTATCTCATTATTCCTAAATGGATTACACGTCCACCTGATTGATTTACAGGGTTTACACTCTTCCCTACCACAATTCCTTTTTCTGGCGCGTAATATTTCTTAATCGTATTCCCAAAAACATCTCTTAACGTCGCAATATGATCTCCTTCTTCTACAATATCTCTTAAATCAACATGTACTGTTAACAACCCTCCTTCTTGAGTATACAACCAATATGATTTATTACAAACTACTGTATTTCTTTTAGATGTTTCATATTCATCATCGGTAATTCCTAGATGAGTAAGTACATTATGTACACCTGCTAGTCCACTTTTAATAATTTTCTTTTGAAAACTATGTGGATTTCCTACTTCAATAGTAATAGATGGAATTCCTAATTCTTCTGCAGCTCCACGTAAAGTTCCGTCAGATGGAGGTGTATGTACAATAATTTCTGCATCTTGTAACAAAGCTAATTTCTTAGTAACCTCATTATTCATATCACTTCTAATATAAAATGAATTCACTCTACCAAAACTAGCAGTATGAAGGTCTAAGAGGTAATCAAACTTTTTTACTACCAAATTCAAAAAACGATTGGCATATACTTCACTAGTATTTCCATTGTGTTTCCCTGGCATAATTCTGTTAATGTCTACACCATCACTAAAAACACGAGTTCCTCTAACAAAAGAAGGTACGTTTACAATAGGAATTCCTACTATAGTACCTTTTAAATTATTTGTATCTAAATCTTTAAACAATCGTTGAATTACCGATATTCCATTCAGTTCATTTCCATGAACCGCAGCTGTAAGCCCCAATACAATGCCATCTTCTTTTCCTCTGGCAACCATAATAGGAATACACGTGGCAATTCCTAATGCATTTGAAGTTACTTTTAACCAATAATTCTTAATAGAATTTTGGGGTGTTTGATTTACGTCAAACTCTGTTATATAGTCAATTTGGTGTCCCATACATCTTATAGTTAGTACAACTCATTTAATAAAGTACTATCGTTATTTAAAGAAGTAAATAGTTTCTTTTTAAACTTTTTATTAGAGTTAATTAAGCTAATACACATTTTATCAATAGCAATGGTTGAAAGCACAGTTTGTATGAATGTTTCTATTAAATCATCAATTCCCAAACCTAGTTTATTATAATCTCTTCTATCCATAATTAACAAACGATTGGTGTCTGACGTCCATTCATTCTCTCCTAATTTAACAGATAAATTAGTCCCTAACATCTGCCAAGAATCTTTACTATTCTCTAAATCATTCACAAGAGGTAATAATGCTCTTCTCGAATACATACACAAAGGCTTAATACCATCTTTTGTACTACTAATCATCATACGAATATCAGATACGTAAGTTTCTCCTTTAGCATTTGGCATTGTACCTACATGGTAGTATTTTCCTTTAGTACTTAACGAACTCCAATTGTAATTACCAATTAAACTTTGTACGATAAAACGTTCATACTCTATTTCTAACTTCATAAACTCTTCTAACTCCTCTTCGTTTACAATGGTATATACGCCTTGACCCGCATTACTATATGGAATTTTAATAACCGCTTGTCCCCCCATTTTCTTTACCCACAGTGGAATCTCATTCTTACTTACATCCCAAATAGTATCTGGAATGTTAATTTTCATACCGTGTTCTTCTAACTCAGTATTATAAATATCATAAGCTTTGGCAGCTACCATTTTGTTTCTACCTCCTGCTAAACACGTAATAATCGGATTTAAAATCTTTGTTTTACTATTTACAGGAAAACGATTCCATGGTTTTTGAGTTACATACCTAAAAATACCTCGTAACGGAATCCATTCTTCATTTTGTTTTAAATAAAAAATTTCGTTTTCTATTTTTACATGTGTATTTTCTTTGTTTGAAAAAAACGGAACTAAGAATACATCTTCTTTAAAAACATCTGCAATTACAGCAGCGTAACCAGAGGTTTCCATATAATTTTTATCGTAAAATACAGCTAACCTACCATCTTTAACAAGCTTACGTTTTTTATCTAAAATAGGTTTGAATGTACGCTCTATAAGCAAACGATAAGCTCCATCTTCTTTATTATCGTCTAATAAAGGCATTGACTTTTGACCTGACGGACATGAATTATTTTCAATAATAACCATATTTTTGTCTCCATCTGCCGAAGTAGAATTGATTAAATCGGCACCTCCCCACAAAAAATACTTGCATTCATACGACAAAATTTCTCGTAATTTTTCAGCATTTACTTTAGGATGTAAATGGCAATACCTAGCAATAATTCGTTCTTTATCTAGGTTTAAAAAGAAATTTACCATTGGGTGAATCGTGGCATTCAATGCTTTAGGATACCAATGGTTTTCGTTATTAAATGTATTGGGTTGTATAAGCTCTATTGCTTTCATTTTTGGTTTCTCTATTTTATTTTTCTCTTACAAATACTATTCTTGATAAATTAAAAATAGAAAAAAATACAACTAAAATATGCTTATTTATGTTAATTTATAAACATGCTACTTATTGTCAGGTTTATAAAAAACATGTATTTTAGAAGCTCTTAAAAAATTGCAAATGAAAGGCTATGAATTTTTCTTTCTATTTTTCATGATTATTTTAAGAGTATAAAAAAGTATTACTATCCCCTATTATTTGAGGGATAAAAAAACATTTGTAATACATAAAACTAGTTGGCAGTAATTTGACTCAAGAATACCTAAACAAATGGATTTTTCATCAATCATACATTTCTTAACTGACAAAACAAGAAATTTATCATCTAAAGCCTTATTTATAGTTTTCGGATTTATTTTATTAATATTCTTAGACAATACATTTAGTTTTTCATACTACTATAATACTTCGCAAAAAGTAACTCAAATAAAAGAAATCAATGAAGGACTAAAGGACACAACTTTATCTGTTTCAGAAAAAAAGAAGCTAATCAAACTGCGAAATGATATAATTGAACATAAAACTCTTAAAGATAAAGTCTATGATTATTTGACAAATCTGAATTTTGAAACATCTGACGAAGAAACCACTGAAACTATCAAAACGGCAGAAAAAGAAACGGAAAGAAATTCTAAAATACATTTCATTACTTCCGCTTGGTGGTTAGTACTGTCATTTGGAATAATAGCAATTGCGCTACCTTTTGTACTATTAACTGAAAGAAAAGATATTTTCACAACATTGCTTGGGTTTATATTTATGGGAGGATTTGCGTATCTGATTGCATTACTTTTATCAAAAGTATTCTCTTTTATTCCTCTAATTGACAATAATCCAATTTATAATTATATTCTGAATGCTGTTTTAAGTGGACTAATATTGTTAATTATGATATTAGCTGGAAAAAAGAAAAACAAAAAAACTACTGCCAACAATGTATAACCGCAATTACGGCGGATTCGACTACGTCCGAATCCACTCGGAATTGCTAACGATAATACTAAACTGAAAAATAAACCAAACAATAATGATAAAATCTATTATGACTTTAGGAGTAATGTTAATTACTACCTTATGCTTTGCTCAAACTAAAGGCAATTATATTGTAATCATTAATAATGATTCAATCCGTGTTAACCTAGACAATAACATTAACTACAAAACTACCAAAGGTGAAGAGTTAACTGTTAAAATTATACAACCTGAAATTTTAACCTATTCAGATGATATAATTTCTTTTGATCATAATAAATCATTGAATGTGTCAAACTCAAAAATTGAGGAAGGTATTGAGCAATGTATGATTGTTAAGTCTACAGGAAATGGTTTTATGGTTCAAAAATTTAAAACAATTAACCCTAGTAGCTTAACTCAATTAATGCTTAATGAAATTACTAAAGAAAGCATTAATTATGGCTATTCAAAAACAGAAAAGAAATTCAAGAAAAAAATTAAAAGTGGTCAAACCATTGAAGGTATTGAAGCTACTTTAACATATAAAGGAGAAAGTGAAGTATACACAGTTGCTACTTATGGTGCTAAAGATGAAGGTATAATAGTAGTAACCATGTTTTTAAATGATGATTTTGAAGAGGATAAAGAAATTATAGAATTGTTTTTAGAAACACTATCAATTAATGATTAAATAACTGAACTAAAGAGTTAAAGTATATTCAAATCAATATCTTAAAGTTACACAAAATCAATAACTATACCTTATTAAGCTTACTTAAAAGCCCCAGAAAATATTTTTCTGGGGCTTTTTCACGATTCTCTATAAAAAAACAAAATATTATATACACTTACGTATAAAAAAAATAAAATTGATTTATTAAAAACTGGTTACTTGTGCAAATCCTTGCACAAAAAAAGCGAAATAACCTCTTGATTTTATTGGGCTTACCTACCGCTGTGAAGAAAATGAAGCTTATGTAACTGTATTAAATAATTTATCTATTATGCGATAAAAGAGAAAAGACTAATCTTATAATTATATAATTCATAAATTGCTAAATGAAAATAGTATTTAATCATCTCTAAAATTATAAGTAACATTGCCTAATTTTTCATTTTTATATTCAAAAAATAGTTTATCATAAAAAACCGAATACTCTTCAAAAGGTAAATGTTCTTTTTCTTTTAATTCAAATTCTTTATCAATATTAAACTGACTTATAAGTCTGTCATCAAAAGTAAAACTATACTTTACTTGCATATCCGAATACCTATCAGCTAATTCTATATATAAATTAGTCAACATTTCTTTAAATGTATATTCCTCTCTATCATCTAAATATTCGTTGTTTTCAATAATTGACAGTATGAATTCTCCTGCCTAAGTCCCTATTCCTTTATTTGATTTCCATTCAGGAAAAGCTAAATCCATAAAATGTAAAATCCTACATTTTTACTACACCTTAACATGTTACATCCACTTATTTCACTAGCTATATTACTTTCTGTTTCGGCAAATAGATTTTTACTTTTTCTATATTAATCTTTTATATTCTTATTCTGAACGAATCAACCTTATACTATTCAAACCATAGTTAAATTGGTTTTTTTTTGTGTAAGTGGACACCTCATTTTCTCTAACATTTATAACCTTAACTTTATAGGTGATTGTTATTATTTGATTTTGAGTATTTGTTTCCAATAAAATTTCATCAAATGTTGATTGCATCGTAGCGCCATTTGGTATTGTGGTACAGCGTTTCAATTTTTCTATCGACACAGAATCTTTTGAAAACCATTGGTTTAAAAAGCCCAAATGCTTATCAGAACATTGATAACCCAAATCTAAATAAGTGAGTAGTTTACACTCTAAGTTACTTCTGCTTTCATCGGGACTTCCACTATCCCATTCGCATTCGTTCCCTACAAAGGTAGCGACATACCCTAAAGCCACTCTTTCGGGTTGAGTAATATTTTTTTGATACTCTTTATTCAGAACAATGGTGTTAATATCTGTTTTTAATTCTTCGTCATACACCGTATCCCGCCATAAAATTTTTATGCTATTATTATCAGATATACTTGAACTTATTTTGTTAAATGAAACTAAATACGGTTTTAAGTATGTTATATCTTCATCGCCAGCTTCTTGCAAAATTTTCAATTCCCATTTTATGGAAATTGTATCTCCTTTCACTAATTCATTTATCGGAATGTCATAATACATTATTTGTACAGTATCCTTGTTTTTTTTAGCTAAAAAATACCAATAATCATAATTATCATCGTAACTTAAAAAAGTTACAGTATCGTTATAAATTGTTTTGAGTTCTAATTGTTCATCTGGCCTTAAACGGCTTTTAAAACTATCAAGAGTCTTACTTTCTTTTTCTGAAAAATTTATAATGTCTTTATTATCTGTTTCTACTTTAAACACTGTATTGGTTTCTGTTTTTACAGGTTTTTCAGGTGTATTTTTACAAGAGGTTAAATAAAGACTCAGTAAAGTAGCCAGTAAAAAAAGTGGTGTAATTTTATTTTTCATATTTTGTTTTTAAATTAATATAACTCTAATTCCCAGTCTTCGTATGGAGGCATTACTTTAAAATTAGGGTCACAATACGAACGGATATAATCTACCGCTCTTTTTTCGGCATGCTTTGCATTGAGTACTTCTCCATTTTCATCCAGCTCTATGACATTGGCAAAAATGGCAAAGGCTTGTTCAATTGCACTCGGCTCTTCGCCATAAAGTTTTAGATAATCAACACCTTTTAACAGGTAGTGTGTACCACTTGCCATAAAATATGCAAAGGTTCTAAGTGCTCCGCTAAATGATTCGCTTAGTTTCATGTATTTATTTATAGGTTTTACCATCAAATTTTAGCACCGATGTTTTGGTAGTGATGGTATCTTTACTTTTACAATCTCCATTTTCATCTTCAAAAGCTATATTATTGGTGATTTTATGTTTTACTAAAATATCAAAATAACCATTGTTTTTTTCTTCTGAAATAATGAGTGTTCTTTTTTCGGTTATAAATTCACCATAACAATTACCATCCCATTCACCTCCATTGTCTATTATTTCAAAATTATGTAGGACTTTCTGCAAATTGTTATTAGCTATTATAAACAAGGAAAGACTTTCATTTTCATAAGGATTTACACGTGAACTACCAACAAAATGAGTCTTAACTCCAAAAGCACGTTCATTTTCCGTAATGGTATAAGGTGCAGTATCTATAACTATTTCTGTTAGCATTATAGCATCTGAGGTCCAGCCGTTTGTTTCAGCACTTTCAAAATAGTGAAATAAAACCTGTTTGTTTTCTATATTAACATAGGCAATATGTGTATTGAGCGAAAAGTAATGTTCTTCTTCGCTACCTTCTACGATTTCGGGGATAACCACAATGGCTTCGTGCGGACGGTTGGGCAGTATTTTAAATGCTTGTAAAGCTGGCATTAGTTTAGAGCGATCTATATTTAATTCGTCTATTACCAATTCATAAAATATATCACTGAGGCCTAACATTCTAAATTTTCCGTTGGGTTCAATTTTAACAACACCTGTTTCTTCGCTCACCTTGTATTGATAGTTGATGGTAATACGATCTGTTTCTATTATTGATTTTGTTCGAGCCCAGCTTTCAACAATCTCATCATAAGCTATTATCTCATAAGCAATCACATTACCTTCTAAGTCATAATTAATAAGTCTAGATTCTATTTCCTCATCGCTTTGTAATGCTGTTATGACTACAGTGTAAAAGTCTTTGGATAAGTTTAATCGGTATGCATCAATGGCACGGTAATTAGGTTTGAGTTCTTTCCAATTTTTATAAACCTTAGCAAGCTTTAAGGCTTCGGTATTTATTTTTTGATAATCGCCCTTATCTGTAAAATTATCAAACGAAGTACTATCCACCAAAGGAACCGTTTTTAATTTCAGCTTTAGTAGTTCTTCTTTAAAGGTAGTAGTAACGTGTTCTGATGGTTGGGCTTCAGCTTTAATTTGTTCACCTGCCATTTCTATGGCATTTTCTACTTCTTGTATTTCTATGGCTCCTTTTACTGGCGTTTTTTCTTTATTACTTTTTACGCAAGCGAGAAGTAAAAATATTATCAGTAGATAGCTATATTTCATTTTAAGTTTATTTTTTTTGTAATATAATGGTATCTATTTTTACAACATCACCTTTTTCATAATACTCCAATAGACCATAATGTTGTGTACTGTCATTTTTATAAAGACGGATATTGAAAATGGCTAGTTTTTCATTCTGATACATGCTCAAATCTTCTACCGAAAAACCGCCTAAATCTTCTTCATGATTTATAAAATAGGCAGTACCGTAATCTTGAAATATAGATAGTCTGGAACTTTTGGAATAGTTATAAAAAGCTAACGTTGCGTAAGGTGCTTTGTGTGTATTTTGTGTGTATTTTTTTCCATTGGCTATAAAATTGAGATCTATTTTTTCGACAACTATTTTTTTAATGATATTGTTTAAAGAATCTCGGTTTTTAATCTCATTTTTTACCAAATATAAATTAGGATATATGTTCGATTGAATGAATTCCATTTTTACAAAAAGCAACTGGTAAATAGTAACGCTAACAATTGTGATAAACAGTATTGATACCACACCTACAACTCTTCCTTTTCTTGCAATAACCCATTTTACAATTTTGTAACTCAGGAATAGGACTATACCAAAAAGTAAAATGAGAAAGAAGATAAATACTATTTCCATTTGTAATTTTGTTTAAATTACATCAATTACTTTTTCTAATATATAATGTATGGCTGCAACTACAATGGTAATTGTAAGAAGAGATCCAAATCGTACAATAATTAATTTATCTTTCTTTTTAAATCTCTTTTTTAGGTAAAAAAAATCTACAAGAATAAACAAGAAAGCAATTACGAATCCAACTACCAATCCGACATGAAACAAACCCCAATTGTAAAAAAGATGGAATAAATATCCTAATCCTTCCTTAGATACATTATTCGGACCTAAAACAATTCGCATATACCCTATACCTAACAATAAAGAAAGGCTTGTCCAAATTAGATAAGTAAGTAATTGTTTTAGGTATTTCATTTTATTTTTAATTTAATCTTCTAAATAAGGTAATGCCATTTTTTTATAATATGCTTCATATTCAGTCATACCTAAATTACTAGCTGTCCAGTATAATATTTTATACAATTCATATCTGTACAGGTTATTGTTTTCAATAGGAGCTGCCTTAACCTCAGTCATTAATTGTTCTATTTTACCATCAGAATCTTGATAATCATGAAAATAATTTAAATCAAAATAATATTTAGCTAATATTAATTGTTGAATAAAAGGAGACCATTCATTTATATGGTTTAAATAATTTTCATATTCCTCAACAGTTGCTCCCCATTTAGGCGATACAAACTCTAAATAATTTTTATGAAGCTCTACATCTTCCGGAAACTCACTTATAACATCTTCAAAAAGCTGATGCACATATTGTCTATTTGCATCAATAGCTTTATAAATGGTTAGCAAACAGGCAACAGCATTGGCTTTAAAAATGCTATTTTTATTATTAACTTCTATTAAAATAGCTTCGGCCTTTTTTAAGTGCTTTTTAAAAGACACTAGCTTTTCATTAGATACACTGTCAATAGTTCCTCTCCCTCTTATTCCCCAAGCTTTATGAATTAATTGATATCCTTTTATAATTTTGGGTAAATCATTATATGGTTCTTTATTAATCCATTCATCACTTGTCTTAATATCTCCATATTGACCTAAACTTTCAAAAGCAAATGAACGTTCGCTTGAATTCATGCTCTTTAAAGTTTGTTCTATGTTACTAAACTGTTTTTTATTAAAGAAAGTTATTATTTCTTTTAGTTTGGGATTATTTAAATGTGCTTGATTTTTAAATTTATACTTACCTATTCTATTTATTAAATTATCTATAGGACTAAAGATGCCATATTTATCTAAAAAGTATAAGATTCCAAATCCTACTAAGATCCATTTTACCAGTGGGTATTCATTAAAAAAGTTTATCATAATTGTCAAGAGTTAAAAATTTAAAAGGAAATGAAAAATCGTATAAATTAAATTTGGTGAAAATATTTTATTTATACGATTTTTTTATAATTAGAGTGTTACATTAAAAATCAGTCCAAGCTCTAACAGCCCTCACATTTAAATTATTAATTCCTTTACCGAATCCTTGTGGACTATTATATCCATCTGAAAATCTAAGAATCCTAGCTGAATCATTACTAGATTCAGTACTACTCCAATAAGCGGAGGACCAGTAAGCCGTTTCTTCAAGCACAGTTCCCGAATTTTGAAGACAAGTTGTATTAATAATTTCTTTATTATTATAAATTTCTTGCAATTCACCAATACTTGGTAAAAACCAATCATCATAATTATTTAAACTTAAATCATTACAAATTTGTGCCGCATAAGAACCAACTCCTTGAACATTTACAATAGCTGTAGTATTTACTTGTCCTGTCCCAATTTCTAATGCTGTAGCACCTGTACTAACATTTGTACCATTATACCATCTAATTCCTAGACTTTGGTCGCTTACAGCACAAACCAACCCTTGATCTCCAGATGTATTTACCCAAAATATAACACCTCCAAATTTATACTCACCAACTTCGTGTTTGTCTTCTAAACTTATGGTTACCGTAGCTGTGTTTTGAGCTTTATCCGCAGCAATAGTTGCTGTAATTGTAGGATTTGTTTCAAAATCAAATAAGGTAGCATCTGCAACGGTTAACTCTCCTGTATTTTCATTTATTTCGAGTGCTCCGTTTGGTGTTTGTGAAGTAATGCTAAAGATTAAGGAAGCATTATTATCACTTTCAATCGTCCCTACAACTTGTCCAACTGTTGGATTTTCATCTATTGTAACCTCTAAATTTTGAAGATTAATAACGATTGGATCATCATCTTTACTACAACTATAAGTTATTATTAATAATGTAAGAAATAATGTTTTGGTAAATTGGATTGCGTTTTTCATTTGTTTATTTTTTATTTTTTTTATGGTAAGTCATTTATTAAAGCTTCTAACTCGTTTGCCGTTGCCGTGTTTAAATCGACATCAGAAATAGTTATGATATCACCAGATGCGATGGTTACAGGTTTTATTGCAAAGAGCCAGTTCCCTTTATCTTCACTAACGAACACAATGTGACACTCAAGACCGATAGGTATTTGACCATAATGTTCACTGAAAAGTCCTTGCTCTTCAATATAAGTATCTAATTCACCCAAAGCATTAGGTTCTCCGTTATAATATATGTATACACTACTGTTTTTATTATTAAAACCACTTGGAACATCTACTAACAAGGTAGTTTTAGGTCTTGGATCATTGTAAAACCTATCTACATTAGTCCAACCAAATTCGCCAAAGTCAGAAACATAAAACGTTTCTCCATTATCGCCATTGGCTATCTCTACCTCACCATTCTCTATTTCTTCCCAAACTATATTGTCACAAACCTCTGGCAAATCACAGTCTTCATCTATACCTATTCCTTTCCATAAAATCATTTCATTATCTACTTGCCCAGTAAGGTTTGTAGGCACAAGTACTTGTATGGGACAATCTAACTGTAACTGTACATCTCCTTGAGTAGCACTCACAAAAAATTCCCCTCCTGAAATTAAAAGTGCTTTATCTCCATTTTCCATTTTTCCCATAGTAGGTTTATTTGTAGTTACCATATCTCCACTATTAAACAGTTCGATGACTTTTATATCGGCAGTTCCTGTAATGGGATTTCCGTTATTGGAAAGACAATTTCCATTGATAACAAATTGTACACCACTTTCAGTTGTAAATACTTCTGTTTGGCTTACATCTAGCTGAAAATTTTGCATTTTACTTTCTATAGATGCTGTTTTAAGTGCTTTAAACTCTGTAGAAGTTGTTCTAACTTTAGTAGGGTTATTTTCATCTTTTGAACAGCTTACTAAAAACAATATAGCTATCACTAGTAAGCTCATTGTCAATTTTACATTTTTCATATTATTTTAATTTTTTGAGTTTATAGTGTTTTAATAATCCATCTCGATAAAATCTCCGTTTAATTTATATCGGAAGGTAAATGTTGTGCCTCCGTTTTCAGGATTCAACATCACAACGTATTCAGTTTTAGTGGTGTTTCCATTTTTTGGAAACTTGATATACGCCATGTTTAAAACAGGGTTATCTATACCTTTTTCAGCAGTTAATTGAGTGCTCGATTTTTCAACTAGTTCACCTAATTTAGACAAGTTTATATTGTTGTTTAATTGAAACATAAAGTCTGCTGCTTTACTTCCTTGAGGTACTTCTAATGAAATTTCTGAGTTTTGTTTCCACTTACCTTGTGTTTGGTTCCATTGTCCCATTTTTAGAGATTCAGGTGCTGAGGTAACGGTTACTCCAATAATATTTCCTATTGACTTATTATAAGTAATTGTTAAATCTGTATAATATGCTTTATTACCAAATTCGTTTTTGAGTTCTTTTTCTATAGCGTCAAATCCTTCTTTATTCGCTGCTTGCTTACTTGTTGATTTTCCGCAAGAAACTAACGAAGTAAATATTGCAATGATTGCTATAAGTTTTAATACTTTCATTTTCGTGTTTTTTTATTATTACACCACTAAAAGTATATAGCAAAAGTGAAATAGGAAATAGAAGATCTATTTCTGGAGTTTTTGAATAAATAAACGTGATACTTTACAGAATATTCGAAAAAGCAATAACTTAATTATTTGTCCAGTTTAAGAAAGTGTTTAAAAACTGTTCTTTTTTTCGAGAAGACACTGGTATTTTTTTACCATTTTTTAGATGAATAACCCCCGACTTGTCGTACTTATCTATGAATTTTAAATTGACCATATACGATTGATGTGGACGTGTAAAATTAGCATTACAAAGACGTTCTTCAAACTCTTTTAAGGTTTTTGAAGCCAAGTATTTTTTATTATCATTACAATAAAATGTAGTATATCCTTTGTCTGATTCACAAAACAATAGTTCGTTTAAGTCAATTACCTGAAAACTATCTTGTAAAGACAAAATCAGTTTTGATTCTTCATTATTCCAAGCTTGTTTAGCAATTTGTACTTGTTGTTTTTGTTGAATTATTGGAAGTTGAGTAATTTTTTTAAGCGCTATTTCTAATTCATCTATATCAACGGGTTTTAATAAATAATCTACAGCTCCAATCTTTAAAGCACGTAGAGCATGCTCTTCATAAGCAGTGATAAAGATTACTTTAAAATCGAGGTTTTCTGTTTGCTCTAAAAAATCAAATCCCGTACCATCAGTAAGGTTAATATCTAAAAAAACCAACTCAGGTTTACAGGCATTGGCTACCACAACCGCTTCTTTTACAGATTCGCATTCACCCAATACTGTTATTTCTGTATCCAGTAACTGTAATAGGTTTTGTAAACCTTTCCTAATATATTCTTTATCCTCTATTATTAATGTTTTCACTACTTTCAATGATTATATAAGGGATTGTCAAAGTAACAATAGTTCCTTGTTCGTTATATTTTTTCCTGTCTTCTACAGTAACAGAACCTTTCTTTTTAAAGTCTTTTGATAGTATTTGTAATCGTTCTGATGTAATAGCTGTTGATAATGATTTCTTATCTTGATTTTTTCCCTCTTTCAAATAATCTACACCTACTCCGTTATCTTTAATAACACAAATTAATTCTTCATTTGAATAAGTAAGTTTTATATTAATAGTTTTATTTCCTGTCTGGTTCACAAAAGCATGCTCTATCGCATTTTCTACAAATGGCTGAATAAGCATTGGAGGAATTTTAAAGATAGATGTATTAATACTGTCTTCTACAGAAATAGTATAAGCATATGATTCGTTTTCTAAATTTTGAAGCGCTAAATAGTTTTCTACAGCAATTAATTCTTGAGAAAGTAACACGGTTCTATCTCTAGAGTTTTCTAAAATGGTTCGGAGTAATTTTGAAAATTTAGATAAATAAGAAACCGATTTTTTCTGCTCTTTATTCAAAATCATGCCTTGTAAAACTGAAAGTGAATTAAAAATAAAATGAGGAGTCATTTGCGAACGCAATAGCTTTTGCTCTATAACTACATTTTGTGTTTTTGATTTTTGATTCCTCAGTTTTAAGAGTAGAATGATGATACCTAAAGCCAAGGTTATAATTAAAAAAGCAACAACCCCCAAAAACAGATTTCGTTGTGACTTTTTTAAATTTTGAGAAGTATCAAGTACTGTTTTAGTTAATTTTAACTCTCGAAGACTAGCAGAATCCAAAGCTTGTTTATATTTATACTCGTATTCTAATTGGGTAATTTTTTCAATATTTTCTTTATTGAAAATACTATCATTTAACTTTTTAAATTCTTGATGACTTTCGAAAGCTTTTTGGTATTGCCCTGTATTTTGATAAACTTCAGAAAGTATGTCTGATGCTGTTTTTTGAGGTTCTAACAAGTCTAATTCTTTGGCTATCTGTTGACCTTGCAAAGCAAAATTAAGCGCTTGCAAATAAAGCTTTTCATGTAAGTAAGTTTCTGCAATACCTAAAAAGCTAGTAGATAAAATACGTTTGTTTTCTGTTGTTTTACTTATGTTTTTTGCATTTATGTAATTTTTACGAGCAGCTATTGGTTTACCAAGTTTTAAATAGACGTTTCCAATATTGATGTAGGTTATTGAAGTATGTTTTAAATCATTAATTTCTTGACTTACTTGCAAAGATTCACTAAAATATTCAATAGCTTTTAAATACTCCTTCTTGTAAAAATAAACATTGCCGATATTACTCTTATTAACCGATATAAGCTTCTTATTTTCAGTTTTATGAGATAAGCTCAAAGACTCATAAAGATGTTGTAATGCTTTATCATATTTTTTTATAGAAATATACGTTTCACCCAAATTATTATGCATTCTAGCCATACCTAATATATTTCCTGTCCTTTTATCGTAATCAAGACTTTTATTAAAATTATCGATAGCTAATGGGTAATTACCTTGCACTTTATAAACGACTCCTAAATTGCTATGAACATAAGAAATACCATCTTCATCATTAATAACTTCACTAATAATAAGTGCATCCTTATAGTTGGAAATAGCATCATTGTAATTTCCAATTTCCGAATATACATTTCCAGTATTTATAAGAGTTGTGACAATTTCTCTTTTATTGTTTAGCTCCCTATAAATTTTGGTTGCATTTTGATAATTTTTTATAGCTTCATCATACCTGGATAAATCGTAATTGGTAATTCCGAAAGCTACATACACATCAGCAACTCTTTTTTTGTCTTGAATAATTTCGTAATACTTAAGCGATCTATTAAAAAAATGTAAGCTTTCTGTGTAATTAGCTTTTACATTCTCAAGCATCCCTTTTAAATAATAAACACGAGCCTTCCCCTTTTCATAATTTAAAATAGTGCTTAGGCTATCAGCTTCATTTAGGTAACGATCGGTTGCACCAATATCCTTTCTAAAATTAGCACGCGACAAATCATATAATAAATTAACACGAGTAGTGTCATTAAATTTATAATTTTCTAATTCAATTTTAAGGCTATCTATTTTTTTGTTTTGAGCCTTAATATTTATAATAAAAATGAAGAAAACAGATAGTGTAAGAATATACTTGATGAATTTCATAAAATTTTTATAGCTGGTTTATAGCAAAATAGCGGAGTTAAATCTAGTAAAATTAATTTAATAGATTTTAACTGATAATTGTTTTAAGGTTCTATAAAGTAATTCTTAGTAAAACAACTTTAATTAGAGAACTTTAGTCCTACTTCTTTCAATACTACTTTTTAATTCAATAAATAAGCGGTAAATTTGCACTTACCAAGTGTAAATGATACATGACTGCAATATTTACATTTCAAAAAAACTTTGCGCAAAAGCTTATTGCTTCGTTGCGTTACCTGCTTGATGATATATTTTTAAAAAATTCTAAAGAGTTTATTATTTAAGCCCTACCCACTTTAAAGGTAGGGACAACTTTAGTTTTAATTAATTTAAACTAAGTCCTAAGTGTTTTTCAATACTTAGCGATGGTTTATTTCTATTCATCAATAATTATAAAATAATGACAAAAAATATAATAGTAACTACAGGTATATATGATCTTATAAAAGACCACGTTAGAAGAAAAAAAGTAACTCTTGAAGAGGAAAACCGCTTACTAGCTGAATTAAAAGGTGCTAAACAAGTAAGACGAAGAGAACTTCCTGATGATGTTGTTACCGTAAACAGAAGAGTTTTAATTTTAGACCATTCAGACCAACAAGAAAAAGAATATATTTTTGTTTCTACAAATAAAACTAAACTTCAAAAAAGAAAATTCTCAATCCTTTCAGATATGGCTTTAGCTACAGTAGGATATAAGGTAGGAGATATTATCGATTGGCCTTTTAAAAAAGGAGAAAAAAGAATTGAAATTTTAAAAGTAACTCCTTTCGAGCAACTTTAAGTTTAAAATTTATAACAAGGAGTTTTAAAATAGACTCCTTGTTTTAATTACAGCTTTAATTTAGCTTAAAAACTTCAAATTTATAACGGTTTACTACGCTTATAAAACAGAGTATTCTCCTTTCGCCAAGGTTTATAATTTTACTATTTATTACTTAGTCTAGGCACAAATTATGTTTATGGAAAAAGAAAGAAAAATATTATTACAAGAAAAAAAATATCAATCTGTAGGAAAGCTTACTACAAGTAAAATTATTGATCTTTTTATAGAAAGTGAAAACGAAGCTTTACTCCACAAGTTTCAAGGTCAATTTTACCCGTATCGTCATTATGATATTAATGCAACGCTAACAAAAGCTTTAAAAGGAATAGACAAACAAAAAATTGTTGATGCTTATTTTCACGCCTCTAGATTAGGTATTATTACAAAAGTAAAAGAAAACAATTACCTTCTTTTCCTAAAAGGAATTGAAAAAACACTATCATCTCTTGGTGAGGGATATAATATTAATGTTTTAAGACCTAGTACAGTATATTTACTCTTTGGAGTAAACTCACTAAATGACATAGAAAACCTATACAATACAAAATACAACGAGTTTTTAGAAAACTTAAAATTTGTTACCAAGGTTAACTCGTATACTAGTTATCCTAGTTTACGAAAGAAACTAAAAGTAACTCACTTTTTTGAAAACACGACCCTTTTAAAAAGAGCTCAGAAAATGACTCCTTTCTTTAATGAATTCAATTTTGAAACGGCAGGTGCGTTAGTTTTATTATTAGTTGACTCATCTGAAACTTCTAAAAAAGTTCTTTTTGAGTATCATAACACAGATTTACCAAGAGAAACAGCGTGGACTCTCGGTAGTTTTTATAAAGATTTCTCAAATTCAGAAGCTAACAAACTACTTCTTAAAGACTTATACAAAAAGTATCCTGTAGAATGGATTGATAAATATTATAACTCTATTTACTAGTAGTTTTATAAGTATTTTTGCTTTATGGATTCACTTACGCAAATTGTTCTTGGAGCAGCAGTTGGAGAAGCTGTATTAGGAAAAAAAGTTGGTAATAAAGCAATGCTTTACGGTGCTATCGCTGGTACAATTCCCGATTTAGATGTATATGTTGGAAAACTTTTCGATACTGTTACTGCTCTAGAAATACACAGAGGTTTTACACACTCTGTTTTTTTTGCAATTATTTTTGGGTGGATTTTCGGTTGGCTCATTTCCTTGTATGAGAAAAAAGCCTCCACAAAAGAATGGGCTTTACTCATGTTTTGGGGATTTATAACACATCCTATTCTGGATGCACATACCACTTGGGGAACTCAGCTTTTTTGGCCTCTCGACATACGATTAGCTTTTAAAAACATTTTTGTAATTGATCCTTTATACACGTTACCTTTCTTGGTATTTCTACTAATGGCAATGTTTCAACCTAAAGAAACAACAAAAAGAAGAAAGTACAACAATTTAGGACTTATTATTAGTAGTTCTTATATGGCAATTACTATAATTATAAAAGGAATTACTTACACTAAATTTTCACATGCTTTAAAAGAACAAGGTATAGCTTATAAAGAAATAGAAACTAAACCTACACCTTTCAACACTATTTTATGGTCTGCAAATGTAGAAACTGATAATGCATACCTAATCGGTTATTATTCTTTTTTTGACACCAAGCCCATCAAATTTTACTCATACCCTAAAAATCATCATTTATTAGATAATTATATAGATGATATTTCAGTAAAACGACTCATTAAAATTACCAAAGGTTGGTATACAGTTTCAGAAAAAGAAAATGTTATATATTTAAACGATTTACGTTTTGGATTGCTAAGTGTAGCTCCTAATTTTCAACAATTTGCTTTTAGCTTCGAAATAGCTGAAAAACATAATAAAGTAGTCATAAATGAAGTTCCTAGGAATCGTGAAAAAGCTAAACAATTATTAACAGATTTATGGGAAAGAATTAAAGGTAATTGATTGAATAGTCTCTGTATATATCATAAATTTGCAACTCTATTGTAAAGCAGCATTACTCAGGTTTGAGACAAAAATATTTTCACTTTTTTTCAATTATTTTTTTAGTTCTTACTCAATTCGCATTTATTACTGCGCTATTATTAGAACATAAAAATGTTTTTACGGTAATATCCTTAACAACACTTATTACAGCACTCATAATTTACACCTACATAAAATTCTTTAAAATTAAAGAAGTAGATTTTGAGCCTTTCTATGTAATGATTTTTGTTATCGCTGGTGCATTACTTACAAGTTATTTGCATCTTTTTACTCCTTTGAATTCTGTTTTAGCTGCAGCAATTATCGGAACAATCGCTTCATTTTTACCCAACTTGAATAAAAAGTCAAAAGTTTTACAAAATATACCTAATGCTATGTACTGTGGTTGTTTTGTAGGAATGTCACAAAAACACGTTGCTATTGATTATAGTTTTATACTCATTGCAGGTATGATTACTGGTATCTTTTATATGCTTTCAAAAAATCTGTTTCATGGTGTTGGTGGTAAACTGGGCACCCTTGCTTTTGGTAGTGTCGTTATCTCATCATTATTACTTTTAATTCTCTCATAATGCTTACTACTATATCAATATACATAACAAGTATACTAGGAGCTTTTTTAACTTTTTTAGTAAGCACAAAATACAAACAAGGCCCTGTAAGAGCCTCTGCCCTATTAACTCTTATTGTTGCTGGCATATGCTTTCTTTTTCCTGAGTTATTTTCAGAAGAAATAACTAATCAAATTCCTTGGGTGTTTTTTGGAGCTTCTTTTGTTGGCATGACCTCTAGTAAACTTACTCGTAATTATATTTCAATTATTTTTGGCGGAGTTATTTTCGGGTTTATATATACGGTTAGTCCTGATTTTTTTAGTGGTTATGGAGGCGCATTAGGAACAGCTGCTTGCATTTCTATCTTAGTTGTTATTGGAATAAACAATCTTATCCGACTTTCAATAGCTTCAAAAAAGAAAAAGAAGCTACTTAAAAAAGTTGTGCTTAAAAACTAATTCACTTTTAGGCTTAACTACTAAAACCAAATACAAAATCACTTCCCCCGCTTAAACCTCCTTTATTTTTTCTTAACTTTATCTTTTTAAGATTATAGAGAAATCATGGAGAACAAACCTAAAAAACAAGCTTCTGCTGAACCACCATATAAATTATTAAGCTTAAGAACTGGCAAACCAAAAGATTGGGCTGCTGGTATTCCTGCTGTAGTACACTCTATAAAAAGTCTTATTAGAGATAAAACATTAACCAGAGGAAGTAAAGCTTTGTTTAAAATGAATCAGTTTGATGGTTTTGATTGTCCTAGTTGTGGTTGGCCTGATCCTGATGATGAACGCTCTCCTATTGCGGAATACTGTGAAAATGGTGCTAAAGCTTTAGCTGAAGAAGCCACTAGTAAAAGAATTACCGCAGATTTTTTCAACCAAAACTCTATTTATGAGCTTTCTCAATTAACTGATTATGAAATTGGACATTTAGGGAGACTTTCCGAACCTATGTATCTCCCTAAAGGCGGTACCCATTATGAACCTATAAGTTGGGATAACGCTTTTAATAAAATTGCCGAACACCTAAATAAATTAGAATCTCCTGATAATGCAGCTTTTTATACCTCAGGAAGAACTAGTAATGAAGCTTCGTTTGTGTATCAACTTTTTGTTCGTGAATTCGGAACCAACAATTTCCCTGATTGTTCTAATATGTGTCACGAAACCTCAGGTTTCACCTTAGCAGAAACAACAGGCATTGGAAAAGGAACTGCAACCTTAAACGATTTTTACGATACTGATATCGTAATGATTATTGGGCAAAACCCTGGAACAAACTCACCAAGAATGTTAAGCGCTCTTGAAAAAGGGAAAAAAAACGGGGCTAAAATCATTGCTATTAACCCACTTCCCGAAGCTGGCTTAATGGGGTTTAGAGATCCTCAAAAAGTAAATGGTATTTTAGGAAAAGGGGTTCAACTTGCCGACTTGTATCTCCCCGTAAAAATCAACGGAGATTTAGCCCTTTTAAAGGCAATCGAACAGCTGCTTTTACATTTTGAAAAGGAAACTCCTGGTAAAGTTTTCGATCAAGATTTTATAAAAAATAAAACAGTAGGTTATAATGAATTAATCAAACAAATAGAAAACTATAACCTTGAGGAGCTAGCAAATGCATCTGGTGTTTTAAAAGAAGATATTCGTAAAGCTGCAGAAATGTTAGCTTATAAAAAAAGAATTATTATTTGCTGGGGAATGGGGCTTACCCAACAACCTAATGGAGTTGATATTTTAAAAGAAGTTTTAAATCTATTATTCTTAAAAGGAAGTATCGGTAAACCTGGAGCAGGTTCATGCCCTGTACGTGGTCATAGTAACGTACAAGGAAACAGAACAATGCTCATCAACAATCATCCTTCCCAAGAACAACTAGATAAACTTGAAGAAGTATTTGGTTTTAATCCACCAAGAAAAAATGGTTATGATGTAGTTGATTCCATAAAAGCAATGAATGAAGGTAAAGTTAAAGTACACTTTAGTATGGGTGGAAATTTCTTATCAGCTACTCCTGACACTACTTACACAGCAAACGGATTGAGACAATTAGATTTATCTGTTTCTGTTTCCACCAAACTTAATCGAACCCATTTAATTCACGGTAAAGAATCTATAATTTTGCCTACAATTTCCAGAAGTGAAACAGATATTATAAATGGTGAATTACAACATGTAAGTACCGAAAATGCAATGGGAATTGTTGAATGGTCAAAAGGAATGTTGCAGCCAATTTCAGATAAACTAATCAACGAAACTCATATTGTTTGCCGTATGGCAAAAGCTACTTTAGGAAATAAAAGTGTAATTGATTGGGATCGTTACATGAACAGTTATGATGCTGTAAGAGATGATATTGAAAAATGTATTCCCGGTTTTGAAAACTACAATGTTCGTGTAAAACAAAAAGGCGGATTCTACTTACCAAACGGTGCTCGTGAAGGAAACTTTAAAACAAAAGAATTTGGTGACCGTGTTCCGTTTTCTATAACTGAATTACCTCAAAACACACTAGCCGACGATGAATATTTAATGGCTACTGTAAGAACACACGATCAGTTCAACACCACAATTTATGGATTAGATGATCGTTATCGCGGAATTTATAACGAGCGTCGTGTAATTTTCATGAATAAAAAAGATATTGAAAAAGCAGGTTTTAAAATAGGTGATAAAGTAGATTTATTCAATTATGACAATAATATTGAGCGTGTTGCTCCATTATTTATTATAGTCGAATATCCTATTCCTGAAAAAAATACAGTTACATATTTCCCTGAAACTAATGTACTGGTATCTATTCACAATGTTGTAGCAGGAAGTAACATGCCAGCTTCTAAGCATGTCAAAATTAAAATTAAAAAACATAATCCTAACACTCTAACTAATTAGAAAAAACTCACCAGATATTCCTTAACTAACTAAAATCCTTTCTCTTAAACAAGGATTTTTTTTTATTTTAGTAACTGTTACATCAACTAATACAATACTATGTCTAAAAAAATAGGTTTAAAAGAAGCCATATCTATAGGTATTGGCGGCATGGTTGGCGGTGGTATTTTTGCTGTTTTAGGGCTTGCCGTTTTACTTGCCAAAGGAGGAACTCCAATCGCTTTTTTACTTGCGGGTATTCTTGCCCTTATAACTTCTTATAGTTATGTTCATCTTTCCAAGAAGTACCCAGATAGAGGTGGAACCGTAAAATTTATTAATCAAGGTTTTGGTAAAACAATTTTTAGCGGAGCTATCAATAACCTTTTATGGATAAGTTATATTGTAATGCTTTCATTATATGCTTCTGCATTTGGCTCTTACGCTCCTAACCTATGGGAAATTACGCAAAATAAAACAATCAACTTTCATATATACGCAAGTGTTATTATTATTATAGCTACTGCTATTAATTATTACAGTATTGTTGTTGTAGGAAAAATAGAATCCTATGCTGTTGTAATAAAACTCATTATTCTTATCGGATTTATCGCTATTGGTGCCTATGGACTTATAGGCAATCCTTCTATTTCTCAGTTAGCTATTACAAACTGGGAAAGTCCTGTCAAATTATTTGCTGGTGGAATGGTTATTTTTGTTGCTTATGAAGGTTTTGAATTGATTGCCAATGCTGCTCCTGATATTCTAAATCCTGAGAAAAATATTTCTAAAGCCTATTATTATTCGGTAATATTTGTCATTTTTCTGTATATCATAATAGCTTTGGTTACTGTAGGGTCTTTACCTTTTAATCAAATTGCAAAGGCACAAGATTATGTACTAGCAGAAGCTGCGAAGCCTATGTTAGGGCAACTCGGTTTTACTATCATAACCATTGCTGCTTTAATTTCTACCTTTTCTGCCATTAACGCTTCATTATATGGAGGAAGTAAGGTAAACTATGAAATTGCTGAGGACGATGAATTACCTCACCATTTTTTATCAAAATTCTGGAACCAACCCATCGGCTTATTAATAACCGCTATTGCCACACTTGTTCTGGTAAACACTTTAAATCTTGAAAGTATTTCTACTGCAGGGAGTGTTGGTTTTATTTTAATTTTTGGAATTGTAAATTATGTAGGTTTTAAACTTTCAAAAGAAACAGGTGCTAATAAAACAATTCCTTTATTAGGGTGTTTTTTATGTGTAATTGCTCTAGTTATTCTAATAAAACAACAACTTCAATCGAATCTAACTGGAGTATTTGTAGCTATTGGAATTATTCTCCTTTGTTTTATTATTGAATGGTTTTATAAGAAAAGTGAAGCCAAAAACTAAAAAACTATGGATAAAATGATTGACAACATCACCCGAATTTGGCAAGAATTTCAACAAAATATTTTAGAGCATATCCCAAAAGTTGTATTAGCTCTAATTATAGTTATTCTTTTTGCTCTTGTTGCTAGTGGAGTAAAAAAAATATGTATTAATATTTATCGAAAAGCTTTTAAAGAAAACTACCTAAATATTGAAAGAATTATAGCTTCTTTATTTTACGCACTATTTTTTGCTACTGGTATTTTATTAGCTCTCCATATTTTAGGTTTAGACAAACCGTTTGAAAAACTACTAGCAGGTGCTGGTGTTGTGGGCATCATCGCTGGTTTTGCTTTAAAAGACATTGCTTCTAATATGTTTTCTGGACTTTTAGTTGATTTACAACGTCCTTATAAAGTTGGCGATTGGGTTGAAATTGATGGAAAATATGGTGTTGTACTAGATATTAGCTGGCTTACTACAAAAGTTAAAACCGTACCAGGACAGGAAGTATTTGTTCCTAATCAAATTATTTATAATGGAACTTTTACAAATTATTCCTCTTGGGGAAAACGTCGTATTATTTTAAAGAGTGGAGTTTCGTATGGTGACGATTTAGAACATGTTAGAGCAGTTGCTTTAGATGAAGTTCAAAAAATAGAAGAGTATCTCCCTGAAGAAGGTATCGATTTTTATTTTACTGATATTGGTGGTTCTACTTACGATTTCATACTCCGCTATTGGGTTAAATTTGAGTCTAATGATGATTTTTGTAGAGGAATGAACAATGTTATTATGCGAATTAAAAAACGTTTTGAGCAAGAAAACATTTCTATTGCATACCCTGTTACTACTCTTGATTTTGGTGTTAAAGGAGGTGTAAACCTATTTGATAAGAATATAAATGTTAATTCAAAAAAATAATTAGTAATTTTAAATCCTAACATAATATTCTAGCTATGAAAAACTTAACCTTTTTACTATTTATACTAAGTACTGTATCTATATTTTCTCAAGAATCTAAAAATAAAATTAATTGGCATAATGATATAGACATAGCCATTGCTTTAGGCAAAGAAAAAAATCAAGATATTTTTATTTATTTAGGAGAGAAAAAGTGTGTTCCTTGTAGAGCGGTAGAAAAATACGCTTATAGTACAAAGATATTTCAAGAATATGCTAAGAAGTTCATTATGGTTAAAGTCTATAATGATTTAGATGAAACTAAAACAAAAGAACTACAATACTTTAATGACGCTAAAAAACGATTTAACACCAAATCTGTTCCTCGTTTTATCATCATTAAAAATGGGGAAGAAATTGCAAATTTCTTTGCTTATATAAAATCTCCAGAAGCTTTAATAGAAAAAATAAACTCTTTCTATTAAAGCCTCTAAATAATCTATTTATTCTTCCAATTTTGAATGCTCAGAATACGTACGCCATTTTTCTAAACAAGCGGTAATATCTTCTGGCACTTCAGAATTAAACTGTAAGAATTCTCCTGTAGTTGGATGCGTAAAACCTAACGTTTTTGCATGTAACGCTTGTCTTGGTAAAACCTTAAAGCAGTTCTCTACAAATTGTTTGTACTTCGTAAATGTTGTTCCTTTTAAAATAGTATTACCTCCATAACGCTCGTCGTTAAATAAGGTGTGTCCTATATGTTTAAAGTGCGCTCTAATTTGGTGGGTTCTACCCGTTTCTAACTTACATTGCACTAATGTTACATACGTAAGTCTTTCTAACACTTTATAATGAGTTACTGCATGCTTACCATGCTCTCCATCAGGGAAAACATCCATCTGTAAACGATTTTTAAAACTACGTCCTATATTTCCTTCAATAGTTCCTTCATCCTCTTCTATATTCCCCCAAACTAAAGCATAGTACAAACGTTCTGTAGTTCTATCGAAAAATTGTTTCGATAAATGTGCCATGGCATATTCAGTTTTTGCAACAACTAACAAGCCGCTTGTATCTTTATCGATACGGTGCACCAAACCTGGACGTTCATTCGAGTTTTTAGGTAAGTTTTCTATATGGTGAATTAACCCATTCACTAACGTTCCAGAATAATTTCCATGACCTGGGTGTACCACCATTCCTGCTGGTTTGTTTACTACAATTACCTCGTCATCTTCATACACGATGTCAATTGGAATATCTTCAGCAACCAATAAATTCTCATGTGGTGGATAAGCTAACACGACTCTAACCACATCTTTTGGTTTTACTTTGTAGTTTGGTTTCACCACTACATCATTTACCAAAACATTTCCTGCTTTAGCTGCTTGCTGTATTTTATTTCGAGTAGCATTTTCAATAAAATTCATTAAAAACTTATCTACTCGTAATGGTACTTGACCATCGGTTGCTACAAACCTATGGTGTTCGTATAAATCATCATTCTCAAAATCTGGAGTCGTATCTTCCTGCATCAATCAATATTAAAATTAGTTTCCATTACCATCTCCTAAAATTAAATCGATGGTTGTTTGTTTTGGTAATTTTGTTCCTGGTTCTATTTTTTGTCCATTATATTTTAATCCACGAACCACATCTTTTCCTATATCGTGTACCCAAGTAACATTGCTTCCTACTTTAAATCCTATGGAACGTAAATGTGTAGTTGCTTGACGTCTTGTGCGTCCATTCAAATCAGGTATTACAACATCTCGGTATTTAGACGGATTTAATGTTAAGTATATTTTTCGTTTTTCTTTTACAAAATCTCCCGCTTCAGGATCTTGTTCAATAATCGATTTTTTAGGGTATTCAGGGTTATAACTAGCACTATCAATCACTACAAAATCTAAGTTCAATTCATCTAGCTTTTGTGTTACCTCATCTAAAGACATTTTGTGCAAATTTGGCACTTGTATTTTTTGATTATGATTCGTTGTTACTCCAAGCCACCATTGTAACCCAAATACGAATATAAATATTGCTACAACTGCTATAATTATGTTTGTTAAAAAAGATTTACTTTTAATAAATTGAAATAAACCTCCAGACTTTTCTGTTAAATTACTCATATCATTTTTTTGTAAGACCGCACAAATTTACAGTAAAAATATTACTATTTTAAATTCAACAAGTCTTAAACGAGTTTTTTTGGTAAGTTTGTATAATCCGACGTTCGGATATTAAGGAAACAACAACAAAATAGTAATTGAAATAAAAATAAAGTGAAAAAAAACATCGCTATTATTATGGGAGGATATTCCTCAGAAGTAGGTATATCTTTAAAAAGTGGTAATGTAGTTTACAAACATCTTAATAAGGAAAAATACAACCCATATAGAGTTCATATTTTAAAAGATAAATGGGTTTTAGTTGATGATGAAGAAAATGAACACCCTATAAATAAGCATGATTTTTCTGCTGAAGTAAACGGAACCAACATCTCTTTTGACGCTGTTTTCAACGCTATTCACGGTACTCCTGGTGAAAACGGAGTTATCTTAGCCTATTTTGATCTTATCGGATTAAAACATACCTCTGCCCCATTCTATCAAATGGCTTTAACTTTTAATAAGCGAGATACACTAAGTGTAGTAAAAGAATACGGTATTCCTGCTGCGACTTCTGTGTATTTAAACAAAGGAGATAAAATTAACACCAATACTATTATTGAAAAAGTAGGCTTACCTTGTTTTGTTAAGCCTAATGGTGCTGGTTCTAGTTTTGGAATCTCTAAAGTATACACGCAAGAAGAATTAATTCCTGCTATTGAAAAAGCTTACGAAGAAGATTCTGAAATTTTAATTGAAAGTTTTTTAGACGGAACAGAAGTTTCTGTTGGTGTTATTCAATACAAAGGAGAAACTAAAGTTTTGCCAATTACTGAAATTGTTTCTGATAATGATTTCTTCGATTACAAAGCTAAATATGAAGGAGAATCACAAGAAATTACTCCAGCTCGTTTAACAGAGGCTCAAGAAAAGAGCGTAAACGACATTGCTAAACGTGTCTACGAAATTTTAAATATGAGTGGATTTTCGCGTTCTGAATATATTCTGGTAAATGACATTCCTCATTTCTTAGAAATGAATACCGTTCCTGGATTAACAGAAGCTAGTATTTTACCACAACAAGCCAATCATGCTGGTATTTCATTAACCGAGTTATTTGGTAACGCTATTGAAATGGCTTTAAAAAACTAATTATGAAAAGAGCAATTTTTCCAGGATCATTTGATCCGATCACCTTAGGACATGTGGATATTATTGAACGTGGTGTTACACTTTTTGATGAGTTAATTATTGCTATTGGTATAAATGCCGATAAAAAATATATGTTTTCTTTAGAAGAACGTAAACGTTTTATTGAAGAGACTTTTAAGCATGAACCTAAAATAAAAGTACTTACCTACAGCGGACTTACCGTAAACTTTTGTAAAGAGCAAGACGCTCAGTTTATTTTAAGAGGCTTACGTAATCCTGCCGATTTTGAGTTTGAAAAAGCTATTGCGCATACTAACAGAAAACTTTCTGAAATTGAAACTGTTTTTCTTTTAACCTCTTCGGGTAAAAGTTATATCTCATCATCTATTGTACGTGATGTAATTCGTAACGAAGGAGATTACACAGGTTTGGTTCCTGATGCTGTTAGGATATAATTTTTTAATTATTTTAATAAGTAAAAATATACTAAACTATGAAAAAGCTTTATACATTAACCTTTTTTTTATTCTCTTTTTTTATTCAAGCACAGGAAAAGCACTATGCTATTGGTGATACTATTTTTTACTATAAAGGTACCATCACAGATGATAAAATATGTTCTTCATACTATTCTATTATAAAAGAGAAAGAAGATATAGGAAAAGAGAAAAAGTATAAAATGTATGGATTTCAGCGCTTAAAAGACACTGCTAAGTACTTTTTACATTCCGAATATGAAACAAAGTTTATTGAAGTACAAACTTCTGATGGATTTCAAAAATTTTATCATAAAAATGGAAATATTGCTTCCGAAGGAAAAACAAAAAATGGAAGAGCTATTGGCTTATGGAGACATTGGTATAAAGATGGTAAAATAATGGATGAAAGACTAATACCTGAAAGAGTCCCTCTAGCTAAAGTAGATAAGCATTATACCATAAAAAACTTTTGGAACAAAGAAGGTGTTCAAACAGTTATAGATGGCAATGGAACTTTTGAATTAAAAAAAGACAGTGTAACCAATAAGGGTTTTTATAAAAATGGTAAAAGACATGGTAAATTCTCAGGTTTTATAAACAACAAGAAGTATTATGAAGAATACTATAATAATGGAAAATTAATAAGTGGTGTTAGCTGGGGAGAAAACAATAAAAAATTTAAATACAAAGAAGTATTTTCAAACCCTCGATATAAAAAAGGGCAAGAAAGCATTAAGAATCTTTTAGCAAAAAACTTTGATATTCCTAAATATGCTTATGAAAAGAAAATAGAAGGAAGAATGCTTATAAGTTTTAGAGTAAAGAAAGATGGTGAAATTGATAATATCAAAGTAGCTAAAAGTTTATGTAATCCTTGTGATGATGAAGCTATAAGAGTTGTAAAAATGATGAAAAAATGGAAACCTGCTAAATATAGAGGACAACATATAAATATAAGATACACTTTACCTATAAGTTATAAACTTTAAAAATGAAAAATTTAAATTTACTCTTTGTTCTTTCTATAATCTTTTCATGTCAAAAAACAGAAACTAAAGATTTTACGACACTGTTTGAAACCTCAAATGGAACTGAAACACCTACTTATAATAAGGTAATTTCTTATTACAAAGATTTAGCTGATACCTATCCTGAAATTTCTTTGTTTGAAATAGGTACAACAGACATTGGCAAACCTTTACACCTAGCTGTTTTTAATAGGGATGGAAAAACAAACATCAATCAAATTAAAAACTCCTCAAAAAATAGGATTTTAATCAATAACGGAATTCACCCTGGAGAATCTGACGGAATAGATGCATCAATGTTACTATTGAGAGATATTGTTCAGAATGACTCGTTAAAAAAAACGTATCAAAATTCTTTAATTTGTGTAATTCCTGTATACAATATTGGTGGAGCTTTAAATAGGAACTCATATACGAGAGCCAATCAAAACGGACCAAAAGAGTACGGTTTTAGAGGAAATGCTCGTAATTATGACTTAAATAGAGATTTTATTAAGCAAGACACTAAAAATGCAGCTGCATTTGCAGAAATATTCCATACAGTAAACCCAGATGTTTTTATAGACAATCATGTAAGCAATGGTGCCGATTATCAATATGCTATTACACATCTATTTACGCAACACAATCAATTAGGAGGAAAATTAGGTAAGTTTATTGAAAAGGAAATGCGTCCAGAGATAGAACAATCTTTAGCTAAGAAAGATATTATTATAACTCCATATGTTAATGTTTGGGGAACAACACCAGAAAGTGGTTGGTCTCAGTTTTTCGACTCTCCTAGATATTCTACTGGATACACTTCCCTATTCAACACCTTAGGTTTGATGGTAGAAACGCAC
This sequence comes from Tenacibaculum sp. 47A_GOM-205m, assembly GCF_000518405.1. NCBI lineage: Bacteria > Pseudomonadati > Bacteroidota > Flavobacteriia > Flavobacteriales > Flavobacteriaceae > Tenacibaculum > Tenacibaculum sp. 47A_GOM-205m. The sequence continues at coordinate 687,903 of NZ_JADN01000003.1, read as the reverse complement.
ATGCTTAAACCTTATAAAACACGTGTAGAGCAAACATATGAACTGTTGTTTTCTACTTTAGATTTTTCCGAAGAAAACAGCACAAGAATAAAAGATTTACGAAAAAAAGCTGTTAATGAAATAATAAATAGGAAAACGTATCCAGTTGTATTTACAGTCGATAAGAATAATCCTACAACTCTTCATTTTAAAGGATACGAAGGAACTTTTATAGATAGTAAGGTTACTAATGGCAAGCGTTTGTTTTATGATAGAACAAAGCCTTACACTAAAGAAATCTCATATTACAATAATTATATACCTACAAAAGAAATTACGATACCTGAAGCTTATATTTTAGAACAAGGTTGGCATAAAGTTGTTGAACGATTACTTAACAATCACATTGAATTTACTCGTTTTAAGAATGATACTGTTTTAACGGTAGAAACACAGCACATCAAAAATTTTGAAACTCGAAACGCTGCATACGAGGGACATTATTTACATTATAATACTGAAGTAACTAAAACGGAAAATCAGAAAATTAAATTTAGCAAAGGAGATATTTATATCCCAACCAATCAAGCAGGTATTCGATATATTATAGAAACCTTGGAAGCTGAGGCAGTAGATTCATTTTTCAACTGGAATTTTTTCGATACCATTTTACAACAAAAAGAAGGTTACTCTGCTTATGTTTTTGAAGACATTGCTGAAACTTTTTTACAAGAAAACCCTTCAATAAAAAAACATTTTGAAGAATTGCTGATTACCGATGAGAATTTTGCTAAAAATCCACAATCACAACTATATTGGATTTATACAAAAACTCCTCATTATGAAAAAGCTCATAAAAAACTACCTATTTTTAAGTTATATTAGCGATTATTCCCCCTCATAATTACATTTTTATATTTTTGCTTATAGTTAGGACATTAATCTAATGAATAAAGAACCCTTAAAATCCGTTTGTGAACAACAAAACTTTGAAGAAGTTTTCAATAAACATTCACAAACCTTACGAAATTACATCTACTATAAATGTGGCGATACTCAGCAAGCTGAAGATATTGTACAGGAAGCTTATATCAAATTATGGAACAATTGTGCTAAAGTAATTTTTGAAAAAGCTAAATCCTTTTTATACACAGTAGCCAACAATCATTTTTTAAATGAAGTCGCTCATAAGAAAGTAGTATTAGAATATCAAAAACAAAATGTTACTAATAGTACAACTATAGAGACTCCTCAATATTTATTGGAAGAAGAAGAGTTTCATAAAAAATTAAAAAAAGCGATTGCTGATCTTCCTGAAAGACAACGAGAAGTTTTTTTACTAAGCAGAATAGATAAGAAAAAATACAGTGAAATTTCCGAAATTTTAGGTATTTCTGTCAAAGCTGTAGAGAAAAGAATGAGTAAGGCATTACTTACTTTAAAAGAACAAATAGGTAAAGTGTAATAAAAAATACTATTTGCAGTAGGGTAATTAGTTTTTTAATTGTTTATATTACAAATAGCACGAATTATAGGAAATGAAAATAAATTATAAAGATGAGACTTTTTTAGCTAGGTGGATAGCCAATGAGCTTTCCCTTAAGGAGCTGGAAGAATTTCAACAATCTGACGTTTATCATCAATTTAAAGCCATTGATGATGCTTCTCAGTTGTTAAAAGCCCCTGATTATAATCAGAAAGAAGCTCTTACTCAAATTCAAAATAAATTACAGTCTAAAGAGGCAAATAAAAAAGTCGTAAAATTAATTCCTAATTGGATGTATGGCGCTGTTGCTTCCATAGCTCTGTTAATTAGCTTTTTTTACTTTAATTATAGTACAACTGATTTTTCTACAAGTTACGGTGAGTATTCAACCATAACTTTACCAGATAATTCGACTGTACATCTTTCACCTAATTCTACCGTTAGTTATAAAAAATACAAATGGGATGCTAACAGAGAGGTATCATTAAGAGGAAAAGCATTTTTTGAAGTTGAAAAGGGTAAATCTTTTACTGTAAACACCACAGAAGGTAACGTTACTGTTTTAGGAACAAAATTTACAGTTAATACTTCTGAAAATTATTTTGAAGTTCTATGCTACGAAGGAAAAGTGGGAGTTACTTCTAAAAATAAAGGTGAAACAATTTTAACTTTAGGTAAAGCTTACAGAAATTATAACGAAAAAACTGAGGAATGGACTTTTAACTCAAACAGCCCTTCTTGGTTAAAAGGTGAAAGTTCTTTTATGAACACTCCTTTATATCAAGTAATTAAAGCATTAGAAAACCAATTCAATTTAAAATTTGATTCTTCAAAAATAGATACTGAAAAACGATTTACTGGTACTTTTACACATGAAGATGTTAATATAGCATTACAAACTGTTTTTGCTCCTATGAAAATTTCTTATAAATTAGCAAAAAATAGTACTGTTATATTGACATATAAATGAAAATAAAATTAAGTATACTTTTTATATGCTTAGCGATGTCTATTTTTTCTCAGGAAAAGATAGACATTTCTTTTATAAACACTCCTTTGTTAGATGTTTTAAAACAAACCGAATCTAATTTTGGAGTAAAATTCTCGTTTAATACCGAAATTATTCAAAAAGAAATTTTTTCTTTTTCAAAAAAGAATTGCGAGTTAGTATATCTTTTAGGCGAAATAGAGCGTCAAACCTCCTTTACTTTTAAAAAAATTAATGACCGTTACTATTACATAACAAACAAAGCAACTCTTGGCGAAGACTATTACACTCTTTTAAATGAAATCCTTGTTACTAATTATATCACATCTGGAATTAACAAGAAGAAAAGTGGAGCTATTTCTATTTTACCAAAAGAGCTAGGTGTGTTGCCGGGGTTAACCGAACCAGATGTTTTAGAAAGTTTAAAAATTATTCCAGGGGTTCAAAGTCCTGATGAAACTGCTGCTGGAATTTATATTAGAGGAGGCACACCGAATCAAAATTTGGTACTTTGGGATGGTATAAAAACTTACTACTTAGGTCATTTTTTCGGAATGATTTCTGCCTTCAACCCTTACACAACAAAAGAAGTTGTATTATCTAAAAGTGGTACAAGTGCAAGATATGGAAATAGAGTTTCTGGAGTTATTGATATAAAAACAACTGAAGAAATCCCTGAAAAAACTACCGGTAGCTTTGGTTTGAACATGACCCATGCAGATGCTTTTGTTAATATTCCCTTATCTAAACAAACAGCTTTATCATTTTCTGCTCGAAGTTCTTATTCTAATTTTTTAAAGACTTTCACTTTTAATAAATTGTCTACAAGAGTATTTCAAACATTCAATAATAACCAAGAAAATAACATTATTGATAAAAACATAAAATTTAGTAGAGATAATGAATTTAATTTTTCTGACTACACAGCAAAATTTATAACTAATCTCTCTGAAAAAGAATCATTATCCTTTAGTTTTTTACACACTAAAAATAAAATGTATAATGATTTTACAGTTCCTGATTATGAAGATAAGTACAATGACCAAATAAATATTAAGAACACTGGTATGAGTATTAATTGGGAAAAACAAAGTAATGAAAAAACTACCCATAACATAAAAAGTTATTTTTCTACTTTTACCTTAGACTACAGTGCTGATTATAGTTATTTTCAAGATTATCTTACAGAACATTCAAGTAAAATCAATATTTTAAATGATGTGGGTATTTCTTATAATGTAAATTACTCTCTTAACAACAAAACAGATATACTTTTAGGATACGACTATACTTCTACAGATTCTGAATATGATTTAAAGTACTCTTATAGCTTGCAAGGACAGAATCAATACAACTCTCAACAAAACGAAGAAAGCTCAAACGATACACATTCAATTTTTGGAGAATATTTATACGATTCTTATAATTGGAATATAAATGCTGGATTACGATTCAATTATTTTTCTAAAATTGATAAGTTAGTTTTAGAACCCAGGTTATACCTTGAAAAAAAGTTAAACACTAATTTTAGCTTTAAAACTTCATTTGAACAAAAACATCAAACACTTAGCCAAATAATAGAATTTCAAACCTCTAGTTTAGGTTTTGATTTAGAAAATCAAATATGGGCACAAGTAAACGATGATGATATTCCTCTACAAAAAAGTTTACAAATTTCTACAGGAATACTTTTTAATAAAGATAATTGGAAAATAGATATAGAACCCTATTATAAAAAAGTAACTGGTATGACCTCTCAAACTAGTGGCTATAATGATCAAACAGACGATTTTTCTAACGGTGAAGGTAAAATATATGGAATTGATGTATTAATTAATAAAAAGTTTAATAATTACAGAACGTGGGTAAACTACTCTTATACCAAAAACAGGTTTAAGTTTTTAGATTTAGAAAATAAATTTTTTCCCGCAAATCATGATATTACCAATTACTTTTCTTGGTCTCATGCCTACAAGTTAAACTCATATGAGTTTTCTTTAGGATGGATTTACAGAACAGGAAACCCCTACACCGCTGTAAAAGAATTTTATAATACAGAAAATGGCTTCCCCATAATTGATTTAGACTCTGACAATATCAACGCTCTTAGATTACCTAATTATCATCGTTTAGATGCTTCAATGACTTACACTTTTAATTTTTCAAAAAATTGGAAAGGTAAATTAGGCGTATCTGTTTTAAACATTTACAATCAAAAAAATATCTTAAGTAGAACTTATAATGCTATTCCTACTATAAATTCAGATAATGATCTTGAATACCAACTAGAACAAGTTGATAAGGTTTCTTTAGGAATAACACCTAATATTGTTTTTCGTGTAAGCTTTTAATAAAAAAGGCTCTACTAAAAAGTAAAGCCTTTAATATTAATAATTTCTATATTGTTTTGTTTCTTCAAAAATGTGTTCTAAAATTTGTTTTTCTTGATCATCAAACACAATACCACGTCTTTCCATCACCACTTCAGCTACTTCAAAAACTTTATTTGTTTTATATTCTGTAAATCCTGATGCTCCACCCCAACTAAACGATGGTACAAAATTTCTTGGAAATCCACTTCCAAAAATATTAGCAGAAACACCAACAACAGTACCAGTATTGAACATAGTATTAATTCCGCATTTTGAATGATCTCCCATCATTAAACCACAAAACTGTAATCCTGTTTTAGCAAAACGCCCAGTTTCATAATTCCATAACCTAACTTCTGCATAATTATTCTTCAAATTTGAATTATTACTGTCTGCCCCTATATTACACCATTCTCCTAAAACTGAATTTCCTAAAAACCCATCATGCCCTTTATTGGAGTACCCAAATAAAACAGAATTATTTACCTCTCCTCCTACTTTACTATGAGGTCCTAATGTAGTTGCTCCATATATTTTAGCTCCTAATTTTAATACTGAATATTCACACATTGCTAACGATCCTCTTACTACAACACCTTCCATAATTTCAGCATTCTTACCGATATAAATAGGACCTGTTGAAGCATTTAAAGTAGCAAAAGTTAATTTTGCTCCTTTCTCTACAAAAATATCATCTCTATTAATACAATTAACTGTTTCAGGAATGGGTTGTGATTTCCTTCCTTCAGTAATTAAATCAAAATCAGCACGAATAGCTTTATCATTTAAAGAAAAAATATCCCATGTATTTTTAATTTGAATTATATCATCTTCAAACTCTATATGCTCGTAAGAAGAAAAGTCTACTTCTTCTTGATTATCTGAAGTAAAAAAAGCAATTACATCTTCTCCTTTAAATATTGCTTGATTTTCTTGTAAATTCTTCACCATTTCAATCAGAGGTTTAGTAGGCAAAAAAGAGGCATTTAACAATACATTTTCTTCCATTTCAACCATAGGGTATTTCTCCTCTAAATATTCCTCGGTTACTGTGGTTGTTGTTAAACCTAAGTATTTTTCCCACTTTTCTCTAATCGTTAAAATACCAACTCTTATATCAGCTACGGGTCTTGTATATGTAAATGGTAATAAAGCAGTACGCACATCACCATCGAATAAAATATAATTCATAATTATCATTTTTTTGAAGCAACACAAACTTACCACTTTCAATTCATTTTACAAGTCAAAATATAAATCTTACTTTTGTTATTATACATTCTTCAATTAAACACTATGAAAAAAATTTTAGGCTTAATTTTACTTGGTATTGCCCTTATCACGGCGTTATACTACGCTTTTATTTACTTTGTTCCTTATAGTGAAGGAGTTCGCTCAGGAGAACTGATAAAAATTAGTTATAAAGGTGTGGTTGTAAAAACTTGGGAAGGAGAAATTAGCCAAGGAATTTCTGGTGCTCAAATTTTTGCTTTTTCTGTAGAAGATAATCAAAAAGAAGTTATTGATAAGCTTCAAAAATACCAAGGTCGCTATGTAAAAGTTACTTACAAAGAACGTTTTGGTACTTTCTTTTGGTTAGGAGACACCAAGTATTTTATAACTCATGTTGAAGAAGAACAATCTCCTCATTTTAGAGGACTAAATAATGATAATGAACAATAATTTTAGAAATATAGAAGACACTCGCATTAGCATATCTGAGTTAATGCTTCCATCACATGCCAATTTTAGTGGTAAAATTCATGGTGGATACATTTTAAAACTTATGGATCAAATAGCTTTTGCTTGTGCATCAAAACACTCTGGTACCTATTGTGTTACAGCATCAGTAGATACGGTTGATTTTTTAAATCCGATTGATGTAGGTGAATTAGTTACCATGAAAGCCTCTATTAATTATGTAGGAAGAACCTCTATGGTAGTGGGTATTCGTGTTGAATCACAAAACATACAAACAGGCAATGTTAAACACTGTAATTCTTCTTACTTTACTATGGTTGCTAAAAATGATGAAAAAGAACAAGTTATTGTTCCTGGAATCATTATTAACAACGAAAAAGAAATGCGTCGTTTTTTAGAAGCAATTAAACGCTTAGAAATGAAAAAGAAAAGACAAGAAGAATTTAACAGCGATAATTTTGTTGCTGAAGATTATATTGAAGATTTAGAAAAATACAATGTAAAGATTGAATTGTAATATGCCTGAAATTATTGATTTAAGTCAAGAGATTTTTGAAGGAATGCCTGTTTATAAGAGCCTCCCTCAAGTTAAAATGTCTGTTCATAATACTCATGAAGAATGGGATGGTATAGAAAATCCTTCAATTCAAACTCCTGCTGTTTATAAGTTAGAAATGGGCGAGCATACAGGTACTCATGTAGATGCTTTAAACCATATGGCTGCTAAACATAAAGGAAAATCAATTGATACTATGCCACTTTCTATGTTTTACACAGAAGGTATATGTTTAGATTTTTCTCATAAAAACCTCCAAGAATTAATAACTTCTGAAGAAGTTAAAGCCCAATTACAAAAGGAAAAATTACAGATAAAAAAAGGAGATACTATTCTTTTTTGTACCAAACATTATGTCAAACATTTTAATACAGAAAATTGGGGAAAGGGTCCTGGTATTACTGCCGAATGTGCGACTTGGTTAGGAAAGCAAAAAATAGCAGCTTTTGGTGTAGAAACAATGTCTCCCGGTATCCCTAAAATTTCCAATAAAGAAGTACATCATATTTGTGGTGACATGGGATTTACACATTATGAAAATATGATTAATTTAGATAAATTATTAGGTAGAGGTAGATTCCGTTTTATAGCCTTACCGCTAAAAATAAAAGGAGGAACTGGCTCTCCTGTAAGAGCTGTTGCCATTTTTGAATAGATTATTTTTTTGATTTTCTAAATTCGTGAAATTTAAAAAAATTAGATAAAATTGAATCATAAAAAAAACCGAAATCATAATAACTTCGGTTTTTTATTTTATTTCTAAAATTTATTTACTCAAATACATTTTACGTCTTGCGTATAAATCATAGAACTGATCGTCTCTTAAACTTTCAATAAATAAGATACTTTCTCCTGTCGACTTCATTTCTGGACCTAATTTCTTATTTACATTCGGGAATTTGTTGAAAGAGAATACTGGCTGCTTAATTGCAAATCCTTCCAATTGCGGATTAAAATCAAAATCAGTTACTTTTTTCTCTCCTAACATCACTTTAGTTGCGTAGTTTACGTAAGGCTCCTTATAAGCTTTTGCTATAAATGGAACTGTACGAGATGCACGCGGGTTTGCTTCGATTATATATACCTTATCATCTTTAATAGCAAACTGAATGTTAATTAATCCAACTGTATCCAATGCTAAAGCAATCGTTTTTGTATACTCTCTAATTTGTTCTAACACTAACTCTCCTAAGTTAAACGCAGGTAAAGTTGCATTTGAATCTCCAGAGTGAATTCCACATGGTTCAATGTGCTCCATAATTCCGATAATGTACACATTTTCTCCATCACAAATCGCATCTGCTTCAGCTTCAATAGCTCCTTCTAAATAATGATCTAATAATAATTTGTTATTAGGAATCTTACGTAATAAATCTACTACATGCTCTAATAACTCCTCTTTATTAATCACAATTTTCATTCCTTGTCCTCCTAATACATATGATGGACGTACTAAAATTGGGAAATCTAACTCATCTGCTAAAGCTAAGGCTTCATCAGCATTCTCTGCTACTCCAAACTCAGGATAAGGAATATTATTATCTTTTAATAACGTTGAGAAGCTTCCTCTATCTTCGGCTAAATCTAATGCTTTATAGCTTGTTCCAATAATTGGGATTCCATATCTATCTAGTTTTTCAGCTAATTTTAAAGCTGTTTGTCCTCCTAATTGAACAATAACTCCTTCTGGCTTCTCATGCTTGATGATATCATAGATGTGCTCCCAGAAAACTGGCTCGAAGTATAACTTATCAGCCGTGTCAAAATCGGTAGAAACAGTTTCAGGATTACAGTTAATCATAATGGTTTCGTAACCGCACTCTTTTGCTGCATATACACCATGAACACAACAGTAATCAAACTCAATTCCTTGTCCAATTCGGTTTGGTCCTGAACCTAAAACAATAATTTTCTTCTTATCAGAAACCACACTTTCGTTTGATACTAAAACTTCTCCGTCTTCAGTTTCAATTTCACTTTCAAAAGTTGAATAGTAATATGGAGTTTGTGCCTTGAATTCAGCAGCACACGTATCTACTAATTTATAAACACGCTTAATTTTTAAATCCTCACGTTTTTTATATACTTCACTTTCTAAACAACCTAACATGTGTGCTATTTGACGGTCACCATATCCTTTTTGTTTAGCTTCTAATAATAACTCTCTGTCAAGGGTATCAATTGTGTACTTAGAAATTTCTTTTTCTAACTCATATAACTCTTCGTATTGACGTAAGTACCACATATCTATCTTGGTGATTTCATGAATCTTACTTAACGGCATTCCTATCTGGATAGCATCATAAATAGCGAATACACGATCCCAAGAAGCATACTTTAACTTATCTTTAATTTGGTTATAATCTTTATAACTTTTACCGTCAGCTCCAATTCCGTTACGCTTAATTTCTAACGATTGTGTTGCTTTGTGTAACGCTTCTTGGAACGAACGTCCAATTCCCATTACTTCTCCAACTGCTTTCATCTGTAAACCTAACGTTCTATCAGATCCTTCAAATTTATCGAAGTTCCAACGAGGAATTTTTACGATTACATAGTCTAAAGTTGGTTCAAATAATGCTGAAGTAGACTTGGTAATTTGGTTATCTAACTCATCTAAAGTATAACCCGTTGCTAATTTAGCGGCAATTTTTGCGATAGGATATCCCGTTGCTTTTGATGCTAATGCAGATGAACGAGATACACGTGGGTTAATTTCAATCGCTATAATATCTTCTTTTTCATCTGGTGAAACAGCGAATTGTACGTTACAACCTCCTGCAAATTCACCGATAGAACGCATCATTTTAATTGCCATGTCACGCATTTTTTGGAATGTTTTATCCGAAAGCGTCATGGCTGGAGCTACTGTAATAGAATCTCCTGTGTGGATTCCCATAGGATCCATATTCTCGATAGAACAGATAATCACTACGTTATCGTTATCATCACGTAACAACTCTAATTCGTATTCTTTCCATCCCATCATAGCCTTATCAATCATTACCTCGTGAATTGGAGAAATCTCTAATCCTCTTGATAACAATTCTTCAAACTCTTCTTCATTATAAACGATAGAGGCTCCTGCTCCTCCTAAAGTAAACGACGCTCTAATACATAATGGAAAACCAAATTCTTGTGCTATTTCTTTTCCTTTTAAGAATGAAGTAGCTGTTGCTTGAGGTGCCATTGGCACACCAATTTCTTCCATTAATAAACGGAATTTATCTCTATCTTCTGTGATATTAATTGCATCAATATCTACTCCAATAATCTCTACATCAAAATCTTTCCAAATTCCTTTTTCATCAGCTTCAATACAAAGATTTAAAGCTGTTTGTCCACCCATTGTAGGTAAAACAGCATCAATTTGAGGGTGTTCTTTTAAAATTTGAACAATAGACTTTGTAGTAAGCGGCAACAAGTATACATGATCAGCCATCGAAGGGTCTGTCATAATCGTTGCAGGGTTTGAATTAATTAAGATGGTTTCAATTCCGTCTTCTCTCAAAGATCTTAACGCTTGAGATCCTGAATAATCAAATTCACATGCTTGACCAATAACAATTGGTCCTGATCCAATAATTAAAATCGATTTAAGGTCTTGTCTTTTAGGCATTTTAGTTCGTGTTGTGTTGTGGTGTAAAAATAAAAATTGTTTGGTTATAAAAAAAGGCGATACTTATTAGTAACGCCTTTAAATATTAACAATAGTTAATCATTATTTCTTTGGTCTTGATTCAGATGAAACAGACAACTTTTTTCTTCCCTTTGCTCTTCTTCTAGCTAATACTTTACGTCCATTAGCAGAAGCCATTCTTTCGCGGAAACCGTGTTTGTTTCTTCTTTTTCTCTTCGATGGTTGGTACGTTCTTTTACTCATTACAGTATATCTTAAATATCTTCTTTAAATAATGTTTTGCTTTTGTGAAATTCCGTCTGCTAAAAGCGTGGGCAAATATACAACAGTTTTTCAGTCTGGCAAACCCTATTTTTATTTTTTTTCAAAAAAAGTAGGTTTGGCAAAAATACTAAAACTTAAACAATCTTTTTTCTCTTTTTTTATTTGCTGTAATTGCCAGACTTCTTACTTTTGCGCAAACCTAACAACACCATGAACAACACAAAATACGTTTTTGTAACTGGAGGCGTAACTTCATCACTAGGAAAAGGAATTATAGCCGCTTCTTTAGCTAAATTATTACAAGAAAGAGGATACTCTGTAACTATTCAAAAATTAGATCCATATATTAATATTGATCCAGGAACATTAAACCCATACGAACATGGAGAATGTTATGTTACTGATGATGGTGCCGAAACCGATTTAGATTTAGGACACTACGAGCGTTACTTAAACATTCCTACTTCACAGGCAAACAATGTAACTACAGGTAGAATATATCAATCTGTAATTAATAAAGAACGTAAAGGAGAGTTTTTAGGAAAAACTGTACAGGTGATTCCTCATATTACTGATGAAATTAAAAACAGAGTTCAAATTTTAGGGAATACTGGTGATTTTGACATCGTTATTACTGAAATTGGAGGAACTGTAGGAGATATTGAGTCATTACCTTATATTGAAGCTGTTCGTCAATTACAATGGGATTTAGGTGAAGACAATGCTGTAGTTGTTCACTTGACCTTAGTTCCTTATTTGGCTGCTGCAGGTGAATTAAAGACAAAACCTACACAACACTCTGTAAAAATGTTAATGCAAAGTGGAGTAAGTCCTGATATTTTAGTTTGTCGTTCAGAACATGAAATTTCTGATGATATTAAACGTAAACTAGCATTATTCTGTAATGTTAAAAAGCAAAACGTAATTCAATCGTTAGATGCTGAGACTATTTACGATGTTCCTAACTTAATGTTTAAAGAAGGATTAGACTATGTTGTTTTAGACAAATTACGTTTATCTACTCGTAAACAACCTAAGTTAACTGCTTGGAACCGTTTTTTAGAGCGTCATAAAAACCCAACCTCTACTATTGAGATTGGTTTAGTAGGAAAATATGTAGAATTACACGATTCATATAAATCAATTACCGAAGCATTTATTCATGCTGGTGCTGCCAATAAAACCAAAGTTAACGTTCGTTGGATTCACTCTGAAGAATTAACGCCAGAAAATGCTATACAACAATTAGAAGGTGTAGACGGTGTTTTAGTAGCTCCAGGGTTTGGTGATAGAGGTATCGAAGGAAAAATTGCAGCAGTGCAATATGTACGTGAAAATAACATTCCGTTTTTAGGAATTTGTTTAGGTATGCAAATGGCAGTTATTGAGTTTGCTCGTAACGTATTAAACTTAAAAGATGCTAACTCTACCGAAATGGATCCTAAAGTTGCACATCCTGTTATTAACTTAATGGAAGAGCAAAAAGATGTTACCGATAAAGGAGGAACTATGCGTTTGGGTGCTTGGGACTGTCAATTAACACAAGATTCTAAAGTTTTTCAAGCATATAAAGAAGAATTAATTAGTGAACGTCACCGTCACAGATACGAATATAATAACGAATATAAAGAACAATTAGAAGCAGCAGGAATGAAAACTGCAGGTATCAATCCTAAAACTGGATTGGTAGAAATTGTTGAGATCGACTCTCATCCTTGGTTTGTTGGTGTACAATATCATCCAGAATATAAGAGTACGGTATTAAATCCGCATCCTTTATTTGTAAGTTTCATTAAAGCAGCTTTAAAGCAATCAAAAAAATAAACTCAAAAATCCTGTAATTGAATTTACAGGATTTTTTATTCCTCTATAAAATTTGGAATACTGTTTGAGCTACTATTCTTAACAAAATTATTCATTGTAAATCCTCTGATAATCTTTGGGGTTTTACTACCTTTGTCGGGTTTTTCAGACAACTAGAAAAACTTTAAGTGACAAGTTGACATTTTAACATATATCAATGGAACAAAAAAAATTTGATTTAAATTCCTTTATAGGAATGCTTTTATTAGGAGGAATTATGCTTTGGTGGATGAATACCCAAAAACCAGACGAAACTCCTGAAGCCACTACCCAAACAGAACAAACCACTAACGCTACCGAAAACGTTCAGAACAACTTAACTGAAAACACCGTTTTAAACGATTCGTTACAGCAAATTGCTTTACAAAATAAGTTTGGAGCCTTTGCTTATGGAGCTTCTACAACTAAAGAAGGTAGTACTACAATTGAAAACAATCTTGTTAAGTTAACTATAGATAATAAAGGAGGGCAAATTATTGAAGCCTTAGTTAAAAACTATAAAACCTACGATTCGTTACCTTTATATTTAGTTAAAGATAAAAACGCATCGTTCAATATCAACTTCGGTACTACTGACAATCGAATTTTAAACACCAAAGATTTATTATTTACTCCTTCCCTAACTAAAAATGGAGATACGCAAGTACTTTCTATGAAGTTAAAAGTAGCTGAAGATAAATTCTTAGAGTACCGTTACGAAATGAAAGAGGGTGATTACCGTGTAGGTTTCGCTGTTCGTTCACAAGGTTTGAATAATGTTATCAATAGTTCTCAAGAAATCAATTTAGATTGGAACTTAAAAGGTTTTAGACATGAAAAGAGTTTAAAAACCGAAAACATGTATTCTTACTACTATTATAAAGCTGATGATGAAGTAGATTACTTACAAATGAACGATAATGAGGTAGTTAATGATATTGATTGGGTTGCGTTTAAACAACACTTCTTCTCTTCTGTTTTAACTTCTGAAACTCCTTTAAATAACGCTACCTTAAAATCTATTGATTTTGCAGGCGAAGATGTAGATAGCGTTTATACTAAAACCTACGAATTAAAAGCTCCTTTAGCTTTAACAAATGGAGAATTAAATTATAACATGCAATGGTTTTACGGACCAACTGATTATAATTTATTAAAATCGTACGAAGGAACTAGTCTTAACGAAATTGCTGATTTAGGCTGGGGAATTTTCGGTTTCTTAAACCGTACAATTTTCTACCCTGTATTCAATATGTTAAAAGGATTTATTGGTAACTACGGATTAATCATTATTTTAATGACAATCGTTGTACGTATACTAATGTCTCCCGTATTATACAAGTCGTACTTATCTAGTGCAAAGATGAAAGTGATTCGCCCAGAAATGGAAGAAATCAACAAAAAGTACCCAGGTAAAGAAAACGCTATGAAGCGTCAGCAAGAAATTATGGCAGTACAGCGAAAAGCTGGAGTTAATATGATGTCGGGTTGTATACCCGCATTAATGCAAATGCCTGTATTCTTTGCTTTATTCAAATTCTTCCCTACGAATATCGAATTTAGACAAAAAGGTTTTTTATGGGCAAATGATTTATCTTCTTATGATACGGTTTTTCAACTTCCTTTTAAGATTCCATTTTATGGAGATCATGTAAGTTTATTCCCAATTTTAGCGTCTGTGGCAATTTTCTTCTATATGAAAATGAACCAGAGCCAACAAGCTAATATGCAAGCTCCTACGCAAGAAGGTATGCCAGATATGAGCAAAATGATGAAGTGGATGATTTACTTCTCTCCTATCATGATGTTATTCTTCTTTAATAACTACGCAAGTGGATTAAGTTTATACTATTTCATTTCTAACTTGTTAACTATTGCAATTATGTTTATTATTAAAAACTACGTAATTGATGAAGATAAGATCCACGCTCAGATCGAAGAAAACAAAAAGAAGCCTGTTAAAAAGAGTAAATTCCGTGAGCGTTTAGATGCTGCCATGAAGCAAGCTCAAGAACAACAAGCTGCACAACAGCGTACTAAGAAAAAATAAATTACCTAATTTTAGGTAATTCGATTTTAAAAAACCAACTTTTTCTATCAGATGAAAAAGTTGGTTTTTTATTTTTAGCCTTTTCATTTATCGCTCTTAATTCCCTCTTTTTCAACTTCATTTCTTATTTAACATTCTTTTAACTAAACACCATTAAACCTTTCGGGAAATTTGCGGTCAAACAAGCTTTATAAATCAACGTAATGAAGAAATTTACCTTACTTATTATTTTACTAATTAGTTTTACAACTTTTGCCCAACGATCTGGCTCAAAAATCACCCTATCAGGAAAAGTAATCGAGACCAACTCAAAACAACCACTAGAATATGCAACTTTGGTACTTACAAACACTAGCACTCAACAAGTTGTTGGAGGTGTAACTGACGCCAACGGAAACTTTTCTATAGATGCTACATCAGGTACTTATGCTGTAAAAGTTGAATTTATTGGTTTTAAATCTAAAAGTTTAGGAAACCACACACTTACCGAGAATAAAAATCTAGGAGTAATTTCTCTTTCTGAAGATACTGAAACTTTAGATGAAGTTGAAATTATCGCAGAAAAATCGACTGTAGAAATACGATTAGATAAAAAGATTTACAACGTAGGTAAAGATATGACTGTTAAAGGAGGTAATGCTTCTGATGTGTTAGATAACGTGCCTTCTGTAAATGTAGATGCTGAAGGGGCTGTAAGCTTACGTGGTAACGAAAACGTTCGTATTTTAATTGATGGTAAACCTTCTGCCTTAGTAGGTTTAAGTGGTACAGATGCTTTAAGAAACCTTCCTGCTGACGCCATAGAGAAAGTAGAAGTAATTACTTCTCCTTCTGCTCGATATGATGCAGAAGGTACAGCGGGTATCTTAAACATTATTCTTAGAAAAGGGAAAATTACTGGGTTTAATGGTTCTGTAAACTTCTCTGTAGGTAATCCTGATTTATACCAAGTAAGCAGTAACTTAAATTACCGTACAAAAAAGTTTAACATCTTTTCTAACTTAGGCTATTCATACAGAAAAGGTCCAGGAAACTCTTATAGCGACTTCACGTATTTATCTGATGGTATAATTGATAGTTTAAGTACAGAAAAAAGAGTTTTTGATAGAAAAAATAAAAACTTCAACGGTTCATTTGGATTAGAGTATTATTTAAATGATAAAAGCTCTATTACAGGTACAGTTTTCTACAGAAATAATGATGGAGAAGATATCGCGACTAACAATACCCGTACTTTTGCTCCAGATAAATCTCTTATCAGAAGTTTTGAAAGAATTGAGTTTGAAACAGAAGATAACATCGATACTCAATACTCATTAAACTACACGAATAATATAGATGACAAAGGTCAAAAATTAATTATTGACTTACAGTATAGCGAAAACGAAGAAGATGAATATGCCAACATTACTAACAATTCAGTCTTAACTGAAAGAAATAGTCAAATTACTAAATCTAGAAATAGGTTATTTCAAATAGACTATGTGTTACCTCTTGGTGAAAAAAGTCAATTAGAATTAGGTCATAAAGCTGATTTACAAAACTTAACTTCTGATTTTCAAGTACGTGATGCAAATGGGCAACCTTTCGAGTTTGATCCTTCAAACGCCATTGATTTCAAACAATATATTTATGCCTACTACGCTCAATATGGTAGTAAGATAGATAAATTCTCGTACCTTTTAGGGTTACGTGCTGAACATACAGACATTGATTTAAGAGTTTTAAATACAGGAGAATTATCAGACAAAAACTATACGGAATGGTTTCCAACTGTAAATTTAGGCTATGAATTTAACGAAACTGATAATTTAACTTTAGGATATGCACGTAGATTGCAAAGACCACGTCACTGGTTTTTAAACCCTTTTGAAACTAGAAGTTCGAGTACCAATGTTTTTAAAGGTAACCCTGATTTAAATCCAGCTTACACTAGTTCTTTTGATTTAGGATATACTACACGTGTTAGTAAAATTACTTTAAACTCATCTTTATATTATCAATTTTCAACAGATTTAATCAGACCTGTATCAAGAGTTGAAACTAGAGATAATGGTAATGTGTTTGTTCGTCAATTTTTAAACTTAAACGATGAAAACCGTTATGGTTTTGAATTAACAACCAACTACAACCCTGTTAAATGGGCACGTTTATCAGCAACCTTTAACTATTTTAAATTTAATACTGATGCTTTTGATTATACATATTCTTACATAAATTCTGATACTGGTAATACAGTAACAGAAACAAAAACTTTACCAGAAGTAAATAGCAGTAGTTGGTTTGCTCGTTTTAATTCAAGAATTACCTTACCTGCAAAAATTGATTGGCAAACACGTATCATGTATCGTGGGCCTCAAGATGATGCACAAGGAAGTAGAGAAGGTATTTTTGTAACTAATTTAGCTTTCAGTAAAGACATCTTTAAAGAAAAAGCTTCTGTAGTGCTTAATGTTAGTGATTTGTTTAACGAACGTAAAAGAAAAGGCTACACTAATACTGATGATGTAAGATCATATCAAGAATTCCAATGGAGAGAACGTCAAATAACGTTAAGTTTTACCTACCGTTTTAACCAAAAGAAAAAACGTGAGCGTCCAGAACGAAACGGAGATTTCGATGGTGGTGGTGAAGGATTTTAATACTTAACCTAATACAATAAAAAGAGAGCTGAATAATCAGCTCTCTTTTTTTTATTTTAAAATTTTAGGAAAGCAACCATCTAAATAAAAAAATATAGCTCTAACTTAAACTTATTTCTAGTTAAATAGAAGCACAAAAAAACCACACCTATTAGCGTGGTTTAAATATTATTTTATGGTATCTATAGATTACTTACCTTCTTCGGCAGCTCTCTTAGCTTCTCTTTTTAATTTCATGTTTTCCCAGATAGTTCCGCCAATCCAGTAAGGAACTACAAATGTTAATAAGAAAATTAACAGCCAAAATCCAGCTGTAAAAATAAACATGAATAATACTAATCCTGAGAATTCTGAAAAATCTAACATTTGTTTCTTGTTAATAATTGTTATGCTACAAAATTATAACTATTTTTCTTTTCTTCCAATAAAATCTAATAAAAATCGCTCGTAAAAACTATTAGAATTTGTAATTTTGGACATCATTAATTTTTAGCATTTTAAATCATTCCAAATGACAAAATATAGAATTGAGAAAGACACTATGGGACAGGTAGAAGTACCTGCTGATAAATATTGGGGAGCGCAAACTGAGCGTTCTCGTAACAATTTTAAAATTGGTCCTGCTGCCTCTATGCCTTTAGAAGTAGTATACGGATTTGCATACTTAAAAAAAGCTGCTGCATACACTAACGCAGAATTAGGTGTTTTAGCTACTGAAAAGCGTGATTTAATTGCACAAGTATGTGATGAAATTTTAGAAGGAAAGCATGATAATCAATTCCCATTAGTAATTTGGCAAACAGGTTCTGGTACGCAAAGTAACATGAACGTTAACGAAGTAATTGCAAACCGTGCTCATGAAATTGCTGGAAAAGTGATTGGTGAAGGCGAAAAAACAATTCAACCTAACGATGATGTAAACAAATCACAATCATCTAACGACACCTTCCCTACTGGAATGCACATTGCAGCTTACAAAAAAATTGTAGAAGTAACTATTCCTGGTGTTGAGCAATTACGAGATACTTTACAAGCAAAAGCAGAAGCTTTTAAAGATGTTGTAAAAATTGGACGTACACACTTAATGGATGCTACTCCCCTAACCTTAGGGCAAGAATTTTCTGGGTATGTAGCGCAATTAAACTTCGGATTAAACGCTTTAAAGAACACATTAGCACACTTAGCTCAATTAGCATTAGGAGGAACTGCGGTAGGAACTGGATTAAACACTCCTGCTGGTTATGATGTGTTAGTGGCTAAATATATTGCTGAATTTACAGGATTACCATTTGTAACTGCTGAAAATAAATTTGAAGCTTTAGCTGCTCATGATGCTTTAGTAGAAACTCACGGAGCTTTAAAACAATTAGCTGTTTCTTTAAATAAAATTGCCAATGATATTCGTTTAATGGCATCAGGACCTCGTTCTGGAATTGGAGAAATTATTATTCCTGCTAACGAACCAGGGTCTTCTATTATGCCAGGAAAAGTAAACCCAACTCAAGCAGAAGCTATGACTATGGTTTGTGCACAAGTTATGGGTAACGATGTTGCAGTAACTGTTGGTGGTACACAAGGTCACTACGAATTAAACGTTTTCAAACCTATGATGGCCGCTAACGTATTACAATCAGCTCAATTAATTGGAGATGCATGTGTGTCTTTCGACGTAAATTGTGCTGCTGGTATTGAACCAAACCAAACAAGAATTACTGAGTTATTAAACAACTCATTAATGTTAGTTACCGCGTTAAATACTAAAATTGGATACTATAAAGCTGCTGAAATTGCAAATACAGCACATGCTAACGGAACTACTTTAAAAGAAGAAGCTGTACGTTTAGGATATGTAACTCCAGAACAATATGACGAATGGGTAAAACCAGAAGACATGATTGGAAGTTTAAAATAACCTCTTATTTACTAGAGAAATTTATTTAAAACTATTTAATAAATGAAGCCTCCCCAGTAATTTAACACTGAGGAGGCTTTTTTGTAAAGTCAATCTAAAAACTCTACTTTAAGCTATTTCTCATAAAGTCTTCTACTTCTTGTTTTGCTTTAATAGCTTCTACTTCATTAAATGTTTTTCCTTCTCCTCTTAATAAGTAAGCGTTAAAAACATGACTTATATATAGCGGTGATTTCTTATTTGTTGAAAAATTTACAGCATTATGACAGCTAAAACAGTTTGCTAAATTATCTGCTTCAATATCTTTTAAACTACTTTTAAAAGTTTGTGTATACGTTTCCATGGTAACATTAGCACAATTTACTGATCCTCTTGCTACCGAAGTACTATCAGGTGTTGCGTTTCCTATGTTTCCTCCTAAACTATTTATTGTAGCTGTTTGCTCTTCAGCAGTCAATCCATCTGTATCAATCCAAAGAGAGCCATTGTAAAAGTAATTTTTCCAAACATCAGTTAAACTTTCTTTTACACAAGTATTAAGATTATCAATATTGTCAAAATTTATAGGTTCTGATTGGCTTGTGTTCATAAAGTTTCCTACACTATCTCTTGGAACCCCATACTTAAATAAATCGTACGCTTTATATGGTAGCTTAGCACTACCACTACTCCATACAATACCGTCAATTCCCGTAGTAGTTCCTTCAGCAAATAATAATTTATTAGTAGATGAAGTTGCGTTATTGTCTTTCCAATTATAGTTTGGTGCTAAATCGTCATGTTCAAATGTAGCCCAAATAAACTCTGGGTGATTCTCTACAATACCTACAACGTGCATTCCTAATAAAGCTACTTCAGTATTTGTATATATTTCTCCATCTCTACTTAAAGCTGCAACAGTTGTATAATAGTTACCTATTTCTTCTTCAGCAATAGCAGTTACTGGTGTCCATGATACTTTTAACTCTAAAGAGCCCACTGGAAAAGATGCTTGATTATTTCCACTTAAAGTTCCGCTAACTATAGAATCTCTATACTTTCTTGATGCTTCTCTCATTGTAGGACTTATGTGAATTGAGTAAAATACTGTTTCTAAAACCCCATCTTCGTTATACCCAGGGTTTGTTTTTAAAGTTCCGCCCGATCCTGCTTGAGCAGTATCTACTAAAACCAAAGCAGCTCCTTCTTTTTGTTTTACATCTTGCATATGAGCTGTAACTTGGTGCATTTTCTTTGGGTTTAAAAACAACGGTAACGTTTCTCCTACGTATAAAGGAACTTCCTTTCCCTCCTGCTTTACTGCTAGTTTTTCTATTTGATATTCTGGTTTAGTTAGCCATAAAAACTTTTGCCAAGACCATTGATGAAAAATTGCATTGGTTGTGCTCGATACATCAAACGGACTTCCTTTTCCTTCTGAAGGGGCTGGGGTTTGTGTGTGAGGGAACCAATCACTTTCACATAAACTTTGGGTTGCTGTTTTATTGTAAGCTACTTCTTCATCTTTTTTTTCAGCTTCTTTTTCTTTCTTCTTACAAGAATTTAAAAACACAATACTCATTATAAGCAATGTATTTAAAATAAACTTTGATGTTAATTTCATGATTGATTAGTTTTTGATTTTAAACAACAAGTTATATAAACCCTGTTTGAATATTAAAAAAGATACCATGAGTTATCTAATTATAGTTACGACACGCCCTATTTTAAGATCGAGTGTCATTTTACTTATGTATTAAAAAAGCTTATCAACGATTAAAATTGTATGTTACTTCATAAATGAAATGAAAGAAAAGACTTAGCTTTGTATTCCTTTTTTTATAAAAATTAAACAATGAATACACACGAAGAATATATGAGTGAAGCTGTAAAAGCAGCTTTAAAAGGAATGCAAAACAACGAAGGAGGACCTTTTGGTTGTATTGTTGTTAAAAATGGAAAAATCATTGGAAGAGGAAACAACAAAGTTACTTCTACCAACGACCCTACAGCTCACGCAGAAGTAACAGCCATTCGTGATGCTTGTAAAAATATAGGTTCTTTTCAGTTAGATGGTTGTATTGTATATACTTCTTGCGAACCTTGCCCTATGTGTTTAGGAGCTATTTATTGGGCGCGTCCTGATAAAGTTTTTTACGGTAGTAACCAACAAGATGCTGCTAACATTGGTTTTGATGATGAATTTATTTACAAAGAAATTCCGTTGCCATACGAAAAGAGAAGTATTCCGTTTGAGCAAATAGGACGTAACATCGCCTTAGAACCTTTTCAAAAATGGTCTGAAAAAGAAGATAAAATTGAGTATTAGAGTAAATAACCTCGAGATATTATACCCTTCGGCGGTGCCAATAAAGTTCCCTTTGTAGTTTTTACAAAGGGTTTCTTTTTTATTACACTTAAGAATCTAATATTTTTTTAGCCTCTTCATATTCTTCTTTGGTGATTTCACCTTTTGCAAAACGTCTTTTAAGGACTTCTAACGGAGATTCTTTTTTTGTTACTTGGAATAAAGAACTATAAAACAAGAAAAAGAATACTCCTATTACTATCCAAACAATCCACCATACAAAGTGCATTCCCCAAAAATGTCCGTCGTGATAATGCATAACTATTGTTTTTTATAAAATCAACACTAAGTTACGAAATTATACATCTGAATGCCAGTTAAATATACTTTTAAATATACGTTTTGCAACGCCCACTTTTCTTTTCAGTCTTTAATCATATAAAAATTAAAAAAATTGAGATGAAACTACTTACACTATTATTATCGTTATGTATTTGTTCAACAGCCTTTAGCCAAAGAACAAAAGACTTAAAGACTTTTAAACACTATTCTGTAGTAACAAGTAAAGACACCATTAACTATCACACATATGCTAAAAAAGACATTGAATCTACCAATGTTCTTCTCTTATATGTTCAAGGATCCAAAGCAATGTCTCTATATCAAACAATGAAAGAAAACGGAAAAACGTATGTTGGAACAACATTACCTCATGATTTTAACCTTTTGCCTGATAATTATCTATTTGTTGTAATATCTAAAAAAGGATTTCCTTTCTTAACAAAAATGGATGAGGAGTTTCCTGTTCCTAAATCATATTATGAAAACCAAACATTAGCGTATCGAACTCATCAAGCTAACCAAGTAATTAACAGTATAACTAAAAAGTATCCAAATAAATTCAAAAAAGTTATTGCTCTCGGACACTCTGAAGGAAGCGATGTTGTAGCTAAACTAGGAACAATAAATACTAGTATAACTCATTTTGGGTATTTGTCTGGTGGAGGAAACACACAGTTTATTGACTTTATTACATTTACTAGAAAGAAATTAGCTAAAGGCTTAATTAGTGAAAAAGAAGCACAAAGAGAGATCAATTCAATATTAGAAGATTTTAAAAAAATAATGGCAAACCCTAATGCTACCGATAAATATTGGGCAGGTAAAAATAATAGTTATAAAAGATGGAGTTCTTTTTCTGAACCACCAATTGACAATTTATTAAAAATTTCAAAGCCTCTATTTGTAGCTATTGGAACAAAAGATCAGGCTGTAGCTCCTGAATCCGCTTACCTAATTCCAATAGAATTTATTAGGAAACAGAAAAACAATTTAACATTCAAGGCTTATTCAGGTTTAGACCATGGATTTGGAAAAGAACTAGAGAATGGAAAATATGAAAAGTATTGGAACGTTGTTTTTAAAGATTTTTTGAACTGGGTTAACGAAAAATAAAAGCTACCTTCCTTTTCATGTTATTTTTTTATATTTGAGAGAATAAAAATTGTTAAACTTTATGTTATCCCATGCTATTATCGGGATAAAACAACTAAAGTTTGAGATATAACAAGTTGTAGCCAATTAGACAAAACGATATGAAAAAAATAACATTTTTACTTTTAATCTTCTGTTCACTAAATGCAATTGGACAAAAAAAACTGAAAATCGAAATCGATAATCCCGAACCGAGAGTTGGACAAAGCGTTACATTTTCAATTAACGTTGACTTTTTGACTGATTATTTCAAAAAAGAATTAGGAAAGAACGTGGAATTTACTCGCTCAACATCAATTTTCGGAATGCAATCGGATGATTTTAAAAGAGTAATTATTTTCAAAAAAGCAAAAAAATATGAAATCGGACCTTTTAATTTAGAATTTAACGGTAAAAAATATACAACAGAAAAAATTCAAGTAAATGTTCTTCCAAAACTACCAATGGAAAATGGACTCTGGTTAAGAAAAACAGAATTTGAAGGTCAACAATACCTTATTTTAGAACAATTAATGAGTAACGAATCTAACAAAACCGATAATGAAAACGGAGGATATTCTCATACTATCGGCGGAGTAAAACCTGAAGGAAAAGAATTTGCAGAACTGAAAGAAGAATTGACTGAAGGAATAGAGTTAAGCAATTATAGTTCTTCATCAAATACTCTAAGACCAGAAGGAGCTGGTCTTTTTGATATTGGTTTTTCATATTCAATCAAAAAGTATAAGATAAAGTTTGACGATAGCTTTAGTGGTGAATATATGATTTCAGAAAAGGATATTCAGAATTTGCCGGAGACATTTGAAATAGGAAAAATTGAATTAAAAAAATAACTGGCTACAACAACGTGTATAATTCATTGCTTCTGATTTTCCTTTCGGAAAATCCTCGCGCTGAATTATTGCCTTTGTTTTTTTACTAAATCAGTTGCTGAAACACGCAACGAAATCATACACAAATACGTTGTACACAATTTGAGAAATGAACAAATTTGACAAAATTGGAATTGGATTAATCATATTTGGATTTTTAATTCCATTTTTTGTTTTTATGGGAGGAATAATCGGTGTTCCTGTTTTTATAATCGGTGCAATTACTCTTTCATTCGGAACACTTAAACTGAAACAAAAGCTAATCTGGATTTTAACACCTTTGATTTTATATTATCCAATTTCTAAAGCTTACTATGAAATCACATTCTATTTTGCGGATATTCAAAAAGTTGACTTAATTCTACCGGCTAACTTTAAAGGAACTGCAATTATTATTGACAACACTGATTTCGGACAAACATTTGAAAAAATTCATAGACGAGAGCAAATTATTTTTGACGAAAATGGAATTGCTTTCTATCCAACTGAATTGGAATTACAAAGCTCTCAATTTAGGGTTTTCGTCAAGCAAAAAAACGGAGAATTAAAAAGAATCTTGTTGAGTTCTAATAGTTCGGACAAGACAACACTTCTCGCTTATGGAGAAAGTAGTTTTGAAAAAACAATCGAATCTGAAAACAAATATATTCCATACGATTTTGTTAGAATTGGAGAAAATTTCACAGAACAAACCAATTCGGAAAAAAGGTGTGAATTAATTGATTTAATCAAAAAAGGAGAAATAAAAACTGTGTACAACAACGTGTATAATTAATTGCTTGGGCAATTGCCTACTTCTGAAAATCCTCGCGGATTTTCTATTTAGTTTGTATTTACTAAATTAGGTGCTTAAACACGCCACTAATCATACACAAAAACGTTGGTAAACATTGATAAATAAATAATAATGGACGTTACGCAAGCACTAAAAGATGCTGAAAATGTTTTAAGAGATTTTCTACTTTCTCAATTGACTTCTAGATACGGGCAAAACTGGTTAGAAAGCATAGGTGTATCTGAAGACCGAATAGTTAAATGGAAGGAAAGAAAAAGCGAAGAGGCTAAATCCTTCAGCTCTGGCAATATTGACGAACGTATTTTGTACTATGCTGATTTTTATGACCTCGAAACAATAATTCACAAAAATTGGGACTCTGAAATGAAAGAAGCATTGGGAGATAAAAAAGAAATTCTTTTGTTTTTAAAACTATTAGGAAAGTATCGTAATCCAGATGCTCATAGAAGAGAATTATTACCACATCAAAAACACTTGGTTTTGGGTATTAGTGGTGAAATCAAAACTAGACTTGTGAAATACAGAAGTATGAAAGAAGATTCGTCAGAAAACTATTATCCAAAATTTGATATAGTTCAAGATAATTATGGAAACAAAATAATATCTAATCAATACTCAAAAAAGAGCTCTACAATCCTAAGACCCGGTGATACGATTGAATTTATTTTAACCGCCAGTGATCCATATGGTGAAGAATTAGAGTTTTGGGGGAGTGTATACGCTGGTGGTGAGCTTACCAAGACTAGTGGGAATACTTTTTCCATAAGAATAGAAGAAAATCACGTTAGAGATTCTTTTGATATTGAGTTTTTCGTTCGAAGTAAAAGAGAATATCATAGAGAAGGTAGCATTGACGATAGAGCAAGATTTTCTTATAAAGTTTTACCCCCTAAAAAATAACAGTTTACCAACAACACCTATACGCAATGCCCTGCGGGACACTGCGCATAGCCAAAACGTTGTAAGTAATTTAACCAAATCGATAATGAAATACCTAATCCTCATAATTATTTGTGTAATTATACAATCTTGTGGTTCGGATTGCACAAATGTCTATTTTACTGAAAACGATAAAACTTGGTTCAATAATTACGAAGCAGGAAATAAATTGATTTTCAAATCGCAACTCAATGATTTTGATACAATTTTCATTACTAATAAAATCACAAAAGAACCCAAAGGAGAATGCAACCCTTTTGTTTCTAATTTTGACAAAGAATTTGCTCGTATAGATTACAAAATTAAAAAGGACACTTTCAATTTAGTCGAAGACTATTTTATACAAATTAACGCGAATGAAAAAAAGAAAGATGCAAGTCCTGTCATTCGCTTATTAAATTTGGAATTTAGCAGTTTCAATAATATTCTTCCGAAAACAAAACAATCTGAATTAAAAACTGAATGGAAAAATGTTTACACGTTTAACAAAAATAATTGTCCTTATTCGAATCTAAATGGAAAATTTGGACTGACCGAATTTGAATGGGATAAAGAATTTGGACTTATCTCATACACAAATGAAAAGGGAGAAAAATGGACATTAATAAAAAAGGAATAAAAACTACTTACAACAATGAACTAAGCTAAAATCCAAATAATTTCACTCTAATTTACTGCATAATTAGGATCGTAATTTAGACCGGACCTAGCTATTCCAAAAGCTTGTTTTATTAATTTATTGCATACTGCTATTAGTGCTAGCTTTTTACTTTTTCCTTTTGAAACGATTCTTTCATATAAAGCTTTGCACTGAGGATTATGAATGCTTGCTGTAAAACTACACATAAATAGATACAGAAGGTTATAATGTTGTTAATAAAGTTCAAGAAAACAATAACTTATATATTAATTCCTTTGGCACTGACATTAATTTAAATACTCAAGCATCACCTATTTTTAATATTAGAAATAGTATTTCTTATCCAAAGTTTTTTGTAGCAAAACGTGGAAATGCCGAAAGATTAGCTATAGCCGATGACTTTATATCTGCTCTTGAGGAAAGTAATGTCTCAGTATCGCAAATTCACGGAAGTATATATGATCATACTGGAATAAATAACGCTATTGGCGAACTAAATGAAAGTTTAATAACCAATCCTTTAATTTAATTCTTAGAAGAATGCTTTGAAGAATAACTACTGCCAACACCGTGTCCTATAAAAAGCACTAGTCCAGTTTTTTTTAAAAATTACTATTTCTTTTTTTAATTATCTCATATTGTTAATTTTGGGTGTGTTGAATTGTTGATAATTCCGAAGGGTTATCAACAATTCAATACCTTATAACTGCAACTTTTCTTATACAACAAGGTTACCAAATTAGTTTACCTCAAAAAAACTATCAACAACCCAACCACTCCTAAAAATAAACATAGTGGAGAAAAATACTTAGTATCGTTTACGGCAAACTCTGTTGCCTTGGTTTTCTTAAAAAAGCCTACATACTTAAAATCACCTATAGCCCTAATGAGAAAAATACTAGCCACAACGTAAAGTCCATAGTCTTGCAACCATGTAGGCATTGAATTCAGCGTAAATAGCTGTATTTTTTCTGCATACACAACCGCAAAAGCACCTATTACTATAGCTACTAGAAAAGTTAGTGCTTTAGGTGGATTCATCGCTTTTTCATTTGCTGTTTTAGTAGGTATTACAGCATCTACCCATAAAGTTCCACCAAAAGCCCAATAAACGTGAATTAACGAAATAGAAAAGAGTATTAAAACGCAAATCACTCCTAAAAAATGTATCATAAATTGTAGTTTTTACCGTAAGTTTGTCTAACAAATTTAAGCATTCAACATGACAACTTTATTCATAAACATCAAAGAATTAATCCAAATTAGAGAAACAAGCACTAAAAAAGTATCAGGAGCTGCGATGAACATTTTACCTACCATTAAAAATGCTTTTTTATTGGTTGAAAACGGTATTATTACTGACTATGGAAGCATGAAAAAAGCCCCTACTTCTGCTGATAAAACTGTGGATTGTACTGGTAAAATGATGTTGCCTACTTGGTGCGATTCGCATACGCATATTGTATATGCAGGCAATCGTGAGCAAGAGTTTGTAGATAGAATTAACGGATTGAGTTATGAAGAAATTGCCAATCGTGGTGGTGGTATCGTAAACTCTGCAAAGAAGTTACAAGAAACGTCAGAAGAAGAGCTATACCAACAATCGGCAAAACGATTAGAAGAAGTTATTGCTTTAGGTACGGGTGCAGTTGAAATAAAATCAGGATATGGTTTAACCGTAGACGCTGAATTAAAAATGTTACGTGTTATTAAAAAACTACGCGAGAATTACAACATTCCTGTAAAAGCTACCTTTTTAGGAGCGCATGCCTTCCCTACCGAATATAAAAACAATAAAGAAGGATACATCAATTTAATTATTGATGAAATGCTACCTAAAGTTGCAGAAGAAAACCTTGCTGATTTTGTAGATGCTTTCTGTGAAACAGGATATTTCTCGGTAGAAGATACCGACAGAATTTTAACCGCTGCTCAACAATACGGATTAACACCAAAAGTACATGTAAATCAGTTTACAACTATTGGTGGAGTTCAAGTAAGTATAAAACACAATGCCTTATCTGTAGACCATTTAGAAGTTATGAATACAGAAGATATTGAAGCATTGAAAGGAACGCAAACCATGCCTGTTGCCTTACCATCTTGTTCGTATTTTTTAAGTATTCCGTACACACCTGCACGTGATATTATCAATGCAGGATTACCTTTAGCTTTAGCTACCGATTATAACCCAGGGTCTACTCCATCAGGAAACATGAACTTTGTAGTAGCAACCGCTTGTATTAAAATGAAAATGACACCAGAAGAAGCGATTAATGCAGCAACGATTAACGGAGCCTATGCTATGAATTTATCTGAAGAAGTTGGAAGTATTACCAAAGGAAAGAAAGCGAATTTAATCCTTACAAAGGAAATTCCTTCTTATGGATTTTTACCGTATTCCTTCGGAAGTAATTTAATTGATTCAGTATTTATCAACGGAAATAAACTGTAAATTATACCCTGTCATTCCGAGTGGTAACGAGGAATCTCATTAAGGTAAGTTACAAACATTCTTGAGATTTCTCCTTTCGTTACACTTCAGTTCGAAATGACGTTTCCTAAAAAGAAAATACAATATGCTAACAATATTCAACGAAAAAGACATACAAGAGTTTGTAACGCCTCGTGAAGGTGAAACAAAGTTAGGAGAATGTGTTGCGACCATCAATTCTAAAAAAGAGCTACAAGAGGAACTTAAAAACTCAACTGCTTCTTTTGTTATTTTAGGAGTCCCTGAAGATATTGGTGTTCGTATGAATGGTGGAAATGGAGGTGCTCACACTGCTTTTGTTCCTGCTTTAAAGGCATTTTTAAATACACAGCAGAATCAGTTTATTGACGGAAATAACATTATAGTTTTAGGATATTTAGATTGTTTAGACAATGTATATAGCTTTGACGTTAACGACAGAGAGAAAGGTGATTTATTAGTAAAAGTAATTGATAAAGAACTTTCTAACCTTATCAAAGTCATTGTTAAAAGTGGTAAAACACCAATTATTATTGGTGGAGGTCATAACAACGCTTACGGAAACATTAAAGGACTTTCTGAAGGAAAGGAACAACCTGTAAATGTAATTAACCTAGATGCGCATACCGATTTACGTCGTTTAGAAGAACGTCATAGCGGTAACGGATTCTCGTATGCGTTGCAAGAAGGTTATATTCAAAATTACTTTATGTTTGGATTGCATGAAAACTACACGCCTCAGTATATTTTCGAGATGATTCACGACAATATTAATCTAGAATACAATACGTTTGAAGAATTAGAAGTATATCAATCTACTTCCTTTGATGGTGAGTTACAACGCGCTGAAAGTTTTATAGAAAATACTCCTTTCGGAATTGAAATCGATTTGGATTGCATACAACACTTCCCTAGTAGTGCCATGACACCTAGCGGATTTACACCACAGCAAGCACGTAGATTCACTCATTATTTTGGAAAGCTACAAAATGCTTCTTATTTACACATTTGTGAGGGTGCTCCAGCAGTTGTTAAAGATGACATTGCTAACGGACAAGTAGGGAAATATATCAGCTACTTAATTTCTGATTTTATTAAGGCTAAGAATAATTCTTAAAAAGTTGTCATTTCGAACTGAAGTGTAACGAAAGGAGAAATCTCAAGAATGTTTGTAACTCATTTTAAAGAGATAATTATATCATTTATGATCTTCTTCATGAGATTACTCCCATAAAGACATCGTTTTGACCAGAGGAGAGAAATATCATGAGTGTTTTTTACTCTCTTTCAAAGTATTCATACCAAATCAATTGGTTTATATAATCACTGTTTCTTCTTCTAAATAAAATACTATTTTACTTTTATCAAAAAAAGAATTAGACTTTAATACTTTTAACCACAAAACATTATCATTATCATTATCATTATCATAAACAATCTTAAAATATGATTTTCTATATAAAAAAAGGGATATCATAATACTATTAGGAAAGTTAGTATTTTTAACTTTAAAGTCTTTTTCAAAAAGAGTAGAAGCATTTTTGTTAACTTTCTTATAACTTTTTAATGTTAACCTTCTTTTTTCCATAAAATTGTGCACTTCTTTTTTGGGAAATGTTTCTGGAAAAAATAATGGGTTTAATAAGAATTTAACTATTAAAACCAAAAATAAAATAACAATAGAAACAGCAAAAATCATAATAAAAACATCTGTATCCATAATTTTCTATTAAAAAATTCCTTGTAATATTTTAGAACTTATTTCTACTTTTAGTATAATTAACATAAGTGTACTATATCTAATACTTATACTTCATCTGCTTTATTCATCAAAATACTTTAATTTAATATCTATGTTCTCTTCTCTTGTTTTAATAAAGCACTCATTAACATCTTTATTTTTTATAAGTGAGTCACCTAAAGATATCTTATAAAATAATTCTTCTGAAACTCCACATCTAGGCTCAAAAAAAGAGCCATCTCTTTTCTTTAGCTTTAGAACATACGCTCGATTAGTTTTCTGTTTTTCAATTAAAATAGCTTTAAACTCCTCTTTCTTACACTCATCAGAAATGCGTTTATTTGTCCCTAAGCTATTAAAATTAAACACAAAACTGGCAATAACACTTGTAATAACCATTGATAAAACAACCCTAAAGCTTTTATTCACAATATATTTTGTAATTATTTCTTACTTCTATTAACTCTTAGACAGGATCAAACCATTCCTTGCGTTCAACAACTTCTATTAAATGTTTTATTGAAAAATATTTTTGCATTCCCCAATATTTAAACATATTTCTTAATAGGTTATGAAATGGGGCTTCGCCAGAAAAATATATATCAAATTCGAAACTTGTCATATTAATATTAAAATGCTTTTCAAAATCGTAAAAAAAAGTTTCTGCATCTAAGCCATCTGTACCTATTAAATCAAACGATTCGGATGTATCTAAAACAATATAACCTAACTTAAGCTTAATAAAATCTATAACATCTCCTTCCACTATACTTTTCTAATATAAAATATTAACAATAAAAAATACTACCTAAAACAACTGCTCTTTTTTCACCTGTTCATATTCAGTAACAATAGCTTCCAACACTTCTTTTGCTGGTTTAATTTCATGGATAAGCCCTGCTATTTGACCTATTTCTAACTCCCCATCATCTAAGTTTCCTTCAAACATACCACGTTTTGCACGAGCACGCCCTAACAATTCTTTTAACTGTTCTACGGTTGGTCCTTGTTGATATAATGCTTGTATTTCTTGATAAAACTTATTTTTCACCAAACGTACAGGTGCTAACTCCTTTAATGTTAAATGAGTATCCCCTTCTTTTACATCAACAATTGTCTTTTTAAAATTATCATGTGCTGAAGATTCTATAGTAGCTGCAAAACGACTTCCAATTTGTACTCCATCTGCTCCTAATACCATTGCCGCTAACATTCCTCTACCCGAACCGATACCTCCCGCAGCAATTACAGGAATTTTCACCTGTTCTTTCACCATAGGAATTAGTGTAAACGTCGTAGTTTCTTCACGTCCATTATGGCCTCCTGCTTCAAATCCTTCACAAACAACAGCATCAACTCCAGCTTCTTCTGCTTTTAATGCAAATTTTACCGAACTTACTACATGTACTACTGTAATTCCCTTTTCCTTTAAAAAAGAAGTCCATGTTTTTGGATTACCTGCAGAAGTGAACACTATTTTCACCCCTTCTTCAACAATAATATCCATGATTTTTTCAATATCAGGATATAACATTGGTACATTTACACCAAAAGGTTTATCTGTTGCTTTTTTACATTTTTGAATGTGTTCACGAAGTACTTCTGGATACATAGATCCTGCTCCTATTAAACCTAATCCGCCTGCATTAGACACTGCTGAGGCAAGCTTCCATCCACTAACCCAAATCATTCCGCCTTGAACAATTGGATACTGTATATTAAAAAGTTTGGTAATTTTATTTTGCATCGCGTAAATGTACAATCATTAAATAGCAAGCACAAAAAAACCTCGAAAAAATCGAGGTCTTATTTTATTTTTATTTGAATTATAAGATTACGAAATCACACCAGAACCTAACAGCTCTTCGTTTTTATACCAAGCTACAAACTGCCCTTCTTGAATAGCTGATTGTGGGTTTTCAAACTCTACATAAATTCCGTTGTCAACTTTATACAACGTAGCTTTTTCTAATGGTTGACGGTAGCGAATACGTGCCTCTACTTCCATCATTTCTCCTGTTTGTAAAGCTAAATCTTCACGTACCCAATGCAATTCTTCATTTGATACAAATAATACACTTCGATACAGTCCTTGGTGATTTTTACCTTCTCCTGTATAAATAATGTTGGTATCAACATCGGTTTCAATCACAAATAGTGGTTCTTTTGTTCCGCCGACAGCTAATCCTTTTCGTTGCCCTTTAGTGAAATAATGTGCTCCTTGATGCTTTCCAACTACCTTTCCGTCTTCTTTATTATAAGAGAATTTAGTTGAAAAATATTCCAATTCTGCTTCTTTATTCTCAAATTCTGGAACTGAACGATTGTACTGCTCAAATTCATCCGGAATACGGACGATATCTCCTTCTTTCGGTTGTAATTTTTGCTGTAAAAAATCAGGAAGTCTTACTTTTCCAATAAAACATAATCCTTGACTATCTTTTTTATCCGCAGTAATTAAATCAGCTTCTTTTGCAATTTCACGAACTTCAGGTTTTGTCAACTCTCCAATAGGGAACAATGCTTTCGATAATTGTTCTTGCGATAACTGACATAAAAAATATGATTGGTCTTTATTGGTGTCTTTTCCTGCTAATAACTTATACACAGGTTTTCCATCAATAATTTCTTCTGCTTTTCTACAATAATGTCCTGTTGCTACATAATCAGCTCCTAAACTTAATGCGATGTCCATAAACACATCAAACTTAATTTCACGATTACATAATACATCAGGATTAGGTGTACGTCCTTTTTCATATTCATTGAACATATAGTCAACGATACGTTCTTTGTATTGTTCGCTTAAATCAACTGTTTGAAAAGGAATTCCTAATTTTTCAGCAACAATCATTGCATCATTACTATCTTCTAACCACGGACATTCATCGGAAATAGTTACTGAATCATCATGCCAGTTTTTCATAAACAGCCCGATAACTTCATACCCTTGCTCTTTTAGTAAATAAGCTGTTACACTACTATCTACACCTCCTGAAAGTCCCACTACTACTCTTTTCATTTTGTACTTTTGAAGCTGCAAATTTACGAAATAATAAATGTTTTTATTATGGAAATAATTGATGACATCATTATAAAAATTGATGGACTCAAGTATACCTGAGTGCATCATCATTTCTTATAAACTTAATTTTGTATTTACTATCTCTAGCTCTTAATTTTTGGGGATTGTATGTATGGTTCTTTTTCTTTTATCGGTAACAACCTCTCCATCCATATAAAACTCCCATTTACCGTCTCTTTTTCCGTTTTTATACATTCCTTTTTCTTTTAGACTACCTTTTAAGTCGTAATATCTACCTTCTCCTTCAAGTTTTCCAGCTACATAATTTACCTCTTCAATCATAATACCTGAATCAGTAAAAATTTTAGAGACTCCATCTTTCTCTCCCTTTTTATAATAAGTTTCCTCTGTTAACTTTCCGTTTCTGTAGTAGTTCTTTACAACTCCATCTAGCTTACCATCCACATATTCTTCTTCTGAAAATATATTTCCATCAGAAAAATAATAAACCCACTTACCTACTCTCTTTTTTCCTATCATCCATCCTTTTGTTTTTACTTTTCCTTTTGGAGTAAAAAACTGAACAAAAGCACTATCAGATTTTACCGAAAATTCTTTTGTCATAGAGGGTATTCCATAAGAGTTTGGTTCATAAAACTTAAAAGTTCCTATTTCTTTACCGTTTTTGAACTGCCCAGTATATCGAACATCATTTTTATCATCATCATAATATTTTTTCCAAACACCATCTCTCTTTCCGTTAGCATCTAACTGATTTATTTTTTGTGCCTGCGCAGTAGTTATAAAAAATGCAGACAATAGAAGTGTTGTTGAAAATATCCTTTTTATATTTATCATGCTATTATTTCTTTTACTATTCAAATTTACACAAACCATACCAATATGAAAGCTGATTTTTTAATTTCTGTTTTAAATGATGTTGATACTGCTGCTAGAATAAACAGAGAAAAAGCTTCAAATATTGTATTACAAAACCCAAAACTTGTAAAAAACTTAGTAGAATTTACTTTTGATGTCGACAATAAACTATCCATTAAAGCCGCTTGGGTATTGGAATGGATTTGTACCCATCACGGAATTGAAAATATACTACGATATTTAGATGCTTTTACTGAAAAATTAGCTCAAGTACACTTTGATAGTGCCTTAAGACCTTGCGCAAAAATATGTGAACAATTGGCTACTGCGTACGCTTCTAAAACAGATAACGAAGTAAAACAAAAGCTCACTAAACAACAAATTGATTTAATTATTGAAACAGGGTTTGACTGGTTAATAACCGATCAAAAAATAGCAGTGAAGGCTTATACTATGAATACGTTATACCTTTTGGGTTTACAAAAAGATTGGGTACATCCTGAACTGGAATATATCATTCGAACAAAAGTTATTCATGAAAGTAAAGGTTGTAAAGCTAGAGGTAAGAAAATAATGAGTTTAATTCAAAAAAGGTCTAGTTCTTGATAAGATTAAAAAAACTGTATTATGAGAAAGTTAATCTATTTTTTATTTATTTTAGGTCTTACTTCATGTAAAAAAGAATTCAATCCTGATAATTTTAAAGGGGTTTGGATGAATATTGATAAAGATAGTTCTTCCTATTATTTACCTTCATTAACTTTTAAAAATGATTCTGTTTACTTAGAAGATATATACACATATGTTACAAAAGGAAAATTTAAAATATCAAAAAACAAAATAACTTATTACTTAAAAAAAGACACTTTAGTTTATAATTTTTCTTTTAATAATAAAGATTCTACAATCCTTATAAACAATAATAAATATGGCTTCTGGGATGGTTATTCTTATAATGATGAATTAATTAGTTATGATTTAATAGATATTAAAAACTTAGATCTAATTACAACTGACTCATTAGTTAGGTTTTATGGTGGGTTCCATATGTTTAAAAATAGCTCTGGAGTTACAACATTAAAATTAAATGATAAAATCACTTCCGATTTTAATGAAATATATCGTTTTGAATTTGACATACACTTTGATATCCCTATACCCGTTATCTACATTGGTGACAAAATTGAAACCACTGATCTTATTAATTCTTATTTCCAACTAGGGAATTTAAGAGCAGCTTTATTAATAACAAATTATGACCCAAAAACAAATCTGTACAATGGTTTTTTAGACAAATTTCAATTTTGGAATTCACAAATTGAAAAATATTACAATTATAAAATTCCAAACAAAGTTCCTGAATTATTAAGCAGAGAAAAATACTTTAAAAAATTCTCACCAAGTTTAATAGAAATCAACACCAAAAAAGACATAGTTAAATTAGGCTCTTTAAAGGCACATAATTTCTACCTTATTTCAATAAACCCTGAAATTGACTTAAAAAGTTATCTTTTATTAAAACAACAACTTTTAGATATTAAAAAGGAAAAAGGTATTAAAATAAGAACGGAGTTTAATTTTTTTCTTCAAAATTAGTTGGTTTTCGATATCCTTGAAAAGGCTGTTTTAATAACTCTTTTAAACTAGAATTTTTTTCTTCGTCAGGAAAGGTATCTACTCCGTAAACAATTTTTTCTCTATCCAATTCCATGTAAGTTCCTAATAAACGATCCCATATAGAAAAAATATTTCCGTAGTTAGAATCAGTATAAGGCAATAAGTTATGATGATGTACTTTATGCATATCAGGTGAAACAATAACATAACTTAATACTCTATCCAATTTTTTTGGCATCCTAATATTAGCGTGTGTTAATTGTGTAAACACCAAAGACATTGATTGGTATAACATAACAATAGCAATAGGAGTACCTACTAAAAATACACCTAGTAAAGTAAATGTAAAACGAATAACGCTTTCTATCGGGTGGTGTCTGTTTGCTGTCGTGGTATCTACTTTATGATCTGAATGATGCACTAAATGTACCATCCATAAAGGTTTCACTTTATGCTCTACTAAATGTGCTAAATAAGCTCCGAAAAAGTCTAAAAACAATATACCTAACAATACATACAACCATAATGGCATTTCAGGAAGCCAATTAATCAATCCAAAATCATTTGCTTGTACCCAATCGGCTGTTCTCAATAATAAAAAAGCCAAAGCAAAATTAATTACCACCGTTGTTCCTGTAAAAAACAAATTTGGCCATGCGTGCTTCCATTTATTATATCTGAACTTAAATAAAGGAATACCAGATTCTAACAACCAGAAAAAAGTTATTCCACCAACTAAAATTATACTTCTATGACTAGAAGGAATGGTTTCAAAATAATGTATAAGGGTTTCCAAAGTATTATATTTTTCCTAAAAATAGGAAAAAATAAATTACTCCTCACCCCTACTGAGGCAACCTTTTTTTAAGCTCTTCTACTATTCTGTATGTTGCAGGACAAACCTCTGTGTTTTTAATTGTTAAATCGGCTAACTGGATAAACTTTTTACGATTCGTATGTGGATATTCTGAACAAGCTTTCGGACGTACATCGTAAATAAAACATGTATTATCAGATTCATCTAAAAAAGTACACGGAGCTGATTGTAAGACCATAAAATTATCTTCATCTCTTCGTAGGTATTGATTTGTAAAATCAATCACTTTCATTTTTAAGTGTTTTGCAATACGCTCTATATCTTTTTCGGTAAATATTGGCGAGGTTGTTTTACAACAATTGGCACACTCCAAACAATCTGTACGTTCAAATTCTTCCTCATGCAATTCTTGCATTAGTAAGTCTAAACGTTTAGGTGTACGCTTTTTTAATTTCTGAAAATACTTTTTGTTTTCCTGTAAAGCGTCTTTCGCTAATTTTGATAAGTTTTCAAGGTCTTTATCCATAATGCAAAGGTACAAAAGCGACTTTGAAGTCTACCATTTTTACCTCTCAAAAAATCATCAGTGAAATCGTGGGAATAAAAAATTAAAAACACTAATTTTGTGCGATAATCAAAAAGAACCAATGAATATTCAATCGTTAATCGAAACGAAAGTAAAAGAAGGATTTTTAGCCCTGTATAATGTAGAAATTCCAAGTGTAGAATTTCAAGCAACCCGTAAAGATTTTGAAGGTGACATTACCGTTGTCGTTTTCCCGCTATTACGGTACAAAAAAGGAAATCCAGTTCAAATTGGTGAAGATTTAGGAAAGTATTTGGTTGAAAACATCAACGAAATTACCAACTACAATGTTGTAAAAGGTTTTTTAAACTTGGTAGTTGACGATTCTTTCTACGTAAACTTTTTTAATGAAATTGCAGCAGATGCAAGGTATGGTTTTGTAAAGGAAGATGAAACAGATGCTCGAATGGTTGAGTATTCTTCTCCAAACACAAACAAACCTTTACACTTAGGACATGTTCGTAATGTATTATTAGGGTATTCTGTTGCTGAAATTTTAAAAGCAGCAGGACATAAAGTATATAAAACACAAATTATCAACGACCGTGGTATCCATATTTGTAAGTCAATGTTGGCTTGGAAAAAATTTGGAGAAGGCGAAACTCCTGAATCTACAGGATTAAAAGGAGATAAACTGGTTGGTAATTACTACGTAAAGTTTGATCAAGAGTATAAAAAAGAAATTTCTGAATTAGTTTCAAAAGGAATTTCTGAAGAAGATGCTAAAAAACAAGCCCCATTATTTTTAGAGGCACAAGAAATGCTTCGTAAATGGGAAGCTGGAGATAAAGAAGTTGTTACCCTTTGGGAAATGATGAACGGATGGGTGTATAAGGGGTTCGATGTTACTTATGAAAACATCGGAGTTAACTTTGACAAATTATACTACGAAAGTAATACCTATTTATTAGGAAAAGATGTTATTGAAGAAGGACTTAAAAATGGTGTTTTCTTTAAAAAAGATGATGGTTCCGTTTGGTGTGATTTAACTGACGAAGGACTAGACGAAAAACTAGTATTACGTTCTGACGGAACTGCGGTGTACA
Source organism: Tenacibaculum sp. 47A_GOM-205m (assembly GCF_000518405.1). Taxonomy (NCBI): domain Bacteria; kingdom Pseudomonadati; phylum Bacteroidota; class Flavobacteriia; order Flavobacteriales; family Flavobacteriaceae; genus Tenacibaculum; species Tenacibaculum sp. 47A_GOM-205m. Next base: position 649,259 of record NZ_JADN01000003.1, on the reverse strand, counting down.
TGACGCAAGATATTGGTACTGCTATCCAACGTTCTAAAGATTTTCCTGATGTAAACGGAATGGTATATACCGTAGGTAACGAACAAGATTACCACTTTAAAGTGTTGTTCTTAATCTTACAAAAGCTAGGCTATTCTTGGGCTAAACAATTATTCCATTTAAGTTATGGAATGGTAGATTTACCTTCTGGAAAAATGAAATCTCGTGAAGGGACTGTAGTAGATGCTGATGATTTAATGGACGAAATGACCAATACGGCTCGTGAAATTTCACAAGAGTTAGGTAAGTTGGAAGGCTATTCAACTGAAGAGAAAGAGGAATTATATAAAATTATTGGATTAGGTGCTTTAAAATATTTTATTTTAAAAGTTGATCCTAAAAAGAGAATTTTGTTTGACCCACAAGCATCGGTAGATTTTCAGGGGAATACAGGTCCGTTTGTACAATATACGTATGCGAGAATTCAATCGATCTTACGTAAAGCTGATTTCAATTATTCTTCTTCGGTATCAGTAGAATTACACGAGAAAGAAAAAGAATTAATCAAGCAATTAGAATTGTACCCTGAAGTAATTCAACAAGCAGCGAGTAACTATTCTCCTGCTGTGATTGCTAATTACACCTATGATTTGGTAAAAGAGTTTAACTCATTCTACCAAAACGTATCCATTTTAGGAGAAGAAAATCAAAATAAAAAAATATTTAGAGTTCAGTTATCTAAAAAAGTAGCTGACACCATAAAATCAGCATTCAATTTATTAGGAATTCAGGTTCCTGAAAGAATGTAATAAATTAACAAACAACAAGTAAAAATAAACGACATGAAATACGACGTATTAATAATCGGAAGTGGTCCTGGAGGTTATGTAACTGCCATTAGAGCATCTCAATTAGGATTTAAAACCGCTGTAGTTGAAAAAGAAAGCTTAGGTGGAATTTGCTTAAACTGGGGATGTATTCCTACGAAAGCATTATTAAAATCTGCTCAAGTATATGATTATTTAAAACATGTTGATGAGTATGGTTTAAAAGCAGAAGCAATCGATAAAGATTTTGAAGCGGTTATTAAGCGTAGTCGTGGTGTTGCTGAAGGAATGAGCAAAGGTGTTCAGTTCTTAATGAAGAAAAACAAAATTGATATCATCGATGGTTTTGGTAAAGTAAAAGCTGGTAAAAAAGTAGATGTTACTGATAAAGATGGTAAGGTAACTGAGTACTCTGCTGACCACATTATTATTGCTACAGGGGCTCGCTCTCGTGAATTACCAAGTTTACCACAAGATGGTAAAAAAGTTATCGGATATCGTGAAGCAATGAGCTTACCTAAACAACCAAAATCAATGATTGTTGTAGGTTCTGGTGCTATTGGAGTAGAGTTTGCGCACTTTTATAATTCAATGGGAACTGACGTTACTGTTGTTGAGTTTATGCCAACAATTGTTCCTGTAGAAGATAAAGATGTTTCTAAACAAATGGAGCGTTCTTTCAAAAAAGCCGGAATTAAAGTAATGACTAGTTCTTCTGTAGAATCTGTTGATACTTCTGGTGACGGAGTAAAAGCTACCGTTAAAACTAAAAAAGGAGAAGAAGTTTTAGAAGCTGACATCGTATTATCAGCAGTTGGTATTAAAACTAACATTGAAAACATCGGTTTAGAAGATGTGGGTATTATTACTGATAGAGATAAAATCTTAGTAAACGATTGGTATCAAACTAACATTCCTGGTTATTATGCTATTGGTGATGTTACTCCTGGTCCAGCATTAGCTCACGTTGCTTCTGCTGAAGGAATTACTTGTGTTGAAAAAATCGCTGGATTACATACTGAAGCTATCGACTATGGAAACATCCCTGGTTGTACCTATGCTACTCCTGAAATTGCTTCTGTTGGTTTAACTGAAGAACAAGCAAAGGAAAAAGGTTACGAATTAAAAGTTGGAAAATTCCCATTCTCTGCTTCAGGTAAAGCTAAAGCTGCTGGAACTCCTGACGGATTTGTAAAAGTAATTTTTGATGCTAAGTACGGTGAATGGTTAGGATGCCATATGATTGGTGCTGGTGTTACCGATATGATTGCTGAAGCTGTTTTAGGGCGTAAATTAGAAACTACTGGTCATGAAGTATTAAAAGCAATTCACCCTCACCCAACCATGAGTGAAGCGGTTATGGAAGCTGTTGCTGATGCTTACGATGAAGTAATTCACTTATAAAAATCATATACTTTATATAATTAAAACCTCGTCTTTTTTAACGAGGTTTTTTTATATTTGAATATGAAAAAATTATTCACACTATTCGTATTATTATGCTGTTTTTACTCTTGTAAAACAGAAGAAAAAAAAGCACCTGTAAATCCGTTAACTGTTCCATTTAGCGAACGCCCAACTCCTCAACTTCCAAATACTAATAATAACTCTGTTAATATTATTGGAGGAGCGCATTATATATGCCCTAAAAAGTGCGAAGGAGGAACTTCAAGTGTTCAAGGTACTGCTTGTCCTGTTTGTAAAACTCCTCTTGCTCATAACCTTGCGTTTCACAATTCACAAAACACAACTTCTAATTCACCAATATCAACACCTATAACTCCAACTACTTCTAGCGGACCAAATGCTTCTGGGCAATATCATTATACCTGTACCAATGGTTGTGCTGGTGGTGGAGATACTACAGGAAAATGTAACAGCTGTGGTGGAGATTTAGCGCATAATGCTGCTTATCATCAATAAAAAAGGAAGTGCATAACTAGAGAACTATTTAATCTCCATTTATTTATCAGGTTTAAATATTTGATTCTCAACCTTAAGATATACAAAGCTCACCAATTGGTGAGCTTTTGTTATTTTAATAATTAAATTTTAAAACACGTTAATTAAAACCATTATAAATTACATTTAAAGCAATAATTAAATAAAAAAAATAAACTTTCGGAATGATTATTGTTAAATTTAAAATAGTAACATAATACCATTACTATGAAAAACTATCTACAAAACAGTTTAACATTGGGGGGATAATTGTTATAGAAAAAGAAAAAACTCGAAGCTGCTAACTTCGAGTTTTGTTTTATATAATTTATGACAACTAATTATTATCTAATTAACTTCTTGTATTTAATACGTTTTGGCATTAAATCACCTCCTAAACGTTTCTTTTTATTCTCTTCGTAATCAGAGAAAGATCCTTCAAAGAAATACACTTGACTATCTCCTTCAAAAGCTAAAATATGTGTACAGATACGATCTAAGAACCATCTATCATGCGAAATTACAACAGCACAACCTGCAAAGTTTTCTAAACCTTCTTCTAAAGCACGTAGCGTATTTACATCTAAATCGTTTGTTGGCTCATCTAATAACAATACGTTACCCTCTTCTTTTAACGTCATTGCTAAATGTAAGCGGTTACGCTCTCCTCCAGATAATGTTGAAACCTTTTTGTTTTGCTCATTTCCTGAGAAATTAAAACGACTTAAGTAAGCTCTAGAGTTTACTTGTTTCCCTCCCATCATCACTAAATCTTGTCCTTCTGAGAAGTTTTCCCAAATAGTTTTTTCAGGATCAATATTTGAGTGTGACTGATCTACATATGCTATTTTAGCTGTCTCACCAACAGAGAAGCTTCCTGTATCAGGAGTTTCTTCTCCCATGATCATTCTAAAAATAGTAGTTTTACCTGCTCCGTTCGGACCAATAATTCCTACAATTCCTGCTTGTGGTAAATTAAATTCTAAGTTTTCATATAATAACTTATCTCCATAAGCTTTAGAAACACCAGTAGCTTCAATTACATTCGTACCTAAACGTGGACCATTTGGAATATAGATTTCTAATTTTTCTTCCGTTTGCTTTTGGTCTTGACTCATTAACTTTTCATAGTTCTTCAAACGTGCTTTTTGCTTTGTTTGACGACCTTTTGCTCCTTGACGTACCCATTCTAACTCTCGTTCTAACGTTTTTTGACGCTTAGAAGCTGTTTTACTTTCTTGTGCTAAACGTTGAGATTTTTGATCTAACCAAGAAGAATAGTTTCCTTTCCAAGGAATACCTTCTCCTCTATCCAATTCTAAAATCCATCCTGCAACATTATCTAAGAAATAACGGTCGTGCGTTACCGCAATTACCGTTCCTTTATATTGTGCTAAATGATGCTCTAACCAGTGAACAGATTCTGCATCTAAATGGTTGGTAGGCTCATCTAATAATAAAATTTCTGGTTCTTGTAATAATAAACGACATAAGGCTACACGACGACGCTCTCCTCCTGATAATACTCCGATTTTTTTATCTCCTTCAGGGGTACGTAAGGCATCCATAGCAATTTCTAACTTGGTATCTAATTCCCAAGCGTTTGAAGCATCAATTTTATCTTGTAGCTCCGCCTGACGCGCCATTAACTTGTCCATTTTGTCTGGATCAGAATACACTTCCTCTAAACCAAACATATCGTTTATTTTGTTGTATTCATCTAAAATAGCAACCGTTTCTGCTACTCCTTCTTTAACAATTTCTAAAACAGTTTTTTCTTCATCTAATTGCGGTTCTTGCTCTAAGTACCCAACCTTATATCCTGGAGAAAAAGTAACATCTCCTTGATAATTCTTTTCTACTCCTGCAATAATCTTTAATAAAGTAGATTTACCCGAACCGTTTAAACCTAAAATACCAATTTTAGCTCCGTAAAAGAAACTTAAATAAATATCTTTTAAAACTTGTTTTCCTGTACTTTGATAGGTCTTAGAGACCTTATTCATTGAAAAAATGACTTTTTTATCGTCGCTCATTTTCTTGTATTTTCTTAATTAAACTCTACCTTTTAGGGCATTAAACACCCATGCATTTGCAAAAAAACCTAAACCAACAGCACCAAAGCCATATCCAGCTATTTCATCATACTTGAATATTGCTAACCCAATAAGTAATATTCCCATTAAAATCATTATAAGCGTTGCCCAACCTAGGACAGTGTTTTTGTTCATTGCCATAATTTACTTTTTTCAAAAAAATTGTGAGCCACAAATATCGGTAATTATTTAGACTTATTCATGTTTATAATACGCATAAAAAAAGTCCTGCGTAAGCAAGACTTTTTTAGTGATTTTAAATTTATATAAAACTAAATTTCAGCAGCTAACCTGCTTCCTTGATTTATCGCTCTTTTAGCATCTAATTCAGCAGCAACATCTGCTCCACCTATTACATGTACCTTCATCCCTTTTGCTTGCAAAGGCTCTAACAATTCTTTAAACGGAACTTGACCTGCACAAATAATTACATTATCTACCGGTAATACTTTTTGTTCTTCATTTTGAACATAATGTAAACCTTCATCATCTATTTTTGTGTACTGTACCTCATTAATAAACTGTACTTTTTTTCTTTTTAATACTGAACGATGAATCCATCCTGTAGTTTTACCTAAATTTCCTCCAAACTTTCCTGAACTACGCTTGAACATAAATATCTCTCTAGGTGATGGGTGCATTTTTGGAGTAACTCCTTCAATTCCTGCACGTGCTTTTAATGTTTTATCTATTCCCCATTCTTCTAACCAAGCATCTACATTTAAAGAAGTGCTCTCTCCTTCATGAGCCAAGTATTCTGAAACGTCAAAACCAATTCCTCCTGCTCCAATAACCGCAACACGTTTACCTACAGGTTTCTTTAATTTTACAACATCAATATAACTCAATACTTTTTCGTGCTCTATACCTTCTATCCTTGGAGTTCTTGGCGTAATTCCTGTTGCTAAAATGACCTCATCAAAATTACCGTTGTATAAATCTTCTGCAGAAACTCTTGTGTTTAACTTTACATTTACGTTGTGTAATTCTAGCTGCTTATTAAAGTAACGAATGGTTTCATAAAACTCTTCTTTTCCTGGAATCTGTTTTGCAATATTGAATTGCCCTCCTGTTTCTTTATCTGCATCAAATAAGGTTACATCATGTCCTCTTTGTGCTGCTACTGTTGAAGCTGCTAAACCAGCTGGCCCTGCTCCTACGACTGCTATTTTCTTCTTTTTTGAAGTTGGATTGTAGTTAAGTTCTGTTTCGTGACATGCTCTTGGATTTACCAAGCAACTTGCCACTTTCTTTTGAAATGCATGATCTAAACAAGCTTGATTACAAGCTATACAAGTGTTTATTTCATCTACTCTTTCTTCTTTCGCTTTATTTACCCATTCTGGATCTGCTAAAAACGGACGTGCCATTGAAATGATATCAGCATGCCCTTCTGCCAAAACTTTTTCAGCAGTATCAGGCATATTAATTCTGTTAGAAGTAACTAACGGAATAGATAATTCTTCTTTCATTTTTTTAGTTACCCAAGTAAACGCAGCCCTAGGTACTGAAGTTGCTATAGTAGGTATTCGTGCTTCGTGCCAACCAATACCTGTATTGATAATAGTAGCTCCTGCTTTTTCTATTTCTTTCCCTAATTGCACTACTTCTTCCCAAGAGCTTCCTTGCTCTACCAAATCTAGCATTGATAAACGATAGATAATGATAAAATGCTCACCAACTGCTTCTCTAATTTTTCGAACTAACTCTACCGCTAAACGAATTCTATTTTCATAATTTCCTCCATAATCATCGGTTCGTTTATTTGTTCTTGTTACTATAAACTGATTGATTAAATATCCTTCAGATCCCATGATTTCTACTCCATCATATCCTACCTCTTGTGATAACTTAGCACAGTTAACAAAATCTTTTACTGTTCTTCGTATTCCTGATTGCTTTAATGCAAACGGTTTAAAAGGAGTTATTGGTGATTTTATTTTTGAAGGTGCTACGTTAAATGGATGATATCCATAACGTCCAGAATGTAAAATTTGCATACATATTTTACCTCCTTCTTTATGAACTGCTTCTGTAATTACTTTATGCTCTCGTGCATGTTTTTTTGTGCTCATACGAGCAGAAAAAGGAGCTGTCCACCCCTGGATATTTGGAGAAATACCTCCTGTAACAATCAAACCTACTCCACCACGTGCACGCTCTGCATAATAAGCAGCAATGCGCTCAATTCCATTTTTTTCTTCTTCTAACCCCGTATGCATAGACCCCATTAAAATTCGGTTTTTTAAGGTTGTAAATCCTAAATCTAAGGGTTCGAAAATATGTTTGTACTTCATCTTTTTTGTATTAAAATATTATGCACGCATAATAAATGGCAAGATACGATTTTTTAGAAAACAAAAAACTCGAAGTTTACATCTTCGAGCTATAACCTATTATCTATTAAAATGAAGTTTTTGAATCATATCAGGAGAAAGTGATTCTGAATACATTCCATAGGCATCAACTAAAACACCTTTAATTCCTTGTGAAGTTTCAATAGCATATACAACCGAGTTATCACCAGCACTACTCATACCTTCAAAGCGATATACCTCAACTACTTCAAAAACTTCTGGAGAATACAATTCTTTAGTTGTTTTACTTTCTATTTGTGTATAAGTAAGGTTAAAATCATGTGTATAACCTCTTTTTTGTAAATCATTTAAGGCCTCTGAAAGTGTGTCGTATGTATACATAATTGTACTCTTTTTTGCTCACTTTTAAAGATACAACTTTTAAATCACAACCTAAATTCTAGTTATAAAAAAGGAGTAAAAAACGGTAGTTATTGTCTTATTTTGTCTAATAAGTTACTAAGTTGAGTGGCTTCTTCTTCAGTAAGATTATTTATAAAATCTAAATGTAAGTTTTTGTCAATTTCTTCTAATAAGCTCTCACCTTTCTTCGTAATATCAATATAAACTACTCTCCTATCGTGTTCACAACGTATACGGCTAATTAAGTCTTTTTCACAAAGTTTATCCATTAACCTTGTAGCATTTGGTGCACGTTCAATCATTCTATCCTTGATTGTTTGTACCTTAATAGCCTTCTTTGCTCCTCTTAAAATACGTAAAATATTGAATTGTTGCGAAGAGATACTATATTGTTTAAAAAACTCATTCTCTTTACTACTCACCCAATTAGCTGTGTATTTTATATTGATAAACGCTTTAATCCTATTATTTGGAAATTTGGAATTAATGTCTTTTGAAATATCGCCCATAGTTTTGGTTATTGGCTGTTGGTATTAACTTCTAACTACCAACTATTTATCCCCTTAATTTTAAATCTTGCATTAGCTTATTAAATGTATCCGAAGTTGGTGTTAAGTACACTTCATCATCAATAAATAAGGTTGGATACTTTACTTGTCCTTCATACAATTCTTTACTATGTTCCCTCGCTTCTTGGTCTGTGGAAACATCTTTATATACAAAAGGTACTTCTGCAGATTTTAAAAAGTTCTTATAAGCTACAGTATGTGCATGACCTTTTCTTCCGTATAAAACTATCTTCATTTTAATCTCCTTTCTTATTGCAAAAATACAACAACCCCTAACTATTTACCAAGGAAAATAACTCTATTTCAAATAATTAAAAGGAATATTTTTTTTCATCACTTTTTTTATTCTATCAAGAATCTTATCCTTTAAACTCAACTTTTACATGAGCTCCATCACAGTAAGGTTTATTTTGAGAAGCACCACACCTGCAAAAAGCTGTTGTTTTACTTTTCTTTTCAATCTTTCCCTTTGAATTGGTTACATGTAATGTTCCGTAAATTAATAAAGGACCATTTTCTAAGGCTTCTACTTTTGTTTCAGTATGTGCAGATGCTTGACTACCTTCCTTTTTTGATATATAAGATAATGCTCCCGAAGGACATTCTTCTACTTGTTTTTTTATTCTTTCTGTGGTTGCTCCATCCATGTTAATCCAAGGTCTATTTTGTGGATTAAAAACCTGTATCAAGCCTTTCCAACATTTTTTTGAATGAATACACTTATTCGGTTGCCAAACTACAGTAATATCGTCATTACTGTACTTTTTAATAACTTCTTTAGTTCCTGACATGACTTTATGATTTAAGGATTACACTTTATTCACGAAAGTCTTCACTACTTTTTTCAAATCTTCATTAAACTCCTCATTTACAACACTTCCGTCTTTAAAGTTATCATAAAATTTTGGTAATGAAAAATCTGCTATAATATTTGCTCCCATATGAGGAAATCCGTTTTTAGCAATTGCCATAGAAGAAGCTCCTCCTCTTCCTCCTGGTGAAGTTGAAAGCAACAGCATTGGTTTATTACTCCAAAGTTTTTGTTCTATTCTTGACATCCAATCTACAATATTCTTCAAAGCCACAGTAAAATTTCCGTTATGCTCTGCTAATGATAATATAACACCATCAGCTTCTTTAATCTTGTTTAAAAAGATTACCGCATTTGTAGGAAATCCATTTTCCGTTTCTTCATCAATACCATAAATTGGCAGTGGATAGTCATTTAAATCTAAAACTTCTACCTCTAAGTCTCTCAATAAACTAGAAGCATATACCACCAATTGCTTGTTGATTGATTTTTTACTATTACTACCTGCAAATGCAATAATTTTCTTCATTTAAGTCGTTATTTTTGAATCTATCACTGTTTCTCCTTTTACCATTTTTGCTACAGGACACTTACCAGCTATTTCTAATAATTTAGTTCGCTGTTCATCTGTAACTTCTTTTTCAAAAGAAATTTCTTCTACTAATGATTTTTTAATTCCTTCGGGAGTTAGTTGCTCTTTTTGACTAACATTTACCGTAATTTTTCCTAAATCCCAACCTTTACGTTCTGCATACATACGTAAAGTGATAGAAACACAACCTCCTATTGCAGTTAGTAAATATTCTACTGGGGTTGGTCCGTTATCGTCTCCTCCTTTATCTAAAGGTTCATCAATAACGGCAAAATGATTTCTCATTTTACCTTCTGCTAAGTAATTTCGTTCAGTTAAAGTAACTGTTGCTGTTGGATTATTGCTCATTATATTTTTTTACTATAAATATACGAAACTATTAATAGTACCGTTGCTATTACAGCTCCAGTTTGTTCTCCATCTCCTATCATAAAGTGAGCGAAAAAGGCCAGAATAAACGCAAAGAAATACCCTGCATATGCCCACTCATTTATAAACTTACCTCTAAAAAACCATAATGCTACTAAACCTAATATTTTTGCTATTGCATAGGGATAAATAATGTATGTTGGATATCCAAATGCTGTAAACATTTTAGCTACTTCTGCATGGTTAAAAAAATACATTCCTGCTGAAAAAAACATCAATAGTGTTAACAAGCCTGTAGCTACATAAAAAATAATTTTATCTCTTTTCATTTTTAATTGTTATTTAAAGTTCTTTTACAAATATATGAAAATATTTAATTATTTTCCGTGGTATATATTTTCTAGGTATTTATTAAAATAAGTAAGTTATTGTTTCGAATTAGAAAAACATTTATATTTGCAATTATATAAGTACTTATATTTTATAAATGGATGCATTAAAAGGGTTAGGAGAAATAGGTTTAGGTTCTAGATTAAAGAGAACTAGTGAATATATGATGCGTGAAACACAGTTGGTATATGATGAGTTTAATATTGACTTTGACCCTTACCTATTCCCCACTTTTAAAATTATAAAAAACAAAGATGGTGTAACAAATACTGAGATTACCAACAGTTTAAAAACATCACAACCTGCTACAACGCAAGCAATTAATAAACTTCAAAAAAAAGGACTTATCATTCTAAAAGAAGATAAGTTAGATAAGCGAAAAAAAGTTGTTTTTGTATCCGATAAAGGAAAACAATTTATTAAAAGTGTTACACCTATTTGGAACAGTATTGAGTACATTATTAAAGAGTATACAAATATAAAATCTGAGTCTCTAACTGAACTCATAAATGAGTTAGAAACTAAATTTAAAGAAAAGCCCTTCAGTAAAACTATTATTGAACATATAAGAATGAATACGACAAAAAACACTGTAGCAATTACCACATTTAAAGAAGAGTATAGCTCTTCTTTTTACGATTTGAACATTGAATGGTTGCGAACTTTTTTTTATGTAGAACCATACGATGAAGAAGTTCTTAGTAAACCCAATAAATACATCATTGACAAAGGGGGATACATTTTCTTTGCCAAGTTAAATGATGAAATTATAGGTACAGTTGCCCTAATGCCTATGAGCGAACCAAATGTTTTTGAGTTAACTAAAATGGCTGTTTCACCTAATCATAGAGGACACAAAACAGGGCAAAAACTAATGCAACACTGTATTGATTTTGCTAGTAAAAACAACTTTAATAAACTTGTTTTATATTCAAATACGATATTAGAAAACGCTATTTATATTTATAGAAAATTTGGTTTTGTAGAAATTCCTGTGGAAGAAGGTTGCCCTTATGAACGTTGTAATATTAAAATGGAACTGAAAACAAAGTCTTGATAATTTACTCTATGGATGCAACTCAAATAATTAATATTCAAAAGGAGGCTGAAAAGCTAATAGATTACTTTTCTCCTAAAATAATTTCTGAGGTTAATAATGAATACGTTAAAATCGCTAAAATTAAAGGAGAAGATATTCCCTGGCATAATCACGAAAATGAGGATGAGCTTTTTTACATTATTGATGGAAACCTTTTAATGGAAATTGAAAATCAACCTAGTTTTACGATGAAAACAGGAGATTTATACGTAGTTCCTAAAGGTGTAAACCATAGAGTTAGTTCTTCTGATGAGTGTTTAATTATGCTTATTGAAACAAAATCTACCAAACATACTGGTGATGTAATAACTCCTATTACAAAATCTATTGATAACCAAAAATATTAAAGCTCCCATTAAGGGAGCTTTTGCTTCAAAATAAAATTTACAACCACTAATTATAAATTTATTTTTTTAATACTTGATAAAATTTCCCGCTATGCAAACAAACAACTAAAACAAACCAAACATAACGGGAAGTTTACAAACAACTAAGATTTTTTATATAACTACCGCACTTTCTTCTTCTAATCTTTTATCTTTTGTTCCTGCTTCAAATTGATTAGACGTATTCTTTTCACCACTCGCTTTCAGCGCCTTGTCTCCTGCAAAAAATGTTTTATGATCATCTCCTAAATCTGAACCAGCCATACGCTGATGTTTTACACACGACACTCCTTTTCTAATTTCTTGTCGTTGCACACCTTTTACGTAAGCTAACATTCCATCTTCCCCAAAATAACCTTCTGTTAAATCATTCATATGTAGTGCTGTTGTATGGTACGTTGGTAAAGTGATTAAATGATGAAAGATTCCTGCTTCTCTTGCCCCATCTATTTGGAACGTTCGAATTTTCTCATCTGCTAATTGGCAAAGTTGTGACCCGTCATAAGCTACATCCATTAAATTATTTCTATCATATATTGAAACATCATATCCTTGCATTATCATTTCATCATATGCTTGATTACGGAAATTTAAAGTCCAGTTAAATGATGGCGAGTTGTTGTATACTAATTTTGCATTTGGTACTACAGCTCTTACTCTATTTACCATATTTGCTATTTGCCCTACATGAGGTGTAGGTGTTTCAATCCAAAGTAAATCTGCACCATTTTGCAAGCTTGTAATACAATCTAGCACTACCCTATCAATATTAGTTCCTTCTCTAAACTTATACAAACCATTTGCCAAACGTACAGGACGCACCAGCTTTCCTCCACGTTTTAACAACACATCATCTTCCCTTGCTTCTTCAATCGTAATTTCTTCAGCTTCTACAAATGCTAAGTATTGTGATGCTAAATCTCCTGGTTCTTGACTTACTGGTAATTTTTGTGTTAATCCTGCTCCTTCTGAATCCGTTCTAGCAACAATAACCCCATCTTCTATACCTAATTCTAAAAAGGCATATCTAATTGCATTAAGCTTTGCTATAAAATCTTCATGTGGTACAGTTACTTTTCCATCTTGATGTCCGCATTGTTTAGCGTCTGAAACTTGGTTTTCTATTTGAATAGCACAAGCACCAGCTTGAATCATTTTTTTTGCTAATAAATACGTTGCTTCTTCATTACCAAAACCAGCGTCAATATCTGCAATAATTGGTACAATGTGCGTTTCGAAATTATCGATTTCATTTTGCACGTCTTCTCCGTTTTCTAATCTTCTAAATAAATCGTTTAATTCAATAGCGTCTGCTTGACGTAGAAAATCATAAATTTCTTCAATTAATGCAGGAACTGCTGTTTTTTCATGCATTGACTGGTCTGGTAACGGTCCGAATTCTGAGCGTAACGCAGCTACCATCCATCCAGAAAGATATAAATAACGTTTACTAGTAGTTTTATGATGCTTTTTAACCGCAATCATTTTTTGTTGTGCAACAAATCCATGCCAGCATCCTAGAGATTGTGTATAGTTAGATGGATCTGCATCGTAAGTAGCCATATCATTTCGCATAATAGCAGCAGTATATCTTGCAATATCTAAACCTGTTTTAAAACGGTTTTGTGCTACCATTCTAGCTGCATTTTCTGGTGATACTGAATGCCAAGTTGATCCGAACTTTTTCTTTAATTCTTTTACAGTTTGTAAAGCAGAACTATAATTAGCGTGTGCTAAATTTTTCATAATTTTGTGATTGATAAGGTTATTAATTTTTATTGATAGCTCGCCCTCTTAAATGTTGCCGCATTTTTGAGGGCTTTTTTTACTCGATAATCGAGATTAAATATTTCAAGTTTAGTCTGTATATTAAGATATTTGTTTACATAAGAACTTCTTCTCTAAATAGTTTATACTACAAGTATTTATACGCTGGTAAGGTTAAGAATTCAACAAATTCTTTGTTTAAAATTAACTCGTCAAATAATTGAATAGCTAATTCAAATTTCCCGTTGTTGTATCTGTCTTCACCTACATAACTTTTTATTTTTTTTAATTCTTCTTTTTTAAATTGCTCATACATTCCTTCTGTAAATGTTCTACCATCTTCAAGCATTACGCTTTTATGCAACCATTGCCATACTTGTGTTCGAGATATTTCAGCTGTTGCTGCATCTTCCATTAAGTTATACAAAGCAGCTGCTCCTTGCCCCATTAACCAAGATTCTATATACAGAATTCCAACGTTAATGTTTTCTCGTATACCATTTTCAGTAATTGTACCTTCAGGTAATGCCACTAAATCTTCTTCAGTAATAGTTAAATCTTTTAGCTTTTTATCTATTTGATTTGCATTAGGCATTGTTTTATTAAAAACATCCATTGCAATTGCTACTAAACCAGGATGAGCAACCCAAGTTCCATCATGACCATTCTTAACTTCTTGCTCCTTATCATTCTTCACCTTTGCAAAAGCTTCGTTATTTAACGCTTCGTTATTCTTTACTGGAATTTGTGCAGCCATTCCTCCCATAGCATGTACACCACGTTTATGACATGATTGAATAACTCGTAACGAATATGCTTTCATAAATGGACTACTCATGGTTACTTGTGATCGATTTGGCACTATAAAACCAGCATGATTTCTAAACTTTTTAATGTATGAGAAAATATAATCCCAACGACCACAGTTTAATCCAGCCATATGATCTTTTAACTCATAAATAATTTCATCTAACTGAAAACTTGCTGTAATTGTTTCAATTAACACTGTTGCTTTAATTGTTTTTTGTGGCACTCCTAAATATTCTTGTGCAAAGACAAAAACATCATTCCACCAACTTGCTTCTTTGTAATGCTCTAGTTTAGGTAAATAAAAATAAGTTGCACTTCCTCGCTCTTGTAACGTTTTGATATTATGGAAAAAGTACAAACCAAAATCAACCAAAGAACCTGACATTTCTATTCCATCAATCAACAAATGTTTTTCGTTTAAGTGCAATCCTCTTGGTCTTACTAATAAAGTAGCTACTTTGTCTTTCAACTCATAGCTCTTATCTTTTGCAGCGTTGTAAAATGAAATTGTTCTATTTACTGCATCTCGTAAGTTCACCTGACCATCTAAAATATTTTGAATTGTAGGTGAATTACTATCTTCAAAATCTGCCATAAATGTTTTTGCTCCAGAATTTAAAGCATTGATAATCATCTTACGCTCTACTGGTCCTGTAATTTCTACTCTCCTATCTAACAAATCTTCAGGTAACGGAGCACATACCCAATCGCTTTCTCTAATTTCTTTCGTTTCTAAAGGAAATGTTGGATTATTTCCTGCATCAAAATGAGCTTGTTCTATTTCTCTTTCAGCTAATAACTGAAGTCTTTGGGTGTTAAACTTTTCTTGAAGTTGAATTAAAAACGCTTTGGCTTCATTAGTTAGAACACTTTTATACTCGGCTTGATTAAAACCTACACATTGAATTTCTTTTGCTAAAACATCTTGATTCATATCTATTTATTTTTTCTTATTGATTGACAGTTCAATATTAAAAAAAAGAACTCAAACAAAAAAGCGAACGTTCGCTAAAAATAAATAATTTACTAATTTTTATTAATTCGCTAAATTTTATACCTTTGAATTACGAATCTTTTAATAAAAACACCTTGGAAGAAGAATATATCAGATTAGTTTTCGGATTAAAGCTTAAGCAAATACGCACAGATAAAAACCTATCACTCTTTGGATTAGCTAAACTAACAGGATTATCAAAATCATATTTAAACGAAATTGAGAAAGGAAAAAAGTACCCAAAAACTGATAAAATTGTTATTCTTTCTGAGAAGCTAGAAGTGCCTTATGACCATTTAGTTTCCCTAAAGTTAGATAAAAACTTAGCGCCAATTGGTGAAATTTTACAATCGAAAATTTTAAAAGAAATCCCTTTAGATTTATTTGGCATACAAGAAAACAACTTGATTGATATTATTGCGAACGCCCCTGCTAAAGTAAATGCATTCATTAGTACTATTATTAAAATAGCTCAAAACTACAATTTAACAAGAGAGAGCTTTTTTCTTGCTGCATTACGTTCGTACCAAGAGGCACACAATAACTATTTTGAAGATATTGAAACAAAGGTTACTGACTTTATTAAAGCATACCAAATAAACCCAAACAAAGCTATTACTTCAAGAGACTTAGAAGAAATTTTAATTGAAGAATATGGTTATACTATTGATAGTGAAGAACTATCTAAACATCAAAAACTATCTGAATTAAGAAACATCTATATTCCAAAAAATAAAACATTACTTATATATAATGATATAAACGAAGCGCAGAAAACATTCATTTTTGCTAAAGAAATAGCTTATAATTATTTACAGATAGAAAACAGATTATACACCTTTCCTTGGATTAAATTTGACAGTTTTGATGAAGTATTAAACAATTTTGTTGCTTCCTACTTTGCTGGTGCTTTAATTATTCCGAAAGATGATTTAATTCAAAAATTAACACAGCTTTTTTCTTTAGAAACCTGGCAACCTATACAATTGCACAAAATTATTAGAAGCTATAACTGTTCTGATGAGACATTCTATCAACGTTTAACTAACATCCTACCAAGACATTTTAATATTAAAAATTTATTCTTTTTGCGTTTTACACATAAAGAAGGCTCTCCTGTACATAGACTTTCTAAAGAGTTACATATTACTCAGCAACAATCTCCTCATGCAAATCGTAATAACGAACATTATTGTAGAAGATGGATTGCTATCAAAACAATTCAGGATTTAGAAGTATCAGAAGAAAAAAAATCTGCTTACGGAATTCAGATATCTTCATACGAAAACTCTCAAAAAGAATACTTAGTACTTTCTGCAGCTACTGCAGACCCTTTTAAAGAAAAAATTAATCGTAGCGTGAGCATAGGCATGTTACTTTCTCCACACTTAAAAAGAAAACTTCATTTTTTTGATGAAGATACTTTTATTAAAAAAACAGTGGGGGTAACTTGTGAAACTTGTGCTGTACAAAATTGTAACGAACGCGTAGCTGAACCGTATATTTTAATGAAGCAATCTAGAAACAAAGAAATAGAAAACACTGTTGAAAACATCATTCAATCGTACACCTAAACACCTTGTTTTATACATTGATTTTCTTATTTTAGCACACGCAAACAAATAACTTACCATGGATCTTAACTTCAATAAAAACGAAGACCACAATAAACTTTTAGTATCAGATTTACGCAGACGCTTTGCCAAAGTAAAATTAGGTGGCGGACAAAAACGTATTGATAAACATCATGAGAAAGGAAAATTAACTGCTCGTGAACGTATTGATTACTTATTAGACGATAAATCTAAGTCTATTGAAATTGCTGCATTTGCAGGTGAAGACATGTATCAAGAACACGGTGGATGTCCTTCTGGAGGTGTAGTTGTAAAAATGGGATATGTTAGCGGTAAGCAATGTATTGTTGTTGCTAATGATGCTACAGTAAAAGCAGGCGCTTGGTTCCCTATTACAGGAAAAAAGAATTTAAGAGCACAAGAAATAGCCATTGAAAATAAACTACCTATTATCTATTTGGTAGATTCTGCTGGAGTGTACTTACCAATGCAAGATGAAATTTTTCCTGATAAAGAACACTTCGGAAGAATTTTTAGAAATAATGCTGTAATGAGTAGCATGGGAATTACCCAAATTGCTGCCGTTATGGGAAGCTGTGTTGCTGGTGGAGCTTACTTACCTATTATGAGTGATGAAGCTTTAATTGTAGATAAAACAGGAAGTATTTTCTTAGCCGGTAGTTATTTAGTAAAAGCTGCTATTGGTGAAACCATTGATAATGAAACGTTGGGTGGAGCAACCACACATTGTGAAGTATCTGGGGTTACCGATTACAAAGCAAAAGATGATAAAGATGCTTTAGACACCATTAAAAACTTAATGGATAAAATTGGAGATTACGACAAAGCTGGTTTTAACCGTAAAGAAGCTTTCCCTCCAAAAGAAAATGAAGATGATATTTTCGGAATTTTACCAAAAGCTCGTAATGAGCAATACGATATGATGGAAATCATTAAACGTTTGGTAGATAATTCTGAATTTGAAGAATACAAGGCCGGTTACGGTCAAACAATTATTACAGGATACGCTCGTATTGATGGATGGGCTGTTGGTATTGTTGCCAACCAACGTAAAATTGTTAAATCAAAAGGTGCTAAAACGAAACCTAGCGAAATGCAATTTGGTGGTGTAATTTATAACGATTCAGCCGATAAAGCTACTCGATTTATTGCTAACTGTAATCAAAAGAAAATCCCGTTAGTTTTCTTACAAGATGTTACTGGTTTTATGGTAGGAAGTAAATCTGAACATAGCGGAATTATTAAAGACGGAGCTAAAATGGTGAATGCTGTAAGTAACTCTGTAGTTCCTAAGTTTACGGTGGTTATTGGTAACTCTTACGGAGCAGGAAATTATGCTATGTGTGGTAAAGCCTATGATCCACGTCTTATTTTTGCATGGCCTAGTGCTGAATTAGCTGTGATGAGTGGAGCCTCTGCTGCCAAAGTATTATTACAAATTGAAACAGCTGCTTTAAAGAAAAAAGGAGAAGAAATTACTCCTGAAAAAGAAGCTGAATTATTTGACAAAATAAAATCGAGATATGATAATCAAATATCTCCTTATTATGCTGCAGCAAGAATTTGGACAGATGCTGTGATTAATCCTCTAGATACTAGAACTTGGATTTCTATGGGAATAGAAGCTGCTGACCACGCTCCTATTGAAAAGCCTTTTAACTTGGGAGTGTTACAAGTTTAAAACATAGAAAGCAGCATGAAGAGGAAGGTATTTTGGGCTATTATTGCCCTTGTAATTGGTTTTGTAATCTATCAGGTTTATATTTTCACCTTATCTGAAAATGACAATATAAAATCTATTTACTTAGTTCCTGATGATGCTGTTTTTATAGTTGATACTGAAAGACCTATTGATACTTGGGATGAAATAAGTTCAAGTCAAATTTGGACACATCTTCAAAAGAATCAACAAATCAATAAACTATCTGAAGGTATAAATAGTTTAGATGAAACCTTTAAAGCAAAAAAGGAAATTTTCGACTTTATTGGAGAACGTAACCTAGTTATTTCTGTACATGTATTTAGCCCAAAAAAATACGGGTTATTATATATTGCTGATTTACAAAAGTTTTCTAAACTTATCTTTTTAAAAAGGGCTATCAGTAATTTAGCTGGCGAAGGTTATAAAGTTACCAAACGAGTATATAAAGAACATGAAATTATTGAACTTTACAATAAAGAGACACGGGAAACCTTACACCTTTCCTTTATCAAAAATCAGGTAATTGCTTCCTATACTCATATTCTCGTTGAAAAATCAATAGACCAATACGTATACCCTGTTATTGGTCGTGATGTAAATTTTGTAGAAATAAAAGAAAAAACAAATAACGATGGCTTTTTTAACATCTATCTTCAACATAAATATCTAAAAGACTATTTAAATTGTTTTACAAGTTCTAGCAATTTAGATTTCTTAAACAAAGAAACTTTTTTCTACACAGGGTTAGATATATCAATTATAGAAGGAGTTATAGTTCAAGCCACAGGTTATACAAATGTTGATAGCAACTCACAAACCTACCTAAAAGTATTACAAAAATCTGGAGTTGGTAAGCGTAGTGTTGCTAAAATAGCTCCTAAAAATACATCTTTATACCTTAGTTTCGCTTTTGATGATTTTAAAACATTTAATAGCAACTTAGAAAAGCTTCAACAAGAAAATCCAGCTGAATTTAAAATGTATACTGATCAGCTAGCTATGATTGAGGATAAATTAGATATAAATGTGTCTGAAAATATTTATAGTTGGATTGGTAGTGAAATAGCTTTAATTCATTTTAATACTGAGCTCTCAAAAAACAAAAAAGATATTGCCGCTATTATTAAAACTGATGATATTGATGATGCTAAAGAAAATCTTCAGCTTATTCTTTCTAAAATTAAAGAAAATACCCCTTTAAAATACAAGCAAATAAATTATAGAGGCTACCCTATTAACTTTTTTGATTTAAAAGGATTCTTTAAAATGTTAGCTGGAAATATGTTTTCTAAAATGGAAAAGCCTTACTTCACCATCATTGATGATTTTGTTGTTTTTAGTACTAGTCCTAATACTATTAAAGAAATCATTAATAATCACTTAATAGGGTACACACTTGAAAGTTCTGAAAAGTTTAACGATTTTAATTATCATTTTGAAAAGAAATCTAGTGTATTTGCTTATGTAAACACTCCTAACTCATACAAAGATCTTTTAAGCTTGGTTGATAATAAAACCCGACGTCAACTTCAAAAAGACAAACCTTTTATTACATGTTTTTCTCAAATAGGCTTACAACTTATTTCAGAAGAAGATCTATTTAAAAGTAATCTTTCCTTTGTTTACGAGCATCCAGATGAAATTGAAATCAACAATAAAAAGGAAGAGGAATTAAAAAAGAAGTTACTTGAAGAATTAATTCCTTATAAAGACTCTATAAATACTCAAAGTTCAGCAAACTTTTTCAATCTTCCTCCTATACATCCGTCAGATTTAAGTGCTAAATCATATAAAGAATTTTATGGAAACGGAAACATCAAATTTGAAGTAGATTTAAACGATGGTTTAAAAGATGGTTCTTATAAATCTTACTATGAAAACGGAAATATAAAAGTCAAAGGGCATTATAAAAATGATAAGCAAAGTGGAACTTGGAAAGCTTATGACGAACAAAAAAGTAATGTAATTTTCAAAAAACAATTTTAATTGTAATATTTTATAGCATTAATTACATTTGCCAAGCAAAATTAAAACAGAATACACATGGGAAGAGCATTCGAATTTAGGAAAGCAAGAAAGATGAAACGTTGGTCAGCTATGGCTAAAACCTTTACTCGTATTGGTAAAGATATTGTTATGGCAGTTAAAGAAGGAGGTCCTAACCCCGAAACCAACTCTCGTTTACGTGTAGTTATTCAAAATGCGAAAGCTGCCAACATGCCAAAAGACAATGTTGAGCGCGCTATTAAAAAAGCATCTGATAAAAACACAGAAAACTATAAAGAAGTATTATTTGAAGGATATGCGCCTCACGGAGTGGCTGTTTTAGTTGAAACTGCCACCAACAATAATAACAGAACAGTAGCTAATGTTCGTGCTGCTTTTAATAAGTGTAACGGTAACTTAGGAACTTCTGGTTCTGTAGCTTTTATGTTCGACCATGTTGTGAACTTCAAAATCAAAGAAGAATCATTAACAATGGACTTAGAAGAGTTTGAAATGGAAATGATTGACTTTGAAGTTGAAGAAGTATTTACTGATGAAGAAGATAATTCTATAATGTTATACGCTCCGTTTGGTCAATTCGGATCTATTCAAAAATATTTAGAAGAAAACAATATTGAAATTATTTCATCTGAATTTGAACGTATTCCAACTACAACTACTGCCCTTTCTGAAGAACAAAAAGAAGAGGTAAATAAACTTTTAGAAAAATTAGAAGAAGATGATGACGTTAACAACGTGTATCATTCTATGGAAGAATAATTATACTTCATCTCTATAAAACCTAAAAATCCAACGATAATATCGTTGGATTTTTTTATATATTTACTCCAACCAAACCTCTCATAATCATGATATTCTACGGAACTAAAGGGACACATTTACACAGCGAAAAAGTTAGCGGTGTAAAATGTACCCATTGCGAACAGCAAAATGCTCATACCATTAGTATTTTTGGTAAATATTTTTATATCTACTGGATTCCAATTTTTCCTCTGGGTAAAAAAGGAGTTTCTGAATGTAACCATTGTAAAGCTACTTACGAACGTAAAAACATGAGCGAACAGTTAAAATTAGCTCACGACAATGTAAAACGGAATACCAAAACTCCATTTACACACTGGATAGGTTCTCTTTTGGCTGGTGTTCTTATACTTTTTGTAATTTACTCTGTAAAACAACATGATAAAGATGTCGATATCTATATCAATAATCCCAAAGTAAATGACATTATTAAATATAAATCTTCCAAAAAAGCTTACTCTACTATAAAAGTTACAAACGTAACTACCGATTCTATTTTCTTTGTGGCTAATTCAATGGAAATTAGTAAAAGGAGTAAACTTTATAAAATAGATAAAGAAGAAAATTACAATGCTGAACGATTTGGTATGAGTTTATCTGACTATAAAGATGCTTTTGACAACAATGATTTTTTAGATGTTAATAGATAACAAGAATTATTTAAACTATTTAGATTCTAACTTTTACAAATAGTAAACTCAAAATCTAATTTTTTTTTTTATTATTTGTACTTTCGCACGGTCATACCAAAACAAACTAGTCTATGGATTATAGAATGACTATCATCATTCCAGTTTTTAATGAAATTGATAATTTAGATAGAATACACAGTACATTCACTGATTACTTTTCTAAAAGCAAAACTAAAAGTAAAGTTTTATTTATTGATGATGGTTCTACCGATGATAGCTTCAATAAAATTTCTAAAATCTGCACAAACAACCCTGACTTTGAATACTTAAAATTTAAAGAAAACTGCGGATTAAGTGCTGCTATAAAAGCAGGAATAGATCATATAAACACCGAATTAATCGGGTACATTGATGCCGACTTACAAACTACTCCTTATGACTTTGACATCTTATTAGAAGATATTGATAATTATCAAGCAGTTATTGGGTATAGAGGTAAAAGAAAAGATACTTTAAGTAAAAAAATACAATCGTTAATTGCTAACAGCATACGCCGTAGTTTAATTAACGACGGAGTTATTGATACTGGTTGTCCGTTAAAAGTACTTCGTACTGATATTGCTAAAAAAATTCCTTTCTTTAAGGGAATGCACCGTTTTATTCCTGCCTTAATTTTATTACAGAATGGAAAAATAAAGCAGTTAAAAGTGCAACATTTTGAGCGCATAGCAGGTACTTCTAAATTTAACATTTTCAATAGATCTTTAAAGGCGTTACGTGATACTTTTGCTTACCGATGGATGCGAAAAAGTTATATAAACTACACTATTGAAAAGTCTAAAATTAGCTAATGAGCGACTGGCTTTCATATAAATATTTTGTATACATTATCGGTTTTGCTGCTCAGATTTTATTTTCAGCAAGATTGCTATTACAATGGATTCAATCTGAAAAAGTAAAAAGAGTATTAACACCTGAATTGTTTTGGCAATTAAGTTTAATTGCTTCCTTTTTACTATTTGTTTACGGTTGGTTACGAGACGATTTTGCCATTATGTTAGGGCAATCGCTAACCTACTTTATTTATATTAGAAACATGCAATTACAAGGATCATGGATAAAACTACCTAAATTCGTACGTGGTTTTTTACTTATTTTTCCTTTTTTGATTGCCTTATACTCTTTTAAGAATAACCAAATTGATGTAGAGCGATTGTTCCGTAATGAAGATGTTCCTATTAACTTACTAATCTGGGGAAGTATTGGTCAAATTATTTTTACGTTGCGTTTTGTGTATCAGTGGATTTATTCTGAGCGTAAGAAAGAATCTTCATTACCATTAGGGTTTTGGTTATTAAGTCTCGTTGGCTCTCTAATGATTTTAAGCTACGCTATTATCAGAAAAGACCCTGTATTATTTATTGGTCAATTATTCGGTTTTGTTATTTATATCAGAAACGTTTTTATCTTATTAAAACAAGATAAAGTGTTAAAAACTAACTCATAAACTTATTCTATTTTCAGAATGAAAAACAAACTAACTTTTAATATCTTTTTAGTAATCGCAACTATTAGTTTACTCATTAACGTGGGTTCGTATGGGGTTATTGAAAGTAGCGATGCTAGATATGCCGAAATTGGTAGAGCTATGCATGTCTCTGGTGATTATATGCATCCTAACCTGTTAGATGTTCACCATTATCACAAACCTCCATTTACCTATCAAATTACAGCGTTAGGTTACAAAATATTTGGTATTAATGCTTTTGGAGCTCGTTTCTTTCTACAACTAGCTGTTTTACTTCAACTTATATTAGTGTATCGTTTAAGTATTTCATTATTCAACAATAAAAAAACGGCACTTTGGTCTGCTATTATTTATTTTAGTTTTCCGTTGGTTTTAATGTCTTCACGAAACTTAACAACCGACGCTTTTTTAGCAACCTTTGCTTTATTAAGTATTTATAGCTGGGTAAAATATCGCCAAACGGGAATTATAAAATGGCTCTATGCCTTTACCTTGAGTTTAGCTTTAGGCTTTTTAACAAAGGGACCTGTAATATTTATTGTTCCGGTAATTTTTATTTTATTTTATAATCGTACAGAAAAATCGAAAAGAAGCTTTTCTATACATCATATTGCAGCATGGTCATTATTTTTAGCTATTGCAGCATCTTGGTTTGTATATTTAGGCTATAGTAATCCTGCCTTTTTAGATTATTTCTTAGGAAAACAAACCGCAGATAGATTCTCTAAAAATGCCTTCGGAAGAACAGAACCTTTTTGGTATTTCTTAGCTTTTGCTCCACTAGTTGGTTTACCATGGTTTTTAGCATTCATTTATTTACTTAAAGATCAAAAAGAGCTATTGAAAACAAAAACAAGTCATTTCGCTATGCTAATGGCATTTATAATTCCTTTGATTTTCTTTTCAATTTCTTCTTCAAAACGAATTTTATACATCTTACCATTATATGGCTTGCTTGCTATTTTAATAGCCGATTTATTTTCACGAATCAATACAGAAAAAATTAAACCTATCAATGGTTTTATTCTTGGTTTTTCTAGTTTAATTCTATTAACTTTTATAGTAGCTCCATTTATCAATACTGGAATGAATTTTCCGTATTATTTAGCTATTGCTAGTTGTACTGTCGCAATCATAGTATTCTTTATTTATAAATCTAAAGAAGAAGTTAAATTTAAGCCCGTACTTACCTCTTTTGTTGTGACGGTATTTTTATTGATCAGTGCTTCAACTATTTTAGCTAAAAATGAATTAAAAGTAAATGCTTCAAAACCTGTAACAGACTTTATTATTAGTGAAAATCTTAATTCTAGAGATATTTTAGTCTATAACATCAGAAAGTCATCAATTGCTTTTGGGTTGAATAAATCGATTATTTCTTTATACGATGGGCATGAATCTTTAAACAGAGAAACTCAGTTTGAAACTGATTCAAATTGGAAAAATCACTTAATCAATCTTAAAGATGCTACTGAGTTAGAAAGTTTACATGAAATTGTAGAAAAACCTAGTGTGCTAATACTTTATAAAAAGCAACTTCCAGAAAGGTTAGATTGGTTAGCATCCAAATATTCCTATAAAAAAGAAATGGGAAAATGGACTATCCTATACTAACGATAAAGTTATAAAAAATTTATATTTGAGTAATATTTATAAAAAAACAGGGCTTTTAGCCCTGTTTTTTTGCTTTTAATTATATGTTTTAATCAATCTAACGAATTCTGACCTATAACCGTCCTTATCTTCTCCTAACTCTCCCTCTACCAACTTAAGAACATCTTCTATTTTAGATTTGTTTTTGAATTTTGATTTACTTAACTGCATCCCAAATAATGCTACTGCTGAAATAAAGTTCATATCATTTGTGGGTGCCAATACTTCATCTTTTACAATTTTTACTAACTCTATACTTTTTGTTTCTTTTGGTAGTTTATACCTAAACTTCACAGTTAGCAATTCATCATCAAAATTATCTAACTTCTTATTTTGAGTGTATTTTAACTTAGGTAAATTCTTTAAAAATTTACTTTTTACTCCTACAGGAATTACCTCATACAATGCTGTTACTGTGTGACCACTTCCCAATTCTCCTGCATCTTTTGTATCGTCTACAAAGTCTTCATCATTTAATAATCTATTTTCATATCCTATTAAACGATACGCTTGCACTTTCTTTGGATTGAATTCTACCTGAATCTTCACATCCTTTGCTATTGTATGTAAAGTACCTCCAAACTCTTTACCTAATACTTTTTGTGCTTCTTGCATCGTATCGATATATGCATGATTTCCATTTCCTTTATCTGCTAAAATTTCTAGTTTATCATCTTGATAATTTCCATAACCAAAACCTAACACTGATAGAAATACTCCTGATTTTCTTTTTTCTTCTATTAACTCTTCCATCTCAGCATTGCTTGAAGCTCCTACATTAAAATCACCATCCGAAGCTAAAATAACACGGTTATTTCCATCTTCTATATAATTTTCCTTTGCTAGTTTATACGCCAACTCAATTCCTTCCCCTCCTGCTGTTGAGCCTCCTGCTTCTAATTGATTCAAAGCCTCTACTATTTTTCCTTTTTCATTTCCTGATGTAGGTTTTAAAACTACTCCTGCTGCCCCTGCATATACAACTATAGCCACTCTGTCTTTTTCTCTCAACTGATTTACCAACAACTTAAAAGCTGATTTTAATAACGGTAGCTTATTTTGTTCTGACATAGACCCTGAAACATCTATTAAAAAAGTTAAGTTTGATGCTGGTAACTTCTCTTGCTTGTACTCTTTTCCTTTTAATCCGATTCTTATCAACTGGGTGTCTTTATTCCATGGAGTAGTAACAACTTCTGTATTGATTGAAAAAGGGTGTTTTCCTGTAGGTTGTGGATACTTATAATCAAAATAATTAATCATTTCTTCAATCTTAACTGCTTCTTTTGGTACTTTTTGACCGTTATTTATCATTCTTCTTATATTACTATAAGAAGCTTTATCAACATCAATAGAAAATGTAGACAAAGGAGAATTAATTGGGCTTTTAAAAACATTCTCGTTTCTTCCTGCATACGAATCTCTACTTTCGATTTGATTATGCCCTCTTATTTTAATTTTGCCCACTGAAAATCTTTTTCTTTTAAAAATACCAAGCCCTTTCGTAATTACAACTTCTTCTAAAAGATTATCGCTCTTCATTATTATATTAATCACAGAACTTTCTTTTACCTTTTCTTCTAGAGTTTTCATACCTACAAAAGAAAACACTAGTACGTCTCCTTTATTAGCAGAGATAGAATATCTTCCATCAAAATCAGTTTCTGTACCATTGGTAGTTCCTTTTATCACAATAGTAACTCCAGGTAATGGACCAGACTCATCTGAAACTACACCTGTTATTGTTCTTTGTTGTGCTACAAGTGTTATTGAACTCAACAATAACATTGCATAAAATAGTTTTTTAAACATAGCTTTTCGTTTTAAAGTTTACTTAAAACTACTCAACTCTATACTTCTATAAAAACATAAATGAGGGAATAGACTTATTGGAAAAGTGAAAGATACTTTTTAGTGAGGTAAAATTTTAGCGAGTGTTTTTTTACGTTGGATTTTTTTTGTTTCTGTCTCAACAAATTCTTCTACAAAATAAATTTCTTTAGGAGTTTCGTATTTAGAGAGCTCATTAAGATTTCTCACTTTGTTCGAAATGACACTATCTTTCTCTCCTTCTATTACTAAAATTAATTTCTCTCCTAGTTTTTGATCAGGAACACCAGCAACAAAAAAACGATTTGAGATGATTTTAGATAGTTTTTCCTCTATTTTTTCTGGATGCAGCTTAACTCCTCCAGAATTAATTACATTGTCATAGCGCCCTAACCATTCAAATTCTGTTTCAGAAATTAAATGAACTACATCATTTGTTACAATTCTTTCCTCAGATACTTTAGGCGCATCAATTATCAAACAATTTCGATTGTCTTGTGAAAGGTATACGTTGGGTAATGTTTTATAGTGAGGTGTTTCATTATCAATAGATTGCTTCGTCATTCCTCCTCGCAATGGTGCACAGTTATTTAAACTCTTAACTGCGATATGTGTAATTGTTTCCGTCATTCCATAGGTAGCGAAAACTTGAGTAGACAGGTTCTGAATTGCTGAAATCAAGTCATTAGATACCACTCCTCCTCCTACAATTAGTTTTTTAACCTTATGTAAATCTTTTAACGAGTTTTGCAACTGCATTGGTACCATTGCAGAAAAATCATACACTTTATCCATTCCTTCCAATGGATTAGAAATTGCTTCTACAACATCAAGCTTCCACCCTAACGTTAATGCTCGGACTAACATCATTTTTCCTGCAATATAATCGGTAGAAAGACATAATAAAGCAGTGGTATTTTCTTTCAAACCAAAAAAAGTTCCCGTTGCCTCAGCTGAGTTTTTCATAAACTCTTTTTTTAACGGAATTGGTTTCGGTCTTCCTGTAGATCCTGAAGTTTGAACTATAATAAAATCTTCAGTATTAAACCAATCTGATAAAAATGAAAAGACAGAATTATTTATTCTTTTAGAAAAACTTAAGAGTTCTTCTTCTGAAGAAAAAGACTCTCCATTTAACTGAAAACTTTTATGAAAGGTATTTTTTTTCACAATATCATGATCAATTCATTATTGAATTTCTTTAGTAATCACTGGTTTTTCAATCTTACCAAACAACTTTTCTTTCCAGTTTTTCCAGCCATATTTTTTTTGCAAAAACATTATATATAACGGATAAATGAAAAACACAGGAATAATCATTTGATATATTAAATTCGGTTCAGAATGATCAATAAATAAGGCGTCAGTTTGAAAAACTGCCCAATTTGAAGCTACTAAAACAGCCGCTGCAATATTATTTGCTGCGTGAATTCCTAAAGCTAGCTCTGCTCCTTCATCTAACAAGGTGATAATTCCGAATAAAAAACCTGTACCAATATAAAAACCCATAATTCCGTAACCTAACTTGGATACTTCTGGATTTAAAATATGCATTAAACCAAACAACGTTGAAGTTACGATTAGTGGAACCCATCTAGTCTTAGTTAAAATTCCTATTCCTTGCATTAAATAACCTCTAAACAACAACTCTTCTAACGATGTTTGAATCGGAATTAAAATGATACAAATCGTTAATAATAGAAAAAACGGAACTGGTTTAAAATTCCACACGAATTCTTCTGGTGCTAACAAATAGCCTATAAAGAGAAAAAATACCGTCATTAAAAACCAAGTAACAAAACCATAAAAAAAGCGATTCCAATCTACTTTCTTTCTACTTGTTACTACAGAAGTGAATGACCGTAAATGCACGAACTTCACAAATACTATCAACAAAACTAAAAGTACTGCAAATGGTATTAAATTTTCAATTAGGAAAATATTTTTGTTTCCTTGAAAATTGGCTGTATCTTCCATTAACCCTTTATATACTTCTGGTAATAAAAAATAGATTGCGAAGTTTAATAAAAAAGGAGACATTACTATTAAAATTGTAAGTAACCACCTCCACCAACTATTTTCGCCTTTATATACTTGTTGTATAAAATCCATTGTTAAATATTAAAGTCCCAATGTTTATTCGTGTTATAACCTAAGCTACCATTTGTAACTTCTAACGGACTTTCTATGTTATTTGTAAACAAACTTCCTGTTCCCAGTCCTTGTGGTAATGGATTATTCAACGTGTACGTCCATTGTGCTATGGCATTTAATCCAATATTACTTTCTAATGCCGAAGTAATCCAATTACCTGCATTATGGTTTGTTGCTATTTGAATCCATTCGTTACTTCCTTGAAAACCTCCAACCAAGCTTGGTTTTAAAATAATGTATTGAGGTTGAATTGTAGTAATACATTTTTCTTTTTCTTCGGAAGTAAACACGCCTATCAACTCTTCGTCTAAGGCAATTGGCAACGGAGTTTCCTCACACAATCTCGCCATTTCTTGCCACTGACCTTGTTTGATAGGTTGTTCTATTGAATGTAACTCTAACTCGGCTAATCTTTGTAATTTTTCTAAGGCTTTTTTTGGTAAGAAAGCTCCGTTAGCATCTACTCTTAACTCTATTTCTTTGGCTGAAAACTCTTTTCTGATAGACTGCAACAATGCTATTTCTGTATCGAAATCAATAGCTCCAATCTTCATTTTTATTGTTGTAAATCCTTGCTTTAACTTATCCTTTATTTGTTGTTGCATAAAGGATTTGTCACCCATCCAAATCAATCCGTTTATTGAAATTTGCTCTTTTCCTTTAGAAAAATCTGATGGAAATAATTCAAACGGATTTTCACTTTCTAATGATAAAAAGGCTTGTTCTAATCCAAATTGAATCGATGGGAAGCGTACCAATTCTGTCAATAAAATATCTAATCCAAGATTAATATTGTTACATACCCACTGCAATTTCTCCTCATAATCAGGTCTGTCATCAGCACTTAGTCCACGAAATAAACCACATTCACCAAAGCCTTGTTTTCCTTCTCTTTCTAAAACTAAAAACCAAGTTTCTTTGGTTCTTAAAATTCCACGAGAAGTTCCACTAGCTTGTTTAAAATTCAATAAATATTTTTGATAGATAGCTTTAATCAACTGTTTATTTTTTTAGTTATGAGCTTCAGATGCTTTTTTAAATTCGTCTAAATATTGTTGACTCATTTTTTTCAATGCTCCTTTAAAATACGGGAACAAACAACTCATTACGTACGACTCACTTGTACAGGTAGTTGTTTGTACTATCTTAGTTATATTTCCTTCAGAAGTAAATACATAATCATCTGTTTTTAACATATTTTCTGCATCGAAATGAAAAGTAAGTCTTTCATTTTCTTCAAAAGCTAATACTTCTTCAGTCATAGTCACCAATTTCCCTTGGTTTTCAACTACAACTTTATATGTACTTCCTACTTTATTTGGCTTTTCTTCTAATACATCAATCGATTTTACTTCTGGCATCCATTGCTTCATCAATTCTACATTTTGAAAGTCGGCAAAAACTTCTTTTACAGGCTTGTTAACCGTTATCTCATTCGTGTATACGACCTCTTGAACAACCAATCCTGTTAAAAAAAACGCAAGAATTAAAGCAGTTATAATTCCTAAAATTATTTTGATTTTTTTCATACTTCTAACCTAAAACAACCTCTTAAATAGTTATTGTTTCTCCAATTTCTAAAATCACTAATTCTTTTTTAGCTTGTGTAAACTTTTCTTTCGCATCATCAACATCAATTGTTATTGGAGGGAAAGTGTTAAAGTGACAACCTATTACTTTATTACAAATTACCAAATCACTTGCTATAATAGCATCATCTACTCCCATTGTGAAATTATCTCCTATTGGAAAAATTGACGCTGTAAGGTTTGTTCCCATCGGTATTAACTGCATATCCATAGTAACAGCTGTATCACCTGAAACATATAACGACTTTTCTCCTGCTGTAATTACAAATCCACCTGGTTGACCACCATAACTTCCATCGGCAAAAGACGAAGTATGAATAGCATTTACATATTTAGCAGAAAATGTATCGTTTGTATAAGTACCTCCATGATTTACTGGGTGTCCTTTTAAATCCTTAGCACCATAATACATAACAATTTCGTAATTTGAAACTATCGTAGCTCCTGTTCTTTCTGCAATACGCTCAACATCTAATACATGATCTTGATGCGCATGTGTAAGTAATATATAGTCTGCTTTTACTTCATCAACATTAATGTGCGATGCTAAAGGGTTTCCTGTTATAAAAGGATCAATTAACACATGAGTTCCATTAATTTCTACTCCAAAACACGCATGACCGTAAAAAGTGATTTTCATCTATTTGTTTTTAGTTTTAATATGATAAGATATTACCTTAAACTCTAAGGTTCTATTCTTTCTTTCGTTTAATTCGCTTTTTTATAAATATAATTAGGATGATGATTAACAATATGAATGGCCAAATATTTACCAAACCAATAAAGAACCATTTTATATTATCTATTCCACTACCAAAAGCTTCTGTTAAGCGTTTTCCATAACTTTTTGAATATGCTTTGCTTATTTCTGTTTTATAAAATCGGATTGTTAAGGTTGAATAGGATACCTGGTTTTGCAAATACTTCAGGCGACCTTCTATCGATTCTATTTCTGATCTTACATTGTTTAATTCTCTTTCTACTTCTATAATTTCTTTTACTGAAGACGCTTTTTTTAATATCTCACTATAACGCTGTTCTAACTCTTTTTTTACTTTTAAACGAACTTCAACATCTAAGAACTGCTCAGTTACATCATTTACCGATATATTCTTATTATCGAATCGTGAAACTTTTGATGAAATTTCATTTAAAAAATCATCAAAACTTTTAGAAGGAATTCTAACCGTTAAATTTGTTGTTATGCTTTGTGAAGATTTGTATTCATTATCCGTAGCAATATAACCGTTGTATTTTTTTAATACTTGTTCTATATGGCTTCTTGTTGCAGATAAATCACTTGTTTCAAAAGATACATCTCCTGTTTTAATTAATTTTCTTTCAACTACTGGAGCTTCATTATTTCCTTTTAACTCAACTGATTCTTCTACTTCTTCTATAGTCGCTACATCTCTTAAAGCACTGTTACTGCCATAAGATTCAAGGTTTTTACTCCCGTCATTACAAGCTGTTAGTAAAACAAAAGCTACAAAAAGATTTAAAATTTTTTTCATCATATTTTTTCAGGGAAGTTACAAAATTTGCCCCAATCCAAATAAAATTGAAAATAAAAAGGTACTTAAAGCTACTTTTTTTAGCTCACCATCTAACAAAGCCTCTTCTTTATTTTTGTATACAAAAAATAGGTGTTTAGCTAAAGGAATGTAAGCTATAATAAATAAAAATTGAGTTGGTGAATGATACTTTGTAACTACGTATAACAATGCAAACACGAAAGATGCTATAATTAAAAAATAATGATACATTTTTGCCGATTCTGCCCCCATTTTTACCACTAGCGTATTTTTTTCTGACACCGCATCATTCTCTCTATCTCGCATATTATTTAGATTTAGTACCGCAGTACTTAACAATCCTACGGTAATTGCTGGTAGAAAGATTGTAAAGTTTAGCTGTTTTGTATACAGGAAGTAAGTTCCAACTACGGCTAACAATCCGAAGAAAACAAATACAAAAACATCTCCAAATCCGCTATAACCATAGGCTGATTTACCTACCGTGTATTTTATTGCCGCAACAATAGAAGTAATTCCTAATCCGAAGAAGATAACCGAGTATAAAAAGTTGTCTTTTCCAAAAGAGATATAAATGAGTAGCAAAGCAATAATAGTCGTAACGACCCCTGTAACAATCATTGCATTTTTCATTTGTTTTGGTGTAATTGCTCCTGAAGCTACCATACGTGCTTCTCCTTCTCTTTCATTATCCGTACCTTTTACTCCGTCTCCATAATCATTAGCAAAATTAGACAATACTTGAAAACCAATTGTTGTTAGAATTGCTAGCCAAAATATTGAGGATTCCAGAATACTTTTTCTTCCAACACAAATAGTTGTATTAAAAAGGGCTGAGGACACTTTCAAAAAAGAGTCATTTAACCCTAGAAAAGCTCCAATAATTATTCCTGAAACAGAAAGTGGTAGAGTACGTAAGCGAGCCGCTTTTATGTAGTTTTTAATCATTCTTAAAAAATAAGATTCCCGCTTTCGCGGGAATAACACAATTTATATTTTTTGCTATTACAAATTATTTGCCTCTGCAATTAATTCAGCAATATCTTTTACTTCTATTTGTGCTTCTTTCTCTTTAAATTTAACACCGTCAGTCATCATGGTATTACAATAAGGACATCCCGTAGCAATAATCTGCGGATTTGTTTCTAAAGCATCTTCTGTTCTTAACACGTTGATATCCTTATCTCCTTTTTCTGGTTCTTTAAACATTTGTGCTCCTCCAGCACCACAACATAATGCCGTTGATTTATGACGCTTCATTTCCGTCATTTTTACTCCTAAACGACGAATTAATTCACGCGGACTTTCATATACATCATTTGCGCGACCTAAATAACATGGATCATGATACGTTAAACGCTTACCTTTTAAATTTTCATCTTCAACAGTTAAACGTCCTTCTTTAATTAACTTGCTAATATATTGAGTGTGATGATATACTTTATACTTTCCTCCTAATCCTGGATACTCATTTTTTAAGGTATTAAATGAATGTGGATCACAAGTAACAATTGTTTTTACTTCGTAAGCGTTTAAAACTTCAATATTAGTAACAGCTTGCATTTGAAATAAGAATTCATTTCCTGCACGTTTTGCTGCGTCCCCTGTTGAACTTTCTTCGGTACCTAATACAGCAAAATCTACATTAGCTTGTTGTAATATTTTTACGAATGCTCTTGTTATTTTTTTTGCTCTATCATCATAACTTCCTGCAGCTCCTACCCAAAACAACACTTCTGGTTGCTTTCCTTGAGCCATCATATCTGCCATTGTTGGTACGTTCATAATTCTTTATCGTTTAATTGTTGAACTGTTTTGTTTAGTTTTTTTGAGAATCGAATAATTAATGATTATTCTTCGTCTTTCCAGTTTAATCTATCCATTTGACTATACTGCCATGGAGCTCCGTTATTTTCTATATTGGTCATCATCATATTCAACTCTTGAGGAGCTGCTGATTCTTCCATTACTAAATAACGACGCATTTCCATAATGATTGATAAAGGATCGATATTTACAGGACATTCTTGCACACAAGCATTACAACTTGTACATGCCCATAATTCTTCTGGAGTAATATAATCGTTTAATAATTGCTTTCCATCATCAACAAACTTACCTCCATTTGCATCCATATTTTTCCCAACCTCTTCTAAGCGGTCACGAGTATCCATCATAATTTTTCGAGGAGATAATTCTTTCCCCGTTAAATTTGCAGGACAAGAAGAAGTACAACGTCCACACTCTGTACAGGTATATGCGTTCATTAACTGTACCCAGTTTAAATCGGTAACATCAGATGCTCCGAATTTTTCTGGTTCACCCTCTTCTGCTCCTTCTTCCGGCATAGCATACGGATCTGCATCTGGATCCATCATCATTTTTACTTCTTTAGTAACAGCTTCTAAATTATTAAACTGTCCCTTTGGATTTAAGTTTGCAAAAAACGTATTAGGGAAAGCTAATAAAATATGTAAGTGCTTAGAGTAGTATAAATAGTTTAAGAAAATTAAAATACCTACAATGTGTAACCACCATGCAGATTTTTCAATTGTGTGTAATGCTTCTGGTGAAAAACCATCAAACCAAGGCGCTACAAATTGAGAAACTACATTCCCTACTCCTGCTTCTTGGAAATAAACATCAGTAGCGTTCATGACCAAAAATAAAGTCATTAATACCATTTCGAAATATAAAATAATATTTCCATCGTTTTTTGGCCACCCTTCCATTTCCTTATTCCAGAAACGTTTTACTTTTTCAATATTTCTACGGAACCAAAAAACTGTAACCGCTAGCAATACCAAAAGAGCTAATATTTCAAAACTACCGATTAAAAAACCATATAAAGCGTCTCCTATAATTGGTTGAAAAACACGATGTGTACCTAATAAACCATCAATAACGATTTCTAACATTTCGATATTGATTAAAATAAATCCTACATACACGACAATATGTAAAATACCAGAAACAGGACGGCGTACCATTTTATATTGTCCTAAAGCAATTTTTGCCATGTTTTTCCAACGCTCTGGCTTTCTATCACTTCTATCAATATCTTTTCCTAATTTAATGTTGCGTATCAACTTACGAACATTCATTACAAAATACCCGATACCTGCAATTAAAATAAGTGCAAAAAAGATGTTTGGTACGTATTTCTCCATCGTTCTTTAATTATTAAGTTTTTTAGATTTTATAAATATAAGCTTATTTATTACTTACATTTTTCTCGTTATTCTCTTCGTTATATGGCTTTGCTTTTTTTCCAAACAATGAAAAATGTACAAAACGTTTTGGGTTTAGTTTCATTTCTCTTAACAACTCTTCTAATTCCTTTGAAGCATTCGTTAAGTTAGTGTACATTTTTTCATCGGTCATTAACTTACCTAAAGTACCTTTTCCTGACTTCATATCAGCTAACAAAGTATTTACATTCACTAAAGTTGTTTCTAACTTTTTAACAGTTTCTCCTAAATTAGCTTTCGCTAAATCTTCTGAAATTTTCGAAAAATTATCAGTAATATTTTTAGCGTTCTGTAATGTAGAATCTAGATTAGATTTATTGTCTGCTACTAAAGAGTTTACTGAAGATAATGTCTTACGAACATCATAAATAGTTCCTTCTAATCCTAGAATACTTCTATTTAAACTTTTACGAGACTTTTCATCCAGAACTTGGTTTATACCTATTAATAAAGAGTCTGCTCCAACTAAAACATTTTCTAGTTTTGCTTGAATAGGATTTAATTTTTCTCCTACTGATGAAAATATATCTGATTCAACCTCTCCTTTTAAATAGTCTCCAGATTTAGCTATTTCTCCATCATATTTAGGAACAATGGCTAAATTTTGACCTCCCATTAAACTAGCTGAATAAATTTTAGCAATACTATTTTTAGAAAATTCAAAATCGGTATCTAACGATATTTTCACTATTAGTTTACCTCTTTTTTCTGGTTGCTCATTAAAGTAAATTTGATCTACCTTACCTACTTTCAACCCATTAATTGTAACTAAACTCGCCTCATTAAGACCGTTTATGTTATTGTACTCTACAAAAAATTGTCTTGTATTAGCACTGAACAAATCTTGCCCTTTTAAAAAGTTATACCCCCAAATAAATAAGGCTATAACAATTACAGCAACAATTCCTGTTTTTAGTTCTTTAGACATATAAAATATTTATACGAGCGAAAATAATAATAATTTTGGGAGTATAAATATAGAACACCTCTAAATTAACGGTTTTTCAATGCTTCTTTGATAGAAATTCGTTTTCCGTTTTTAAAAGCCACTACCCATGCATCTTTATATCCATTACTTTTTACTTCTGGCAACAACTTTTTTATTCCTGAAAGACTTGGTGAATTTCCGTAATAATATTTGTAGTAACCATCTATAAATAAAACCTCTACATTTTTCACCCCTTTAAAAGTACTTGTAGATAACTTTTTTTTAGAAGCTGCAATTTGAATTTTAAATTCGACCTCTGAAGATTTTTTCTCTGGAGTTTTAGTTACTTTTTTAATTGGCTCCTCCTTTTTCTCATTTGTTTGAGTTACTTCTTTCTTCTCTACAGGTTTAGTATTTTCTTTCTTAACCGTTGGTTTTGATTCTTCTTTTTGAATCAATGGCGCATTTACTGTAATGGTTTCACTAATTGTATTCAGTTTTAATCTTTCAAAATACTTTTTTATAGCTTCAGCTATTGACTTTGCCATTTGAAGTTGTCCTTTTCTTGAATTAAGAAAACTCCCTTCCGCTTTATTAGTTAAAAAACCTAACTCTATTAAAACACTAGGCATTACAGTTTCTCGCAACACTAAAAAATTAGCTTGCTTTACCTTTCTATTATTTCTTTTAAGGGCTACAAAGTTATTTTGTACCAATCCTGCTATTCCTAAACTATTTTCTAAATTTTCTTCTTGAAGTACTGATAACCCTATTACCGATTCAGGAGAATTAGGATCATAATCATAGTTTTGCTTATAATTATCCTCTAATAAAATTACAGAGTTTTCCTTTTTTGCTATCTCTAAATTTTCTTTATTTCCACTAAGACCTAACACAAAAGTACTCGCTCCATGAGGATCTGATCTTCTAAAAGCATCGCAATGTATTGATACAAATAAATCTGCTTTCTTATCATTTGCTATTTTAGCTCGGTTGTGTAACTCTACAAAAACATCTTTTTTCCTTGTATACTCAACTTCAATATCTTTTGATGTTGATAACTCTTTTCCTACATCGAGTGCTACTCTAAGAGCAATATGTTTTTCTCTAAATCCGTTTCCTAAGTTACCTGGATCTTTTCCTCCATGACCTGCATCTAGCACAACTGTATATTTTTTTTGTGCAAAAACAGATGATATCTCTCCTAATAAAACAGTTAGAGAGGTTATAACAATTAATGATATTTTTGAGATATTATATTTACGGAAATTTAAGAATTGCATCAATAAAATTTAACTATTTTTGGATTTTAAAATAAGAGCGTTCAAATAGTACGCCAAAGTTTTTAAATATAACACAAAAATAGTATTAATAATATTGCGAGCAAATCCTACTTACATACTTTTAGCTTTCTGTCTTTTTTATTTTCAATTAAGCTCTGCTCAAGAATTTGGTAAGAAAGAAATTAATTCTATCAATCTTAAAAAAGATTCTATTTCTTCAAATCCTAAGGACTCTTTAATCGCGTTAAAAAACAATGCTCTTATTGGTAAAAGAGATACTATTGCTAACGACTCTATAAAACCAAAAGAAGTAATAGATGGTATAATTACACATAACGCTGAAGATTACACCATACAAGACGCCAAAAACAAAACTGTTACCTTATACAATAAAGCCCATGTAACTTATACCGATATTGATTTAAAAGCTGGTATAATTATACTAGATTATAAAAACAACATGGTGTACGCCAAGGGTATTAAAGATAGTACTGGTTACCATCAAAAACCTCAATTTAAACAAGGTGGGCAAGAATCTGAACAAGATTCTATTCTTTTTAACTTCAAAACAAAAAAGGCTTTAGTCTACGGAGTAAAAACAAATCAGGCGGGAATTATAACTTACGGAGAAAAAACCAAACGCATAAACGACTCTACCATATATATGCGTAGATTACGTTTTACAACCTCTCAAAAAGAAAATCCTGATTACTACATACAAACAAATAAAGCAAAGTTAGTTCCTGGTAAAAAAATTATTGTAGGAGGAAGTAATTTAGTATTAGCAGATGTCCCCACTCCTGTTTATTTACCTTTTGCTTACTTTCCTATGACTAATAAGAGAACTTCCGGTTTTATTATTCCTTCTTGGGGTGAAAGTAATAACCAAGGTTTTTTCTTACAGAACGGAGGTTACTATTTTGCTGTTAGCGATTATTTTGATTTAACAACTTTAGCAGATCTATACACCAACGGTAGTTGGGGCTTAAATGCTACCTCTAATTATTATGTACGTTATAAATTTAGTGGAAATTTTAGTATTCGCTATGAGAACATTATACGAGGCATTCGTGGTTTGAGTGATTATAACAAGTCAACAAATTTTAATATTCGTTGGACACATAATCAAGATTCTAAAGCAAGTCCGAACTCTCGTTTTTCTGCCTCTGTTAATTTAGGTAGTAGTAAATACTATCAACAATCTTTGAATGAATTTAATAGTTCTCAGTTTTTAACTAACACCTTAAACTCTTCTATTTCATATTATACAAAATTTGTAGGTACACCTTTTAATTTAAGTGTAACTGCAACCCATAATCAAAATACGAATACTGAAACTATCTCCATGACTTTACCTTCTTTACAGCTAAACATGGATCGTATTTATCCATTTGCAGGTAAAAATGGTGTAAAAAAGAATCCTATTCAAAAAATGGGATTGAATTATAGCATGCAAGGTCAGTATCAAATCAACACTACTGACGATGAGTTTTTTACTCCTAAAATGTTTCAAACAGCTAAAAAAGGAATACAACACAATTTGAGCACTAATACAAGCTTAAAGGCTTTTAAATACTTTACTTTATCTCCAAGTGTGAGTTATAAAGATGTTTGGTATTTTGATCAAATTAAAAAGAGATATGATCCTACAGCTGTAAACAAAGATGGTAATTTAGGAGCTGCAGTTAACGATACTATTAGCGGTTTTACGCGTTACAATGAATATAACTTTGGAGTTTCATTATCTACCAACATTTATGGTACATTTAACTTTAAAAAAGGGCGTTTAAAAGCAATCCGTCATACAATTAGACCTTCTATTTCATATGGATATCGTCCTAATTTTGCTAAAGATTATGATTTACAAGTACAACAAAGTTCTGATCCTAATGACTTGCTAACCTATTCTCCTTTTGAAGGAGGAATATACAACACACCTGGACGAGGAATAACAAACTCAATTGGAATTTCGATAAACAATGTTTTAGAAGCCAAAGTAGCTCCGAAAGACCCTGACAGTGATGAAGAAGATAAAAAAATTACGATTCTTAACAATTTAAACTTCAGCACAAGTTATAATATAGCTTTGGATAGTTTGCGATGGTCTCCTGTAAGAGCAAACGCTGGTACACGTCTTTTTAAAGATAAACTAGCTTTAAACATGAATGCTACTTTTGATCCTTATCAAGTAAACAGCAAAGGCGATAGAATTAATAAATTTAACGGTGGTCTTCTTAGAATGACTAATTTGGGAGTAACAGCAAACTACTCTATTTCTAGTAAAGATTTTGAAAAAAATAAAGACGGTAAAGATAATTCTGATAACAAAAATGGAAATGGAGCCCAAGATACCCCTGATGTTTTTGGTGAAAGTATAGGCGCAACTAATGGCTTTCCTAACAACAGCAATAAAAATAACGAAAGTGAAACAAAAGAAACTGAGTTATACAGAGCTAAAATACCTTGGACCCTTAATTTAGCTTACTCTATGAACTATACTAACAACGGACTAACAAGTCAAATAGGTAACAACGCATTAATGTTTAGTGGTGATGTTGAGCTTTCTCCTAAATGGAAAGTTAACTTTTCTTCTGGATACGACATTAAAGACAATGCTTTCACCTATACAAGATTAGGTTTTTCGAGAGATTTAGATAGTTGGCGATTCAACTTTAACTGGACTCCTTTCGGTATTAACTCTTCTTATAATTTCTTTATTGGGGTTAAATCTTCTGTATTAAGTGACTTAAAATGGGATAAAAACAAACCACCAGATAGAGTTTTATTCTAAAGTAAGAAAAATCTAACTTTTCCTTTTTAACAAAGCAAACAACTTTATAAACTCAAACTAAAATGAAAAAAATAATCACAACTGATAAAGCTCCAGCTCCAATTGGACCATATAATCAAGCTGTACTTAGCGGAAATACTTTATACACTTCTGGACAAATAGCAATTAACCCTGAAACTGGTGAGTTAGTTTTAGATTCTATTGAAGCAGAAACAAAACAAGTAATGCAAAACATGAAAGAAGTATTAGCTGCAGCTGATATGACGTTTGAAAACGTTATTAAAACTTCTATTTTTATTTCAGATATGCATAACTTTTCAAAAATTAATGCTGTTTATGGTGAGTATTTTGATGATGCTACTGCTCCTGCTCGTGAAACTGTGGAAGTAGCTAACTTACCTAAGTTTGTAAATGTAGAAATTAGTATGATTGCTGTTAAGTAAATTTAGTTTGATTCTTAACCTTTAAAAAGCTAACTTCGCTATCAGTGGATATAAGTCATTAAAACGAACTCATATCCTCAAACTTGTTACCTTGCATTTGAACTCACATAAATCTACAGAAGTTGAATAATAGAATTGAAATACCATTAAGTAAAAAGAAAATAGCAATGCTTTTATTAGGTTCAATTGCATTTGTTGTCGGCGGAATTTGGATTGCGACCAATCCCGAAAGGTTTATTCCTAACATTTTCAGAATAACTGACCCAGAAATTATCAGAATTGGAGGAATTACTGGAATATTGTTTTTTAGTGCAACAGGAATTTATGGAATTAAAAAACTATTTGACAAAAAAATTGGACTAATTGTTGACTCGGACGGAATAACTGACAACTCAAATGCGTCAAGTATTGGACTTATCGAATGGAACGACATTTCTGAAATCAGAACAAAACAAATAATGTCGACAAAATTCTTGCTGATTGACATTGTAAACCCTGAAAAATATATCGGAAAAGCTAAAAACGGACTACAAGCCAAACTTATGAAAGCAAATATGAATATGTACGAAACACCTCTTTCGATTACATCCAATACGCTGAAATATGACTTTGGAGAACTTGAAAAACTTATACAAACTGAATTTAAACGGAATAAAAACGCAAGGTAACACCGGCTATAGTTCATTGCTTCTGACTTTCCTCTCGGAAAGTCCTCGCAAATTTGCTATCTTCGGTTTACGGCGGAAAATCCTCACGGATTTTCACGCAACGAAACCATAGCCAAACCGATAGCGAAACATTTCAATAAATCACTAAAAAAGAGAAACAATTATATGTTTCTCTTTTTTCTTTTAAATCGCTTTGATTAATAATTCCGCTGTTGATGGATTTGTAGCTAACGGTACATCGTGAACATCACACAAACGCATTAACATAGAAATATCTGGTTCATGTGGGTGCTTTGCTAAAGGGTCTCTAAAAAACAACACCATTTGACATTTCCCCTCCGCTACTCTACCTGCAATTTGTGCATCACCACCAATAGGTCCTGATAAAAATTTTGTCACTTCAAAACCTGCTTTTTCCGCTTTTTCTCCTGTTGTTCCCGTTGAAATTAACTGAATTCTTTTTTGATGTAAAATTTCTTTGTGTTCGTTTAAAAACTGAACCATTTCAGCTTTCATTCCATCATGTGCTATAATTGCTATTTCCATAAATAGTGTTTAAAAAAATATTCCCGCCAAAAGCGGGAATACAATATTACAAAATATTTTATGCTTTTATAAAGAAGCTGAATACTCTAGTAAATCTACAATTTTAGTAGCATATCCAAACTCGTTATCGTACCAAGAAATTACCTTGAAAAAGTTTTCGTTTAACTCTAAACAAGCATCAGCATCAATTACTGATGTTCTTGTTTCTGAAACAAAATCTTGTGACACTACCTCATCTTCAGTATATCCTAAAATCCCTTTTAACTCACCTTCAGAAGCATCCTTTAATGCTTTTAAAATCTCCTCTAACGAAGTAGCTTTTTCTGTTCTAAAAGTCAAATCTACTAAAGAAACATCCGCTACAGGCACTCTTACTGCCATACCTGTTAATTTACCTTCTAGTTCTGGAATAACCTTTGTTACAGCTTTTGCTGCTCCTGTTGATGTAGGTATAATATTGTTAACTACTGAACGTCCTCTTCTCCATTTTTTGTTAGGTCCGTCAACCGTGTTTTGTGTTGATGTTGCTGCATGAACCGTAGTCATCAAACCTTCTTTTAACCCAAAGTTATCGTGAATTACTTTTGTTAATGGGCCTAAACAATTTGTTGTACATGAAGCATTTGAAAAGATATTTTCATCAGCTGTTAATTCTTTATGGTTTACCCCCATAACATACATATTAGCATCTTTAGAAGGCGCTGAAATAATTACTTTCTTTGCTCCTCCTGTAATATGCATTGCTGCCTTATCTTTATCTGTAAAAAAACCTGTAGATTCAATTACATATTCTGCTCCGGCTTCATTCCATTTTAAATTTTCAGGATTTCTTTCCGCAGTTATTCTTATTGTTTGTCCATTTACAACTAAGTTTCCATCTTTTACTTCAACATCTCCTTCAAAACGTCCATGAACAGAATCATACTTCAATAAATAGGCTAAATAATCTACATCTAACAAATCGTTAATAGCCACAACTTGAATGTTGTCTCTTTTCATTGCAGAACGGAATGCTAATCGACCAATTCTTCCAAATCCGTTAATTCCTATTTTTATCATTATTTAAAATTTTATATTCGTGTTTAAGTGGTCATAATATCAGATACGCGTAATAATTCGGTATCAATATTATGTTGACCTTTGATTGCTTTTTCTAAATCGGTAGAAATTACTTTATTATCTTTCAACCCTACCATCAAATTTGTTTTTCCGTCAAGTAATAATTCAACAGCACTTACACCTAATCTACTTGCTAAAACTCTATCGAAACAAGATGGAGAACCTCCTCTTTGCATATGCCCCAACACAGAAACCCTCACCTCATATTCAGGTAAATTTTCCTCTACATAATCAGCCAGTTCAAATACATTTTTTCCAGTTTTATCTCCTTCAGAAACTACTACTATACTTGATGATTTTCCTGATCTTCTACTTTTCTTTAACGATTCTAACATTCTTTCTAACCCTAAATCTTCTTCAGGAATTAAAATCTCTTCAGCACCTGCACCAACACCTGCATTTAATGCTATAAACCCAGCATCACGCCCCATAACCTCAACAAAGAAAAGTCTATTATGAGAAGAAGCTGTATCTCTAATCTTATCAATAGCCTCTACAGCTGTATTTAAGGCTGTATCGTAACCAAGCGTATGACTTGTTCCTGAAATGTCATTGTCTATTGTTCCTGGAATTCCTATAATAGGGAAATTGAACTCTTTATTAAAAATAACTCCTCCCGTAAAAGAACCATCTCCTCCGATTACTACTAAAGCATCTACATTATTCTTTTTTAAGCTTTCATAAGCTTTTTGTCTTCCTTCTTTAGTTCTAAAATCTTTTGATCGAGCCGATTTTAATATCGTTCCTCCTTTATGAATAATATTATTTACACTCCTAGCGGTTAAAGGAATTAAATCTCCTTCTATCAATCCTTGGTACCCTCTATAAATCCCCATACAGTCTGTACGATAATAGGCACAAGTCCTTACAACAGATCGTATCGCGGCATTCATTCCTGGAGCATCCCCTCCAGAAGTCATCACTGCTATTTTTTTTATTTTTCTCATAAAACGAATATCAAATTTACTCAATTTTAGTCATTTTTAAGTAAAAAACAACAAATTCATTTTTGCATTTTAATTGAAATTTAACGTTTCATTTTATTTGGTTACTTTAAGTCAAAAAATGAAACCAAC
Organism: Tenacibaculum sp. 47A_GOM-205m; assembly: GCF_000518405.1. Taxonomy (NCBI): domain Bacteria; kingdom Pseudomonadati; phylum Bacteroidota; class Flavobacteriia; order Flavobacteriales; family Flavobacteriaceae; genus Tenacibaculum; species Tenacibaculum sp. 47A_GOM-205m. Next base: position 604,778 of record NZ_JADN01000003.1, on the reverse strand, counting down.
TGTAATCTTTCATTGCTACAATAAAAAAGAGCCAGTTAAAAAACCAGCTCTTATACTTTAAAAAAATAATTTTATTTACTGTATTGCTTTATTGTATTTAGAAACAACATCTTGTACTTTTTCATTATCAAAAACAGTAGGATATAACTCTTTTATGATGGTATGATACTCAAAATCGATTTCTAAAGCACTTTGTAGGTGGGTTAAACTATATTCTTCCTTTCCTAAAATCATAAATAAACCACAAAGCCTATATTCAATTTCAGCAAATTCTTTATATGTCTTTTTAGCTTTTATTAAAGTAATTAATGCTTCATTAAACTCACCTAAAAACAACAGAATGTCTGCTAATGCTACATAAATTTCAATTTCTCTATCACCGAGAGCCAAACTTGTATTGAAAGCTTTTACTGCTTCTTCATAAAAACCTAGCTTTAAATTAATATCACCATAGCGTCTCCAATACAGTACATTTCCTTCATCTATTTGAATTGCTTTGTTGATGTAGTGTAACGCTTTTTGATAATTTTCTTGATTATAACAAGCATTGGTTAATAAAATCCACCCACGATCTAACAACGGATCTTCGTGTACTGCTTTTTTATAAAAGCTTATAGCTGCATTAACATTATCTAGTTTTTCATAACATTCACCTATTCTTACATAAGCGTATGCTGTTGGATCATCAAGTTCTAATGTTACCGAATAATTTTCTATAGCTTCTTCATAACGTTTTAACTCTTCTAAGGTTTTTGCTTTTTCTAAGTATCCTCCTATAAAACTATCATCAATAAGTACCGCATAATCAAAAGCTGTTAATGCTTCTTTAAACATTCCCAACTCAAAATATTGCTTTCCTAATTGATGCCACGCTACTTCACAATAGGGATTTCTATCTAAATAAGCATTTAAAAATCGTATTGCTTCTTCGTGGTTTTCTTCCATATCAAAACAATACACAATATTGTATAGCGAAGAATAATCCTCATAATCTACCTCAATACATTTTGCAAAGTTTAAACGCGCATTTTCAAAATCATCTAGATATAAATATTCCATACCTATCATAGACCAGATATCTGCAGGATCTTCAATATACTGCAATGACTCTTTTAAAATTGCTATGGCTTCTGTATGCTTTTTCTTTTTAGATAAGATAATAGCCTTCTGAATAAACACCTCATCGTTATGAGGTTCTACTGCTTCTATGTTAGATAGCATCTTGATTGCTTCAGGCAATTTATCTTCAAAAATTAAAATTTCTACTTTCATTAATTTTAATTGAATTGAAGAAGGATGCTGTTCCAACCCTAGTTGTACTGCTTTTTTAGCCAATGATTGTTTTCCTATATTTAAATAATGCTCTACGATTGTTTCAAACTCGACTGCATCAAAAAAATATACTTCATTGGTTTTCAACATAGATTCAAATTTTGATAATGACATAGGCTAAAGATTTGAATTCACATTAAAGTTACTACAAGAACAATACCCTTTTAACAAAAAAACTAATTGTTTTCAACAATTTAATTAACAAAATATACGTTAAGAGCTTATTAACTCTAAGATATTTGAAAGAACCAATTATTTTTCTATATTTGAAAGAATTAAAAAATTCAAGAGAATTTAACATCTAATTTTAAACAAAAAATCATGAGTAAATTTGACGAAAAAGTAGCACTTTATAAGAAATTTATGGACGATAGAGATATCCGTTCAAACACCGAATTATTAACCGCAGTAACTAAAGGTTTAGGTCCTTCTATCTACAAAAATGATGCTGAAACAGTATCTGGTAGCGATTCTAAAGAGTTAGAAACAGTAAAGAAAAACTTCTTAATGAAAAAATTAGGATTAGACGATAGTCCTGCTTTAGACAAAGCCATTGATGAAGTAATGGAAAGAATTGGAAGATCTGAAAGAAACAAATACCGTGCAGTAGTGTACTACATGTTAGTTAAGAAATTTGACAAAGAGTCTGTTTACGGAATGTAATACATACGTCTTTTTTAAATAAAAATTAAATCCTGTATTTACTTTTGAATACAGGATTTTTTTATTTTAGCCACCAACAAACAACTTATACTTATGTCGCAGTTTATTAGCGTTTTTGACATGCTTAAAATTGGGGTGGGACCTTCTAGCTCTCACACTTTAGGTCCTTGGAGAGCAGCACAACAATGGATACAAAAATTAAAAGAAACAAATGAATTTCTTTTAATTGAAGAAGTCAAAGTAGACTTGTACGGTTCTCTTTCTTTAACAGGAAAAGGACACGCGACTGACTTAGCTATTTTATTAGGATTAAGTGGAGCTGATCCAGAATATGTTCCTATTGAAAGTATTGACGTTATTATTAGCGATATTCAAAATAAAGAACAGTTGTTTTTCAACAACGAAAGAAACATTCCATTTTTAAAAGATTCTGTAAAATTCAACCGAGAATTTCTCCCTTTTCATGCAAACGGAATGACCTTTAGAGGTTATGCTCAAGGTGAAGAAATTTCTACTGAAACCTACTACTCTATTGGTGGTGGTTTTATTGTACAAGAAGATGATCATTTAGCAGAAGACATTGAAATTAACAAACAAAACTTCCCTTTTCCAATAAACAGAGCTACTGAGCTTGAAGCCTATTGTGAAAGAGAGAATTTAAATATTTCAGACATTGTTTATCAAAACGAATTGGTAATTAATTCTGCTGAAGAAATTGATAAAGAACTACACCGTATTTGGAATACAATGCTAGAGTGCATGTATATTGGTTGTCATACACAAGGTACTTTACCTGGTGGATTAAACGTAAAGCGACGTGCGTTTGAAACACATCAAAAACTAATTAAAGATGCTGAATACACCAATCAACAAGAATGGATAACTGCCATTCGAAGTACCGAAGTTAAATTCCGTGAAATTTTAAAATGGGTAAGTTGTTTAGCTTTATCAGTAAACGAAGTAAATGCTGCATTAGGAAGGGTGGTTACTGCTCCAACCAATGGAAGTGCTGGTGTAATTCCTGCCGTTTTAATGTACTATTTAGTAATTGAAAACCATGATGCAGATTTTGAACACGTTAAAAAATTCTTATTAGTTGCTGGAGAAATAGGTAGTATCTTTAAGAAAAATGCTACAATCTCAGCTGCTATGGGTGGCTGTCAAGCAGAAATTGGCGTATCATCTGCCATGGCTGCTGCTGCTTTAACCGAGTTGTTAGGCGGAACACCATCTCAATGTTTAGTAGCTGCTGAAATAGCTATGGAGCATCATTTAGGGCTTACATGTGATCCTATTGGTGGATTGGTACAAGTTCCTTGTATTGAACGTAACGCTATGGGAGCTATCAAAGCAATTAACGCTGCTGAATTAGCTTTAGAAACCAATCCGAAAGAATCGAAAGTTCCTTTAGATAAAGTAATTGACACCATGTGGGAAACTGCTAAAGACATGAACCGAAACTATAAAGAAACTTCTGAAGGTGGTTTAGCAGTTACAGTACGTTTAGCAGATTGTTAGTATTACACTATCTTAATTGGTTCTCCTAAAAACTTAGGCTTTACATTAAAGAGGATATCTACAAACACTTTTACTCTAGCTAGATATTCTCTTAACTGAACCTTTAGTGCTTTTTTTCCGGAAACTCCTTTAGCATTAAACCCCACTACATTAATATCAAAATGTTTAGCTAAATACAAAGCTCTTTCGTTATGAAATTGTTGAGAGATAATTGTTACTGAAGTTTGCCCGAAAATTTCTTTAACTCGCACAACCGAATCTAACGTTCTGAAACCGGCATAATCTAAAAATATTTTATCTTCAGGAATACCCAACGCTATTAAATCATTTTTAAAATCGGTAGGTTCATCATATCCTTTAGAACCATTATCTCCACTTACAAGGATAAAGTCAATTTTTCCAGATTTATATAATTCCACAGCTGCATCCAAACGAAATTGATAATATAAGTTTATTCTACCATCTGAAAGATACTTTACAGTTCCTAGCAACAGTCCTACTTTATTTTTAGGGATATTTTCTGTAGAATTAAATAGTTTTCCTTCTCCATTATTTTCTATAATTCTGTTAGAAAAATAAATAACAGCAACTATTAGTAAGCTTACTATAAGAAAAAACCTAGCAATTTTTTTCCGTTTCATTTATCTTGTAAATACTAATTCCGTTTCGGTAGACATTTCTTGAGAAAACCCATATCCATCCACATCAAAACCTTTTAATTCTTCTAATGTTTCAATGTTATTATCAATTATATAACGTACCATTAATCCACGTGCTTTTTTGGCAAAGGTCATAATAGTTTTATACTGTCCGTTTTTAAAATCTTTAAATACAGGAGTAATCATTGATACTTTCAAAACTTTTTTAGGAAGCGCTTTAAAATATTCTGAACTTGCTAAGTTTATTAACAATTCATTATCTGTCAATTCTTCATTTAAAGATTCTGCTAAAGTAGTATCCCAAAACTTGTACAAATTGTCTGCTCTTCCTACTTTTAATTTAGTCCCCATTTCTAAACGATAAGGCTGAATTAAATCCAACGGCTTTAACAATCCGTATAAACCTGACAAAATTCTTAACTTATCTTGCAATGTAGGAATTTTGTCTTGAGAAAGGGAATTTACATCAATACCTCTATACACTTCACCCGTAAAAGAGAAAACTGCTTGTTTTGCATTATCAAGTGTAAAAGGAGGCTGCCATTCTTGGTTTCTATCATAATTTAAACTTGCTAAATCATCAGAAATCTTCATCAACTCTCCTAGCTTTTTTCTAGAAATAGTTTTTAGTTTCTTATTTAACTTTTCAGATTGCTCTAAAAACCTAGGTTGTGTATAAACATCTGTCGTTGCCTTGTTTTCAAAGTCTAACGATTTGGCAGGTGAAATAATAATCTTCATTCAATAAATATTTATGGTAAAAATAAGAAGCAATTTTAAATTCATCAATTACTTTGAGTAATTAATATTGATACTGGTATTGATAAATTAAATGTTCTACTAACTATTAATTCTCAATCCATCATAAGCTAAAAACACATTTTCAGGAAGCTCATTTTGCACCTCATCATGCAGCCCTAACAGCTCGCTTATGTGTGTTAAATAGGTTCTCTTAGGCTTAATTTCTTCAATAAAACGCAAAGACTCTTCTAAATTAAAATGTGTATTGTGTGGTTCTTTTCGTAAACCTGTTACAATTAAAATATCTAAACCTTCTAATTTCTTTTTTTCTTCTTCTGAAATTGTTTTGATATCTGTAATGTAGGCTACATCATTAAAACGATATCCTAAAATTGGTAAGTTTCCATGCATCACTTCAATAGGAGTCACCTCTACTCCATCCAACATAAAATTTTCTCGATGTGAAATAACTGTTGGCGCCACACTTGGTGCACTTGGATACCTGTTTTCAGTAGCAAAAACATAATCATAACGCTTTTTTAAAACATTCAGAACTCGTTCTAATAAATAAATTGGAACAGATCCCATTTGAAAACAATACGGGCGAATTTCATCCAATCCTGCAATATGATCAGCATGTTCGTGAGTAAATAAAATCCCGTTAATAGATTGTACTTCTTCCCTTATCATTTGTTGACGAAAATCAGGTCCGCAATCAATTACGTAATTGATATTATTCCAAGACACTAAAATAGAAGAACGTAACCGCTTATCTTTCGGATTACTAGACAAAGCTACTGGATGTTTACTTGCAATCATTGGAACTCCTGTTGATGTTCCTGTTCCTAAAAAAGTTATTTTTAATTGATTTTTTTCCTTCATTTCTACTACAAAAGTACAACAAAAATTGTCTGTTCGTTCCTAATTTCAGTACATTTGTAATACGTAACAAAAAACTAGAAAATGGCAATTACGTTAAAAGGAGATCAAAAAATAAATACGGTACCAACTACGACAATGAAAGCGTTAAAAATTAATTTAAACGCTCACATTTATGGAACTTTTGCTGAAATTGGTGCTGGTCAAGAAACTGTTCGTAACTTTTTTAGGGCTGGTGGGTCTTCAGGAACCATAGCAAAAGCAATGAGTGCATATGATAAAGATTTCTCTGATGCCATTTACGGTATTGAAAAAGACAACCGTTATGTTACGGAACCTCGATTAAAGAAGATGTTGAAACATGAAATGGATTTGATTGAGGAACGTCTTACCCGTCAAAAACATCCTGACAAATTATTTTTTAGTTACGCTAACACTGTGGCAACCATAAACTTCTCAAAAAAGTTTAAAGGCCATGGTTGGGTTGGTATTCGTTTTCAACTAGATCCTTTAGAAGATTATAATGAAATTGTTTTACACCTTCGTTTTAAAGAAACAGATGCTCGTCAACAACAAGAAACCCTTGGTGTTTTAGGGGTTAACCTTATTTATGGAGCTTACTATTTAAACGATAACCCTAAAGATTTATTAAAATCTTTTTATGACAATATTGATAAGGATCGCTTAGAAATTGACATGATTAATTTCTCTGGACCTCGATTTATGTATGTAGACAATCGTTTAATGAGTTTACAACTTGTTAAAAACGGGATGACTAATGCCGTTATGTTTGGCCCTGATGGAAACAACATGCTACCAGCCCAAGTACTTTACAAAAAGAATATTTTAGCCCTACGTGGCAGTTACCGTCCTGTTACTAAAGTAAACATGGATATGTTTGAGCGCTCTAAACAGTTGTTCTTTGAAGAGAAAAAAGTAGACCCTGAAAAAACAAAAATAATCTTTGAAATAACCCTAAGTAATCTTCGTGCTGAAGGTGAAATTAATGAACGTGATTTTCTTGATAGAGCTGAACTACTTTGTTCTTTAGGCTTGAATGTAATGATTACAAACTACCAAGAGTATTTTAGATTGGTAGAGTACTTTAGTGAATTCACCAAAGAACGTATGGGGCTAGCTATGGGAGTTTATAACCTTATTCAAATTTTTGACGAGAAGTATTACCGAGATTTAAGTGGTGGTATTCTTGAAGCTTTTGGTAAATTATTTTATCGAGACCTTAAAGTTTATATGTATCCATACAAGGATGAAGAAACGGAAGAGTTTATTACTAGTGAAAATTTAAAAGTACACCCAAGAATGAAAGAGCTTTATAAGTTCTTTAAAAATAATGGTAGACTTATTGATATTAAAGATTTCAACCCTGAAATTTTACATATTTTCTCTAGAAAAGTACTACAAATGATTAAAGACGGTGAAGATGGATGGGAAGACATGCTTCCTAAAGGAGTTCCTCAAACCATAAAAGAAAAACGTTTGTTTGGATATACAAAAAGGTTGAAATAATTATTTTCTACCTTTTTTAAACCTTTTACTATCTTTAAAGTCTAACGACTAAACTATCTTTAGTTGATTGACGAAATTACTCTTATAGACCAATTGCAGCAGTCTAAAACAAAAGAGACTGCTTTCAGGCATTTATTATCGCAATATAAAGAGCGATTGTACTGGCATATCCGAAAAATTGTGATTTCTCACGATGATGCTGATGATGTTTTACAAAATACTTTCATTAAGATTTTTAAAAATATAGACAACTTTAAACGAGATAGTAAACTATACTCTTGGATGTATCGGATTGCAACCAATGAAGCTATCACTTTTATCAATAAAAAAGCTAAAGAAAAAAACATTGATATTAATGATTATCAACAACAGTTAGTTTCAAGCTTAGACAGTGACCTATTATTCACAGGTGACGAGGTACAACTAATTTTACAAAAAGCAATTGCAACACTACCTCAAAAACAACAGTTAGTCTTTAACATGAAGTATTTTGAAGAAATGAAATATGAAGAGATTTCTGATGTTTTAGAAACCTCTGTAGGCGCCTTAAAAGCTTCATATCATATCGCCGTTAAAAAGATTGAAAAATTTATAAAAAACTATAATTAAACCTTTTAACTAAAACATAGTCTTACTAAAGTAATGAACAAAAAGTTAAAACATAGCATAGATTTTTTAAACCAAAAAGTTGGTAAAAACACTGGTTTTTCTACTCCTGAAAATTATTTTCAAGAAGTAGAAGAAAACCTTTCTTCTATAAGTTTTATTACTAACTTTCCTAAAGAAAGAACGTTTACAACTCCTGATAATTATTTTGTAAGTGTAAACGATTCTATTCTCGAAAAATTAGCTCCTAAAAAAAACAAAGACGTAAAAATTATTTCGCTTAAAGAACGGTTTTTACAATACATACCAATGGCAGCTGCTGCTTCAGTATTACTTTTTATCGGAATTAATTATTTCAGCACTCAAAAAACAACTTTTGATGATATTACCATTACTGATATTGAATCTTGGTTCGAAAACGGATATGGAGAGACCTATACAGAAGAACTAGCTACAGCTATAAATACTTCTGATATTGAAGACGACTTATTCGCTTCTATTAGCGATGAAAGTCTAGAAAATTATTTACTTGATAGTACAACACCCTTAAACGACATAGAATAAGATGAAAAAAAACATACTTTTACTCTTGTTTTTACTCATAGGCAACTTGGTTACCCAAGCCCAAACAAGAAAAGGAGATTCCGAAAAAATTCGCGCATTTAAAGTAGCTTTTCTTACTGAAAAGTTAGATTTAACAGAAAAAGAAGCTGAGAAATTCTGGCCTTTATACAATGTATATGATAAAAAAATGATGCAACTGTATAGAGATGAACGACGTAGTATTAAAAAGAGAATTATGGTCGATGGAGGTCTCGATAATTTATCAGAAAGTGAGTCTAAGCAAATAATTGAAAAAATTAACGCTGTTTCAAAAGAACAATACGAAACTAAAAATGAATTTTACTCTAAACTGACTAAAATTCTACCCTATAAAAAAATACTTCGCCTTGAAGTTGCCGAATACGAATTCCACCGTAAACTTATACGTAAGCTTAAAGGTGAAAAGAAAGAAGACAAAAAATAAAAAAGGAGGCAATTTTGTGCCTCCTTTTTTATTTTTTATCAACTAAAGCTAAACAAACATATAAATCAGGTTTATTAGCTGTAAATTGTCTTAGCCAAATGGTTAGTTCATCTATTTCATAAGGAAGTAATCTCCCTAAAGCTTTTTCTAGCTCTTTACAAAACAAATCTGCGTTAAAACTAACCTTTTGAAGTACAGTTTTCGTGTACTCATACATAGCTCTTGCCATATTATTATTGGGGTTAAAGTTGTTTTATATCTGAACGTAATTTACAAAATTATATTCTTTACCGATGTTAAAATTTATCAAAAAAAAAAGCGAGACCATCATCTCGCTTTTATAATTCTCTACTTATAACATTACTTATAAGCTGTTTACTTTCTCTATTAAAGCATTTGCTCTAGACTCTAATTCAGCACTTACTGATTTGTAGTGAGCCTTTTTATTCTCAACATTTTTTGCGTTTACTTTTGAAATTAAATCATCAAAAGTTACAATAACCTCATCAACAATAGCATCTGCTTCTGCTTTTTTAACTTCAGGGTTTAACTCTGTAGCTATTTGACAGATACTGATAATGTCTCCTAGTGTATAGTTGATATCTTTCTTTAAATTTTTTACGCTTGACATAATTATAAATTTTGATGCAAAATTAATCGATTTTATCTAATTCTTGCTGAAATTTTTCAAAAAACTGTCCAACATGGTATCCATCAACTAAAGCATGATTTACATTGATAGCCACAGGAAGTAATATTTTTTCTTTTTCTTTTTTAAGTTTTCCAAAAGCTAGTTGAGGCACACTATTATCCTTATTACCAGAAAAAGGCTCTTTATGCCCCGTAAAACTCACCCAAGGAATTGCCGAAGAATGTATACAGCCTAACGAATATCTGGGAGGTAATAAATTTATTGAATTGTTTATTCGTTCCTTTTCTTCTAAATAATTTTGATTAAAAACCTCAAAATCTTCTGAATAATCAAAATAAGAAAAACCAAAAGTAGTATCTGGTCTAGCTACTGTTGTAGAAGCATTAATTACATCATAAATAGTAACCTTATCATCTTCAATTCTATATTTTAAATTCTCAACTGAATTTATAGCTTTCATACACGCATGTAGATATCGAACAAAAAATGAATCTCCTTTTTCTTTAGCTAATTTATATGTTTTTGATACTTCTACATCGGCAACCACCCCAAAAGTTGGATCTGCCATAGTTCTAAAATGTTTAAAAAGCTCTTTTCTATTCCAGTTTTCAATATCTAAATACTTCATCTATAAAAACTTTAACACATCTGTAATACTAGATACTGTTTTGTAATCATCCGATTTTTGCTCTTCACTTACTTCTTCGTGTGCCCATGTAGTATGAAAAGGCACATGAATAGCTGTTGCTCCAATTTCCAACAGTGGCAATACATCTGATTTTAGTGAATTTCCTATCATTAAGAACTCTGACGGATTAATATCTAACCGTTTTACTAGTTTTTTATAATCGGCTTTTTTCTTTTCACTCATTACTTCTGTATGGTGAAAATATTTTAAAATTCCTGATTTAGCCAACTTGCGTTCTTGATCTAATAAATCACCTTTGGTAGCAACAATTAGTTTATACTTTCCATGTAATTCTTCTAACACCTCTTCTACCCCATCTAGTAATTCTATAGGTTTTTCTAACATCTCTTTTCCTATTTCAAGAATTCCTTCCATAGTTCTTGGAGCTATTTTATAGTTAGAAATCTCTAAAGCACACTCAACCATTGATAACATAAAGCCTTTTACACCGTAACCATAAATTTTAAGGTTTTCTATTTCCTTTTTAAATAATTCTTGATGGATTTTGTTTTCGGTTTCATAATCTGATAACAATTTTGCAAAATCATCTTCGGCATCACGAAAATAAGTTTCGTTTACCCAAAGTGTATCGTCTGCATCAAAAGATATTATTTTAATATTATTCATAAATTAATGAAATTATACATCAAAGATACGTATTTATACACCGACAATAAAAGTTTATAAATACCAGGTTGACAAAACTTTAACATTAATTAATTCTTTGTTTTGTACAATCTTTAAAAAGTTTTACTATTTTTGAGCCATTATGAAGGCGCTTTTAGGCACATACACGTTTATTTTTAACACGATCAATTCGATTTCGTGTAATGCCCGTATGCAAAAACAGTATGTATATGTGACTCAAAGCACCCAAAACAATAGATATAAACATCGATTTTAATAAAATCAATTTTACTATAAACTTACAAAGGTGCTTTTTATAAAAAGCACCTTTTTTATTTACTAATATTTTAAATTTTAATCATTATGAACACATTAAAAAACAACATCCGATTTAACAAACACACAGCAGCAATTATGTACTCAGTACAAAATCCGTTTTACAGAGATCCTGAATTACTAATACTTAATCCATAATTATCATGCAATCATTAAACACTACACAAAACATAAAAGATCAGTTTATTGTTAGCAAAAAACAAGTTAGCAAAAACAAAGTATTAAAGACTTCTATCTTATTTGATAAGATTGAGTCTAATCTTCAATCTTCACTTAATTTACACAAAAACTCATCTAATTTGAGTTTTAAAAGCATTGATTTTGATCTTCTAGAAAATGCTTATTTAAATGATAAACTTATCATTAAAAACAATGTAAAAAAATTGAGTACTACTGAAGTTGTTTTAAACATAACAGTATCAAAAAAAGAAGAAAAGAAACAAGATATTATCTGTAAAGCTGTATTTAGCTATACTGTAAAAGAAGCTTCTTGATGACTTGGAAGATTGTTCTAGAATCAATCAATCCTTTATTAAGTTAGTCTGGTTTGTTATAAGCTTAGGGTAATACTACCTTAAGCTTATTTTTATTGAATATACGTTTCTAATAATTTAGACTGTTCTTTTGAAGAGATTGTAACAGTATCAATACAAGCTGGTATTAAAATGGTTTCTCCCATTTTTATAACTTCTTGTTGATTCTTATAATTAAATATTACCTCACCTTCTACACACATATAAATTACAAAGCTATCTTTTGAAGATAATTCAACTGTTACCTCTCCTTTTACAGGTAAAATATTTGTTGTGAAATAAGGACAAGAAACTACTTTATTAGAGGTATTACTTTCTTTTAAATAAGACGTTTTATAATTTTCTTTAGCAGTAAAATCGATCGTTTTTAATGCTTTCTCAGTATGTAATTCCCTATAATTACCATCAATATCTTTTCTATCCCAATCATAAATACGATAAGTAATATCTGAAGTTTGCTGTATTTCTGCAATTAACAAACCTGCTCCAATAGCATGTACTCTTCCTGGAGGTACAAAATACACATCGCCTTTAGCTACTTGGTCTACATTTAAAATATCAAGCAATGTTTTGTTTTCTAAATGATGTAAATACTCTTGTTTAGTAGCATCATTTTTAAATCCAATGATAATATTGGCATCTTCATCTGCTTGAACAACATACCACATTTCGGTTTTTCCAAAAGAATCCTGAATTCCTGCCAAATCATCATCAGGATGAACCTGAATACTTAACACCTCTTTAGCATCGATAAATTTTATTAACAAAGGAAACTCGTCTCTAAAAGTTTTATAAACATAATTACCTACTAAATCGTACTTATATTCTTTTAAAAGACTTCTTAATGTTCTCCCTTTTAGGTTACCATTACTAACGATTGATTCATCTCCATCTACATCAGAAATTTCCCAACTCTCACCAATATTGGATCCGTCTGAGTTTTTATGAAATAGTTGGTTTAGTTTTTTTCCTCCCCAAATTTTTTGTTTTAAAATTGGGGTAAATCGTAGTAGTTGGTCTATCATAAATTAGGCACCTCTATAAGTTACGTAGTTTCTAGGAGTTTCGTATAATGTAACTTCTAAGTCTAATTTTTCAGGAATACTTACACGTAACTTATTATAAATTACCACAGATATATTTTCTACTGTAGGATTGACATTTTTAAACTCTTCAACTTCAATATTTAAGTTTTTATGATCTAAAACATCTTCAACCTTCAACTTAATTAAATCTTTCAGTTTACCTAAATCATACACATAACCTGTTTCTTGATCTATCTCACCAGTTAATGAAACAATTAACTCATAATTATGACCATGATAATTAGGATTGCTACATTTACCAAAAACCTCATGATTTTTCTCGTCAGACCATTTAGGATTAAATAACCTGTGTGCAGCATTAAAATGCGCTTTTCTATGAACTGTTACTTTGGGCATATTAAATATACTTAGATATTTTATCGTAAGATTCTTTAAAAATTATTTTAAACCAAGCTGTATATTCTTCTGGATGATTTTCTATATCATTTTTCACCTCTTCTAAAGGCATCCATTTATATGAAGCTACTTCTTCTGGGTTTACAATAGGTTCGTCGTTAAATCTACCAATCATTACATGATCATATTCATGTTCTGTCAAACCATTATCAAATGGTGCTTTATAGATAAAAGAAAATACTTCTTCTAACTCACAAGAAAATCCCATTTCCTCTTGTAGCCTACGTTTTCCAGCCTCTATATTCGACTCTCCATCTCTTTGGTGTGAACAACAAGTATTTGTCCATAGTAAAGGTGAATGATATTTTTCAACAGCACGTTGTTGTAACATCAATTCATTTTTATCATTAAAAACAAATACCGAAAATGCCCTGTGTAGTAAAGCTTTTTCATGTGCCTCAATCTTTTCCATTAATCCTATCGGATTGTCTTGCTGATCAACTAAAATTACTTGCTCTTTCATCTAGAAAATTTACGAAAAGCAAACTTACGAAATTGAGACCAGTTCAACAATTAAAACCTTTTGAACAGTTCGCTTTAAAATGTATCTTTGCAACCTTAAAATTTATAGATGAGTTTTTTAGAAGAAATACAGAAGAGACGTACATTCGGAATTATATCACACCCCGATGCTGGTAAAACTACCCTAACTGAAAAGTTATTACTTTTTGGTGGAGCAATTCAAGAAGCTGGTGCGGTAAAAAATAACAAAATTAAAAAAGGAGCTACTTCCGATTTTATGGAAATTGAACGCCAACGTGGTATCTCGGTAGCCACTTCTGTATTAGCTTTCATTTATAAAGACAAAAAAATAAACATTCTTGATACACCTGGTCACAAGGATTTTGCTGAAGATACCTTTAGAACTTTAACTGCGGTTGATAGTGTTATTGTAGTTATTGATGTTGCAAAAGGGGTTGAGGAACAAACCGAAAAATTAGTAGAGGTTTGTCGTATGCGTAAAATTCCAATGATTGTTTTCATTAACAAGTTAGACCGTGAAGGAAAAGATGCTTTTGATTTATTAGATGAAGTTGAGCAAAAATTAGGTTTAAAAGTAACTCCTTTAAGTTTCCCTATCGGAATGGGATACGATTTTAAAGGAATCTATAATATTTGGGAAAAGAAATTAAACATCTTTTCTGGAGACAATAAACAAACCATTTCTGAAGGTGTTGAATTTGATGATATAGATAATCCTGAGCTAGATAAAATTGTTGGAGAAAATTCTGCAAATACACTTCGTGAGGAATTAGAATTAGTGAATGAAGTATATCCAGACTTTGATCAAGAAGCTTATGTAAATGGAGATTTACAGCCTGTTTTCTTTGGTTCCGCTTTAAACAACTTTGGAGTGAAGGAATTATTAGATTGCTTTATTGATATTGCTCCAAACCCACAACCAAAACAAGCAGAAGAACGTTTAGTTGATTCAAAAGAAGAAAAACTAACTGGATTCGTATTTAAGATTCATGCAAATATGGATCCTAAACACCGTGATCGTTTAGCTTTCGTGAAGATTGTTTCTGGAACTTTTAAAAGAAATACTCCTTACTTACATGTTCGTAACGGTAAGAAAGTAAAGTTTTCCAGTCCTAACGCATTTTTTGCTGAAAAGAAAGAAATCGTTGAAGAATCTTTCCCTGGAGATATTGTTGGTTTACACGATACAGGAAATTTTAAAATTGGTGATACCTTAACTGAAGGAGAACAATTAAACTTTAAAGGAATTCCTAGTTTCTCTCCAGAACATTTCCGTTATGTAAACAATGCTGACCCAATGAAAGCTAAACAACTATACAAAGGTTTAGACCAATTAATGGATGAAGGGGTTGCTCAGTTATTTACGATGGAAATGAACGGACGTAAGATTGTAGGAACTGTGGGAGCTTTACAGTATGAGGTAATTCAATATCGTTTAGAGCATGAATACGGAGCTAAATGTTCTTATGAAAATATTGCTGTACACAAAGCTTGTTGGGTTCAACCAGAAGATCCAAAAAATGAGGAATTCAAAGAATTTAAACGTGTAAAGCAACGTTATTTAGCTAAAGACAAACAAGGTCAGTTAGTATTTTTAGCTGATTCACCGTTTACAATTCAAATGACACAGAGCAAATATCCAACGGTAAAATTACATTTCACTAGTGAATTCTAAAAAACACTACATAGTATTTTTTCTTTTCTCTTTTTTCTCTTTTTCCTCAATACACAGTCAAGAGAGTTTATCGAGTTTACAAGGAAAAGAATTACATAATAAAGTTCGTTTGAATTTTATTCCTGTTGAAATGCCTACGGATGAATTTCCTAGCTTAAAACCAACAATGGGACTAACTGGTTTGCACTATCAAATTCCTATTAACGATTGGCTGTATGGTGGGGCTGCTTTCCATTTTGCAGTAACAGGAGATCAAGGAGGATTATTTACGTTAGGTGCTGAATTAGGAATTAACAAACAGTTATATAAAAACATATACCTAGATGCTAACTTCCATTTTGGTGGTGGTGGTGGGTATCGCTACTTGGTAAACGATGGAGGATTTATCAATCCGAATATTGGATTACAATACAAAAAGAACGATTACTCCTTAGGAATACAATACAGTCATGTTAATTTTTACTCTGGAGAGATTAAAAGTAATTCGGTTTCATTCTTTGTAGAAATACCAAGTATTTTACGTTTTACTGACTACGATAAAGCGCATCAAAAATTTGTAGCAGACAATCTTTCTCCAGATAGTTTTTGGAGCAAACCTGCAGTAAAAAATGTACAACAAGTCCGTTTTGATTTCTTTAAACCTATTGGTAATTCTAGGAAAGATGACACCAATAATCAAGAACCTCTTACAGAAACATTATATGTTATCGGTTTTGAGTATCAAAAATATTTGAACGAAAACACCTTCTTATTTGCTCATACTGATGCTATTTATAAAGGTTTACGCGCTGGTTTTATGGATTTATTTGTTGGTGCTGGATATCATCCATACCAATCAAAATACATTAATATCTTCGGAAAATTAGGAATTGGTGCTGCTGGTGGTCGTGTGGCTCCTGAAGGCGGATTAATGATTTATCCTTCTGCCGGAATCGATTTAAAAATATTTAAAAATATTGCTATTAGTGGTCATGGTGGATATTATCGTGCAATAGCTGGTGATTTAGAAGCCTACACCTACGGTTTCGGTCTGAAATATTTCGGATTGAACGGCGGAACTTCTTCGGAAGAAAATGAGACTTATCACACTCAAGGATTACGTTTTGAAGTACAAAATCAAACCTATTTTGACGTTGCTAAATTCGATTCACCTGATAATAGATATACTGTCGATTTACAGTTAATAGGTTTAAAGATAAACTACGATTTAAACAAATGGCTCTACATTGCTGGTGAGGCAGGTTTTGCGTATGATGGTCGCTCAGGTGGTTATGCCCACGGATTGGTAGGTGGTGGTATTTACAGTCCTCGTTTTTTTAATGATAGAATGAGAGGATTTTTAGAGATTATGGCAGGTGCTGGTGGAGGTGCTGGCGTAGATACCGATGAAGGAATTATTACACGCCCTACTCTTGGCTTAAGTTACGATGTAACAAATCAAGTTTCTATAATTGCTTCTGGGGGTAGATATTATTCTCCTTTTGGCAATGTAAACTCAAACAATATTAACATAGGTTTAAGCTTTAACCTTTCAACTTTGTCTGTAAAGAACTAACTTTGCTTTTTCTTCGGAAAAAGTAGTTTCATATATAAATAAGAGAAAAATGGATAACGGAATTTATGCAAAGTTCACCACTCCAAAAGGTGATATTTTAGTAAACTTAGAATACGAGAAAACCCCTGGAACTGTAGGTAACTTTGTTGCTTTAGCAGAAGGAAACTTAGAAAACTCAGCAAAACCACAAGGAACTCCTTATTATAATGGTTTAAAGTTTCACCGTGTAATTGCTGACTTTATGATTCAAGGTGGTTGCCCTCAAGGAACAGGAACAGGAAACCCTGGTTATAAATTTGATGATGAAATTCACCCTGAATTAAAGCACGACGCTCCAGGAAAATTATCAATGGCAAATGCAGGACCAGGAACTAATGGTTCTCAATTTTTTATAACACATGTTGCTACTCCTTGGTTAGACGGAAAACATACTGTTTTTGGAAGTGTTATTGAAGGACAAGATGTTGTTGACGCTGTTGAGCAAGAAGACACTATGGATGTTGAAATTATCCGTGTAGGTGAAGTAGCTGAAAAATGGAACGCTGTAGAAGCTTTTAGAACTTTTGAAGGTGCTCGTGAAAAACGTGAAGCTGAAGCAAAAGCTAAACAAAAAGAATTATTAGATTCTGTTGCGGCTGGATACGATGAAACTCCAAGCGGATTACGTTATAAAATCTTACAAAACGGAGACGGAAAACAAGCTACTAAAGGAGCTATGGTTTCTGTACACTACAAAGGTCAGTTATTAGACGGAACTGTATTTGATTCATCATACAAACGTAAACAACCTATCGATTTTGCTATCGGTGTCGGTCAAGTAATTTCTGGTTGGGATGAAGGTATTCAATTATTAAAAGTGGGTGATAAAGCTCGTTTAGTAATTCCTTCTGACTTAGCATACGGTGCACAAGGAGCTGGTGGAGTAATTCCTCCAAATGCAACCTTAATTTTTGACGTAGAATTAATGAATGTAAAGTAACTATTTACTTCTCAAAACTTTAAAACCTCTTCACTAACCATGAAGAGGTTTTTCTTTTAATTCTTGTTTATATTTAATTAACATTCATAACATTAAAAGAAACTTTATTTAATAGATTTATCATAATTCCTTAAGAAGTAAAAGGTAAAAAAGAATGACTTTTACAACACTAAACTACTTCTTAATGCTATATGAAAACAAGACTACTTTTAATTACTTATTTTATTATATCTCAAACAATATTTTCTCAAGAAGTTTGTACAGCTCCTGAAGACAATACGATTGATTTAAACATTATTAGTGTTAATAAATGTGACGTTACTGATGAAGCCCAAAAATTGCCTCAGAAGAACACAAGAACATTAACAGCTAGAAATAGAATTAAAAAAGTTAGAAAACAAGCTCAAGAAAATCAATCTAACCTTAATGCTAATTCTAATGTAACTATAATTACCACCAATAATGATCTAACTTTAAAAAACACTTTAACGACACAAACCAAAGAAGTTTTATTTTCGGTTGTAGAGGAAGTTCCTTTATTTCCTAATTGTGAAAATAGCATAGGACAGGACGCTAAAAAATGTTTTAAGGATAATATGCAAAAGCATTTTTTAAAAAATTATTATCCTGAAGTTTTTTCTCAAGAAGGTATACGTGGTAGAATCTTAATTCAATTTACCATTGATATTTATGGAAATCCAAAAAACATTCAAGTAGTTAGTTCTAAGCGCAGTGAAATTATAACAGATGAAATTAATAGAATTATAAATAAACTTCCACAATTTTCAGCTGGTAAAGAAAAGGGAATACCAGTGAATGTTACTTATTCATTCCCTATAAACTTAATATTAAATTAACATCTCGCTATATTAATTTAATTCTATATAATTTTATTTTTGCAACTCAAACCCCTTATAAAATCTAGGATGAAGCTTATTTTAAAAGTATGTCTATTTTTATACATTTCTCTTTCTTACTCACAAGAAAAATGTGAAACATCTAAAGATCAAGTTCAAGATCTTAACACTATTAGCATTACTAAATGCTCTATAAACGATGTAAAAGAATCTCTAGAATCAGAAGAAATTAAAGAAATTTCTACTAGGCGAAGACATAGAAAATTAAGAAAAGTTAATACTATTTCAACGGCAACTCCTAATGAGGTTAAAAACTTAAAAAACAAAGAGTTACTAGTTGAAAAATTAAATATTGAAGAAGATATCTTAACTACTATTGAAAAAGTTCCTTTTCATCTTGTTGAGCAAATTCCTTTATTTAAAGACTGTAAAAAGAAACCTATCTTACAACAATCAAAATGTTTTGAAAAAGAAATGATTGAACATATTGTAAGAAATTTTGATTACCCTAAAGAAGCTATTTCTAAAGGAATTGAAGGAAAAGTGCTTGTTCAATTTACTATCGATAAAGAAGGAAATGTATTTGATATTAAAGAAAAAGGACCAAAAAATACTGAAATCTTAGAAGAAGAAGCTAATAGATTAATCTCTACTCTTCCTAAATTTATTCCAGGAACCCACAAAGGTAAAACCGTAAATGTAAAATACGCATTACCTATAATTTTTAAAGTTCCTAAAAAATAACCTTTTTACAATTAAAAACATCTGCTCTTATTAGTAATTTCAAAATAATTTTGGAATTACTTTTTTTTTTGTTAAATTTACCGCGTTGGTTAACATTAATTTAACTTACCAAACCTTTAAAATAGAGCACAATGATGAAAAAACTCCCCTCAGTAGTAGCTGCTATGTTACTTTCTTTAGCAGCTGTAGGTCAAGAAGTATGTACTACTCCTGACGAAACGGTAGCTGATCCAAACAGTATAACCAAATGTGCAGTTGAAGACACCGATAATGGTGCAGGAAAACAATTATCTATTGAAGTATCAACAAGGAGACGTGTTGTTCGTAAGAATAAAGAAGCAGTATCTGCTATTGGAGGAATTAATTCTTCTCAAAAAGTAGCGGATATTAAAAAGAATTCTTTACTAGTTGGTAAATTAGAACTTGAAGATAACTCTGCAACTATTGAAAAAATTCCTTTTAATTTAGTTGAAGAAATTCCGTTGTTTGATAAATGTAATAATGTGCCTTTAATTAAACAAGCTAAGTGTTTTGAAACTAACATGACCAAACACATTGTAAAAAACTTCAACTACCCACAAGAAGCCTTAGATGCAGGAATTCAAGGAAGAGTTTTAGTTCAGTTTACAATTAATGAACAAGGTGATGTAGAAAGCATATTAATGCGTGGACCTGAAGGAGGAGAATCTTTAGAGAAAGAAGCTAGTAGAATTATTAACAACCTTCCTAAGTTTATTCCTGGTAAACACAACGGAAAAAATGTAAAAGTAAAATACGGAGTTCCAATTACTTTTAAAGCTCCAGGTGCTTCAAATACGAAGACTACAAACGTAAACAAAACTTCTGTAGTTAAAAATACGAAAGTTATTAAAGAAAGAGAAATTACTGACTTTGTAAAGTTTGCTGAAGTGCAAAGTATACCTCAGTTTAAAGCTTGTACAAAAGTAGCTGATATGCAAAAATTAAACTGTTTTAATGAAAGAATGATTAGCCATATTCAAAGAAACTTTAATTATCCTGCTGGAGCTGCTGAACAAAATAT
This sequence comes from Tenacibaculum sp. 47A_GOM-205m, assembly GCF_000518405.1. Lineage (NCBI taxonomy): Bacteria > Pseudomonadati > Bacteroidota > Flavobacteriia > Flavobacteriales > Flavobacteriaceae > Tenacibaculum > Tenacibaculum sp. 47A_GOM-205m. The sequence continues at coordinate 584,153 of NZ_JADN01000003.1, read as the reverse complement.
TGAAGGTAGAGTTTGGGTTCGTTTTATTATCGATAAAAACGGTGATGTTTCTAACATTAAAATGAAGGGACCTGAAAACGGACAATTATTAGAGCAAGAGGCTAAGAAAATGGTAGCTAATCTTCCTACTTTTATACCAGCTAAACACAACGGAAAATCCGCTAACGTAGAATATTATATTCCTATTAACTTTAAGTTACACGAATAAAGATATATTATCAATAAATAATAAAAAAGCTTTAAACATTATGTTTAAAGCTTTTTTATTATACAAGAATTAAACTGTTTCTATTTCCTTTTCAAGACCTAGAAGCACCATATTAAAAAGGAACTCATGAATTTCAACAAATAGACTCCATTGCCTATTATCCCAATTATTTTTTTGTTTAAAGAAAGTTCCGTGAGCTAAAAGATTTCTCATATCTGATAAATTTTCCTTCTTCCCTTTTGTTCTTTCGATAAAAATTTTAAATTTTTCTTTAAACTCTACATAATCTGGATCTTTTCTATCATATACTATAGCTCTTAATCTCTTTAAACTTTCAGCTAATTCATTGTTATTCTTTTTTTCACCCTTCCAATGTTGTTCTACAAAAGACCACAAAGCCAGTTCACTAATAAATAAACTAGTTTTTTTAATTTCACTCAGGTATTCGAAAACATCTAAATAATCAACTAAGTTTAGTTCATAAATTCTTTCAGTAACATCTAAAACTCTTATCAATTTTTCATCTGTCAAATTCTCACTTCCAGAAGTATTTTTATTACTTGGAGTTGATGGTTGCTCTACTACATCTCCATTACTTAACATAATAATAACTCCTGGTGGAGAAAGGTATGAATTACAAAACGCTTCTGACACTGCTTTTAAAACTCTAGAAAACCTATAGCAGTTATTATGATCAAACTCTTTATTACTAAAAATCCACAAATTATGGTCATAAAGACTTACCATATTATGCGCCATTCTAAAAAATTCCTCTCCTAACTTACTTAAAGGAGACTGTCCTTCAATAACTTCTTCAGGCGAAAAAAAGCTCCATTATCCATAAGTCTTAATAGTTATGTTATTCGTTAAAGGGTTTAATATCCAATATGGAGAATATTTATGATTAGTATTCACTAGGCTCTATATGAATTAAAACATGACCTAAGTTTGGGAGTTTTTCTCTTAAATAGTCTTTTAATTTATGAGCAATTTCATGTCCTTCTTTTACTGTAATGGTACTGTTTACAATGGCATGTAAATCTACATGATATTTCATTCCTGCTTTACGAACAAAGCATTTTTCTGTTCCTAAAACACCTGCTACTTCCATAGATTTCTCTCTTATTTCTTCTATCAAATCATCATATACATGTTCATCCATTATTTCACCCAGCGCTGGTCTGAAAATTAGATAACTATTGTATAGAATAAAAAACGAAGCCAATAAAGCTGCCCAATCATCAGCTGTTTCATAACCTTCTTTAAAAATAAGTGCTATAGAAATTCCTATAAATGCCATTACAGAAGTAATTGCATCACTTCGATGGTGCCACGCATCTGCTTTTAAGGAAGAACTATTAGTTTCTTTACTTTTTCTGATAACCACTTGAAAAGATATTTCTTTCCAAATAATAATTGCCCCTAAAACGAGTAAAGTCCATGGTTTCGGAGTTTTGTGTGGTGTTTGGATATTCTGTATACTTTCATAGGCTATAACTGTAGCTGAAGTTACCAAAAAGGCTACTACTACAAAGGTTATTAAAGGTTCTATTTTTCCGTGTCCGTACGGATGGTTTTTATCTGCGGGTCTTTTCGCATATTTCAAACCTAATAACACTAAAAGCGAAGAAAAAATATCGGTAGTAGATTCAATTGCATCTGCTATTAATGCGTATGAGTTTCCAAAAATACCTGCTAATCCTTTAATAATTGCTAAACTAGCATTACTAAGAATACTAAAATAGGTGGTTTTTATAGCTAACTCTTCTTTACTCATTGAATTATGATATTACAATCTCTTTTTATGAGGTATTACGAAGGTACTTGAAAAGTATTGAAAAACCCTAGATTGTACAATAGAAAATCTATTACTAAAAAAAGACTCGCCAGTTAGCGAGTCTTTTGGATAGTTAATAAAACTACCACTTTAACAACAATTAATATTTAATAACGAATGAAAAAATTAGTTCCAGCCTCCTCCTAAGGCTTTATATACTTTTACGTTTGCTAATAATTGATCTCTTTTAGTTTCTATAATTTCAATTTTAGATTCTAATGCTTCTCTTTGCGTTAACAACACTTCTGTATATTCTGCCCTTGCCGATTTAAACAGACGAATTGAAAGGTCTATAGATTCGTTTAACGCTTCTACTTGTTGCTTTTTTAAATCATAACTGTTTTTCAAGTTATCAATTTTCGAAAGCTCGTTCGCTACTTCTAAATACGCATTTAAAATAGTTCTTTCGTATTCGTAAACAGCTTGTAATTGTTTATTGTTGGCTGTTTTATAAGCTGCTTTTATAGCATTTCTATTGATTAAAGGCCCTACAATATCACCTGCTAAAGAATACACTAACGATTCTGGTGTTGATGTTAAAAACTTAGGTTTAAATGCTTGTAACCCTACTCCTGCTTTTATACCGATTGATGGATAAAAATTAGCTCGTGCTATTTTAGTATTTAATTTGGCTGCTGCTAGTTCGTATTCAGCTCTCCTTAAATCGGGTCTGTTTTGTAACAGTTGTGATGGAATTCCTGCTTTTACTCCTTCAATAGGTTTATCTATAAAATTATCTGAGTTTCTTTCTATAGGTTGTGGGTATCTTCCTACTAAAAAGTTAATTTTATTTTCAGTTTCTACTATCTCTTGTTGAAGTTCATATAAGTAACTTTGGTTTTTAAGTACACTCGCTTCAAACCTACGTACTGCCAATTCAGTTGTTCTTGCTGCTTGTTTTTGAAGCTTCACCATTTGCAATGCATTTTTTTGAATTTCTAAGTTTTGTGAAACCATAGATAATTCATTATCTAATGCTACTAATTCGTAATATGAATTTGCAATTTCTGAAACCAAATTAGTTACCATAAAGTTTTTTCCTTCAACACTAGCTAAGTATTCTAGTACTGCTGCTTTCTTCTCATTTCGTAACTTCTTCCAAACATCTAACTCCCATGAAGCAGAAAGTCCTATTGAAAAATCAGTTAATGGCTCTGGAAATTTTTCATCTTCGCGAATATTTAAATTTTCTTCAACGGCTCCATTTCTAGTATACTTCCCTACCTTTTCTACTTCTGCCCCGGCATACATATTTACAAATGGTAAATACTCACCTTTTTTTGCCTTGATATTATTTTTTGAAATAGCTACTTGTTGTAACATTATGTTCAACTCTTGGTTGTTTGATAAAGCTGTATCTATCAGAGAAATTAAATGTGAGTCTGAAAAAAAGTCACGCCATTTAATAGTAGCTGTATTTAATGAATCTGCAGGTTGGTTCTTAAAATTCTCTGGTACCGCCTTATTTTCTTCTCTTACTACTTGATTTGATACACAAGAGCACAAAACTAAGAGGGTAAGCACACTTAAAAAGTGTGCTTTTTTTATTACAAATAAACTTCTTTGTTTAGTTTTCATTGTTTTCTCTTTTAATTATTTTCTTTAGAAGTTTTTTAAGCTCTGCTATTTTAGCTTTTGTTTTACTTCCTTCAACTTCATTTATTCTTATAAATTCTTCAGAAACTGGTTCGCTCGATTCGTCTTTAATTAAGCTTCTTCCATCACTCATTTTAGCAAATATGTAATAGAGACCTGGTATAATTAAAACTCCGAAAATTGTACCTATTAACATTCCTCCTAAAGCCGATCCACCAATAGTTCTGTTACCTATAGCTCCTGCTCCGTGAGCTATAACTAACGGTATTAACCCTGCGATAAATGCAAATGAAGTCATTAAAATTGGTCTGAATCGTTCTTTAGCTCCTTCAATAGCTGCTTCAAAAATTGTAGCTCCCTGACTTCGTTTTAGTACCGCAAATTCTACAATTAACACTGCATTTTTACCTAATAAACCGACCAGCATTATTATACCAATTTGTGCATATACGTCATTAGCTAAGCCCATTAATTTTAATAGTGTAAATGACCCATACACTCCTACTGGAAGTGATAAAATCACAGCTAATGGCAGTATAAAGCTTTCATATTGTGCTGCTAATACAAAATATACAAAGGCTAATACAATGATGAAAATATACACTGATTCATTACCTCTTCTTGCTTCATCATAGGTAAGTCCTTCCCAAGCTACATCATAACCTCTTGGTAATTCTTTTGCTGCTACTTCTTTAATTGCGTTAATAGCATCTCCACTTGTGTATCCTGGTGCTGGTAATCCTCTAATAGCTGCTGAATTATATAAATTGTATCGTGTTATCTCATTAGGTCCTAGTTTTTTTTCTAAACTCATGAACGCTGAATAAGGCACCATTTCTCCCTCTTCATTTTTAACATATAGTTTTTCTAAATCTGAAGGAATTCTTCTGTATTCTGGTGCTGCTTGTGTATATACTTTAAAGAATCTACCAAAACGAATAAAACCTTGTTCATAGGTACTACCTATTAAAATGTTTAGGTTTTCCATGGCTTTACCAATGGTCACTCCTTTTTGCATCGCTTTTTTATTGTCGATTTTTAATTCGTACTGCGGATAGTTTGCAGAATAAAAAGTAAATAACCCTGTAAGCTCTTTTCGTTTTGATAACGACTCCATGAATTTGTTATTGATACGTTCAAACTCGTGGTAGTCTGTTGAGTTTGTTTTATCTAATAAACGCATTGAGAATCCTCCTGAAGATCCAAAACCTGGTACTGCTGGTGGTTCAAAATATTCTATAACCGCTCCTAAGTCTTTAGTTTCTTCTTCTAGTTCTTCCATGATTTCATGAACTGAATGATGACGTTCTGACCATGGTTTCAAGTTAATTAAACAGGTACCTGCGTTTGACCCTCTACCTTCGGTCATAATTTCATATCCTGCTAAAGATGAAACTGACTCTACTCCCTCAGTTTCTTCACAAATTTGTTGTAGTTTTCTTGCTACTTCGTTTGTACGTTCTAAGGTAGCACCTGGTGGTGTTTGAATGATTGCGTAAATCATTCCTTGGTCTTCACTAGGAATAAAACCTGCTGGTAATGTTTTATTGGTAATAAATATTCCTGCACAGAAAGCTAGTAATACTCCAAAGGTTAACATTCTTCGTGCTACGATTCTGTGTAACACTTTTACATATCTTCCTGTAAGCTTTTCAAACCCTTTGTTAAACCAATCAATAAATTTATCTACTATTGATTTTTTTCTTTCTTTTCCGTGGTTGTTCTTCAACATCATTGCACACAATACTGGTGTTAATGTTAATGCTACCACTGCTGAAATAATGATAGATCCCGCCATTGTTATAGAGAACTGTCTGTAGAAAACTCCTACCGGTCCTGTCATAAATGAAATTGGCACAAATACAGAAACCATAACAAATGTAATTGCTAAAATGGCACCTCCTATTTCTCCTAATGCTGCTTTAGATGCTTGATAAGGTGTTAGATGTTCTTTCTCCATTTTTAAATGGACTGCTTCTACAACTACAATAGCATCATCTACTACAATACCAATGGCTAACACTAATGCAAACAGGGTAATTAAGTTTATTGAAAGCCCAAAAAGCTGCATTATAAAGAAAGCTCCGATTAAGGATACTGGTACTGCTATAATTGGAATTAAGGTTGATCGTAAATCTCCCAAGAATAGGAATACCACGATAGCTACTAAAATAAAAGCATCTCTAAGTGTATGTATTACTTGTTCTATAGAGGCGTCTAAGAAGTTAGAAACGTCATAACTAATTTGAAAATCAATCCCTGGTGGTAGATCTTCTTTTAATTCTTTTAGTTTTTCTTTTACCGATTCTATTACATCACTACCATTACTTCCAAAGGTTTGTTTTAAAACAATAGATGCTGATGGATGCCCATCTAAGTTTGAGTAAATATCGAAGAATTCACTTCCTAATTTTACTTCGGCAACATCTTTTAGCTTTAAAATTTCTCCTTCATCATTTGCTCGAATAATAATGTCTTTGTACTGATCTGGTTCGTTATACCTGTTTTGATAGGTCAGTACATATTCTAGTGATTGTGATTTAATCCCTGAACTTCTTCCCAATCTTCCAGGTCTTGCCAAAATACTTTGGTCTTCCATCGCTTCTAAAATTTCTTCCGCAGAAATATTATAGGCTCTCATTCGGTCTGGTTTTAACCAAACTCTCATCGCATATTTTCTACTTCCTAAAATTTGAGCACTTGCAATACCATCAATTCGTTGAATTTCTGGTACCATTTTCGTGTAAGCATAGTTGTATAAGAACTTTTCATCATTATTTTTTTCTTTACTGAAAAGGTTCACATACATTAACATACTTGGTTGTACTGGAGTAATAATTACTCCCTCGCGTTGTACTAACTCAGGTAATAAAGGCATTACTTGATCTACCCTTGTTTTTACCCTGACTACCGCTTGGTTAGGATCTGTACCTGGTTCAAAAATTACACGTAGGGTTCCTTCTCCTGCACTTGTTGCATCAGAAGCGATATAACGCATTCCTTGTACTCCATTGATAGCTGTTTCTAGGGGAATTAATGTTGAGTTTACCAATACATCTGCACTTGAACCTGGGTAAGCTATAAATATGTTTACCGTGGTTGGTGCAATTTGTGGAAACTGAGAAATAGGAAGCTGTTTTATAGCTAACAATCCTGTAAAAACAATCATTACCGAAATAACTATTGCTAGTACGGGTCTTTTTATAAATTGACTAAACATGTTTTGTTAATTTTAATTTTAATTACTCTGCATACAAGTCTAAACTTGACAAAACTGCATTTGGTTCTTCAAACTCAACATGTATCTTTTGTTGGTCTTTTACCATTCTAATTCCTTCTAACAATATTTTATCGTTTTCTGTAAGTCCATTTTCTACTATAAATAAGTGTGGTAATTCCGCCTCTACAGTAATTTCTCGTTGTTTTACTGTATTATTTTTATCTACCACAAAAACATATTTTTTATCTAGTACTTCAAAAGTTGCTTTTTGAGGAATGATTAGAGCTTCTTTATAAGGAACTTTCATTAAAATACTTCCTGTTTCTCCATGCCTTAAAATTCCATCTGGATTTGGGAAAGTTGCTCTAAAGGCAATATTTCCTGTTTCATTGTTAAACTCTCCTTCAATCGTTTCTACTATTCCTTTTTGATTGAATGGTTTGTTATTTGCCATTAAAAGTGTTACTTCTTTTTTCTTGTCTTTATCTTGACTCATTATGTAGTCTAAATATTCAGTTTCTGGCACATTAAAATACACCCACATTTTACTGTTGTCTGACAGTGTTGTTAGGAGTTCTCCTTCATCTAACAAACTACCATTCCTAGCATGTAAGTGATCCATTAAACCATCAAAAGGAGCCTTTATACTTGTAAAACCAAGATGTGTTTTAGCTAACTCTACTTCTGCTAATGCTTTTTCATAATTTGCTTTTGCTAAAGCCAATTCATTTTCAGAAACAACATTTCCCTCTGCTAATAATTGCGTGTTTTTATATTCAATTTCAGCTGCTTTTGCTTCTGCTGTAGCTTTTTGTAAATCTGCTTTATACACATTTGGTGATATTTGAAACATGCGTTGTCCTTTTTTTACATGTTGCCCTTCATCTACAAATATTTGTTTCAAATATCCTTTTTCTAAAGCTCTTAATTCTATATGCTGGCTAGCATGAATTTGGCTTACATAGTCTTTTGTAATTGAGGTGTCTTTTTTAATTGGGTTGGTTACAAGGAATTTTGTTTCTGGGTGTTTAGATTCCTTTTTTGATTCGCAACTAACGTGAGTGAATAGCGCAAATAGGCTCATTAAAATGAAGCTTTTTTTCATTTTCTTATATGTATTTAAAAAATTAGTAGGATGGGCAACCAAACACGTAGAATCATCGCAATTATTCACATAGAATGATTGCCCAAAAGATTTAATTGATTTCTTGAGTTTTGAGAATTAAAATAATAACCTATAAAAGCACTTAGGTTTTACTTTAAAAAAAGGAGTGCATCAAATTATAAAAACTTGATGTTTTACATGCAATTTTAAAATAGAAGTAAAAATATACTCTTTACTTCTTTGTGTTTTTTCTTTAACTACACAAAGTTGATTTTCAAAAAATTGAGCATGCAAAATGGCAGAAAAGTAGCCACCAAACTTAGATAAGCTTCTGTCTATTTCATCTTCTTCTTGAGTTTTGTCTTCAACTTCGTTGATTTCAAAATAATTTTCTCTTTCAGGATCTTGATGATTTTTGTCAAAAACTAAGTTATATGTTGTATTTTGAGTAATGAATTGAGTTTGTACACAGGCTGAATTTAATACAGGTACCGAGATACCCTTATTAAATTGACCATAATCTGCATACGATGTAGACCATCCTTTTAATAAGAATATTACTAAAAAAAGATATTTATTGAATACATTACTCATTTCGACCGGCAAAATTAGATATATATATTCATATGACAAACAAATACTTTAGTAAAAAATAGTAACCAATAAAAAACTCGCCAATTGGCGAGTTTTAATTTGTTTTAAGGATATGTTAAAGACTATTCTTTAAATACTCCCATATTTGCATATTTTTCCATACGCTGAGCTACTAAATCAGCTTCAGTTAGTTTATTTAACTCTTTATAAGTTTTTAAAATTTGTTCTTTAACAGCTTCGAAAGTTGCTGGTCTATCAGAATGAGCACCTCCTAATGGTTCTTTAATGATGTCATCTACTATATTAAGCTTCATTCCATCTTTAGCTGTTAACTTTAACGCTTCAGCAGCCTTCTCTTTTTGCTCCCAGCTTCTCCATAAAATTGTTGAACAGTTTTCAGGAGAAATAACTGAATACCATGAATTTTCTAACATATATACTCTGTCTCCTACTCCAATTCCTAAAGCTCCTCCCGAAGCCCCTTCTCCAATAATTATAGTGATAATTGGAGTTTTTAAGTAAGTCATTTCAAAAATATTACGAGCAATTGCTTCTCCTTGTCCACGTTCTTCAGCTTCTAATCCTGGGTAAGCACCTGGAGTATCTACAAAAGTAACAACTGGAATTCCGAATTTTTCAGCCATACGCATTAAACGCAATGCTTTACGGTATCCTTCTGGGTTTGCCATACCAAAATTACGATACTGACGCGTTTTCGTATTATACCCCTTTTGCTGACCTATAAACATAAAAGACTGGTCTCCTATTTTACCTAAACCACCTATCATGGCTTTATCATCTTTTACACTACGATCTCCGTGTAACTCCATAAAAGTATCTCCACAAAGCGCCTTGATATAATCTAATGTATACGGACGATTTGGGTGACGAGATAACTGTACACGTTGCCATGCAGTTAAATTTTTATATATGTCTTTCTTCGCTTTTTCTAATTTTTCTTCGATTTTTTTACATGTTTCCGTTACATCTACTTCACTTTCTTCTCCAATAATCTGACATTTTGCCAACTGATCTTGTAGTTCTTTAATTGGCATTTCAAAATCTAAATATTCCATTATTGTATATAATTTGATTTTCTAATTTTATAGTTAGTCGTTTGTAAAGGCAAACATACTAAAAAATTGTACAGTTTACCTTGATCGTATTTCTTAAAATACTATTTTTTAATCATTTTCTTTTTTATGGAAGATGCGTTTTTTAGAACTCCGTTAAGCAACACTACAAATAAAACTATGAAAGCACCGTAGTAAAACTCTGGATTCATTTGTTCTTTTTCACCAAAAATTATGAGTGCTAAAATAATAGCGTATATAGGCTCTAAATTGATTGTAAGCATTACTGTATAGGGTGTTAAATACTTCATCACTTTAACAGAAGCTATAAAAGCATACGCTGTACAAATACTACTTAACACAAATAAATATATCCAATCGCTTGTTTTAATTTGGAAAAACTCTATTGAAAATTGTTGCGTAAATAACATGTATAATGTTACTCCTAAAACACCAAACAGTAATTGATAAAAGGAAATTGTATTTGCATCATGCTTTTGGATAAATAATCCGTTTAATACTGAAAACAATGCTGATAAAAAAGCCGATATTAACGCATAAACAATCCCTAAAGTATATTGGCTTTCAAAATTGAATATAATATACAAACCTGCAATTACGAGTAAGCCTAAAACAATCTCAATAAGCTTTACTCTTCTCTTAAAGAAGAAAGGTTCTATTAACGAGGCAAAAAAAGCTCCTGTACTCATTGTAACTAATGCTACTGATACATTCGATACTTTAATAGCCTTGAAAAAAGTTATCCAATGCACTGCTATAATTATTCCAGAAATAGCAAACTTTAACAATGCTTTCTTCTCAATTTTAAATGTTTTTTTTCTGATTAAAAAATACAGTGCTATAAAAATAACAGCTAAAAACATTCGATACCAAACTAACGGAACAGCATCAATTGATATTAATGCTCCTAGTATTGCTGTAAATCCCCAAATAAAAACGATTAAATGTAGGTGTAGGTAGTTTCTTAATTTATCTCCTTGCATTTATATATAAGTAAATAGCGTATAGACCAAAAACAATATTTGGTACCCAAACATTCAACAAAGCATTAGCGCCCGCTACTGCTCCTAATACCTCTGCTACTTTTAAAAAGAACACATAAATAAACATTACAGCGATTCCTATCGCCAAATTAGCTCCAATACCTCCACGAGTTTTTTTATGTGCTAAAGCAACAGCAATCATGGTTAAAATATAACTAGCAATAGGCAAACTAGTACGTTTATATAATTCAACTAAATAAGCATTTAAGTTTTTGATTCCTCTTTTTCTAGACACATCAATGAATTTTATTAATTCTGGAGAATTCATTTCTTGAGCCATTACGTTTTTATAATTGAAATCGGTAGGAGTAAAAGTGAACGTTGTATCTATACTTCTTCCTGAAAAAATACTATCTCTTCCCTTAAAGATTTTTCGAAGTTTCCATGTACTTAATTTAAACGTACTATCCTTTTCATTCCAGTTAATGTTATCTGCCATCAACTTACTTTTTAGTTTTATACCATCGTATAAATCTATTGAAAAGTTATATCCTGAATTTCGTTTTAAATTATACCTCTGTAAGTAGACATAAGTACTATCATTTAATTGTAAACTGAACTCTTGTATTGAAGTATCTGAATATTTTTGCTTTTTAAGGTACTCTTTTTCAAATGCTTTTCTTGTTTTACTACTAGTAGGGACAAAAAAGTGATTCATTGAAAGTGCTACCAAACACACAATAGAAGCTCCTATAAAGTATGGATATAGAAAACGAGTAAATGATACTTGAGAACTATTTATGGCTATAATTTCAGTATTACTAGCCAATTTTGAAGTAAATAAAATTACTGCAATAAATAACGCTAATGGCATGAAAGTATTAGCGTAGTAAATAATAAAATTCTTATAATAATCATTCGCTACCTCAAAAAAAGTTAAGTTTTCATGACGTAAAAACTTATCTATTTTTTCAGCAATATCAATCGCTACAGCAATAGGAATTAGAATTAATAAGGTAAACAAAAAAGTTACCAGATAACGCTTTAATATGTACCAATCTAGTTTTTTCAAGTTACAAACGTTTATCCATTTGTTTTACCATTTTGTCTTTCCACGTGGCAAAATCTCCTGCTATAATATGTTTACGTGCTTCACGTACCAACCATAAGTAAAATCCTAAATTATGAATAGAAGCGATTTGTTTTCCTAACATTTCTCTTGAAGCAAATAAGTGGCGTAAATAGGCTTTTGAGTACATGGTATCTACCCAAGTAATTCCCATTTCATCAATAGGAGAAAAATCGTTTTCCCACTTCTTATTTTTAATATTAATACTACCGTGTGCCGTGAATAACATTCCGTTACGAGCATTACGTGTTGGCATTACACAGTCGAACATATCTACTCCTAGTGCAATATTCTCTAAAATGTTGATTGGTGTACCTACCCCCATTAAATAACGAGGTTTATCTTCTGGTAAAATTGCTGTTACAACCTCAGTCATTGCATACATTTCTTCAGCTGGTTCACCAACTGATAACCCACCTATTGCATTTCCTTCAGCCCCTGAATTTGCGATATACTCTGCTGATTGTTTACGTAAATCTTTGTAGGTACTTCCTTGTACAATTGGAAATAAGGTTTGATTGTATCCGTATTTTGGAGGTGTGTTATTGAAATGTTTTATACAACGATCTAACCAACGATGTGTCATGTGCATAGATCGTTTTGCGTAGTTATAATCGCAAGGGTATGGTGTACACTCATCAAAAGCCATAATTATATCTGCTCCAATGGTACGTTGTGTATCCATTACATTTTCAGGAGTAAAAAAATGAGTTGATCCATCAATATGACTTTTAAACTTTACCCCTTCTTCGTTTATTTTTCTTCTTCCTGATAACGAGTATACTTGATATCCTCCACTATCAGTTAAAATATTACGATCCCAGTTCATAAATTTATGTAAGCCTCCTGCTTGTTCTAAAATAGAGGTTTGAGGGCGTAAGTATAAGTGATAGGTATTTCCTAAAATGATATCAGGATTTATCTCTTCTTTTAATTCTGATTGGTGTACTCCTTTTACTGTAGCTACTGTACCTACAGGCATAAATATTGGAGTTTCTATGGTTCCGTGATCGGTAGTAATAACACCTGCTCGTGCTTTACTTTTAGGATCGGTTATTTTTAAGTCAAATTGCATAAGTGGCAAAGATACGCATGTAAGTTGAATGTTAAAAAGTAGAAAGTTAAAAGTTTCTTATTACTGATTTTTAATTCTTTCTTCTTCTCCCAAACTTGTTCTTAAATTCTCCTTTTTTATTAGGTGTTGTGTTCTTCTTAGGAAAATTTTTGTTTTTAGTTTCTGTTGAAGGACTCTTCTTTTCTGTTGTTTCGTACGTTTTTGACGAACCTGCTACAAGTATATTTATTTCATCCATTTCTTTGGATGTTAACTCTCGCCATTCTCCTACTTTCAGGTTTCCTAAAGTTACATTCATAATACGTGTGCGTTTTAATTTTGTTACGTTGTAACCTAAATATTCACACATACGTCGGATTTGACGATTTAAACCTTGTACTAATATTATCTTAAAGGTGGTATCATTAACACGTTCTACTTTACATTTTTTGGTAACAGTTCCTAAAATCGGTATTCCGTTACTCATCCGTTTCATAAAACGTTCATCAAAAGTTTTATCTACCGAAACTATATACTCCTTTTCATGATTGTTCCCTGCACGTAAAATCTTATTTACGATATCTCCATCATTGGTTAAAAAAATTAACCCTTCTGAGGGTTTATCTAAACGTCCAATAGGAAATAATCTTTGTGGATGCCCTACAAATTTTACGATATTTTTACGCTCTTTGCTATCGGTAGTACAAACAATTCCTACAGGTTTATTTAAAGCTATATATATCGTTTTAGGCTTAGTTCTTAATGGTTTTCCATCAATTTTCACTACATCTCCTTCATGCACTCTATTTCCTAACTGTGTAGGTTTACCATTTATAGTTACTCTACCCTCAGTAATAAATCGTTCTGCTTCACGACGTGAACAGATGCCTGTACTACTTATGTACTTGTTAAGATTTATTGATGTGTCATTATTATTTTCCATTAATGCAAAGAAAAAGAAAATCCTCAAGCTAACACTTGAGGATTTAATAATTTATACTTTAAAAATATTAGAACATAATCATTTTTTGTGTACAACGTGCTAAACTTTGTCTTCTTTCATAATCAAAACCTAATGTTATCATGTGTGTACCGTAATTAAAGTCTTGTGTTTTGTTCATATTAACACTAAATCCGTATGACAAATAAAGATTATCTTTCTTTAAACCAAATAATGGCGCAATGGCGTTTGGTTGAAAAAACTGATCGTTTAAGAAGGTATAACTTAAACCTGCCCAAACATACCCTCCTCTAATACCTTTTCTGGCTTTGAAGTTTACATCGGTTTTAGAACGCCCTGTAGCTTCTCTATATTCGTACAAAATAGAAGGTTCAAGTTCATAATCTCTACTTATTCTTGACATAATATAAGAGGCAAAAAGAGTATATTTTCTTAACTCTTCAGGATCACCTGTTCTAAAATTTTTAATATCCCTATTTAATATGTTCACTACATTCGCTGTAATACTAAATTTTTCAAAACGGTATAATAAACCTACATCGAAATTCGAATGATTTTCTTGTATTGAAGGTACATCTTCAATATCTGTTACATTACTATTTGAAGTGTCAATTCCAAATTGAATAAAACTATAACTTAATGCAAATGATAGGAAACTATCGTGAAAGTCACTTAATGTTAAGTGACTTGCAAACGATAATTTTGCTCCTTTATGAGTGGTAAATCCATTACTATCATTAAACAATGAAATACCACCTCCAAAAGTATCTGCAATACGTGCTTCAACAGTTAATGATTGTGTGTCTGGTGCGTCTTTAACTCCTATCCATTGGCTTACACCATTTAAGCGTATTTGTAAACCTGGACCAATACCTGCATAGGTTGGTGAGATTACAAACGGATTGTCTGCTAAATGATTTACATATGTTGGTAACTCTATTTCTTGTGCAGTTACTTTTACACTACAAAATACTACACTTAAAATTATTAAAATCTTTCTCATTTTTCTACTTTCTATATAGTGTAAAGTGTCCCATTATTTTTTTCTCTTGTCCTGATAACTCTTTAAAATAAATTGTATACCAATAATCTCCTGATGGTAATGGTTTGCCATCATAAGTACCATCCCATCCTTCTACAACTCCACTAAAGTTAGTTATCTGACGAGCATATCTATCATAAATAAACACTCTAATATCATGGTAATCTTCTACCTCTCTTGGATACCAGTAATCATTTGTTCCATCACCGTCTGGTGTGAATAAATTAGGCACAAAAATAGAAATATACTCTCCTCTTACTGTTAACGTAACCTCACAACCTCTCGCATCTCTTACCGTAATAGTGTAATCTTTTGTTTGTAAGATTGTAAACTCATTATCAGGCCCAAAATCTCCTCCATCAACACTATACTCATAAGGCTCTAACCCAAAATCTGCATTGGCTATTAAAGTGTTTTTAACCGAATCGTCAATTTCTAAGGTTAACGCTTCGATATTTTCAATACTAATAGGTGTGCTAATAGAGCTTTCATTACAACCTGTTGCTGTATGTGTAGCTACAACATAATATCCTGTTCCAGCTGGAATATCTTCAAATTCTCCATCAGGTTCTGTTGTTGTTGCTACTATATCTCCATTTCCATTATATAACGTATAAGACATCGAATTCTTATACTTATCATCTACTATTGCTTTGATTATATTTCCAACTTCACAGGTATATGCAAAATCTACTGTTAATTGTAAATCTACCGGTTCTTGAGTTGTTAAAGTTATTGGTGTTGCTGGATTACATCCTGCTTCATCTCTTACTGTAATATAGTAAGACATGCCACCTTGAATGTTTTCGGCAGCTCCTAATACAATTGTATTTGTTGTATATGGAGTTGGCAACTCAATATTATTAATACTTACATAGTAAGGATTAGTACCTCCTTGAACATCTAACTCTATACTTGGTGTTGGATCTGCACTACATGCTTGTTCAGTTACTCCTACTAATCTTACTGTAAACTCTTCAGGCTGCCTTATTTCAACATCAATCGCTTCAATACATCCTAATTTATCTTTAACAGTAATTATATAAGTACCAGCTGTTAAGTTTGTAAACACGTTATTAGTTACGAACTTATTCGTTGGATCAGTACTAATATTGTACTCATACCCTGTTAAGTTTCCTCCTGAGGCTAATACCGTAATAGTACCATCGTTTCCTCCATAACAAGTTACATGAGTACGATCAAAATCAACATCTAATGGTGTTGGCTGTTCAATTGTATGTGCAGCGGTGTCTGCCGTACACACTTCTCCAAATCTATTAGTACTTCTTACTCTAATCTTATACGTACCAATATCTAAACCTCCAAACATATTAGATGCTTGCCATGTTCCGTCAACAGGAGTATCACTACCATCTAATAATTGATATTCATAATTTCCAAAACCTCCTATAACGCTAGCTGATAATACTCCATTAGCATCACCAAAACAAGTAACAAAACCTGATTCTACATTTAAAGTAGGTACTAATGCCTCGTAAGCTGCTACTGTAACAACAACATCATCAACACACTTGTTTTCATCACGTACATAGAATGTATGTGTACCAGCACTAACACTGAATATATTCACAACACCATAAGTAACTCCATTATCACTAAACTCATAAGCTCCTGTTCCTCCTATAGCTGATACTTCAACTGTTGCTTGTGGATTGTTACATGTAATATCTGAAGTAATATTTGCTGAAGCTACCACTTCAGAAGGATCAATAATATCTCTAGAAACAGTGAACTGACAGTTATACTTGTTGTCTCTAACAGTTACTTGATAGCCTGTACCTGCTGGTAAGTTTGTAAAGATGTTAGATGATTGCTCTACTTGTGTTCCGTTAGGATATGTTAAAATATACGTATAGCTAATCGTACTATCTTGTATCTGACCACCTGCTACATTGGTTACTTCAATACTTGCTGTATACTGACCTTCACATTGGTTTTCAACTACGTTTACATCAGCAGTCATTGGTACAGGGTCATTTAACGTAAAGTCGAATGTAGCTAAACAGCCATTTGCATCTTGTACTGTTGCTGTATAACTACCTGCAGCTAATCCTGTAATTCTTCTATTTGTACTGAAGTTTTGAATTGGCGTTGCTGGTGTAGCATTATTTACCAATTCATATTGGTAACCACTCCAACCACCTGCAGCAGTTAATAAGATTTCTCCTGAAGTTGACACATTACAGTTAATGTATGTTGGCGCTCCATTTAATGTTAAATCTGCTGTTGGTTGTACAATTTCAAAGTTAGCTGTTGTAGGCTCACAATATGGTGAATCTGACATTACTACATTTACATAATACGTTCCAGGATTTAAATTTCCAATTGTTGTTGGTGTTCCTCCCGTTCCGTTTCCTGTTATTCCTGTTGAAGCTCCACCCGCTACAAATACTTCATAAGTATAAGCTCCTGTGTAAGTAGTTGCTGTACCAAAATCAATCGTTGCAGTTCCTGTACCACCAAAACATGCTCTTGTAGTTGTTGCTAATACATCAAATACTGGTGCTGGGTTTACAGTATGGTATACTTCTAACACACAACCTGTTGCTGGGTTTAAAATAGCAATGGTATAGTTATCAGCTGCTAAATTAGTAAACATAGCTACATCTGTTGGGTTTGCAGGTGTTACTACATCTGTATATCCCGTATTCTCTCCTGTAATGGTATACTGTGCTCCTGCGATATCAGGGTTTACTTTTACCGTAATAGTTTCTCCCGTAGCACAATCAATAGGCTTAATTGTATCATCAATTGTCGCATCAATCATTGCTATAAATGGATTGATTACTACCGTTTCAGTATCTGAACATCCTGAGCTATCAAATACAGTTACCACTACACTACCACCTGCTACATTGCTTACAGAGAAGTTAAAGCTTCCTCCATCTTGCGTAACATCATCAGAAGTATCTGCTGGTGTACCGTTGTCATATACAAATATTGCTCTTGTATAATTTCCTGTACCTCCAATAATAGCTAATTTATCTACCGTTATAGTGGCATTGTTTGTAGTATTTCCTGATGTACAAGCAAATTGAGTTTCATTTATAGCATTTAAAATATCAATCTCATCATATTGATCAATCGTTACAGGCACACCCGTTGTACAACTATTTGTTCCTGTTGCTGTTACAATATAATCACCTGCTGGTAAATTAGTAAATACAGTATCTCCTGCTGGTAATGTTGCATTATACATTGGGGTTCCTGGTGCGTTATTAATTTCATACGATAACGGTAAAATTCCATTATTAGTCGCTGAAACCGTAACCTGACCTGTTGATGTTCCGAAACAAATATTATCTACTGTTGCCGTAGCTGTAAATACAGGTCTTATTTCTGGTTGAATTTCTATTGTTTTAGATACATCACATACTGGCGAAGCTCCTGTATCACGTACCGTAACTGTATAGTTTTGTGGCGTTTGGTTTACACTTGGTATTGTAATAGTAAAAGGATCATTCATTACTGGTTCTGCTGTAAATAAAGTTCCATCTACAGTACCTACTACATCATACACGTAGTTACTTACTCCTGAAGTCCAATTTACCAAGTCAACCGTTATAATTCCATCTGGTGATGCAGAACAATCAACTTTCTTAGTTTCTACTAACGAGAAGTTTACCAATGGATTGATTGTAGCTGTTTGATCTGGCGCAGGACATCCGTTAGTATCTGCAACACTAATTGTATAAGTATCTGCTGGTAAATTACTAAATGTATATGAAGCTGCATTTAGTGTTTGTGTATTTGAATACCCTAGAGTACCAGAAATAGTGTATGTATACGTACTTGTACCTCCATTAGCATTTACGGTAATGCTACCTCCTGTTGAAGGATCACATGCATTATCGTTTTCAACAAGGTTAAATGTTACTTCTAGTGGATTATTTACTGTTACAGGATCGGATATTGAACAACCACTTCCGTCTCTTGCACGTACTCTATATTCTCCTGGAGGGATTCCTTCAAACCTATTATTACTACTGTAAGTAAATCCTCCGTAAGCAACATAAGGTGTTGAATATAATTCTAATTGATATTCATAATTACCCCAACCACCTGTTGCATTTCCTATAATGGTAGCATCTGAACCGTTATTACACGTTACTGATACATCATCTGCTGTAACTTCTATCTGTTGTGCAGGTTGGTGAATTGTAAAATTAGGACTTCTTACCACACAATTAGGTGAATTATCCATAGTTACAATTACGTAATATGTACGAGAAGTACCACTTCCTCCATCCAAGTTAGCTATTGGAGATTCTAATGTTACATCAAATACCTCTCTATAAACAGAATCATCACTAGCATCGTACACAACATAATCATATTGTCCTGTGTAAGGTGTTGATGGGCTGAAGTCCATAAGCACACTACCATCATCATTATTTCTACAGGTTTCATTCGTTACATCCGTAATTAATAAATCAAATACTGGTGGTTCTCCTACAGTGTGGAATGTTTCTAGCACACAACCTGTTGTTGGGTGTGTAGCTGTTACTGTATAGTTTCCAGTATCTAACCCTGTAAACGTTGCTGACAATGTTGGGTCTGCAATTGTTTGTGTTTCATTATACCCTCCTGGGCCTACTACAGTATAGGTAATGTTAGCAATATCAGGAGATACTTTTACTTCAACACTTTCAGGTGTAGTACACGTAATTTTTGTACCTGGAACCATATCAGCACTTAAACCTGTTATTGCTTCAAAAGCTGGTATGCTTGTTGAAACAGAACCTAAACATCCTTTGTCATCATACACTGTAATGTTTACCGGACCTCCTGAAGTATTCGTTGTACTAAAACTTGCATTAGTTCCATCTACTGTTATTGGTCCAGTACCATCTGCTGGTGTGTAGGTAAACACATAACGTACGTAGTTCCCTGAACCACCTGCTACGCTTGGTACTGTTACTGTAGCAACATCAGGTGTATTACCTGAGCTACATCCAAACTCTGTTATGTTTGGTGTAGCGGGTATAATTTCTAAATATTCTTCAACTATAATATTACTTACAGTAAACGTACATCCATTAGCTGCTTCTCCTTCTACACTATAAGTACCAGGAGGTAAGCCAGAGAATGTATCTGTTCCGTTAAAACTATATTCTGGGTTAGTTGGTAATGGTAATATTGAATAACTTATTGGTTCTGCACCATTAATAACTGGTAATAACTTTATAGTTCCTGAATTATCTCCAAAACATAAGCTATTTCCTACTTGAGCCGTAAAATTAGGTATTACAGGATCTTGAACTGTAATTTGTTTTGTTTGTGAACATCCTGAAGTTACATCGGTAACAGTTACGCTATGTACCCCTGGTGCTAATGAACCTACATTCTGGATATTAGTACCTGCTGGAATGGTATTAACTGCTCCTCCATCAACTGAATAGCTATAATCACCACCTGTTCCTAAGGTTACATTTATTTGTATTTCTCCGTCGTTACCCGGAACACAAGTAGCATTACTTACTGGTGTTAAGCTAAAATCAACATTAGGGTGTACAATAACTGGATTTAAAGTATCGGTACAACCATTCGTATCTCTAACAACTATGTTGTAGCTACCTGGTGTTAATCCGTTAAAGGTATGCGCGCTAGATGTAGGTGAAGAAAAACTTCCTCCATTTATAGAATATCTATAAGGAGCTAAACCAGCTGATGCTGAAACTGTAATTGATTTGTTTACATTACAACTTACTACATTATCTAAATTAATTACTGGTGGTTGACTTACTGTTAACGTTTCAGTTAGTGTTAATGTACAACCTTTAGAATCTACTACTTCAATAGTTACTAAAACAGGTTGTGTTGGGTCTTGTAAATCTCCGTATGCTACTTCAAAAGTAGTTCCTGTTATTGTTGTAGGCGTTAACGTTGTATTTGATGCCGATATTAAATTATACGTATATCCTGGGAAACCTCCTCCTATACTATCAATACTTAGTACTCCGTTGGTACTACAAGTAATATTATCTATTACATTTAAAGTTCCTGTAAGAGGTGCTCCATCTTTAATTTCAACATCACCACTTCCCCATTTACATGTTGGGAATGAAGTAGGGTCTTCTATAATTAAATAATAAGTTCCTGCTCCAAGACCTACTGTAGTTGTAATATCAAACGTAGCTCCTGCAGGTATATCTCCATCTTCAAGAGAGTTAGTTATTGTTGGATTTGAAATAGGAGTTCCTACTTCATAAAGATACCATCTACCTACTCCACCTGATGCTACATTTCCGTAAGAATTATCTACCGCAAATGTTATTACTCCTGAGCTAACACCACATCCTTGTGTAGTTACTGTTGGTACTATAGGTACATTATCATCTGGTACTGGCGGTGTATATTCACCTGTTTCCATTTCAATACAACCAGTGGTTTTATCTATAACATAGAATGCATAGGTTCTTCCTGGTATTAAATCTAAAAACGTTTTTGTTGAGTCACCAACTACATCAGGATCTTCCCAACCAGCCATTGTTGTAGGTACATTATCTATAGCAAAACCATAGTCACCTGAACCTCCACTAACTCCAATTTCCACAGCCATACCGTCTTGACAGTTTCCTCTGTCATAAGTAATACTGATAAATAAAGTTCTAATATTAAAAATTGTTTCGTAATCATCAAGTTCACGAGAACAAATTACAGTGGCCCCATCAACTATACGAACCGCAGGAGATACAGTTGTACCTGGTGGTATACTTGTAAACTCATTTGTTCCGTTTTCAGCAACCCAGTTTCCGTTTTGGTCTCTTACCTCTACTGAATAAGGTGCCGCTATTGAAGTTAATGATGCTGGTAAAGTATATTTGAAACCAAAAGAACTTTCATTACCTACATAACCAACACAGGTAGCAGGTAATACCTCATCAATTGTAGCGTCTATTTCTGGTAACGTATCAATTATAATTGTTTCTATTAATGGTGATGGGCTTGGACAGTTGTTAGCATCTACTAATGTTACCGTATAAGTATCTGATGGTAAACCTGCAAAATTTACTGAAGTGTTATTCGTTGTTACACTATCTACTAATACTCCTCCTGAATTAGAAATTTCTACAGTATATGGTGCTAAACCATCTGTTATATTTACTGTTACCACTGCATTTTCTCCAAAACACCTTGGTGAATTATCTGAAACTACAATTTTTGGGTCTAGTATAGTAGCTACTACCACATTTTCGATAATATATTCACAATATGGTGCTACTCCGTTATTATCTCTTACGTATATATCATAAGTACCTGCTGGTCTTGTAACAGAGTTTGCAGTATCAAAAGTTCCTGCAGGAGATCCGTCGTTTACTACTGAGTACACATATGTTCCTGCACCAGTTCCTCCCGTTGCATTTATTAAAATTTCTCCATCGTTACAACTTGCATCTGTTGGCGTAGCTGTAGCAAATAATTGAGGGTTAATTGTTACTGCATCATCTAAATAACAACCTTTACCATCTTGTATTCTTATGTTATGGTTTCCTGGTGATAATCCTGAAATGGTAAATGAAGTTGAACTTACTGTAGTAAAAGTGGTTCCTCCATCTAAACTATATGAATAATTTCCATTTCCTGAATTAATTGTTACATCAATTAGCCCGTTAGAACCATCATAACATTGTGCAGTTGCATCAAAAGTTACTGCTTCAGTATCGGCTATAGTAATTGTTTCTGTTACGCTACAACCATATACTGCATCTGTTGCAGTTACAGTATAGACACCTGGTTGTTGTAGTATGTTATTATATTCTAAACCACTTTGTGCCCCTAGTGAAGTACCTATTGGGTCAAATAACTCATAAATATAGGTTGTACCTCCATTACCTCCTGATAAACTTAATCTAATACTAGCGCCTATAGGTGCAGCACAAGTAAGTTCTTTGGTTAATTCTAATGTTAACACCATTGGGTCAGGGTCTACCAATGTTACTGTTGCTAAAGGTACGTCACAATCTAACGTTGTTCCTTGTGGTTGTACTAAAACATCATACGTTCCTGCTGATAAACCTGAAATAGTAAACGGATTTGAAGTTACTTGAGTATAAGTTGTACCTCCATCTAAAGAGTATTCTAAATTCCCTGTAAAGTTAGCACCTTCAATAGTAATGGTTCCATCAGAGTTCCCAATACATCTAGGATTTGTTTGTGCTGTAACCGCTGCTGTAAATTGATTATTAGGTTCTACATTTACTGTTATTTCTGTAGAACAACTACCTCCATATTCAACCGAAATAGTATGCGCCCCTACAGCTACATTATTAAATACATTATTTCCTGTTTGTGGTGTACCTCCATCAAGAGTGTAAATATATGTTGGGTCTGAAGGATTTATCGTAATATTTCCTGTTCCATCACAGTTATAGTCTACCGAACTTGCTAATGTTGGTTCGGTTGGCAAGTCTGCAATCGTTACTTGATTTAAGTCTAAGAAACACCCTTTAGCATCTATTACCCTTGTATCATAAGTTCCAGGGTCTAAATTTGTTACCGTAGTGGTAGCTGCTTGTGTATATGTTCCTGAACCTGCTACTGCATAAAAATAGGTATATGGTTGTGTACCTCCGCTTGGAGCTGTAAATGTAATTGTACCTAAAACAGTTCCTGAAGGGCTACACATTAAATCAGTTGCTGCTGCACTACCTCCTGTTAATACTGGTGGTACTGTAATTGGTTGTCTTGTAGATGAATAACACCCATTAACATCAGTTACTGTAACGGTATAAGTATCATCTCCTAAACCAGTAAAAGAATAGCTTAATCCACTTGAAGTTTGCGATGTAGAAGATCCTAAATCTCCTACTACTGTTACCGTATAATCTGCTACTCCGTTAGCTACTGTAACATTAATTTCACCTGTTTGTCCACTACAGTTTGGTTGTACTGCTGTAACTGTTAATGTTGGATCAGCAATTTGATTTACTGTAACTGTTTCACTGTATTCACAATAATCAGTTCCTCCATCTTTATCTCTTACATACACCGTATAGGTACCTGCAGGTACTGCTATCGGGCTAGAATTATAGGTAGTTTGTGCACCTAATGAGTCTTCTACTACAAAAACATAACTTCCGTTACCTCCACTTGGCGTTATTTGTAATTGACCAGGGTTACACGTTGCGCTCACTGGTATTATTGTAGCAGTAACTTGTGGAAGAATAATTGCTTGTTGTGTATCTGTACATCCTCTACTGTCTAATACAGTAATATCATAAGTACCATCTGTTAAATTGGTAAACACATTAGATGTTTGCCAAGTTGTTCCTCCGTCTTTACTATATGAATAACCTCCATTTCCTGTAGCTATATTTACTGTTACAGTTCCATTAGTACCATCATAACACAATACTGGATCTAAAGTAAATGTTAAAGCTGTTATAGGGTTAACACTAATAGGGAACGGATCAGACTCACAACCCTGTGAATCAGTTGCTACTACTGTATAATCTCCTGCTGCAATATCAGTAAAAGTAGTTGTTGTAGTTCCTTGAGATCCACCTCCTACTAAAAATAATTCATACGAATACGGTGCTCCGTTACCTCCATCACCAACTGGTAAAATTGTTGCTCCTGTAGCAGGATCACAAGTAATTTCTTTTGTTACAGATGCAGTAACTGTTACTGGGGTTGGATTCGCAATAGTAATTGTACCAATAGGTAACGTACAAGCTACTACTGAAGCGTTATTAGGACGCACTTGAACATTATAAGTCCCGTCTGGAACAGTTACTACTGTTGGGTTATTAGTTGTAGTAACCCAATTAGTGCCTCCATCTGTTGAATATTCATAAGAAACACCTCCATAGTTTGAAGCATCTATAGTAATGGTTCCGTTTTCACTTTCATAACAAACGTTTGGTGTACTACCAGTAATTGTTGCTGTGAATTCATTGCCCGCTACTACATTTTCAGTAATTTCAACGGTACAATTACTTCCATAAGCTACAGAAATTGTATGAGAACCTACTGCTACATTGTTAAATACTCCTGTTGGATTAGAATCTGCTCCTAAAGTATATGTATAACTACCTGCTGGATTTGCTGTAACAGTAATATTTCCGGTTCCGTCACAGTTATAAGTTACATTACTTGTTAACGTTGGTGCTATTGGTAAACCAATAATTTGAACTGTATCTAAATTTACAGAACATCCATTAGCATCTACAACTCTTGTTTCATAAGTACCTGCTGTAAGACCTGTTACAGGGTTAGAAGTTGCTACTGTGTAATTAGTATCACCTACTAACCTATACTCGTAGGTATAATCTAAAGTTCCACCTGATACATCTGCAAAAGTAATTGTTCCGTAGGTAGTTCCTCCAGAAGTATTACATTCCATATTAGTAGATACTGCTGTACCTGGTGTTAATGCTTCTGGCTCATCTATCAGAACATTAGGAATCTCATATAAACATTGGTACGAACTCTTCGTTGCTCTTATATAAATTGTATAAGTTCCTGCTGCTAAATTGTCAAAATAACCATCATTAGGAAGGTTCCATGTATTATTATCAATACTATATTCTATAGAATAACCTAAGTTATCTCCATCTACATTTACAGTAGTTGTTCCATCTGATAAACCATTACATGAAACATTAGTTTCAGTATGTGTAAATTGTAACTCTGGTTCAACAATAACCTCTACAGGACCTGATATTATATAACAACCGTTATGATCAATTACAACAAACTCATAAATACCCTCACTACCCACAGGCACACTATAACTATAAGTATTTGTGCCTGATGTTAAACGTTCAGTCGTTTGAATTTGTGAAATATCAGTGTATAAATCTGTTCCGTCTTTTGACCATACTGCAAAAGTGTATGAATTTCCAGGAATTGTAATAGTACCTCCTCCTGCTGTTAACTCAATAATTCCTGGTGAACTACCATTTTCACATGATATGTCTTTTGTTTTAACTGCAGTTAACGTTAACTCTGCAGGTTCTACTATTGTTACTGTATCTGATGCTGTACAATCTGCAG
The DNA here is from genome assembly GCF_000518405.1 of Tenacibaculum sp. 47A_GOM-205m. Taxonomy (NCBI): domain Bacteria; kingdom Pseudomonadati; phylum Bacteroidota; class Flavobacteriia; order Flavobacteriales; family Flavobacteriaceae; genus Tenacibaculum; species Tenacibaculum sp. 47A_GOM-205m. Next base: position 558,308 of record NZ_JADN01000003.1, on the reverse strand, counting down.
TAGTTACTTGAACTGTATAGACTCCTCCATCATTAACTGTAAATGCATAATTATTATCAGCTGTTGTTTGGGTTCCAACCGTTGCTCCACCTGAGTCAAGTAACGTATAAGTGTAAGGACCTGGTACATTATTTACTTGTGCTCTTACAGTTGCTGGTCCATTAGCACATTCCATGTTTTCACCAGTTACAATTAACTCTATATCTGTAGCACTTACATAGATTAAATCGAATGAATAGGTACAAGATGCTCCTACTTCTGCAGGGTTTAAACGAACTGTTAAATCATAGTCTCCTGCTTGAGTAACAGAAAACACATTACTATCTTGAAAATCTACAAAATAACCATCAGTTGCTGTTCCTGGAATTCCACTTAAGCTATATTGATACGTTGAAGGAATATTATTAACTGTAATTGTTCCTGGAGAACTACAAATAATATCATCAACTACAATTGTTGGAGCTAATGTAGCCTTGTAAACGTTAAAATAGTAGCTTTTTGGACATTGTCCATCATATAAAACATCTAAACGAAACTCTCCTGCATCAGTAAAGTCTCTAGAAAATTCTCCACTACCAATTTCATTCCAAGTACAGTCTGTATTTACATTTGGACATCCTTGTGTCACGGTATTAGTACAAGAAGCCTCATCTAACTGAAACCATCTTACCGTAGTAGCTGTAGAAATATCAAAAGGTAAATTTATTGTACGATTATCACCTGTACATAAATAAATTTCTGCTAACTCTAATCCATTATCTGTACAAGTAAGTGTTTGATCTGCAAATGGTGTTATTGGATTCGGTTCGGTATCGTATGAAATTACATTTATGGTTTCTGTTTCTCCAATACAACCTACAGGAGCGACTCTTGTTACTTGGTATGTTCCTGGTGCTGTTACAACAAGAGTTTGATCTCTTCCTATAATTTGACCAGGGTTTGCTGTATTAACCCAAGAATAAGAATCAAAACCGCTACCTGCTACTAATGTAGTACTTGTACCACAAATTACTTGATCTCTTATAAAAGTACATCCATTAGCGTCTATTAAAAAGTTAGAAGCTCCTATTACACCAAAACCACAATCATCAATATCTGCAAAACTTTCTTCACCATTTACTTCCATACCAGAAATAACTCCTTTATAGTTAGCAGTTGCTTGGTTTTCAATAATATTAGAACACACATCTCGTAACTGAGTACAATCTGGTGCTACTTGAACTCGAAGCCTTATATGATAAGCAGGATCATTCTGTTCTACCATCCCATCTGGGATTGTAAAACGTAATTCCCCTCTAAAATCATTCGCTGACGTGGGTGGGTCATATGTATAAGTAACCCCTGCTGGCACTATTACATCACTCTCTATTAGATATACGTTTCTAGGTAATTTATCTACTATTACTGTTTCAGTAGCATCATCTGTTCCTAGATTTTGATAACTGATATCGTACCATAAATAATCTCCTAAGGTTACATCTGCTCCTCCTAAGTTATTTGATCCTTGATCTATACCATCATCAATTGTTTTAACTAAACGAATACTAGGCTCAATTACCTCTACCGATAACCCTAATAAGAAAGGCCAATAAGTATCTTGTGAAGAAGAAAATCGTAGAGTTCCTTCTGTCTGGTTATTCCCTATTAAACTATTTCCTGCATTGTTTAACTCAAAAAAATCAACATCTACTCCTAAAGTATTTTCACTATCTGGAGTTCTTCCTCCTAAATATGAATTATTATGAGTAATTGAACTATTAAAGAAGTTATTAATAGGGTTAAGACCTCCAGTTGTTAAACTCTGAAAGTTCCCAGAAGTATCTTCTAGTTGTAATCTATCGTTTTCAATTTTAAAATCTCCTTCTAAAGCCCCTACTAAGAAATTAGCTCCTACAGCCCCATTAGGTATGGTTGTAAAACCAGAAAAAGGTACATCATAATACCCTGCGTAACCATTAGATTGAACTTTAATAGTTCTAAAACCATCAAAAACAAAGAATTTTTTTCTTGACTCTGTTTCATTTTCATAGATAACTACTAATACCCAACCCGCTGAAGAACCTAAGCTAGAACCGTAATCATCTACTCCTTTTGTAGCTTTTATATTAGCTCCATAATACACTCCATTAGGATTAGTTAACCCTTGTAATAAACCTGTTACATCTTTATAACATACATATGGCTTTTCTGTAGGTATACCATCATCGTATATCAACTCTCTTGCTGAAGCATCAAATTTATCTGCTGTGATATCAATATAATTACCACCAGGTATTTTGAATTTCATTGTATTGAAATCATCATCTCTAGTGTTAATTCCATCTTCTTCATCTTCCCAATTTTCATAAGGATAAATACCAGCCCAATATAGCCCTGCATAGGTTATTTGTGAACAATTTGGTAAACTTAAGGTTGCGCTACTTGAAGAAAATGTATTTGGATCATTATCAATATCGATATAATCCATGTTCATACTTCCATTAGTATCACTATTATCTCCTTTACCATCGTAGGGGTTATTAGCTGCTTGACCACTACCTTTACCAGATCTATTCAAAGTATTATTGGCAATAAAAGTCATGTTTCCTTTTAAAGAAAATTCAGTTCTTAACTGAAAAGGTTGATCAGCTTTTGCTTGTCCCTTTTGCATACGCCCCTCATCAACTCTTACTTCTTGAGAGGATAAGGTGGTTATTTGTAGTAGAATTATTAGTAGCGTAATTATTCTTTTCATAATATCATTTGGGGGAATTAATTAATCAAGTTCTTCTGTTATATATTTTATTTAATTTGTATGATAGCTTTACGATCGTAAAAAGCTCCATTTAAATTTGTATTGTACATTTTTATAGCTTCATCTCTATCATTCGTTTTAAAAATGTAAATATGCATAAATCCTGTTTTGGGATCTACAAAATAATCTGCATCTATATCATCATTTCGTAACTCATCTACATTTCTATCAGCTAATGCTTTTTGAGAGTTAACATATACTCGTATATAATATCCTGGTTCAACACCTGCCGCCTCCATAGGGTACACTTTCGCTGGTGGCTGTGTTTTAGGCTCTTCGTAACTTCTAAGCTCTCCTCCTAAAGTAATTTTCACCACATATACAGGATCTTTAGTAGTCTTTTTAACTTTTATAGTTGAATTATCTTTTTTCTCGTCATTCTTTTCAAACAAACGAGTTTTATCGTTAAAATCGTCTACTTTTTCTTGGGCGTCTTCCTCTTTTGCAAACCTATCTAAGTACACGTAGTATAATTTTTTATTTGGCTCAAACACATACTTTGCTTCAATATCTAAACGTTTCCATTTTTCTATTAAGGCTTCTGCATTTTCTTTACTTCTAAACTGGTCTGAAATAACATAATACATAGTACCACCTCCTCCAGAACGCGTTATTGTACTTCTACGCCATGGTTTATTTGATCTTCTTCTTAACGAAGTATCTTTAGCTTCAGCACTATCTTTAATAATTACAGTATTTGTAATTGTTTTTGGTGCTGGTTGATTTTTTAAGATTCGTAACACTTCATCTATCTTCTTATTTAAAATATCAATAGAGTCTTGTGCTTGTTGAATCTCATCTGATAAATCGTTATGTTCCTGATTTTTATATTCTACTTCTTTCTTTGGAGTTCTTTCAGGTAAACTAACTTTTACATTACCAGTTCTTCTTGTTGGACGTTCTCTTGTGTATGATTTTTTACCAAAATTATAAATTAGCCCTACCTCATTTGTTGCGGCAAAGCTACTTTTTTCATAACTAATTCCTATGGCTAAATTTTCTGATAAGTTTATTCCCATTCCTGCAGAAATTCCATAAGTTTTATCATAGCCTGCTTTTATCCAACCTGCTTTGGGTAAATCTACAATAGCACTTCCACCAAAGCCAAATTCATCATTCCCTGGCTTTCTTGCTGTTGCTAAAAACCTTACATCTGCTCCTTCAAAAAGACCTTGTGCATAGGTAAACTCATGAGAATACATTAAATGACCTGAAAATGTTTTTTCTCCAAAAGAAGTAATCATTTCACTCTTTTTGAGATTAAAATCTAGTAAGTTTTCGAAAAATACCCCAACATCAAACTTACCTATAGATAATGTAACTGCTGGTTGAAAATTAACCGCTGGATCATCTTGGTAATTACTTAAAAAAGTGTCGTCTGCATCAGTTACTAGAACTTTACCCCAATTTAAACTTCTTCTACTATATAAAAAATTAAAACCAAAGGTTAAATCCATGGTTTCATTTAGTTGTAAACGATGTGCGTAATTTGCAAGGGCTCCAAAATCTTTTACCGATCCAACATCTTGTTGATACACAGCTACACCTGCTCCAACATTTTCTCTCATCTTACCTGAATAGGCAAGCACATATAAACGAGGATTATCTTCAAAATCTACATTACTATTTCTTACAATAGCTGAAAGTGACGTTTTATTTTCGCGCAGAGCTGAAAAAGTAGGAACGGTTAAAAAGCGATTAAACTTCATGAAATTACGAGAGCTAAAACTATTGTATTGCTGTGCATTACTGGAAGTTTGCGCTTGTAAAGCAAACACATTCAGTACTATTATTATAAATAAAGTAATTTTTCTAATCATTCTAACTTTTTAGTGTAAAACAGATATAGTTCCAGCTTTAATCAACTTATCCTCTCTTATTATTTTATAATAAAAGACTTTTTGATTTCCTAAATCCTCTGTAGGCCAATCATTTCTATATTCAGTTGTTTTTAAAATTTCTTTACCATTAGCGTTGTACAACATTATTGTTACCAATGGTTGAAACGCATATTTATTTGATATTTTCCACGTGTCATTTTTCCCATCTCCATTAGGAGTTAAGGTATTTGGCACTATAACTTGATCATCTGGCTCAACTACCTCTATTGTTCTTACAACCGAACAATTTCCTACCTTTACTAGCACTGTATAAAAACCTAAAGACGTAACTGTTAACTGTTCTGTTGTTGACAATGGTGTTCCTGACACACTTTCTCCTAGGTACCACTCATAAGACTCTCCACCTGCTGCAACCACTACTTCCGAGCTTCCTTCTTCCATTACAACTATTTCTGAAGGCGTTATAGTTACCGCTGAATCATCAAATGGGACTACGTTTATAGGGGCTAACTCATTATCACAACCAAAACCAGAGTATCTTAACACATACTCTCCTACTTCTGTTACCGTTAAAGTTTGAGGGTTAGAAGGGGTTACATCTTCTGTCCCGTCTTTTGTCCACTGATACGTATAACCTGCAATAACATTATTTATTGTATACGTAATTGAAGATCCTGCACACAAAGAGTTCGAATTAGTGTCTGAGGAAACATTTGGCACTTCTACCAATTGTACAGGTAATTCATCTGAGCTCCCTTCAACTAAACCTACTTTAACTGTTAATTGATAAGAGCCACTATCTAAATAAGAACCTAACGACAATTCTTCACTTGTTGCCCCTGAAATAGCAACACCATCTTTACTCCATTGATAATTCAACATGGCAACTTGTGCTGCTGTTAAATCATATTCATTATCATCTGTACCTATGGCTTTTACACCAACAATACTTAAAGTGGTGCTTACCGAATTACACGCTTCATAGTTAGTTGCTGTTCTAATTGTTGCTTTAAATGATTTAACATCTAAAAGCTTGTATTTATCTGAATCAACCACAGCATCACAAGATGAACCCGTACTTTGAGTTACTCTTGCATAATACTCTCCTGCTAACGTATCTCCAGAAGTAGTAGCAGCTGCAGAAACACATAGTTGATTTGCCGATATGCCCATAGACTCATCGTTCTTGTACCATTGAACGGTTCCAGAAGATGCGTCGTGCTCAATACATAACTCTCTATCTTCTCCTGGCAAAATTACTGTTACTAAGGAACCCACTGTATTTACACTAAAACCTGCTGTAGTTTGTTGCTGCAATACCACATTATTTGAAGTCGTTGTACATTCTCCTGTATCAATTACTAAATGGTATGTCCCAAATTGTCCCGTATTAGGCGTTGTGTAAGTAGGTGAATTAGATTCATATACTACCTCCCCATCTTTATACCATTTATATAATAAACCAGGATATGAAACTTTGGCATTAAACTCATATGAATCACCTCCACATATCTCAACTGTTGAAGGGGCATCAATCTGACTATTTTCAGGAGTTAAGATAACAACATTTGTTATTGTAGAAACATTGTTATAACCACAAACACCATAATCAACTTTCACTTGATATTTACCTGACTCAGAAACTATCAACCTAGGTTCTTCTGTCGTGGTAACTAACACATCATCTCTATACCATTCGTATGCTCCATTTTGATTAGTATTTAAGGTGAGTTCTGTATTTCCTGCACCGCAAAGCACAACATTTTCTTGGTAATTATTTATCACCAAATTTCCTGTTGAATACTTATACGCTTCGAATGAATCTGAATCAGGACTTGTCATAACCGGCAAATCTGATACTAAACGTATTTTATAATTCGCGCCAAATGTATTATCGGGTAATTGAAAAGTTCTTGAAAAAGTATATGATGAGTTTTCATTCGTAAAAGAACCTACATTTTTCGGATCACCCCAATTCCCATCAGCATCTGATAATTGAATAGTATAAGTATTACCACTATTAGGTAATGCTGTAACTTTAAAAATCACTGAAAAATCCGTTTGGTATCCACTACAAGCATTTACAAATTGTAGCTCAGGCTTTAATAAAGTCTGGGCCTCTATACTTGTGCTTGTGCAAAAGAGAAGTAGTGCTAAAAGTATTAATATGCTTTTAGTTTTTCTTTTCATTTAAGGGATTTTTAGGGGTTGCCAAATTTATAGTTTTTCTTAACAAAAATATAATAAAACCTGTTAAATTAATAGGGAAATATATAAAATCTATTCTTAACAGACAACTAAAGTTTTTTTCTTCAAAAAAAACATCCTTTGTTTATTCCTGAAAAAACATAAATAATTAACTAACAACGCCTTAAAAAAGAATTATTCTTTCTTAAAATTTCAACACTCTTACCTGTAAAACTATATTAAAAATCTGCCGTATATTTGTTGTTCATTACACTATTTTATGACTAAGAAAATAACTATCGCTATTGACGGCTTTTCATCAACAGGAAAAAGCACTATTGCTAAACAATTAGCAAAAGAATTAGGTTATATTTATGTTGATACAGGCGCTATGTATAGAGCAGTTACTTTGTACGCTATGCAACAAAACTATATTTCCGAAACTTTTTTTAACTCTAACGAGTTGATTGCTGATTTAGACAATGTTTCTTTATCATTTACCTTCAACGAACAACTTGGTTTTGCTGAAATGTTTTTAAATAACATTAACGTTGAAAAAGAAATTAGAACTATTGAAGTTTCTAAACTAGTAAGTAAAGTTGCTACTATTTCTGATGTGCGAAAAAAACTAGTAAAAGAGCAACAAGAAATGGGAAAAAACAAAGGAATTGTAATGGATGGTCGTGATATTGGAACCGTGGTTTTTCCTAATGCTGAATTAAAATTATTTATGACCGCCTCTGCCGATAAACGTGCCACACGTCGCTACAAAGAACTACTTGATCGTGGTGATAAAGTTAATTATGAAGAAATTTTACTAAATGTACAAGAGCGTGATAGAATTGATTCTACCAGAGAAGATTCTCCTTTAATCAAAGCTAATGATGCTATTGAATTTGACAATTCAGATATGGGACTTAAAGAACAATTTGAACGTATTATGAGTCTTGTAAACGCAAGAATTTAACACTCATAAAACAACATGAAATATCATTGAACCGTGCAAAATTTTGCACGGTTCTTTTTTTGGGTTACTATACATAAAATTGTATATTTCCTACATGAAAATACTAGAAAAAATCCTTAATGTTTCTCAAACAAGAGAAGCAGATAAACACACTATTTTAAAAGAAGACATTTCTTCTTTCGCCCTTATGGGACAGGCTTCTCTTGCTTTTGTTAAAGCTATTGAACCTTTATTACAACGTTCACAAAAAATTGCCATTGTTGGTGGTTCTGGAAACAATGGAGGTGATGGATTTGCCATAGCTAGAATTTTAAGAAACAAAAAATACAATATACAGCCCTTTTTAGTTCAGTTTAAAGATATACTTACACCCGATTGTATTATTAACTATGAAAAACTACATGATACAATTGTTATAAATTCAACTAGCGAAATTCCTGATTTTTCTGAGTATGATGTTATTATTGATGGAATTTTTGGTTTTGGACTTTCAAGACCCATTACAGGTTTTACAAAACAAGTTATTGAAAACATCAACAAAGCTAAAAAAACAGTATATGCCGTTGACGTACCTTCTGGATTGTATTGTGATAAACTACCTGACTCTGAAACCATTGTACAAGCAGATATTGTAGTTAGCTTTCAACGCCCTAAACTTTCTTTCTTTTTTCCTGAAAATGGAAACTATGTAAAACACTGGAAAACAGTTGATATTGGTTTAGACGAAAAGTTCGTACAACAACAAGACAGCAAACACTTTATTCTTAATGAGAAAATTGTTGAGATTCTAACTAATAGACCTCGCCAATCTCATAAAGGAGATTATGGACATACTTTACTGATTGCTGGTTCTTATGGTAAAATGGGAGCCGCAACACTATCATCTAAAGCTTGCTTACGAAGTGGAACAGGACTATTAACTACGTATGTTCCTAAATGTGGTTATCAAATTATACAATCTTCCATTCCTGAAGCAATGTGTATAACCGATGAGAATGAAGAATTCGTGGCCCAACTTCCAGAAATTTCCAAATACGACGTTATCGGAATAGGTCCTGGACTAGATACAAACGAAAAAACAATACAAGTTGTAAAAAAACTACTTTCTGAAAGTAAGAATCCGCTAGTTATTGATGCTGATGCCATCAATATTATTGCGCAAAATGAAGAATTAAAATCGTTACTTCCTAAAAATTCTATTTTAACCCCACATGTTAAAGAGTTTGATAGATTGGTTGGAAACTCTGACACCTCAACGGAACGTTTTCAGAAGCAACTAGAGTTTTCTGCAAAATATCAATGTGTGGTAGTTTTAAAAAATGCGTACACTGTGATTTCTTCTCCTGAAGGAAATTTGTACTTCAACACTTCTGGAAACCAAGGAATGGCAACAGGCGGTAGCGGTGATGTACTCACAGGAATCATAACTGGATTATTAGCTCAAAACTATTCGTCTTTACACGCTGCTTTATTAGGTGTATATTTTCATGGAAAAGCAGGTGACGAAGCTGCTAGTAAAAAAGGACACAATGCTTTAATAGCTTCTGATATTATTGATGCTTTACGAATAGAAAAAAGTTAGTTTTCTTTAGAAAATGTTTGGATTATTGTTGCTAATAACATTACTAATCCACACCCTAAAGCATTTAACCACAAATACGGCAACCAATCAATATACCAAACTGCTATGATTATTAGTTGTGTGATTATTGCTGCAACAAATACCGCATTTCCTTTTACGTATTTTATAAAAAAGGCTAATAAGAATATCCCCAGCACGTTTCCGTAGAAAATGGAACCTATAATATTTACGAGCTGAATTAAATTATCAAATAAATTAGCTACACAGGCGACTAAAATTGCTAAAATCCCCCAACCTAAAGTGAACCATTTTGACATTTTTACATAATGCTCTTCGCTATATTCTATTTTAGTATTTCGTTTGTACAAGTCAATCGCTGTTGTACCTCCTAAAGCATTTAATTCAGATGCTGTAGAAGACATGGCTGCTGATAAAATTACTGCTAATAATAGACCTATTAATCCTTTGGGTAAATTATTTAGAATAAAGTGAATAAACACATAATCTTTATCGTTTGTTTCTACTAACGGATCTACTTCTGAAATAATAGTTTTCGCTTCTTCCTTTAGTACTTTATCTTGTTCATTAAACTCTTGAATCTGTGCTACATTATCAGGAGTTAACCCTTCAAAAATCAGCGCTTTTTTTCTTCCTTCAATAAAACGATGCTGCTCTTCTAATTTTACATATTGTTCTATTGTTTCAAGGTTGGAATTTGCTATTGCTTCTCCTGATTTTGGGTTAAAATTTAACGGTGACGGATTAAACTGATAAAATACAAACACCATTACTCCAACTAACAGAATAAAAAACTGCATCGGTACTTTTAACAGCCCATTAAAAATCAATCCTAATTGACTTTCTCTTAATGATTTCCCTGATAAATAGCGCTGTACTTGGCTTTGATCAGTTCCGAAATAAGATAGCATTAAAAAGGTTCCTCCTAAAATACCTGTCCAAACAGTATAACGATTATTTAAATCCCAAGAAAAGTCTAGCACTTTCATTTTATCAGAAGCACCTGCAATTTCTAGTGCTTTGGTAAATGTAATATCGTCTGGTAAATATTGTAATATCAAGTAAAAAGCAACAAACATTCCTGCGAAAATTACAGCCATTTGTTGTTTTTGCGTAACACTCACTGCTTTAGTTCCTCCTGAAACGGTGTAAATAATTACCAAAACACCTATTATTATATTTAGCGTAACTAAATCCCAACCTAAAACTGCTGACAAAATAATAGCTGGGGCAAAAATGGTAATTCCTGCAGCTAATCCACGTTGAATTAAAAACAGAATTGCAGTTAAGGTTCGAGTTTTTTGATCGAACCTTCCCTCTAAATATTCGTAAGCTGTGTAAACTTTTAATCGGTGATAAATAGGAATAAACACCAAACAGATAATTACCATTGCTATTGGTAACCCGAAGTAAAACTGTACAAAGCCCATTCCGCTATGAAACGCTTGTCCTGGAGTAGATAAAAAAGTAATGGCACTGGCTTGTGTTGCCATAACCGACAAACCAATCGTCCACCATTTACTTTCGTTTCCTCCTTTTATATAATCTTCTACATTTTTACTTCCTCTGGTTTTCCAAGCTCCATATAAAACAATAAACAATAAGGTTATTGAAAGAACAATCCAATCTACTATTTGCATGGTTTACTTTGTATATATGTTAGTGATTATATAAAATAACACGATGTATACTAAATTAGCCACTAAGACTAACGTGTATTCTTTTTTCCATACATACTTTTTATCCATACTTTGTTTGTTTATTAGTTGATTATTGTTTTGGTTTTTCGTAAAAACTATTGGCTAAAGATGCTTCGTTTAACAAAGGCATTTTAAACTGAATTGGTTCTCTTGCTGGTTCTGTTGGTTGCCCGTTTTCATCTTTAGCATACCAAGTTATGGATTTTGGCAACAACAAACCGTTAACATTTTCCCAATCGTTGTATCTTATAATTTTATACGCATCTGTTGGTTCTTTACTAAAAAAGGTAACCGTATACCCTAACCAAGCCATTTGTTTTGTTTCTGGATGGTAAAATATAAAATAATTATCATCTGGTGAAGTTCCAACGTTGGCTTTGTATGAAATTTTTATTCCTGGGTAGGTTACTCCTTTATAAATTAGTGGATTTGTTTCTGAATATACAATACCATCATCTGCTAACACAAAAGGCATTGCATAGAAATAAAAATATAGATTATAATAAAACTTAGGATTCCCTTTAAAAGCTGTTGAATCTTGTTGTTGTAACCACACTTCTTTTCCGTCAAATCCTAAAGAATATTCTGGTGAATTTACTACTGTTTTTCGTGAATGTAAATCTGTAGTATGCTCTTCATTTTTTAGTGTGAATGACAATGTTTTCATTTTCTTCCATTGTTCAATTCCTCCATGTTTTTTTAAAACCTCTTCTAAAGCTTTTGGATATTTTAACGTTGCTACTTCTTCTTTTTTACTTGTTTCCTTTTTAACTTCTTTTTTACATGCTATTGAAACAAGAGTTATAGCTATTAGTACTAGTATTTTTTTCATGATAATTGATTTGTTCTAATTGGTCGAAACAATCGTTTAAAATTACACTTAAAAAGAAAACCAACACATTTATAAATGTATTGGCTTTAAAATTTTACTGTTTATTTATTTTCTACAACTAAAGTCTTTCTTTTATAATGTTTTGCACAACCTCTGGGTTTAAGAGCGTAGATACATCTCCTAAATTATCTAATTCGTTGTGTGCTATTTTACGTAGAATACGTCTCATTATTTTTCCTGAACGCGTTTTAGGTAATCCTTCAACAAATTGAATTTTATCTAATTTTGCTATCGGGCCAATATGTTCAGTTATTATTTGATTTATTTCTTTTCGAAGATTGTCTTGATTTCTTTCTTCTCCTGTTTCTTTTAAAATCACATAACCGTACAACGCATTTCCTTTAACATCATGAGGGAAACCTACAATAGCACTTTCTGCTACTGCTGGATGTTCATTTACAGAATCTTCAATAGGAGCGGTTCCTAAATTATGACCTGAAACAATGATTACATCATCTACACGACCTGTAATTCGATAATAGCCTACTTCATCACGTAGCGCTCCATCTCCTGTAAAATACATATTATCATACGCAGAGAAATAAGTTTCTTTATAACGTTGGTGATTTCCCCAAATTGATCTTGCCATAGAAGGCCAAGGATACTTTACACACAAACGACCATCTACCTGATTTCCTTTAATCTCTTTTCCGTTTTCATCAATTAAAGCCAATTGAATTCCTGGAAGTGGTAAAGTTGCATATGTTGGTTTTGTTGGTGTTAAATATGGTAATGGTGAAATCATGATTCCTCCTGTTTCTGTTTGCCACCAAGTATCTACAATTGGATTTTTCTTTTTTCCTACATTATCATTATACCAATGCCATGCTTCTTCATTAATTGGCTCTCCTACCGTACCTAATACTTTTAATGATGATAAATCGTGGCTATCTACAAAATCTAAGTTCTCTTTTGCTAAAGCTCTAATAGCCGTAGGTGCTGTATAAAACTGAGTTATTTTGTGCTTTTCAACTATCTCCCAAAAACGACCAAAATCTGGGTAACTAGGCACACCTTCAAACATTACTGTTGTAGCACCATTAGCTAACGGACCGTATACAATGTAACTATGCCCTGTAATCCAACCAATATCTGCCGTACACCAATAAATATCATTTTCTTTATAATTGAATACATTTTTAAACGTGTATGCTGTATACACCATGTACCCTGCTGTGGTGTGTAACATTCCTTTTGGACTTCCTGTTGAACCAGATGTGTACAAAATAAACAATGGGTCTTCAGCATCCATAATTTCAGGAACACAGTCTTGATAAGCTTCTTCTAATAAAGGCTGTAACCATTTATCACGACCTTCCTTTAATTCAATATCTGAATGAATTCGTTTAGCTACCAACACTGTTTCTATTGATGAACAACTTTCTAATGCTTCATCTACAATACTTTTTAAATCAATTGTTTTAGCTCCTCTGTAAGAACCATCGGAAGTAATTACCATTTTTGCTTCACAATCGTTAATTCTTGTTGCTAAGGCTGTAGATGAGAATCCTGCAAACACTACAGAATGTACCGCTCCTATTCGGGCACAAGCTAAAATAGAAATTGCCAACTCAGGAATCATTGGTAAATAAATACAAACTCTATCTCCCTTTTTTATCCCTTGTTCTTTTAACACATTAGCAAACTTACAAACACGTTTGTGTAATTCCTTGTAAGAAATATGTTCTGCTTCTTCATCTGGGTTATTAGGTTCAAATAAAATAGCTGTTTTATCTCCTCTAATATGTATGTGACGATCTATACAGTTTTCTGTAATATTTAGTTTTGCTCCTTCAAACCATTTAAACTCTGGTTTTGAAAAATCGTACTCTACAACTTTATCCCATTTTTTTCTCCAAACGAAGTGCTCTTCTGCTATTTCTTCCCAAAATAACTCTGGGTTTCTTACTGACTTTCTATATAATTGAAAATATTCTTCTAATGTTTTTACGTGGTAGTTACTCATTCTTATACATCTTTTATTTTAGCTTAAGCCACTAAAATAAATCATTTTTAATTGTTTATCAACTTATTAATTCCTTCTTCTTAAAACATAAACTAATCTTCATCATTTTGCAATAAGCGAGAATGCACAATAAAACGAACTCCTAAAGGTATTTCTAATGAGAAACTAGAACCTCTACCTTCGGTTATATCTATTGTTAAATGAGTATGTTTCCAATATTCGTATTGGTCTTTATTCATATAAAAAGGGACTTCTTCTAACACTCCTAATAAAACATCACTATCATCTAAATACATTTCATCCTTAGGAAAAATCATTGGTGATGAACCATCACAACAACCTCCACTTTGATGAAAAATTAAATCTCCATGTTCTTTTTTTAGTTTTTCAACTATCGCTTTTGCCGCATCTGTTATTGCTACTCTTTCCATCTTTTTTAATTATAAAATACTGAGCTTTTTCAAGCTCAGTATTTTCAAACAACTAAAAGAACCCTAACTTGTTTTTATCGTACGATATCAACATGTTTTTAGTCTGACGATAGTGGTCCATCATCATTAAGTGGGTCTCTCTACCAAATCCTGATTTTTTGTAACCTCCAAATGGCGCATGTGCAGGGTATGCATGGTAACAGTTTACCCAAACTCTACCTGCTTTAATTGCTCTTGGAATTTGATACAACTGATGCGCATCACGTGTCCAAACCCCTGCTCCTAATCCGTACATTGTGTCATTCGCTATTTCTAAAGCTTCTGCTTCATCTTTAAACTTTGTAACACAAACTACAGGTCCGAAAATCTCTTCTTGGAACACACGCATTTTATTATGCCCTTCTAAAATAGTTGGCTTGATGTAAAAACCATTTGCTAAATCTCCATCTAACTTATTAGCTTCTCCACCACATAATACTTTTGCTCCTTCTTCTTTTCCTATATTAATATAGGCTTGAATTTTTTCGTATTGATCGTTAGATGCTTGTGCACCAACCATTGTATTAACATCGTATGGACTGTTTTGTACGATAGCTTTTGTTCTTGCTACCACACGTTCCATAAACTTATCATAAATATCTTCTTGTACTAAAATACGTGACGGACAGGTACATACTTCTCCTTGATTAAAAGCAAACAAAACAGCTCCTTCAATTGCTTTATC
Organism: Tenacibaculum sp. 47A_GOM-205m; assembly: GCF_000518405.1. NCBI lineage: Bacteria > Pseudomonadati > Bacteroidota > Flavobacteriia > Flavobacteriales > Flavobacteriaceae > Tenacibaculum > Tenacibaculum sp. 47A_GOM-205m. The sequence continues at coordinate 543,206 of NZ_JADN01000003.1, read as the reverse complement.
TAAAAATGCATCATCTTCATCCATTACACTATTAAAGAAAATGTTTGGAGACTTTCCTCCTAACTCCATTGTAACAGGGTTTAAGTTTTTAGAAGCATATTGCATAATCAATTGTCCTGTAGTAGTTTCACCTGTAAAGGCTACTTTGTCTATTCTTGGACTCGATGCCAATGGTTTTCCTGCTTCAGGCCCAAAACCGTGCACTACGTTTAAAACTCCTGGAGGAAAAACACCTGCTATTTTTTCCATTAATAATGTTGCAGATGATGGTGTTTGTTCTGCTGGTTTTAACACCACACAGTTTCCTGTTGCTAATGCAGGAGGCAACTTCCACGATAACATTAAAAGAGGGAAATTCCAAGGAATAATTTGTCCAACAACTCCTAAAGGCTCTTTAATGTTCATTGATAAGGTATTTTGGTCAAGCTCGGTAGCACTACCCTCTTCTGCTCTAATTGCTGCAGCAAAATAACGCCAATGATCTGCCGCTAGAGGAACATCTGCATTTAAGGTTTCTCTTATAGGTTTTCCATTATCACAAGTTTCTACTAGTGCAAATTCTTCTAAATTCGCTTCAATAATGTCCGCTACTTTATTTAATAAAGAAGCTCTTTCTGCAGCAGAAGTATTTCCCCAACTCTCTTTAGCTGCATTTGCAGCATCTAAAGCTAACTCTACATCTTCTTTTTGTGATCTTGGATATTTTGCAATGATACTATTATCTATTGGAGACCTATTCTCGAAATACTCTCCTCCTAACGGAGCAACAAACTCTCCATTAATAAAATTAGCATACGTGTCTTTAAACTTTGGTTTAGTATAACTCATAAACTTTGTATTTTTGTGTTTTATTTGAATTTAGTCAACGAAATAACATTTTCTTAATTAATCATATGTAAAAATGAATATTTCGTAATTTTGGTAAAAGTATAATATCAGATAACCAATACATTGAACATATTTATTAAATTGTAACACATATCTATTATTCCCCAAAAAACACAAATCGAATTTTGTACTATTGATTATGAATCATTTATTAAGTCGCCATAAAGAAAGCCGAAAACTCACTACTTTAGTTGAAAACAGAACTACATATAACGCTGAATATGCTGAGTTGAATATTTTTGAAACTCACAAACATGCTGAACAAGTTTCGTTAACTTTTGACTTTCCTGTGATTGCGAGTATGCTAACCGGAAAAAAAATAATGCATTTAGAAGGAATGGATCCTTTTGATTTTTTCCCTGGCGAATCTGTAGTAATGCCAAAAAACAAAGAAATGATTATTGATTTTCCTTTAGCAGATAAAAACAATCCTACTCAGTGTTTAGCTTTAGGAATTGATTCGCATAAAATTGATGAAATTGTAGAAAAATTCAATCATAATGTAGCTATAGAGAGAGAAAATAACAACTGGAGCTTGAATGATAATTCGTCACATTTGGTTCATAATACGGATATTAATCATTTAGTTGGACGTTTAGTACACACTTTTACTGACCAAAATAAATCTAAAGACATTTTATTGGATCTTATGATTCAAGAATTAATTGTTAGACTTTTACAAACTAAGGCTAAAGCTTTTATTTTAAATGATCCTACCGATACGTTTTCTGATACTCGAATAGGTATGGTTATTAAATTTATAAAAAACAACCTTACTAATAAAGATATTACAGTTGAGCTTTTAGCTGAAAAAGCTTGTATGAGTACTTCTCATTTTCATAAAAAGTTTAAAAACACCTTAGGAATCTCTCCTATTGATTATATCAATTCTGAAAAAATTAAATTTTCTAAGAAACTGATAAAACAATCTAAAAACCTACGAATCTCTGAAATAGCTTACAAATCTGGTTTTAATAATATTAGCTACTTTAACAGACAGTTTAAAAAAATGGAGATGATTACTCCTCAGCAGTTTAAAAAGTCTTTTCTAAAAGAGTAAATCATCAGCTTTTTTCAAAAAACTTTTATAGTTACATTTGTTTAATATGATGATATCTCTTTTTTTAGATGTTTTAAGCACTAATTGGTACATAATCTTACTTTTTTTTATTGTTGCTGTTCTATACTCCTCTGTCGGGTTTGGTGGAGGTTCTAGTTACTTAGCTGTTTTAGCGCTTACAGGATTACTTTTTACACAAATAAGAGCTACAGCTTTACTTTGTAATGTGATGGTTGTTACCGGAAATGTTTTACTATACACACAACAAAAACAATATAACTGGAAAAAGGTTATTCCACTCACTTTGTTTAGTATCCCTTTAGCATTTTTAGGTGGCTATTTAAAAATAAGTCAAACATTTTTCTTTATTCTTTTAGGTTTTACACTACTTTTTGCTGCTATTACCATGTGGATTTCTAACAAAGTAGTTACCAATAATAGTAAAACTAAAGATTTAAACTTAGCTAAAAATGCGGGTTATGGTGGAGTAATTGGTTTTATTTCTGGAATGGTTGGTATTGGTGGTGGTATTTTCTTAGCTCCGTTACTTCATTTAACCAATTGGGACACTCCTAAAAAAATAGCAGCAACTGCTAGCTTTTTTATTTTGGTAAACTCTATATCTGGCTTGATAGGTCAATACACAAACCCTGAGTTTTATATTGATTGGAAACTTACTTCTATTTTATTAATTACCGTTTTTATTGGCGGACAAATTGGTAGCAGAATGAGCAATCAGCTCTTTACTCCTACTCAATTAAAAAAGGCAACCGCTATTTTGATTGCCTTTGTAAGTATTCGTATTTTAATAAAATATTTATTCTAATTATTGCCTTACCCCTTTCATTTCTCTTCCTCCTTGATACAATGTTAACGCTGTAATTATTCCATTTTCATTCCCATGAAATTCTATACTCGCTTGCACTACTTTTAAAAAGAATTTTGTTTGGTTTTCTGCAAATAATTCAAATTGTGATTGCCCAGTAGCTTGAGCAAATAATTGGTTTCCTTTAGAAGTTACTGTAATTACAAACCCTGGTTGTAACTCATATTTACCTTCATATCTTTTTAAAACATCTGGAGCTACCAAAACTTCCTTCTTCTCCTTTGGCGCTTCTTTATCTGTAAAAACACCTATTTCTTTATTAATTCTGTTTTGAAAAATAGCTGTTTTCTTTCCTCTTTTTTCTGAAAACTTATACGTATAAAATCCGTCTTCAAAAGAAAATTCATTAGATGAAGTTGGATACATTTTAAAATTACTTGAACTACCTTCTCTTTGACTATACAATTGATTATCTTTTAAACTAATGAAACGAATCCCTCCATCTTCAAACTCATAAGCGCCTACCCATTTATTTAATTCTTCTTTTGATATAGAAAAATTACTATCGGCTACAGAAAAAGGTTTATTAATAGCTAAAGCCGCAATTTTTATAGCTAAGTCTGTTGGTGATTTACACCCACAATTAGAAAATACAATTACATACACATCTTCACTCGGAACATACACTCCCATAGATTTATAACCAGGTATTGAACCTCCATGCTCCAAAGTTGGCACACCTTTTATTTCGTTTAAATTCCAACCATATCCATAATTCATTTTCTTTCCGTTATTCAGAGTGTAATTGGTAAACGCTTTATCAATTGTTTCTTTTTTTACTAATGTGTTATTACGAATGGCTGTTTGCCACTTTAACATATCATCTACATTTGACATGATTGAACCTGCCGCATAAGGTAATGTCATACTTATATATTGGGCATTTGAATATTCTCCATTTCTCATTCGATAACCTGCTGCTCTATTCTTAATCAGTTTGGAACGACTTCCATAATAAGAAGAATTCATATTTAATTTCTTAAAAATTCGAGTTTCAACAAACTCTGGATAACTCATTCCGCTAGTTTTTTCTATAATATATCCTAAAATAAAATACCCTGAATTGTTATATAAATACTTTTCTCCTGGCTCAAAATCCATTGGTTCATTTTTAAAGAAATCAATAAATTTTAAAGGCTCCATATCTTTTGTTGTTACTTCACCAAACTTTTGCATTGATGTATAACTTTTAATTCCAGAAGTATGAGTTAATAAATGGTGTATTGTAATTCGTTTTCCTTTAGTTGGGTAATCAGATATATATTTTGTAATATCATCTTCTAAACTTAGCTTACCTTCTTCTAATAGCATTAATATTGAAACTGATGTAAATTGTTTTGTTATTGAACCTACTTCAAAAACATTTTCTGGCTTCATGTTTACATCTAACTCTATATTAGCTTTCCCAAAAGCTTTTCTGTAAATAACATTTCCTTTTTTTGCAACCAAAGCTACTGCTCCGGTTTCATTATTTTTGAATTTCGATTGTAAAACTTCATCTATTTTTAATTCTAAATTCTGAGCTAATATCACGTTTGTTAACAACAGACACAAAAAGAAAACAAATGCTTTTTTAATTCGGTTTAGTGTTTTCATTATTCATTTTTTTGATTAGTATACTCATACGACGATAGATAAAAAAATAAGTTACAGATTTTTCATTTAAAACAAAAAAAGCAACGCGTACACGTTGCCTTTGTATCCCCTAAAAAATAGGTGAGTAGTTCTTAGCCTAACCAAGCATTCATCATCCATATCGTTTTTTCTTGTTCTGCAATAAAATCACTCATCATTGAGTTTGTACCTTCATCTTCAGCTTCGTCAGACAAATCAAGAATTGTACGTTCTATTTTTAATAATTCAGACAATGAGCTTATAATTAATTTAACTGCTTCAACATCGTTTGAAATATTTTTCCCTACAGGAACTTTTGATACACTTGTATAATCATCAAAAGTATGTAAAGGCGTACCTTGAAGTGTTAAAATACGCTCTGCTATTAAATCTACTTTTTCCTGTGCATCTGTATAAAACTCTTCAAACTTCATATGTAACTCAAAAAAGTTTTTTCCTTTAATATTCCAGTGCAAACCTCTTGCATTTTGATAATATACTTGAAAGTTAGCTAACAAAGTATTTAACTCATTTACTAAAGTTGTTGTTTTTTGTTTGTCTAACCCTAAAATTGTAGTCGTCATAGTGTATTGATTTTAAGTTTTTTACTTTTTCTATTACAAATTTAGCGCAACTTTTCATGTTTTAACTATAAAGGTTATTGATTGTTTTAATATCTTTATCGAAAATTATTATACAAATGACTATAACGCAATTAAAATATACACTTGCTGTTGCTGAATATAAAAACTTTACAATTGCTGCAGAGCATTGCTTTGTAACTCAACCAACACTTAGTATGCAAATTCAAAAGTTGGAAGAAGAATTAGATGCTAAAATTTTTAATCGCTCAAAAAAACCTATAGAATTAACAGAAGTAGGAAAACGTATTGTAGAACAAGCTAAAGTTATTGTTGATGAAAGTAATCGTATTATAGATATTGTTCATCAACAAAAAGGATATATTGGAGGAGAGTTTAGAGTAGGAATCATCCCTACTATTATGCCTACGTTACTTCCTATGTTTTTAAAAACTTTCAGCAAAAACTATCCTAAAGTTAAATTAATTATTGAAGAGTTAACTACTGAAGAAATTGTTAGAAAGTTAATGGATGGTTATATCGATGCTGCTATCGCTGCTACTCCACTAGAAAATGAAGCTATTAAAGAACGTGTTTTATATTATGAGCCATTTGTTGGTTTAGTTCCTAGTGAACATCGTTTATTCAATCAAAAGAAATTAAAAGTTGACGATTTAGAGGTTGATGATATTTTACTATTAGAAGATGGACATTGTTTTAAAGACAGTGTAATTAACCTTTGTAGAACAAATAAAAGAAGTGCTACACATCACTTTCAGTTAGAAAGCGGAAGTTTTGATACACTCATTAAGCTATCTAAAGATGGGCTAGGAATGACCTTACTTCCCTATTTAAACACCTTAGATTTAAATGATAGAGACAAAGCTCATTTAAGAGAATTTGAAACTCCACCACCTGCTCGTGAAGTAAGTTTAATTTATCATAAATCACAGTTAAAAATGCAATTGATAGAAGCTTTAAAAACTACAATTGACAGTGTTATTAGAGGAGCTATTGCTTTTAGTGATGTAGAAATTATAAGTCCACTTCAAAAAAACTAGTTTTTCAAAAAAAGGTTTATATCATAATAAAAAATCCCGCTATTAGCGGGATTTTTTATTTTTAATCGCTCAGCGATTAAAAACTATATTCTGATAATGGCTTTGGAAAATCTTCTGGATTTGCTGCTAAATGATAACGAGGATCATCTACCGCCTCTTCAATAACATCTGCAAAAATCGGGCTTGCTTTATAAAGCAATACCTTACAATCTTCACTTAAATGTTTTAAAGTTACCTTTTTCCCTGCCTTTTGATATTTTTCTACTAATATAAAAATAGCTTCTATAGCTGAATGATCAGAAATACGCGACTCTACAAAGTCAATCTCCACATTATCTGGATCATTCTTAATATCAAACTTTTCGTTAAAAGCAGTAATACTTCCGAAGAATAAAGGCCCCCAAATTTCGTAAATTTTGGTTCCATCTTGTTTAAAACGTTTTCTCGCTCTAATTTTTTTAGCATTTTCCCAAGCAAAAACTAATGCTGAAATAATTACTCCGACAAATACAGCAATTGCTAAATCAAAAATCACGGTTACCGCTGATACTATAATTAATACAATAGCATCTGATTTTGGTATCTTGTTCATAATTCTGAAGCTCGACCATGCAAATGTGTCAATTACCATCATAAACATTACTCCTACTAAAGCTGCAATAGGTACTTGTTCAATATATTTATCTGCAAAAAGGATAAAAATTAATAAAGTAACCGCCATCATAACTCCTGATAAACGTCCTCTACCACCTGCGTTAATGTTAATTACTGTTTGACCAATCATACCACAACCACCAGTTCCTCCAAACAAACCACTTAACATATTCCCTGCTCCTTGTGCTATACATTCTTTATTACCATCACCTCTTGAATCTGTTAACTCATCCACTAAATTCATCGTCATTAATGTTTCAATTAATCCAACTGAAGCAGCTAAAAAGGCATATGGCGCTATAAACTTCAACGTATCTAAGTTGAATGGTAAATTGCTCCAAAGTTCTGCTAAATTCATTTTTTTAGAAATCTCATCAAAACCATTTAAACCTACTCCTCCACCATCTCTAATAAAATCTCCAACATTGATAGACTCTAATCCTCCAATAATAGACACAAATGTTACAATTAAAATAGCTGTTAAAGCTGCTGGTACTTTTGTTGTTAATTTAGGTAGTAACCATATAATTAACATCGTTAACAACACTAACCCCACCATAGTGTATAACTTAGTTCCTTGTAAAGTAGATTTTACAACTCCGCTATCTTTTACTGAATAAAATCCGTCATTTTCTATATTAAAAACAACCTTTTTTGTTTTAGCATCAAAAACTTGTGTGTCTGATTTTACAAAAACTTCTTGGTTTGTTTGATTGTTGATAATTGAATTCCCTTTGATTGAAAATAATGCAGCATTTGATACTAGGTCTTGTACTTCATTATCTGCTATTTTATAAACTAGTTCTTTCGATTCGGTTTTACGCATGTTTTGTCCAAAAACATCTTTCTTATTTTCTTTAAACATTCCTAGTTGCGCAATAAAAATAACTACTGCTAAACCGTTTACGAATCCCATCATTACTGGATGTGGAATTAGCCTAACTAATTTTCCAAGTTTAAACACTCCTGCTAAAACCTGAATAATCCCCATTAAAACTACTGCTGCTAATAAGTAGAAATACCCCATATTTTCTACAGGTGTATCAAATAGCAATCCTTTTGCATGTCCTTCTTGAATCATAGTAACAAAAATTACAGCTACAGCTCCTGCTGCACCAGAAATTAATCCTGGTCTACCTCCAAAAATCGCAGAAATGATTCCTATAACAAACGCTCCAAATAACGCAACAATAGGACTTATTTGAGCTACAAAAGCGAAAGCTACTACTTCTGGTATCATTGCTAACGATACTGTAATACCTGCTAACGAATCATCTTTTATGTTAATCTTCTTACTTTTAATGTATTTCATCATAATTTCTAAGAGTCTTTTGTAAAAGTGGGCAAATGTAAAGATAATTTTATAGACCAAGTTTTACGTTTCATTAAGTTTAATTTTGTCAACTTTATTTTTTGCCGTAATTTTGAACGTTGAACTATCAAACCAATTTGGTAGCAACAAATGAGCAGAAAAACACTACTTACTTCGAAAGAAATTGAAATCATTCTGCATCGATTAGCCTGTCAGTTAATCGAGAATCACAACGATTTTTCTAATACCGTATTAATAGGATTACAACCTAGAGGTACTTATTTAGCTAATCGATTAGCTAAATTACTAAGAGATGAGTACAACATAAAGGACTTACAATTAGGTTTTTTAGACATTACTTTTTATCGTGATGATTTTCGCAGAAGACAAGAACCACTAGAAGCCACTTCAACCCAAATTGACTTTTTAATTGAAGATAAAAAAGTGGTAATTATTGATGATGTATTATACTCAGGAAGAAGCGTTCGAAGTGCTTTAACGGCATTACAATCGTACGGAAGACCTGATAACATTGAGTTGTTAGTATTAATTGACCGTCGTTTTAGCCGTCATTTACCAATTCAACCTAATTACCGAGGAAGACAAGTAGATGCCATCAACGAAGAAAAAGTAGTTGTTTGTTGGCAAGAAACTCATAAAGAAGACACAATTTACCTTGAACCCAAGCCCTCAAAGCTTGATTAGTTATGATTAAAAAAACAAACTAAAATGAAGCAGTTAAGCGTTGAACATTTATTAGGAATTAAATACCTTAACAAAAATGACCTTGAGCTTATTTTTGAAACCGCTGCTCATTTTAAAGAAGTCATTAACAGACCTATAAAAAAGGTTCCTTCATTACGTGATATTACTATTGCCAACTTATTTTTTGAAAATAGTACCCGTACAAAACTTTCTTTTGAATTAGCAGAAAAACGTTTATCAGCTGATGTTATTAATTTCTCAGCAGGACAATCATCCGTAAAAAAAGGAGAAACACTAATTGACACCGTTAATAACATTTTATCAATGAAAGTTGATATTGTTGTTATGCGCCACTCCAATGTAGGAGCAGGAATTTTCTTATCAAAACATGTAGATGCAAAAATTATAAATGCTGGTGATGGTACACACGAACATCCAACACAAGCTCTGTTAGATAGTTTTTCAATGCGTGAAGCTTTAAATAGCGATTTAAAAGGAAAGAAAATCTTGATTGTTGGTGATGTATTGCACTCACGTGTAGCCTTGTCAAATATTTTTGCTTTACAACTACAAGGAGCTAAGGTAAAAGTTTGTGGACCTACCACTTTAATTCCGCGTTATATTTCTAGCCTAGGAGTTGAAGTAGAAACCAATCTTAAAAAAGCTTTAGAGTGGTGTGATGTAGCCAATGTGTTACGTGTACAACACGAACGTATGGATATTAAATATTTTCCTTCAACAAGAGAATACACACAGCTTTTTGGTATAAATAAAGAAATTTTAGACAACCTTGATAAAAAGATTGTTATTATGCACCCTGGGCCGATAAACCGTGGTGTAGAATTAACAAGTGATGTTGCTGACAGTAACCAATCTATTATCTTAAATCAGGTAGAAAATGGAGTTGCTGTACGTATGGCAGTAATTTATTTGTTAGCGCAACAAATAAAAAGGTAACTATGAAAACAGAACATAAAACAGCTTATACATTAATAACCTCTGATGAAAATTCCTTTTCAAAATTCTTAGAAAGTTTTGAAAAAGAATATGTTACTCTTACAGGAAAAAACCTGATTCTTGTAATTTCAGAGCAATTTAATGCCTCTAACAAAAATATTTTGCTATTTTTGAAATACGCTCATGAACATCAAAACAATGGCATGTCTTTTGTAGTTGTATCTAAAGATGTAGACATTGATGAATTTCCTGAAACTTTTAACATCGTTCCTACTTTGATAGAAGCAGAAGATGTTATAGAGATGGAAGATATTCAACGCGATTTAGGTTTTTAACCTTATTTTTTAGTAATTATTCATTCCCCCTAAATGATAATCTATGGTAAAAAAAATACTATTTTTAACTTTTTTCTTAGCTATTTCCGTTGGTTTTTCTCAAGAAAAATCAATCGAGAAGTTGGTTGCATCCCCTAACCCTTTTACAAACAGTACTACTATTTATTTTGACGCTAAAAACGATCAAACAGTTATTTTAACTGTTAGAAATGTGTTAGGCAAAACAGTTTATAACAAAGAATTAAAAGTTGTTAAAGGACGTAATTCTTTTCCGTTTCAACGTAACGATTTAAAATCTGGAATGTACATTTACGCAATACAAAGCAATAAAGAAATTATTTCTAAACGCTTTGTAATAAAATAAATGAATGAGTTTACACTTGACTATTTTAGGTTGTCATTCTGCAACCCCAAGAGTTAATGCCTACCCTACTGCCCAATATTTAGAGATTAATAATCGACATTTTTTAATTGATTGTGGTGAGGGTACTCAACGACAAATGCGTAAATATAAGGTTGGTTTTTCTAAAATCAACCATATTTTCATTTCTCATTTACATGGTGATCATTTCTTTGGTTTAGTTGGTTTAATTTCAACTTTTGGTATTTTAAACCGTGAAAGAGAACTGCATATTTATGGTCCTAAAGGAATTAAAGAAGTTACAATACTTCAATTAAAAGTTTCTAAATCGTGGACCAAGTATCCTATTATTTTTCACGAATTAGACTCTAAAGAAAGTGAGCTTATCTTTGAAGATGATAAGATTTCTGTAAGAACTATTCCTTTAGATCATAGAATATATACCAACGGTTTTTTGTTCACGGAAAAACCAAAACCTAGAAAGTTACATATTGAAAATATTCAGCAATATGAAGAGATTGAAACTTGTGATTTTCATAACATAAAAGCGGGTAAAGATTTTATTCTTTCTACAGGAGAGGTTGTTCCCAACGAAGAACTTACTATTGATCCTCCTAAACCATTAAGCTATGCTTTTTGTAGTGATACAGCATACAAACCAGGTATTGTTTCTATCATTAAAGATGTTGATTTACTCTACCATGAAGCTACTTTTTTAAAAGATAGAGAAGATTTGTGTGAGAAAACAAAACATTCTACAGCCGAACAAGCTGCTTCTATTGCTAATCAAGCAAATGCTAAAAAATTAGTTATAGGTCATTATTCTAGCAGGTATAATAATTTGGAAGATTTTAAAGCTGAAGCTCAAACTATCTTTAAAAATGTAGAACTAGCCGAAGCAGGGAAATTATACAGTACAGACGATTTTCCTATCGAAATTTTAAATTAATACTGCCTTGTTGATAAGAGAACTAAAGTACAAGCTATTTCAGCTTTAATTCCATGATTTTCTAATTTTTTAATAAGCTCAACATTTTCCGTTCCTGGGTTAAAAATAACCCTTTGTGGTTGTAAGCTTACTATGTAATCATAATACTCTTTCTGACGTTCTGGATTCAAATACAAAGTTACCGTATCTATATCAGAAAAAAGTTTCTTTTCTACTTCTATAGTAACATTACCTACTCTACCTTCCCGAGCACCTAATGCCAAAGTTTCTATGCCATTACTTCTCAATCTTTTAATAGCGATATTGGAATATCTCGTAGGGTTTAAAGAGGCTCCGAGAACCAAAGTCCGTTTTTTCATCTTATGTTAATATTACGTTAAACAACGTTAACTAAAGTAACAAAAATACTCTATAGGTAGTCTATTAAGCATCAAAACAACCTAAATCTAAAAAACAACCAAATGAAAAACATATTCATCATACTCTTAACTGTGTTTAGCACAAGTGTATTTGCTCAAATGCCCAAGAGTAATCTTCCGAAACCGGGAATCGTCTCTGGTAAAGTAATTGACCAAACAACCAAACAACCACTACCTTATGTTAATATTATAATCAAAGATGCTGCCAAAAAAATTATTACTGGTGGTATTACTGATGATGCTGGGCTTTTTTCAGTAAAAAACATACCTGAAGGGAATAATTTTGTTGAAGTTCAATTTATAGGGTATAAAACTTTCTCAAAACCTATTTCAGTTAGTAATAAATCGAATAAAGTAGACTTAGGAACCATTTCTTTAGAAGAAGATAGCACTACTTTAGATGAAGTAGAAGTAAGAGCAGAAACTTCTTCGGTAACTCAAAAAGTAGACAGGAAAGTAATTAATGTTGGTAAGGATTTAACCTCTGCAGGAGCTACGGCTTCAGAGTTATTAAACAACGTACAATCAGTAAGTGTTGATAGTCAATCAGGAAATATTAGCTTACGTGGTAATGAAAACGTACGTGTACTGGTAGACGGAAAACCTACAAACATTCCTGCTTCTGAATTATTAAAACAAATTCCTTCTTCATCTATTAAAAGTGTTGAGTTAATTACGAACCCTTCTGCTAAATACAACCCTGAAGGAATGAGTGGTATTATTAATATCATTCTTAATAAAAATGCCAACATGGGATTCAATGGTTCTGTAAACACAGGGGTTGAAGCTGGTCATTTTGTACGTTACAATGCTTCTACTAACATGAATTATAAAACAGGAAAAGTAAACTTCTTTGGAAACTATGGCTTTAGAGGAGGTGATAATTATAATTATGGATACATTAATAGACCTGGTGAAAACTATCAAGACTTTGTTTTTCAGAATGATGATGAGTCACACTTATTTAAAATTGGAGCAGACATCTATTTAGATGATAAAAACACCCTTTCGCTTTATACAACCCAAAACTGGTTTAATGTTTTTGCTAAAGGACGCGCTATAATTACAGATAATAATGGTGATTTAATAGAGTACTCTCCTAACACCCAAAACAATGAAAGTCATAATCAAGCTTACAATGTAAATTATAAACACGATTTTGCTAAAGAAGGTCACTCTATTGAGTTTGAAGCTAACTATTCTATAAACGATGCGCCAAACTATTTAAATAACTATTTCTTAGAAGGTACTCAGCCTGATTACTTCAATGATATTAATAATGATAGAAAAAGTACATTATTAAATTTAGATTATACAAACCCTATCTCTAAAAACGGCAAACTTGAATTAGGTTTAGAGTATCGAGTAAACAGTACAGACAACATTAATCTTACAAACCAACAAATTGTATTAGAAGATATTAATGGTAATAAAACATTTAGAGATGTAGGAGACTCTTATTTTAGCTATGACAGAGATATCTATTCAGCTTATGTAAACTATGGCCACCAGTTTGGTAAACTATCTATGCAATTAGGAGCTCGTCTTGAGCAATATGAAATTGAAGGTAACTTTACAGGACTAGACGTAAATGGTGATGTGAAAAACGATAAAGTTACTGATAACATTTTTAGTGTATATCCTTCAGCTTTTTTCACTTATAATCCTAATGAGGCAGATCAATTTCAATTAAGCTATAGCAAAAGGGTAGACAGACCAGGAATACAACAAGTTAACCCTATTAGAGAATGGAGTACTCCTTTAATCACATCAGTTGGTAACCCCGAGCTTGTTCCTCAGTTTACGAACTCTGTTGAATTCAACTATACTCGAAAAGTAAAAGGAGGATCTATAACATTAGGTAGTTTTTACAGAAATATTACTGATGTAATCAATAGAGCTACTTACATGGATTCTTTAGATGAAACCAACACTAAACAAATATTAACTTTTGCTAATTTCGATGACACAGATGCTTATGGTTTAGAGTTCTCTGTAAACTATAAAATAGCTAAATGGTGGAGAGCTAACGCTAGTATGGACTACTATTCTCAAAAACAATTTGGAACCACTGATTTTAGCGACCCTAACGCTTCTACTATTGAAGTTAAAACAGACATTTTTAACGCACGTATAAGCAATAGCTTTACAGTATCTAAAAAATTACGTTTACAATTATTTGCAATGTATAGAGGACCAAGAGAAGACATTCAATGGGACGTAGACCCTATGAAAATGGTTAACATCGGAGCTAACTATACCATTCTTAAAGGAAAAGGAAATATTAATCTTAGAGTTAATGACATTTTTAATGACATGAGATTTAAGTTTAACTCTGAAAGACCTTTTGTTCAAAACGGACGTTTTAAATGGGAAAGTAGAACTGCTTATATTGGATTCAACTACAGGTTTGGTGGAGGAAAAAACAAAGCTCGCGCAAGAAAACAACGCGATAATAACGAAAACCAAGGAGGAGGAGGCTTCATGTAACATTAACCTTCTTAAATTATTTAAAAAAAACGAAGTATTTTACTTCGTTTTTTTTTATTTTTAGCGCAATTTCATTCCCTTCAACATATGAAAAAATTGCTTATACTAATTTCATTCCTAAGCACTTATTTGTGTTTAGCTCAAAATTCACAGCTAACAGGAACCATTTTAAACAAAAAAAACAATCAACCAATACCATTCGTTACTATTACTTGTAAAAACACTTCTAACGAAATAATAACAGGGGGTGTTTCTGATGAAAAAGGTAATTTTAAAATTGAAAAACTTCCTAAAGAAAGTTTACTCTTGTCTTTTCAATTTATTGGTTACAAACCGCTCGAAAAAAAAATTGATCTCAACAAAAACAGTAAAATAGGAACTATCTTTCTTGAAGAAAATACTACTCAATTAGATGAAGTTGAAATACAAGGAGAAACTTCAACTATTGTTCAAAAAATTGATAGAAAAATTATTAATGTAGGTAATGATTTAACTGCTGCGGGAGCTACCTCTTTAGAAATGCTTGAAAATATTCCTTCAGTAGATGTTAATCAGCTTTCGGGTACTATAAGTTTACGAGGAAATGAAAACGTTAGAGTTTTGGTAAACGGAAAACCTTCCAACATAAATACAGCTCAATTATTAAAACAAATACCATCTAACTCTGTAAAAAGTGTTGAAATAATTACAAACCCTTCAGCAAAGCATACACCTGAAGGCATGAGTGGTATTATCAATTTAATTCTTAAAAAGAATACCAAAATTGGTTTTAATGGAAGTTTGTCTGCTGGTATTAAACAAAGTAGAAATTTAAGACCCGAACTTTCCTTAAACACAAACTATAAAACAGGAATTACTAATTTTTATCTAAATTATAATACGAGCTGGGGAGACTATGAAACATTTAATGATTTTGAAAGAACCGACATTAACTTAACTCAAGATTTTGACTTTTTTAACAACTCAAAAAATCATAATATTAAGTTTGGTTTAGACATAGATATTACTGCTAAAAGTATACTGTCTATGTATACTTCTCTAAATTTTGACAACAATAGCTTGTCCACAAATACCCTTGTCCATGAAAACAACTCTTTAGTTTTCAACAACAAAAGTATTTCTAATTACAATCAAAAAAACGAAACTTACAATATTGATTATGTCTATAATTTTGATGATAAAGGTCAGAACTTAGAAATTGAGCTCAACCATTCTCTTACAAGAAATCCTGAAAAAACTATTAATAAAGAACTTATCAATCCTAGTTCAAAAGAATACAATTACACAAACAATATAAAAGACACACGAAAACTTTGGTTATTGAATGTTGATTATGTAAAACCTATAAAATCTGGAAAATTAGAATTAGGATTTGAATTTAGAAAACAAGATTTTTATAATTTAATACTTACTGATAGAGAACACATAAATAATTCGGCTGCTCTTGAACCTGTAGGAAATACAACGTTAAGTTATGACAAAAATATTTATTCAGGATATCTAAATTTTAACAAGGAGTTCAAAAAAATTTCAATTCAAGCAGGTATAAGATTAGAACAATTTAATTTAGATGCTCTTTTTTCGAATACTGAACAAGGAAACACCATTTTAAGAAATAATATTTTTAGTTGGTATCCTTCAGCATCAGTTCTATACAGCTTTACTGAAAAAGACAAGTTACAATTTGCTTATAGTAGAAGAATTGACAGACCTTCTGCTTATCAAATAACTCCTATTCAAGAATGGTTTTCGCCTCTAACTATATCAAGAGGAAACATTAATCTACAACCACAATTTACTAACTCTCTAGAGCTTAATTATACTAAAACAATCACTAAAGGCTATATATCGTTCGGAACATTTTATCGAAGAACAAATGATAAAATTGGCCGATTATTACAGCAAGATGAACAAAATTCAGACAGAATCATTACTTCATTTACCAATTACGATTATGCCGATAGTTATGGTATTGAACTTTCTGCTAGTCTTAAACCAACCAAATGGTGGACGTTAAACCCTTCTTTCGAAACATATATACAAGACTCTCAAGGTGTTTTAAACGGTAACTTTGAAACGGTAAAAAACACCTTAGTAAAAGGACGTATAAGTAACTCTTTTAAAGCTTCAAAAAAACTGAGTTTCCAATTATCAGGTATTTTTAGAGGTAAGAGTGAAAACATTCAATACATAGTACAACCATATACAATGATTAATGCTGCAGCTAGATTAAAGATATTAAACGGTAAAGGAAGTATCACCTTAAGGGGTACTGATATTTTTAATAATGTAAACTTTGATTACATATCAAATAATCCATTTACACAAAAAGGAAAATACATCTTAGAATACAACTCAATTTACCTAGGTTTCTCTTATAATTTTGGGAGTGGTAAAAACAAGAGTAAAAACAGAAAATACAGAGATAATAATGAAGCCCAAGGAGGCATGTTTTAATAAAAAAGCCGAAGTATTAACTTCGGCTTTTTTGTTTTTATATATAGAGTAAAATTACCAACGAATCACTACCGATCCCCAAGTAAATCCACTACCAAAAGCAGCTAATACTACCAAGTCACCATCGTTTATTTTTCCTTTTTCCCAAGCCTCTGTCAATGCTATGATAACTGAAGCAGCAGTAGTATTACCATACTTCATAATATTATTATATACTTTATCATCAGACAACTGGAATTTCTTCTGAATAAATTGTGCAATACGTAAGTTTGCTTGATGAGGAATTAACATATCAATATCTTCTTTTTGCAAACCGTTAGCCTCTAAACCTTCCATAATAGCTTCTGAAAAACGAACTACTGCATGTTTAAATACAAATTGTCCATTCATATATGGATAATATGAAGTATCATCAGGGTCGTTTTCTTCAATAATAGTATCAACCCATCTTCCTGTTGAAGGTCCAATTAACGCCAATTCTTTAGCGTGCTTTCCTTCCGAATGTAAATGAGATGATAAAATTCCTTTACCCTCTTCTTCACTACGAGATAAAACTGCTGCTCCAGCTCCATCTCCAAAAATTACGGTTACTCCCCTACCTCTAGTAGATTTTTCTAAACCTCCAGAATGATTTTCAGATCCAATTACCAAGATATTCTTATACATTCCAGTTTTAATAAACTGATCAGCAACAGACATTGCATAAATAAACCCAGAACATTGATTACGAACATCTAATGCTCCAATAGTAGGCATATCTAACAAGTCTTGAATTTGTACTCCTCCTCCAGGGAAATATAATTCAGGACTCAACGTAGCAAAAACAATAAAATCTATATCATCTTTTGTTAAACCAGCACGCTCTATAGCTATTTTAGCTGCTTTAGCACCCATAACTGATGTAGAGTCATCAGATGTCTTTGGATCAATCCAACGACGTTCTTTAATACCAGTTCTTTCTTGAATCCATTCATCACTCGTCTCCATGAACTGAGTCAAGTCATCGTTAGTCACTACGTTCTCAGGAACATAATAACCTAATCCTGTAATTTTTGAATTATACATATTTTTTAAAGTTGATTATTTTGTTGTTGTCAATTGCAGCCTGTAAAAATAGTAATTAATTAATACCTTTACAAAAAGACATAAAACTACAAATATTAACTAATTATTTATGAACAGAAAAGATTTCCTCTCATTATCAACCAAAGCTGCTATGTTTTTTGGGTTGTCTACTGCTATTTCGTGTAAAGAAGAGACGAACGACAAAACCATTCCTCTATTAAATAAAACTGCAAAAGGAAGTGCTTTTGCTTTAACTGTACCAAAAATAGACAAAGTTAATGTTGGAATTATTGGCTGTGGAAACCGAGGACAAGTATTAGTGCAAATGTTTGATTGGTTGGTAAAAAATGATAACGCTGAAATTGTAGCTGTTTCTGATTTACGTAAAGAAAAAACAGACAAACTAAACGAACATCTTCAAAAAACACATGGTAAAACAGCCGATGCGTATTATGGAAATCCTGAAGAATGGAAAAAGGTTGTTGAACGTGATGATATTGATTTATTAATAATTGCTACTCCTTGGGAATGGCATACACCAATGGCTTTATACGGAATGGAACAAGGTAAACATGTTGCCTGCGAGGTTCCAGTAGCTTATACCTTAGAAGATTGTTGGAAGTTGATAGAAACAGCAGAGCGAACTCAAAAACATTGTATGATGTTAGAAAACTGTTGTTATAACAACGAAGAACTATGGGTATTGAATATGGTTAATCAAGGTGTCTTTGGTGATTTAACACATGCTGAAGGTGCTTATATTCATGATTTACGCAAACATTTATTAGATGAAAAATACTATGAAGATCAATGGAGAATAAAACACCACTTAAATAAAGATGGTAACTTTTATACTACACATGGATTGGGACCAATAAGTCAGTATATGGATATTGGTCGTGGTGATACATATGACCATGTGGTATCTATGAGTTCTCGTGAAAAAAGTTTAAGCGACACTGCCAAACATGCAGGAATAAATAAGTTTTCTAATATTAAGTGTGGTGATATGAATACCACCATGATAAAAACTAAATTAGGAAAAACTATTATGCTTCAATTTGATGTACATACAGGTAGACCTTACGATCGTTTAAATACCGTTGTTGGTACAAAAGCTGTACACGAAGGGTATCCTTCTAAATTATATATTAATGATGAAGAATTAGCTTGGTGGGGACACGAATGGTTAAAGCCTGAAGAATACAAAGAATATAGAGAAAAATATAATCATCCACTTTGGGACAAACTAAAAACACAAATCTCGGATAACTCAGTAGGTCATGGAGGAATGGACTTTGTAATGATTTACCGCTTAATTAGATGTTTAAATCAAGGATTACCTTTGGATATTAATGTGTACGATAGTGTTTTATGGAGTGCGATTACACCTCTTTCAGAGTTATCAGTAGCACAAAACAGTAGTTCTATTAAAGTTCCAGATTTTACTGGTGGAACTTGGAAAAACAACAACAAATCAGAAATGTTAAGAGACATTTAATCTATAATCAAAAAACACTAACTTGTAATGAGCTAGTGTTTTTTTAGTATTTATTTTAATCTGTTTTATAAAAAATTCACTTTAATCTTCTTCCACAGGCTAAGTAGAATATATACTGTTATGAATGCAATTCCTGTTAACACCATAGCAATTGTATAGTTTCCATAAATCCAATTTCCTGTAGCAAACAAACTGCTAAAAACTAAAATACAACCCGTAAAAGCAGCTAGTAAACCATTTCCTAAATTAACCGTTTCTGTTTGCTCATCTATTCGTATATTTTTCTCTTTTGCTTTAGCTAACACATACAACCATCCTGCCTTTTTAGGTTGAATTCTCTTATAAAAATTAATCAGCACTTCATCATCTTCTGGTTTCGTTAATAAAGTTACCAACACCCAAACAATAGTAGTACAGAACACCACTAATGGAAATTGCCAATAGCTTTCAAATACTCCTTCATTTCCAAATAAATATTCAGAATTAAAATAAAATATTAAAGAAAAAATTCCTGATGCTATCATTGCCGAAATTTCACTCCACGCATTGATACGCCACCAAAACCAACGTAATAAAAATATAAGTCCAGTTCCTGCACCAAACATTAATATAAATTTAAAAATCTCTAACGCATTGGTAAATAGTAAAGCTAATATTGCGCTAAAAATCATTAAAAAAACAGTGGCTAATTTCCCTACATTTACTAATTTTTTCTCACTAGCATTTGGATTTATATTTTGTTTATAAAAATCATTTACTATATAAGAAGCTCCCCAATTTAAATGAGTAGAAATTGTACTCATGTATGCAGCTACTAATGATGTAAGTACAACTCCTGCTAATCCACTAGGCAAAAATGTTAACATGGCTGGATACGCTAAATCATGTCCTAATTTATCATCTGACACATTAGGGAAAGCCTCTTTTATACTAGCCAAATCAGGAAAAACAACTAATGAAGCCAATGCTACAATAATCCATGGCCACGGGCGTAAAGCATAATGTAAAATATTAAAGAAAAAAGTTGCTCCAATAGCATGGTTTTCATTTTTAGAAGCCAACATTCTTTGAGCGATGTATCCCCCCCCACCAGGTTCAGCTCCAGGGTACCAAGCACTCCACCACTGCACTGCTAAGGGAATAATAAAAATTGATATAAGCAATTCCTTATTATTGAAATCTGGCAAAATTGATAACTTATCTACGACGTTAGGATGTGTTAACAAATTCTCTAACCCATCTACTTCAGGATGATTTACAGAAACCACTGCAGCCCCAACAGCTCCTATCATAGCGACAAAAAATAATAAAAAGTCGGTATACACTACTCCTTTAAATCCCCCAATAGCACTAAAAATTACAGTAACTACAGAAGCAATCCCTATTGTTTGAATCGGTGTTAAACCTAACATTACCTCTCCTATTTTTATAGCAGCTAAGGTTACACCAGCCATTGCTAAAACATTAAAAAATATCCCAAGGTATAATGATCGAAATCCTCTTAAAAATTTGGCTGGTTTCCCTCCGTACCTAAGCTCATAAAACTCTAAATCTGTCGTTGATTGACTCTTTCTCCATAGTTTCGCATAAATAAAAACGGTTAGCATTCCTGTTAGTAAAAAGGCCCACCAAACCCAGTTTCCAGAAACTCCATTGGTTCTTACTATATCTGTTACTAAGTTAGGTGTGTCTGTAGAAAAAGTTGTGGCTACCATAGAAACTCCTAATAACCACCAAGGCATATTTCTACCAGATAAAAAATACTCAGAAGTACTTTGCTTTGATTTTTTCGAAACCCAGATTCCTATTCCTAATGTGATGCTGAAAAAAATAAAGATAAAAGTATAATCAATCGTAGTTAAGTTCATGAAATAAAATTTAATGTCGACCAAAATAATCAATCAGATTAAATTATATTGGGCTTTTTTAAATAAATGTTATGACTTTAGTAATTCTTGCTGCTGGTATGGGAACTCGATATGGCGGATTGAAGCAATTAGACACTATTAGTAATGAAAAAGAAGCTATTATCGATTTTTCGATATATGATGCTATTAAATATGGTTTTAAAAAAGTAATTTTTGTGGTTCGAAAAGACTTTTTAGAAACAATAAAAAGCTTATACCTACCAAAGCTTCAAAATAAAATTAAAGTCGAATTTGTTTGTCAAGAAGTAAGTAATATTCCAACAGAGTTTAAAAACAATAACAGAATAAAACCTTGGGGAACAGGGCATGCACTTTTATCTGTTAAAAATGTTGTGAACGATAATTTTTGCGTAATCAATGCTGATGATTTTTACGGAGCCAATGCTTTTTTTAAAATAGCTAAGTTTTTAAAAAACACACCTATATCTTCAACTAAATATGCAATGGTCGGGTTTAAAATTCAAAATACACTTTCTGAAAACGGAACCGTTTCAAGAGGAGAATGCTATCTTGACTCAGGTAATTATTTAAAAAGAGTTGTTGAATGTACTAACATTAGTTTAGTTAACAACCGTATCGTTTATTCCGAAAACAACCAAGAGAAGGAAATTCAAAAAAACAGTTTAGTTTCCATGAATTTTTGGGGATTTACACCTACCATCTTTCAAGAAATGGAGACACTATTTCATCAATTTTTAAAGGAGAATTACCGAACAGAAAAAGAAGAGTTTTACCTGCCAAGTGTAGTAAATTACTTACTAGAAAACCAAATAGCCACTGTAAAAGTTTTAGAAACCAGCTCTAATTGGTTAGGAGTTACCTATAAAAAAGATAAAGCGGCAGTAATTTCAAAAATAACTGAATTAAAAAAAGACGGTGTATACCCAGAAAGCTTATGGAATTAGAAAAAAAAATAGCCACTATTTTTCAGCAATTTCAAACCGAACACACTTTCAAGGGTTTTAAAACATTTAATTCTGGCCATATCAACGATACTTTCTTAATTCTTACTCAAGAAAAAGTAAGCTATGTACTACAAAGAATAAATACAACTGTTTTTAAGAAAGCTACCGATGTTATTCATAACAAAATAAAAATCACCCAACATTTATCCAAAAAAGGAATACAAACAATTCATTTTATTCCTACCAAAGAAAGTAACTATTCCCTAATAGATGATGATAACCATCTTTGGAACTTGTCTGAATTTATTGAAAACTCTCAAACCTATTTAAAAGTTGAATCTAACGATATTGCGTATCAAGCAGGCTTAATTACTGCTGAATTTTTAGTACAAACATCTGATTACGAAAACGATTTGGTAGAAACATTACCCAACTTTCATTCAATACCTTTCCGTTTTCAAGAATTTCAAGAAGCTTTAGTTTCAGCTTCAAAAACAAGAAAACAACAAGCCCAAAAATGGATTGATTTCGCGTTAGCCAACAAAAAAGAAATGATGGTACTTGAACATGCTATCAATCAAAAAGAAATTCCGTTACGAGTAACTCATAATGATACTAAAATTTCTAATATTTTATTCGACACCAACAACAAAGCTATCTGTATGATTGATTTAGACACTGTAATGAAAGGATGTATACATTTTGATTATGGAGATGCTTTACGAACCATTTGTAATACTGCTAACGAAGATGAACCGAATGTTTATAACATAAACTTTAACCTTGATTATTTTAAAAATTACACAGAAGGTTTTCTTAAAAATTTAGCTGATAATATTTCTAAGCAAGAAGCAAGCTATCTTCCTATAAGTATCCAAGTTATGACTTTTATTATGGCGCTTCGCTTTTTAACAGATTACTTAAATAATGATGTTTATTATAAGACTAAACACCCTGAACATAATTTAGATAGAGCTAGTAACCAATTTACTCTAGTTGAAAAAATTAAAGAACAAAAACCTTTTATTGAAAACTTTATAAAAACCATTTACAATAAACCTTAAGTTTATTTTAACATTTACAAATTTTCATCTATAAATCAAGGACTTATATTTGAAGTTAAACATTTACAATTAATATGAAAAAAATTAGCTTACTACTATTACTTGGTATCTCCTTTTTCAGTTTTTCTCAAGAAAACATAGGATATCAAGAACCACCTAAAGAAATTTTAAACCTTGCTGATGCTCCATCTACTCCTAGAATTAGAATGAGCGATAATGCTGAAAATATTGTCTTTTTATACGCTAACAACTATAAAAGCATTGAAACCTTATCAGAAAAGGAAATGCGTTTGGGAGGATTAAGAATCAATCCTAAAACCAATATTAATAGCAGACAAAGTTATTACAACGATATAAAAGTAAGAATTGGTAGAAAAGGAATTGAAAGTACTGTTACTGGATTACCAGCTAAAGGTCGCTTTGCTAACTTTTCTTGGTCACCAGACCAACAAAAAATGGCTTTTACAAATACAACTACTACTGGTGTAGAATTATGGATTATAGATATTAACGCTAAAAAAGCAAAAAAACTTACTTCAGCTACTCTTAATGCTAATATGGGTAGACCTTTTTCTTGGTTTAAGGATAGTAACTCTTTATTAGTTAAATTTATTTCTAAAGAAAGAAAAGAGTTAATCGACACTAAAACTAGCATTCCTTCTGGCCCAACTATTTCTGTTAATCAAAAAGGAAAAAAGGCACAAAACAGAACTTATCAAGATCTTCTTAAAAACAAAACTGACGAACATAATTTTGAGCAGTTAGCTTTGTCTGAACTACAAAAAGTAGACCTTGAAGGAAATAAAAGTTCTTGGATGAAAGATGATATGTATAGAAATGTATCTTTTTCTCCTGATGGTAATTATATTATGATTACCATTATTCAAAAGCCATTTTCGTATTTAGTTCCTTATTATAGGTTTCCTGCCAAAACTAATATTTATGACACCAATGCTAATCTAATTACTACAACTCTTGAAGTTCCTTTGATAGAAGATTTACCTAAAGGTTTTATGGCTGTTAGAAAAGGTAAAAGAAATTTAAGTTGGCGTAGAGATAAACCTTCAACCATTTTCTGGGCTGAAGCTTTAGACGAAGGAAACCCTGAAAACGAAGTACCTTATAGAGATGAAGTTTTTGAATTAGAAGCACCCTTTAATGGTAAGGCAAAATCACTAATCAAAACTATTGGTCGTTTTAGTACTATAAATTGGGGTAATAACAATGCTGCAATAGCAGAAGATTATTGGTGGAATACAAGAAATACTAAATCTTATTTCTTTAATCCTTCAAAAAGTTCTATAAAACCTATTACTATTTATGATAGAAATTACCAAGATAGATACAGCGACCCAGGGTCGTTCGTTACAAAACGTAATGAGTATGGTCAATATACACTAGAAATAGTTGATAATAATGTTTTCTTAATTGGAGATGGTTATAGTAAAAAAGGAAAATTCCCTTTTGTTGATAAGTTAAACTTAAAAACACAAAAGACATCAAGATTATACCAATCTAAACTAACGGATAAAGTTGAGAGTATAGTAACTTCTTTAGACATGAAAAAAGGAGAAATTATAGTTGGTATAGAATCTAAAAGTGAGTTTCCAAATTATTTTGTAAGAAATATCAAAAAGAAATCTACTCCTATCACTCCGTTAACAACATTTGAAAACCCTTTCAAAAGCCTTCAAAATATTTATAAAAAAGTTATTAAATACAAACGTGAGGATGGGTTAGAGTTATCTGGTACTTTATACCTACCTAGTAACTATGAAAAAGGAAAAAAGTATCCTATGATTATGTGGGCCTATCCAAGAGAATTTAAAGACAAAAGTAGTGCTGGTCAAAGTACATCTAGCTCTAATGAATTCACCTATCCTTGGTACGGATCACCTATTTACTGGGTAACTAGAGGTTATGTAGTATTAGATGATGCTTCTTTTCCTATTGTTGGTGAAGGAAAAGAGGAACCTAACGATACTTTTATAAAACAACTAGTAGGAAATGCTAAAGCTGCAATAGACGCAGTTGATGAATTAGGATATATAGATCGTAATAAAGTTGCTGTTGGCGGACATTCTTACGGTGCTTTTATGACTGCAAACCTATTATCACATTCTAACTTATTTGCGGCTGGTATTGCAAGAAGTGGAGCGTATAATAGGACGTTAACTCCATTTGGTTTTCAAAGTGAAGAGCGTAATTACTGGGAAGCTCCAGAAGTATATTATAACATGTCTCCTTTCATGCATGCAGATAAAATGAAAACACCTCTTTTATTAATTCATGGAGAAGCAGATAACAACTCAGGTACTTATCCTTTACAAAGTGAGCGTTATTTTAACGCATTAAAAGGACTTGGAGCTCCTGTTAGACTTGTTATGCTTCCTAAAGAAAGTCATGGTTATAGAGCTAAAGAATCTATTATGCATATGCTTTGGGAACAAGATCAATGGTTAGAAAAACATGTTAAAAACAGAAAAACAAACTAACCCATAAAAATTAAGCTGAACGCCTTTACCTCAAAGTAAAGGCGTTTTTTATGTCATCTTGTCACTAATTTTTATTTGGTATTTTTTTTGACTATTCATTCAGCAGAAAATAATATTAAATAAAATATATACTTATGAGTAAAGGAAACATTAATGTATCGGTTGAAAATATATTTCCACTGATTAAAAAATTCTTGTATTCTGATCACGAAATCTTCTTACGTGAGTTAATTTCTAACGGAACTGACGCTACTACTAAATTAAAGCACCTTATTTCTATTGGTGAAGCAAAAACAGAATTAGGCGATGCCAAAATTGAAATAAGTATCGATAAAGATGCAAAAACCTTAACTATTAAAGACCAAGGTATTGGTATGACCATAGATGAGGTTGAAAAATACATCAATCAAATTGCCTTTTCTGGTGCTGAAGAATTCTTAGAAAAATATAAAGATGATAAAAACGAAACAGGTGTTATTGGTCACTTCGGATTAGGTTTTTATTCAGCGTTTATGGTTGCTGATAAAGTAGAAATCTTTACCAAATCGTTTAAAGATGAACCAGCTGCTCACTGGACATGTGATGGTTCTCCTGAATATACTTTAGTAGAGCACGACAAGTCTGATAGAGGTACTGAAATAGTATTACATATTGCTGAAGATTCTACAGAGTTTTTAGAAGAAGGAAAAATCCGTGGGTTACTAACTAAGTACAATCGTTTTAACCAAGTGCCAATTAAGTTTGGAACTAAGAAAATAAACGATCCTGACTTTACTCCTAAAACTACCAAAGACGAAGATGGTAAAGAAGTAACGGAACCTCACAAACAAATTGAAGTTGATAACATCATTAATAATACAGAGCCTGCATGGACTAAAAAACCAGCAGATTTAGAAGATGAGGACTATAAAAACTTCTACCGTGAGTTGTATCCAATGCAATTTGAGGAGTCTTTATTCCATATTCATTTGAATGTAGATTATCCATTCAACTTAACAGGAATTTTATACTTCCCTAAGTTAACGCAGAATTTGGATATGCAAAAAGACAAAATTCAATTATACCAAAACCAAGTATTTGTAACAGATAATGTAGAAGGAATTGTTCCTGACTTTTTACAAATGCTAAAAGGGGTTATTGATTCTCCAGACATTCCTTTAAATGTTTCTCGTTCTTATTTACAAGCGGACGGAGCTGTTAAAAAGATTTCTGGATATATCACCAAAAAAGTAGCGGATAAACTTTCTTCTCTATTCAAAAACAACCGTGAAGACTTTGAGCAAAAGTGGAACGATATCAAGGTTATTATTGAATACGGAATGTTATCAGAAGAAAAATTCTTTGATAAAGCGAAGAAATTTGCCTTATATCCAACTGTTGATGGTAAATTCTTTACGTTTGATGAATTAGTAGAAAAAACGAAAGATGCTCAAACTGATAAAGATGGAAATCACATCGTTTTATACGCTGCACACAAAGATGCTCAACACAGTTATATTGAAGATGCAAAAGCAAAAGGATACGAAGTATTGTTATTAGATTCTCCTATCGTTTCGCATTTAATGCAAAAGTTAGAAATGGAGTCTGGTGACGCTAAAGTACAATTTAAGCGTGTAGATGCTGACCATGTTGATAATTTAATTAAGAAAGACGACACTGTAATTTCTAAACTTTCTGATGAAGAAAAAGAGAAATTAAAACCAGTTATTGAAGGAGCTGTAAACAATACAAACTATACAGTACAATTAGAAGCTATGGACTCTAGTGCTTCTCCTTTCTTAATTACCGTACCAGAATTTATGCGTCGTATGAAAGAAATGAGTGCTACTGGTGGTGGAATGATGGGAATGGGTAACATGCCAGAAATGTACAACTTGGTAGTTAACACCAACCACGAGTTAGTATCGGAAATCTTAAATGCTGATGAAGACAAGCAAAAACAATTAGTATCACAAGCTTTTGATTTAGCTAAACTATCTCAAAACCTATTACATGGTGAAGAGTTAACAAACTTTATCAAACGTTCTTACGAATTAATTAAATAATGACGAATCGTCATAGATAAATTAAAAAACCTCTTTGTGAAAACAGAGAGGTTTTTTGTTTTTCAATTATCTACAAAAAACATTAGCTTCGTTTCTCTTAAAAACTAACATCAATTTAAGACTATGACACATATTATTTGCTTTGGAGATAGTATTACTAGAGGTGAAAATGATATTGAAAAAGGTGGTTGGACAGATCGTTTGAAAGCTTACTGCATGGAACTTTTTCTAAAAAACAGAAAAGATGAAATTTGTGTTTTTAATATGGGAATTGGTGGAGAGACAACAGAAGGTCTAATTAAACGATTTGTAAACGAGTTTGATACAAGGCTTTTAAAAGATGGAAATAATATTGTTACTATAGCTTATGGTGCTAACGATATTGCTTTGTTAAACGGTAAAAACACTGTTTCTCTAGAAAAATTCTATGAGAACCTTAATTTCTGTATTGACTATGCCTTAAAACAAAAGGCAACTGTTTATTTAATCAATATACTTCCAGTCATAGAAGATGATAATAATACTAAAAAGAGGTCTTTAAAAGACATTTTAAGATACAACGATGTATTGTTATCAATAGCACAAAAACAAAACATCAATCTTATTGATGTACATAGCAAATTTGATATTACTAAAGAGAATTTACTCACCTACGATGGTGTTCACCCTAACGCTGAGGGACATGAAAAAATATCCAATATAATTAAAGAATCTATTTTACCTAATCACGATTAACAATCTAACCCTCTCTTTTTCTTTTTGGTATATTTGTTCACATTCAAAAATATAACCATGAAGAAAATCCTCTTAACTGTAGTAGCTACAGCTACTTTCCTAGTTTCTTGTAAGCAAGAAAAAAAGGAAATAGTAAGCATTCCTACTCCAGAAAATACTGAATTCAATCAGTTATTAAAAGATTACAACGAAGGTAAACTACAATTAAATCCTGTAAGTGCGACTTTTGCAGGTGATAATCGTTTTAACGACCAATTTCCTAATACGTTGTCTGATAAATATCAAGCAAAAAGTAATGAGTTTTTCAAAAATTATAAAGAAAAACTTAACAACTTTAAAGACGCTAACTTAAACGAAAGTCAACAAATGAGCAAAGCTGTTCTTGATTGGGATTGTGATATGGCATTGGCGCAAGCTAGCTATAAAAATGATTTACTAATGCCAATCAACCAAATGTGGACAATTAACCTTACCATGGGACAATTAGCAAGTGGTAGTAGCGCACAACCTTTTAAAACAGTTGAAGATTACGACAATTGGTTAAGCAGATTAGACAAATACAATACTTGGTTACAATCGGCTAAAGAACGTATGCAGCAAGGAATGAATGAAGGGTATGTGTTACCTAAATCATTGATTAAAAAAGTAATTCCACAGTTTGAAAGCTTAACAATTGTAAAAACTTCTCCTGAAGGAATTACAGATTTTTCAGAGCATTTATTTTATTCTCCAATAAACACTTTACCAGCTGATTTTTCTGATGCTGATAAAACAAGGTTGACAGAAGCCTATAGCAACATGTTGAATGATAAATTAATTCCGTCATTCAAAGCCATGTATGAGTTTTTAAACTCAGACTATTTAGCTGCTGGTAGAGAAAGTAGTGGTATTTCTGATATTCCTAATGGAAAAGCATACTACCAACATGCTATTAAAAATTATACCACTACCAATATGACTGCTGATGAAATTCATGAATTAGGGCTGAAAGAAGTTGCTAGAATTTTGGCAGAAATGGAAAAAGTAAAAGCACAAGTAGGTTTTGAAGGAAGTTTAAAAGAATTCTTTGATTTTGTTCGTAACAACAAGGAGTTAATGCCATATACTGAGACACAACAAATCATTGATAATTTTAATGCGATTCACGAAAAAATGAAGCCACAATTAGAAAAGTTATTTGGTAACAAACCAAAAACTCCTTTTGTGGTAAAACAAACTGAAAAATTCAGAGAAGCTTCTGCAAGTGCTGAATACAATCCAGGTTCATTAGATGGAACACGTCCTGGAGTTTTCTACACCCCTATTCCTGATGCAACTAAATACAATGTATTTTCTGATGAAGCGTTGTTTTTACACGAAGCTATTCCTGGTCATCACTATCAAATTTCATTAACACAAGAAAATGAAGATTTACCCGATTTTAGAAAAACGTTATGGTACAGCGCTTATGGTGAAGGTTGGGCGTTATATACTGAGAATTTAGGTAAAGAATTAGGTTTATACACAGACCCATATCAATACTTCGGAATGTTAGGTATGGAAATGCACCGAGCTATTCGTTTGGTAGTTGATACAGGGATCCATGCTAAAGGTTGGAGTCGCGAAAAAGCAATTCAATATTCATTAGATAACGAAGCTGAAGGTGAAGTTAGTATTATCTCTGAAATTGAGCGTTATATGGCGAATCCTGGACAAGCGTTATCTTATAAAATAGGGCAATTGAAAATCCGTGAATTACGTGCAAAAGCCAAAAAGGAATTAGGCGATAAATTCGATATTAAAGAATTCCATAATCAGGTTTTAGAGACAGGATGTATTCCTTTAGCGCTATTAGAAAACAAAATTGACAAGTGGATTGCTTCTCAAAAGTAATCTCACTACTTTAATAAAAAATAAAAATCCGCTTTGATAACTCAAAGCGGATTTTTTTATCAGTTAAATTTTCTAGTAAAATGGTTTTTCAAATAATAGATTTGTACAAATACCATTACGGTAAAAAAGAAGCAAGCACTTAGCATTAAATTTGATACTGTGATATTTTCAAATAAATTTGGCAATTGAATATTCGATAAATAATCCATTTTTATCTTGGGTATTTGAAGCCAACTTGATGAAGCTCCTTTCGATACAAACAAAATACTAACAGCTAATATACCTGCTAATACAAACCATACTCTTTTGGATATTAATGGTGCTGCTTTATAAATAGAAGATTGCTCTTCTTTTAAAATCGCATCCATAATATTTGCTGTAAAATCAATAGATGGTGTCTCTGCTTCTATTTCGTTGATATACTTTTTTGTAAAAGCATCTAATTCTTTAATATCTTTATTTTCTCCCATAATGATTTATCAATTCAGGTTCTACTTTTTTCTCTACTATACTCAACAACATTTTTCTAGCTCTATGTAATTTTACTTTTGCATTCGCTTCCGAAAGATTTGTAATTTCAATTATTTCTTTCAGGCTTAATTCTTCAAAATAAAACACCCATAAAATAGTACGCTCCTCTTCTGGCAAATTTAATAAGCAACTATTTATTACTTGTGCTCGTTCTTTTCGTTCAATACCTTCTAAAATACTATCAGCAGATTTAATTCTGTTAATAGTAACCTCATCAATTGTATCAGTATTATACCTTTCTTTATTCTTCTTTAAACTATCTAAGCAAGTTCTGTATGTTATTTTATACAACCAAGTAGAAAACTTTGACTCTCCTTTAAACTTGCTCAAATTCTTATAAGCTTTTATAAAAGTATCTTGTGATATTTCTTCAGCCTCTTCTCTACTCTTTACCATTTTTAACGCCAACGAAAACACCATTACTTTATACTTTTCAACTAAAAAAGTATAAGCATTAGCATCTCCTCTAAGGATTTTATCTATATAAGTTTGATCGTTAATAATAGTCTTTTTATACTATGACTGTACTTAGTTAAAAAAGGTTACAACTATTCATTAAAAAAATTAAAAATATTCTGTAACCTTTTTTTAAATGTAGCTGTCATACTTGTAAACACATTAAAAATAATCATTTTAAACTCAAAAATATGGAAGTAGCAATTGTATTTATGTTCTTGTTTGCAGTAATATTCGGAATCTTTTATTTATTCTATTCAACAAGAAATAAGGAACGTTTAGCTTTAATTGAAAAAGGTGTAGATGCCAAAATTTTTATGCAAGGCGAAAAAAAGCGTTCTACATTAACAGGTAGGGTAATTATCTTAAACTTAGCTTTATTAGCTATGGGAATAGGTGTTGGTGTTTTATTAGGTGCTATTTTAAGTTCTTTATTTGGATATAGTGGTTCTTGGGCAGATAGACCATCAAATGCTATTGACTCAGAAGTTTTCTTTATCTCATCTATTTTTCTTTGTGCAGGTGGGGCCTTATTAATCGGTTTTAATCAAACTAAAAAATTAGACAACGAATAAAGTTTGTTTAAATAATAAACTACTTTAATAAATATGTTAAAAGAGAATAAAGCTGATTTTATTCTCTTTTTTGTTTTGTAATTTAGTAAGCTAAATTCCTTAACATGAGAAAATTCACAGTACTATTCTTACTAATTTCTACAACAATATCAGCGCAAACCGACACTAAAATATACGATATTATTAATGCTGTTTCAGCAGATAGAATCAAAACTGATATTACTACTCTAACAAATTTCGGAACACGCCATACACTAAGTGATACAATTTCAAATACTCGTGGAATTGGAGCGGCACGTCGTTGGATTAAATCTGAATTTGATAAAATATCTTCTGATTGCAACAACTGTTTAGAGGTATTTTACCAAAAAGACTTTGTAAAAAAAGGAACCAATAGCAGAATCACCAAAGATGTTTGGGTCGTTAATGTTGTTGCTATTCAAAAAGGAACAAAATATCCTAACAATTACATTGTAATGAGTGGTGATATTGACTCAAGAATTTCCGATCCTAATAATTTTACCGATGATGCACCTGGAGCCAATGACAATGCCTCTGGAATGGCAGGAACAATTGAAGCTGCTCGTGTTTTAAGTAACTATAACTTTGAAAACAGTATTATTTATGTTGGATTGTCTGGTGAAGAACAAGGTCTATTTGGCGGAAAAGGATTAGCTACATATGCAAAAGAAAAAAACTGGAATATTGTTGGTGTAATGAATAATGACATGATAGGAAATATTAAAGGTGTTGACGGCGTAATTGATAATCGTACGTTTAGAATCTTTTCTGAACCTGTGCCTCCAACAGAAACAGAACGCCAACGAAAAGCACGTCGTTTTTATGGTGGTGAGGTCGATGGTATTTCACGTCAGTTAGCGCGCTATATATACAAAACTACCAAAACGTATATGCCAGAAATGAACCCGAAAATGATTTATCGCTTAGACAGATTTGGTCGTGGTGGACATCATAGACCTTTTAACGATGCTGGTTTTGCTGGTATTAGAATTATGGAAGCTCATGAGAATTACACACAACAACACCAAGATATTAGAACAGAAAACGGAATTGAATATGGTGATAGACTTAAGTTTGTAAACTTCGATTACGCTAAAAAATTAACCGCTGTAAACGCTATTAACTTAGCTAGTATTGCTGCTGCACCACCTTCTCCTAAAAATGTAGGAATTGGAGGTATTGTTGAAGCTTCTGCTAAACTTCAATGGGATAAAGTTGATGGCGCTAAAGGATATAAAATCTATTGGAGAGACACTACTTCTCCTACTTGGGATAACTTTAAATATGTGGAAAATACTACTGAGTTTACTTTAGACGGAATTGTTTTAGATAACTACTTCTTCGGAGTAAGTACTGTTGGTAAAAATGGGCATGAAAGTATAGTTTCATTCCCTTCAAAAATTATACGTTAATTAATGGATAATAAACCTCATCTATACTTTAAAACTCATATTGAATGGCGAACTTGGTTGTTAGACAACCATAATGAAAGTGACGGTGTTCATTTAATTTTATACAAAGTTGATGTTGACATACCTAGCATGCGATGGGAAGAAGCCGTAAAAGTTGCTTTATGCTTTGGTTGGATTGATAGCACTGTAAAAAGTTTAGGAGATGGAAAAAGGAGGCAATATTTCTGCCCTAGAAAACCTAAAAGTGTTTGGAGTGCACTCAATAAAAAATATATTGAAGAGCTAATTGCTAATAATTTAATGCATTCTTCTGGAATTGCCTCTGTTGAAATGGCCAAAGAAAATGGATCTTGGTCTGCTTTAGATGCTGTAGAAAATTTAATTGTCCCTAATGATTTACAAACTGAATTTGATAAAAACTATACTGCTTTTAACAACTATCAAAATTTTGCACCTTCTTACCGTAAAAGTTATTTATATTGGTTAAGTCAAGCTAAAAGAGAAGCAACAAGAACAAAACGAATTTATGAAATCATTCGTTTGTGTTCCCTCAATCAAAAGTCTAGATGATTTTTAGTATTTTGTAGTCCAATCAATTAACTATATGCAACTAGAATCCCTCGTTAAAAAATTTAAAAACAAAGATGTAAAAGCTTTTGAAGCTTTATATGAAATGTACAATGAAAGTGTACAAGGCATCGTATTTAACATTGTTAGAGAACAATCCATTGCTGAAGAAATTACTCAAGATGTTTTTATAAAAGCATGGAATAATGCTGAAACCTACTCAGAAAAAAAAGGGCGCTTTTTTACATGGATTATCAATATTGCTAGAAATGCAGCTATTGATAAAATTCGATCTAAAAATTTTAAGAACAGTTTAAAAAACCTTGATGCCGAAAATTTCGTAGATATAATAGAAAACAATGATAGTTTGGACTCAAAAACCAATGCTATTGGCATAAAAAATTTTGTAAACAAGCTAAAAGAAACTTGTATTAAAGTTATAGAGCTCCTCTACTTTAAAGGTTTTACACAAAAGGAAGTTTCAGAAAGTTTAAATATCCCCCTTGGAACTGTTAAAACTAGAAATAGAAATTGTATTAACGAATTAAGAACTATGCTTAAATAATGGCTACAAATAAACACATAGAATCTGGGATTTTAGAACTATACATTGCTGGAGCGCTTTCTGAAAAAGAAAACGAACAAGTGTATCGTTTAATAATTGAACATCCTGAAATTTTAGAAGAAGTCAAAGAAATTGAAAAATCAATTTCTACCCTTATTTCTAATGTTGCCCCTAAAAATACCAAAAGCTTTTTTAAAGACATTTTAATTAAAATACTACAAGAAAAAGAAGACTCTAAAAAAGTTATTGCTATAAAAACGTCTAAGAAAAAATGGATTACATATACTGGTTGGGCAGCCTCTTTTATAATTGGCAGTACTTTAATTATCTCTTTGAACAAAAATGCTAATTTACAAGGACAGATAGATACTATTAATGAAGCTAAGGAACAGTATGAAATAAAGTTAGAGGAAACAAATTACAATTTAGCAGAGAATAAAAAATTACTCGCTGTAATTAGAAATAAAGATATTATAACTGTTCCTTTACAAGGTCAAAATGTATATCCTGAAGCTTATGCAAAAGTTTACTGGAATAAAAACACTAAAAATATTTACTTAGATGTTCAAGGATTACCAAATCCACCAAAAGGAAAAGTATATCAGGTATGGTCGTTAAAACTTAATCCACTAACTCCAACTAGTCTTGGTACCTTGGATAATTTTGCTATTAATGAAAATAAAGTATTCACTATAAATAATCCAAACGATTCACAAGCTTTCGGTATTACTTTAGAGCCTGCAGGTGGAAGCGAAACACCTACTTTAGAACAATTATATACTCTAGGTGCAGTATAAATAATAATTACCTATAAATTAATATAGCCGCTTAAAGCGGCTATATTTTTGTTGCCATTAATCCTTCTAAAAAAAATGACAACTTATCAAGTCCCCCCGGACTATCGTTATTTTAAAAAGAATATCGTATTGTAGCTTTTGCAGAAAATGGAATTCCTGGTGTAAAGTGAATTTCCTCTACTGGGTTTGGTTCATTTTGCAACCTCGATTCCGTAGCAAACTGTGTTTCATTCCAAGCAACATCAAAAATATTTTCTAACGATACACCTAGTGTTATGTTATTTATTTTATAACTAATATTTGCATCAGTAACAAAATAACCTTCTGCTACTATTGAATTATCTTCATTTGCAGGTCTATCACCTATATATCTATAATTTATCCCTCCTGAAAATTTCTTATAATTATTTACAGATAATCCTCCTGTTACTGTCACTTTAGGAGCTAAAGGAATATTGTTTTCTCCAGACGGATCATCAACACTTTCTGCTTTTGTAAAAGTAGCATCACTATCAAAATATAACCAATCTGTTAATTGATATCTAATCCCTAAATCAATACCATAACGTTGTGCTTCTCCTGAAGGCTCTACAATACCTGCGTCTCCAACATATACTAATTCATCTTCTGAAAGTAAATACCATAATGCTGTATTTATAACTACTTTTGAAGTAGGCTTCCAAACAGTTCCTAAGTCAACACCATAAGCCCTTGGTAATGTTTTCCTATTAGGTTGTGTAGCCACTACCCTAGTATCGTTTGAATGAAAACCTATTCCTGATTTTAAAAACCATTGAATTTTAGCATTTGGAGTATAGGTTACATTTATTTTAGGATTTACTACTACTTGTGATTTAGAAAATGTTTTGTACTCATCTAATAAGTAATCATTGTAGTTAAATTTTAAATAATCTAAACGTAATGCTGGAGCTACCATAAACTTTCCAAACTCAAATTCACTATTTGCAAAAGCATAATAATTCGTTTGATTTACTTTTCCTAATTGAATTTGATTTAGTACTTCTTTTCTTTGAAGTGTATGCGACAACTCTAAGTTATCTACAATATCAGCACGTAAACCTGTTCCGAAAGTTAACTCTACAGGTGTATTTGATAATTGTGTTTTCTTTTTAAACTGGGTGTTAAACCCGAAAACATCTCTGTTTTCAGTTTGCTTTATTTGATCTCCGTTTACAGGGTCTTCTAAGAAGAAAGTAAAGTTTGAAAATAAATTGAAATTATAATTTGAATAGAAAACGTTTGAAGTTACACTAACATCATTCTTTAAAACCTTTGAGTGTTCTAAGTTTATGTTCGTTCGTGAAGTTGTTCCTCCTTCAGTATCATCAATTGAACCAAAACGAGTAATATTTCCATTGTCTACTTCTCTTTGTGGTATTTGTCCTGAAGCATCCCATTTACTCGTAAAATGCGAAGCTGATAATGACAAACTGCTATTATCTTTTAAAAAGGTTCTATACTTCGTAAAAATATTAATTCGACTAAAATTTTGTGGAGACTCTACAAAACCATCTGTTTCTAAATATTCAATAGCAACATAAGCATTATCTGTACTGTTTTTATCTAACAAATTAAACATACCTAATGTTCTAAATGTATTGAATTGTCCAATACCTACTTCTACTCTACTATTTTCTAAATATGCTTTTGTTTTAAAGTCTACATATCCAGCTGTATTAAAATCTCCTTTACTAGCATAATAAGGTCCTTTTCCGAAGTTAATTTTTTCAATAGTTTCAGGAATAATGAAATGTAAATCACTATATCCTTGTCCATGAGCATGAGAAACCATATTTACAGGTGTTCCGTCTACCGACAATGCTATATCAGTACCGTGATCAATATCAAAACCTCTTAAAAATATTTGTTCAGCTTTTCCTCCTCCAGCGTGTTGACCTATAAAAAGCCCCGGTACTCGTTGTAAAATTTGTTGAGATGAGTTTACTGGTTTTTTATCTAAATCAACTCTAACAATTGTTTGTAATGGATCTCTTTTATTAGACAATACCATTTCATCTAACAAAAAACTTTTCATTTCCAAAATAATTGTTTTTGGAGAGCTTAGGTCGTCGCTATCTAATTCTAAGTTGATTTTTTTATATCCTAAAATTCCGAATTCAATAATATCTCCTACTTTTGAATTATCTAAGATAAATTCTCCATTAACTTTCGTATGTGTGTGGCTATTACTGGTAGTATTATATACATATACATTCTCTAAAGGCTTTTTATTGGTATTAAATACCTTTCCTTTAAATTGTTGTGAAAATACATGGCAACTACCTAGCAGTAATGCTAAAAATAAAATCTTTGCTTTCAAAATACTGGGGTTTAATTATATACTTAAAATTTTTTCTATCATCAATGGACCTAATTCAAAAGAGCTTTCTAATAACTCATCTTTTAAAGCCATAGCTTTGTCATTAATTCCATTTGCTTTGTAAATTTCAGCTATATGATACTGTATTTCGGGCTCGAAAGTTTTATCTACTACATGTGTATTAATTACTTCTAAAGCTTTTTTAAAGTCTTTATTTTTGTAATAATACCAGGCTAGTAAATCGTAAGATTGTGGTGTAGGCCTACTTTCTATTTCTTTTTCGATGTATGATAATGCACTAGATGTGTCATTAAATTCTTCTAAATATAATTTAGCTAGATGCTGATTATACATTACACCATATGAGCTATTTTTTACAGCCGATAAATATACCTCAAGATAACTATCTCTTTTTGTTAAACTATTCTTAAACTCGGCTATTTCTGCCTTTAACAAATAATAATCTGGAGAAGAATGTTCGTTACTTATGATATCTAAAATTCGTAGTGCTTCATCTGCATTTTTATCATGAGAATATACAATCCAAGCAATACCTTTTTTTGCATACGCATTACTGTTATCTAGTTCTAATGCTTTTAAGTATAAATTATAAGAATCCTTTATTTGACCGTTATGCCCATAAAAGTCAGCTAAATTGGTATAACTCCATGCTTTTAAATCTTTATTATTAGCTTCTTCTGCTTTTTTCATGGCCTTTTCCATAAATCGAATTGCTGAAGACAAATCTCCTTTATAATCATGCCATTTAGAAACTCTTATTAGGTAATCAAAGTCAGCATAGTTTTCAATTTTAGCTAAGTATTTAGAAGCTTTATTAGGTTCACCTAACTCTAAATAAACATCAAACAACATTTTTTGAGTAGCATTTAGGTTCTCTCCATTTACCTCGGCTTTTTTTAGTAGTTCTAACGATTCTTTAAATCGATGTTGAGAGATATAGTTTCTTGCTAATGATCGTAAATGTGAAGCTTTGTTATAATTCGTTTTTTGATTGATTTTTAACAGCTTCTTTTCCGCTTCTATCAAATAAGAAATATTTCCTTTTTCTGAGAAAAGTAATGTATTAGCCTTTGCTATTTTACTTAAATATGGATACTGTGTTGGCTGATTGTTTAATTTTTTCTGCCAAAAATCTAGTTCTTTTTGAGCTAACGATTCTGAAGTAACTACTGTTTTTTGTAAGTACTTATTATACTCTTCTTGGCTAGCTACTTTTGTTGTTTTTGAAGTTGTACAACTCAATATACTACTACTTAGAATAGCACATATAATTATTTTAATAGTTTTCATTTTAGAAGGATTTTTAGTTAATAGTTTGTTTAAAAATTGGTTGCTAAAAAGCAACCAATTTTAATTATAGGAGGTTTTGTCATCCTGTTTTACCAAGGACTTGCCAAATATGGAAAAGAGCTTAAAAAGTCTTTATCATTTGCATCTACATGATCATCTGATAATGTTGGATTTTCAGAAAAGTCTTCTCCTCCAAAAATCAATAATAGCTCAACGGTAATCACATCATCTGCTAAAGCTCTACCTGTTAACACATTGGTTCCATCGTAAAAAGTTGTTGTACCATCTAATGAAACGGTTAATACATCGGTAGCTAAAACACTCGCAAAAGTTGCAGCGTCTAAACCTAATGCATTCGTATCTCCAGCATTTGCATATGCAGGGCTTAACGCTTTTAAATTCGTTTCAAACATTGCTGCAAAATTTGCTCCTTGCTCAGATGGTATTGTTACATTAAATGCATCTTTCATATCGCTATTTACAAAAACAGTATTCACTGCTGGTCTACCCATTTGGTCTTTTTGCATGTAACTTCCCGAGAAGTCAATAGAAGCCATTGGTTGTACATTATTATCATCATCACTACAACTTGCTAAGGCAAAAATTGATAGGATTGAAATTGCTAAGATTTTTATATTGTTAAGTTTCATGTCTTTGAATTTTAAAGTTGATTGTTTTTACTGCTTCGTTTTAGTTTCTACCCAAGTATTAATATTACCTGAGCCTCCAATCATAGATTTTGGTACCTCTACTACTACTGATAATACATTAGTACCTGCAAAAGTATCTGCTCCTGGATCATTAAAACCACCTGCATTTCCTGCAATAATTTCACCGTATTGAGCAAAATCCATAAAGAAAGGATCGTCTCTAGGTCCTGCAAAAAACTGCATTCCTCCTTTACTACCAACTATGGCACTAGATCCATAAGGAGTTATAGAAACACCATACTCTGACCCATCTTGTGGTAACATACTAGTTAAACCAGTTGTTGATGGACTATATGGACCAAAAAAGTACATTTTTCCATCTCTTGGAATTGCTTGAATTACTAAATCTTCAACTTTGTCATCATTGTTATCGATATTAAATTCAATCAATACATTTTCATCAAAACTTGCTGATGCTGTAGCTGAAGGACTTAATAATCCTTGAATATTTGCTACAAAAACAAGATTGCTTGTATTTTCTCCTTGGAAAGCATAAAAGTCTGTAATATCACTTGAGCCTCCTGTTACGTCTGGAGCATCAATGTGATCGGCTGCTAATAAGACTAAACCTATTAATGCTAAAGCACCGGCTCCAATAATTAATTTCATTTTTTTCATGGTTGTAAATTTTAAAGTTAATTACTCATTCAACCATACTTACGAGAAAATAGCAATGACGGTTTTTATTTTTTTAACTTTTTTTTATAAAAACATGAAACCCTCCTATTTTAAAGGGATTACAGGTGATTTTTTTTATACTCTTCTTTTATCTATTTATTTCTTTAAATATGAATGTTTATTTTTGAGTACTATGGCTACAATATTAATTACAGGCGGAACAGGGTTAATTGGAAAAGAGTTAACCAAAAAATTAACTAGTAAAGGGCATGTGGTAAACATTCTTACCCGAACACCTAAAAAGAACAATGAGTTTCGCTGGAATGTAAAAGAAAGTTTTATTGATAAGGATGCTTTTAACAATGTTAGCCATATTATTCACTTAGCTGGAGCAGGTATAGCAGATAAACGATGGACTAATGAAAGAAAGAAAGAATTGATAAATAGCCGTGTAAAAACAGCTAATTTACTGTTCAATAAAGTACAAGAATACCAAGTACCTCTTGAAAAATTTATTTCTGCTTCTGGTATAGGATATTATGGAGCTGTTACTTCTGACAAAGTATTTACAGAAAAAGATAAACCTGAAAATGATTTTATCTCTAAAATTTGTGTAAAATGGGAGAATGCTGCTCTTCAATTTGAACAAATAGATATTCCTGTAACCATTTTACGAACTGGTGTCGTTCTTTCAAAAAATGGAGGAGCTTTACAAAAAATGAATACTCCTTTATTTTTATCTGCCTTAGGAAACGGTAAACAATATATGCCTTGGATTCATATTGATGATTTATGTGAACTCTATTCAAAAGCAATAGAAGACAAAGACTTTAATGGTATTTTTAACGCTGTTGCTCCTGAACATCAAACCAACGAAAGTTTTACAAAATTACTTGGAAAAAGTATTAATAAACCAGTACTTCCAATGAACGCTCCTTCATTTATTTTAAAAACTGCTTTAGGAGAAATGGCTTATATCTTATTAAAAGGAAGTAGAGTTTCTTCTAAAAAAACAAATAGTAATTATAATTTTATTTTTCCAACCTTAAAAACTGCTTTAACTAATATTTATAATGGATAATAAGCTTAAAAATCCTGTTTGGCATTCATTATGTGAAACACATGAAAAATTTGCTATCAATTATGATGGTGTTAAGTTTTATGACCCTAAAATTTGTCCATTTGGGGCTTTTACGAATAGTGCTAAAACTGCTAAGGCTTTAAATGAGTACGCTAAATTAACTGATCGCTTTTTCTTAGTTTCAGAAAATGAAACTCCAACTTTTGATCCAAAAAAAATAATTCTTGACAAAAAGATTGAAGGTTGTCAAATGGTATTACAGCATTTAGTAGAGGTAGATATTACAGAAACAATCATCCCTTTAACTGAAAGCCATATTGATGACATATACAATTTGGTATGGTTAGTAATGCCTGGATATTACCAAAAAAGGACTTTTGACATGGGAAAATATTTCGGTGTTTTCAAAGACAATCAGCTTGTGACTATTACTGGGCAACGTATGCAAACAGATGATTTTGTTGAGGTAAGTGCTGTAGTTACACATCCTAATTATACTAGAAGAGGACTCGCCAAACAACTTACTCATTTTGTTACTCAGGAAATCATCAAAGATGGAAAGCATCCTATGTTACATACCACCAAAGGAAATCCAGCAATACAACTTTATAAAAAGTTGGGGTATAAACTAACAAGAGATATGAATTGGTGGTTTTTTCATAAAAAATAAGAGCTCAGAAATTTCTGAGCTCTTTTCTTTTTATTTGGTTAATTCTGGTACTGATGTATAAATATAATCACCATGTTTCCCTGTAAAATACTTACTCATTTTCTTTCCAAACTCTTTTCTTTTTGCTTCATCTGGCCAATGTTCTTTAAAAAGTTCAGTACTTCTTTTCCCCATTTTATCTAAATCCCCCATTGATTCTATTACGAATGCTCTTACATATTCTGTTCTATCTGCCCCCCAAGCATGCCCATGTTGGTAATACCCTTTTATATATTCATTTTTATTAATCACATTATCAAGATATTCTTTACTAAGAGTATCAAATTCTTTTCTAGAACCATCTTCTGGGAAAGCAAAATGTCCTTTTACTACTAACCAAATCATCTCTTTATC
Source organism: Tenacibaculum sp. 47A_GOM-205m (assembly GCF_000518405.1). Taxonomy (NCBI): domain Bacteria; kingdom Pseudomonadati; phylum Bacteroidota; class Flavobacteriia; order Flavobacteriales; family Flavobacteriaceae; genus Tenacibaculum; species Tenacibaculum sp. 47A_GOM-205m. Next base: position 500,819 of record NZ_JADN01000003.1, on the reverse strand, counting down.
CGATGGAGCCAGCATTTTTGCTCCTGCTATAGGTACATAAATTTCATCTGAGTGAGTATCTGCATAATACGCATTTCTCTTCTTAAAGTACTCCTCTCTTTTTGCTTCATCTGGCCATGCTTCTTTAGCTAATTCATTGTTTCTTTGAGAAGCTTTATCGATATTATCCCAAGAACTATAGGTATTCACAAAAATAATTTCTGTATTGTCTGGTGTAAAACGATGTAGAAAAATAAAAGACCTGATAATAAACTCGTTCTTTTTAGCAACTTTATCTAAAAACTCTTTTTCTACAGCAATCCATTCTTTTCTATCAAAATTTTCATAGTCCATGTTCCAATGTCCTGTAGTTACGGTAATGTAAGCTGGACGCTGATTCTCGCTCTGAGCAAAAATAGTACTTGGAATTACCATTAATAGCAAAAGCCCTAATAGTAGCATTACTTTAGATGTTTTCATAATTGTAGTAGTTTTAGTTACATAAAATTGACTGAGGATTCGCTTAAAAAGAATAATAAACTTACCTCTACGTGTGAGAGGTTTGGCGAGAGATTAGCAAATTTACCAAATTATAAAATACACTTTTTAAGTATTTTAACTGTTTTTAACAAAAAAAACTCAGGAAATCCTGAGCTTTTAAAGTAAGTATATGATTAATATGTTTTTAACCTTTGGTAAACTTAGCAGTCATGTTAGTTGTTGCATCTTGTCCTTGAATCTTCATTGTCATATTTATGTTTGACTCTAAAGGCATACCTGAGTCTCTATCTATATCCATCGCTCCTGTAATATCTCCATCAGCTGCTCCTGTAACTTTTCCTGAAATATCTATTAAAACATTTTTAGAAGATATTGATTTTACTTTGTAGGTAAAGCTGAAGTTCATTGCTCCATCATTTTTAGTTTTTGTCCAAGTATCACCTACTGCTACTGCTTCTTTAGGGTAAATTACACTACTAGATTGTTTTGTAATATCTTTTGCCCCTTGAATATTACTAGGCTCAACCTTTGTTTCTAAGATATTTCCTAGGTTATCACCTTTAGTCATAATTGTAGCTGATAACATAGGCTGCATTTTAGACTTCATCATTTTTCCTGTCTCATCTAATTCTTCATCCTTTTTAGATGAGTCGTATGATATATTCACTGTTCCTTGCTTCATATCCATTGCCATTTTGGTAATTTTAGAACTACTTTCATAGGTATCTTCTGAAACTCCTGTTATATCATACTTCATTTGAATATGCATATCGTTTGTCATAATCCCATCTCCTATTACCTGACTCATATTCATATCCATAGTGTAAGACTGTCCTTTTTCATAATTCAAACGAAGTAACACCTTTTCTTGCGCAAATGTTATTGTTGATATAAATAATAACAATACTATAATTTTTTTAGTCATTTTTTATCAAGTTTTAATTTTTCACGAATTTATATAATTAAAATTTCTCATTTCTCATTTTGATTCTATTTTTTTTTTAGCCACATTTGAATAACTATAACTTAACAATGAAAACAACTCTTAACACAAACAACAATGTTTCAATGCTTTATAACAAAGGAAACCTTACTAATGAAACGCTAATTAAACTGTACAAACAAATGCTTTTACCGAGGCTTATAGAAGAAAAAATGCTAATTCTATTACGACAAGGTAAAATTTCAAAATGGTTTAGTGGTATTGGGCAAGAAGCCATATCAGTAGGAGTTACTTCTTCTTTGACCAAAGATGAGTACATTTTACCTATGCATAGGAATTTAGGTGTTTTTACTACTCGTGAAATTCCTTTATACCGTTTATTTTCTCAATGGCAAGGAAAAGCGAACGGATTTACCAAGGGAAGAGACAGAAGTTTTCACTTTGGAAGTCAAGAATACAAATTAGTAGGAATGATTTCTCATTTAGGCCCTCAATTAGGTATTGCTGACGGAATTGCCCTAGCCAATAAACTAAAAGGAGATAAAAAAGCTTGTGCTGTTTTTACTGGTGATGGCGGTACCAGTGAAGGAGATTTCCACGAAGCTTTAAACGTAGCCTCTGTTTGGAACTTACCTGTTTTATTCTGCGTTGAAAATAACGGATATGGTCTTTCAACTCCAACTTCTGAACAGTTTAATTGTGAACATATTGCAGATAGAGGCATTGGATATGGAATGGAAGCCCATATTATTGATGGGAATAACATTTTAGAAGTTTACACCAAAGTTTCTGAATTAGCAGAGAGCATTAGGGAAAACCCAAGGCCTATTTTATTGGAGTTCAAAACATTTAGGATGCGAGGGCATGAAGAAGCTAGTGGAACTAAGTACGTTCCTGAAGAGTTAATGGTAGAATGGGCTTTAAAAGACCCTATTGATAATTATAGAAACTTCCTTATTAAAGAAGGAATACTTACCTTGGAAGAGGATGAAAAATTTAAAGACGAATTTAAAAACACAATTCAAGAACATCTCAATACAACTTTTGAAGAAGCAACCATTACTTCTTCAGTTCAAAATGAATTAAACGACGTATACAAGACTTTTTCTCCTACAACAATAACTCCTAATACTACCACAGAAAACATTCGCTTGATAGATGCCATTTCAGAAGGTTTAAAACAATCTATGGAACGTTATGATGATTTGGTTATCATGGGGCAAGATGTGGCTGAATATGGTGGCGTATTTAAGATTACAGAAGGTTTTGTAAAAGCTTTTGGGAAAGGTAGGGTTCGTAATACACCAATATGTGAATCTGCTATTGTTTCTCTTGCTTATGGCTTAGTGGTAAACGGAATGAAGGCAGTGATGGAAATGCAGTTTGCCGATTTTGTTTCTACAGGATTCAATCCTATTGTAAATTTATTAGCCAAATCTCATTACCGATGGAACCAAGAAGCCGATGTTGTAATACGAATGCCTTGTGGTGCTGGTGTTGGCGCAGGACCTTTTCATTCGCAAACTAACGAAGCTTGGTTTACCAAAACTCCAGGATTAAAAGTTATCTATCCTGCTTTTCCTTACGATGCTAAAGGATTGTTAACAGCAGCTATTAATGATCCTAATCCTGTTTTATTCTTTGAGCATAAAGGCTTGTATAGAAGTACCTATCAAGAAGTGCCTACAGATTATTATACACTTCCTTTAGGTAAAGCTTCCGTTTTAAAAGAAGGAAATGAGGTTACTATTGTCAGTTTTGGTGCTGCTGTGCATTGGGCTTTAGAAACCTTAGAGCAAGTATCTGTATCAGTTGATTTAATTGATTTAAGAAGCTTACAACCTTTAGACACCGAAACAATATACAACTCGGTTAAAAAAACTGGTAAAGTAATTATTTTACAAGAAGATTCCTTATTCGGAAGTATTTCTAGCGATATTTCTTCACTTATAATGGAGAATTGTTTTGAGTACTTGGATGCCCCTGTAAAAAGAGTTGCTAGTCTTGAAACTCCTATTCCTTTTGCAGGAAATTTAGAAAAGGAGTACTTACCAAAAGAGCGCTTTAAAGAAGAACTATTAGAACTAATAGCTTATTAATAAAAAAGCTCACTTAAAAGTGAGCTTTTTTTATTTCTATACTTTTTATTAAAAATCTTGATTTACATTCCAAGACTCTAAAATCTCTTTAAATGTTTTAATAAACATACCTCCTAAAGCTCCGTTTACTACTCTATGATCGTATGAGTGAGATACAATCATTTTGTGGCGGATTCCGATGAAATCTCCTTCTGGAGTTTCAACAACCGAAGGCATTTTTCTAATAGCTCCTAAAGCTAAAATAGCTACTTGTGGTTGATTTATAATTGGAGTTCCCATAATCGACCCAAAACTTCCCACATTGGTTACTGTATATGTACCTCCTTGAATTTCGTCTGGTTTTAATTTATTAGCTCTCGATCTGTTTGCTAAATCATTTACCTGCTTAGTCATTCCTACTAAACTTAATTGATCTGCATTTTTAATTACAGGAACAATTAAATTTCCATCAGGTAAGGCAGCTGCCATACCTAAGTTGATATTTCCTCTTTGGATGATTTTATCTCCATCAACAGAAATGTTGATTAGTGGATGCTTTTTAATTGTTTGCGCTACAGCCTGCATAAAGATTGGAGTAAAGGTTAACTTCTCCCCTTCTCTCTTAAAATAAGCATCTTTTACCTTATTTCTCCAGTTTACAATATTGGTAACATCTATCTCGATAAAAGATTGAACATGCGCCGACGTCTGTACAGAATCAACCATATGCTTTGCAATCAATTTACCCATACGGCTCATTTCAATTACTTGATCTTGCCCTCCTAAGGTAATAGGTGTAGATACTACTTTTTCAGCTGGTGCTGCTTTTGCTGGAGTAACAGCTGGTTTTTCAGCCACTTTTGGTTGACTTCCTCTGCTTTCTAAATATGATAAAATATCATTTTTAGTAACTCTTCCTTCTTTACCAGTTCCTTGTATCGTATCTAATTCTTCAATAGAAATTCCTTCTGTTTGCGCAATACTTTTTACTAATGGTGAATAAAAACGATCACTTGATGAAGTATCAATCGTAGTAGCTACAGTTTCTTTAGCTACTTCAACTGTTTTTTCTACTGCTGCAACAGTTTCTGGTTTAACCTCTTCTTTCTTAGGTGCGTCTACTGTAGCTCCTTCTTTTCCTTCTGTTTCTATAATTGCAATAGTTTCACCTACTTGCACAACAGTATCTTTTTCAAATAAGATTTCAACTAAGGTTCCTTCTACTTCACTAGGTACTTCACTATCTACTTTATCTGTAGCTACTTCAACAACGGTATCATCTATATCAATAGTTTCTCCAACTTCTTTTACCCAAGAAGTTATTGTTGCTTCTGCAACGCTTTCGCCCATTTTAGGCAACTTCAATTCGTATCTAGCCATAGTGTATAATTTTAAACGCTTGCGAAGTTACTAAAAAGCAACGATTTTTTCATGATTTTATCCGTTAAATATTTTTGATTTCTTCTTTACTGATTAAATTATCCTCAATTCAACTCTAAAAAACAACAAATAGATTATTGTTATCTCTGTAAAAAACAAATATCATTACGAATAATTTAATATCTGATTAAACTTTTGTTTGTTCGCTCAAAATTCTATTTTTGAACTCTTTAACCTAATTAAAAATTGTTGAACGAAACTATTACCAAACTTAACTTCTTATTTGACTGGAGACCTTATCAAACAAAAGTGCTTCAAAATTTTTCAGTTCATATACAGGATAATCATTTTCATATAGTTGCTCCACCTGGTTCTGGGAAAACAATTTTAGGAATAGAAATTATTAAAAGAATAGGTAAAAAAACATTGATTCTAGCTCCGACTTTAACCATTAGAAATCAATGGGAAGATCGTTTACAAAACTTTTTTACTACCGATTGTAATTTTTCTCAGGTTTCATTTGATATTAAACAACCTTCTGATATTACTTTTTCTACATATCAGGCTTTACACAGTTTCTATAAGTCTTTTGATACTAAGGAAGCCTATTATAATTTCTTTAAAAAACATCAAATAGAAGTTTTGTTATTAGATGAAGCTCATCACTTAAAAAACGCTTGGTGGAAATGTTTATTTGACTTAAAAGAGCAACACATGCAAACGGTAGTGGCTTTAACCGCTACTCCACCTTACGATAGTGATAATGCTGAAATTCAAAAGTATTTTAAGCTGTGTAGTGAGATTGATGATGAAATTGTAGTTCCTGATTTAGTGAAAGAGCAAAATCTTTGTCCACATCAAGATTTAGTTTTTCTATCCAAACCTGAAGATCAAGAAATTAATTTTATTACTGATTTTAGGCTTAAAATTTCTCAGTTTGTTACTGACATCTTAAAAGATAAAGAGTTTATTTCTTTTCTAAAACAACACAGATTTTATGCTAAAACAGAGGAAAACTTAGAAGAACTCTACAAGTATTCTGATTTCTTTTCTTCTATGTTAATCTTCTTACACGAAGCAGAAGGAACTATTCCTTTGGAAAAGCTACAAGTATTAGGTTTTGATAAAGATGAAGAGATTGATTTTCCTTCAATTACAAATGAATGGATTCAAATTTTGTTTCAACACTTATTAGTAACTGATCGTGAAAATCTTATTGAAGATGAAGTTTATTTAGATTTCTTAGAAAAAAAACTTCGAAAATTGGCAGTTTTTAGTAAAAACAAAGTCAATTTAGTAGGAAATGAACTTTTGTATAAATCACTAAGTAATAGTCCAAGTAAGTTAAAAAGTATTACCACTATTGTTCAACAAGAACAACAAAATTTACAACACGAATTACGTTGTGTTATTTTATCAGATTATATTAGAAAAGAATACCTAAACTGTTCTTTACCTGAAATAAAAGAAATTAAAAAACTAGGAGTTATTCCTATTTTTCATCATATTAGAACAACTACTAAAAACAAAAATAGTTTAGCTGTTCTTACAGGTAGTTTAGTAATTATTCATAGTAGTAATATTGCTAAACTTGGTTTGGTTGATGCTATTGATAACTACAATTACACTCCTTTAAAATCGGATACCGAGTTTGTAATTCTTACAACTAAAAATTCATCTAAACATAGTATTGTTGAAGCCATTACTCAGCTTTTTGAATTCGGACATATCAAAATTTTAGTGGGTACAAAATCGTTATTAGGTGAAGGTTGGGACGCCCCATCCATCAATAGCTTAATTTTAGCTTCTGTTGTAGGCTCATTTGTTACTTCAAATCAAATGCGTGGACGTGCAATTCGAGTAGATAGTAAAAACCCTAATAAAGTTGGTTTAATTTGGCATTTGGCTTGTATTGATACTTCGGATGAGTTTGGAGGACGAGACTTTGAAATTCTTACTCGTCGTTTTAATGCTTTCTTAGGTATTTCCAATGGTAAAAAAGCTGTTATAACTAGCGGAATTGAACGTTTACAGCTTCCTTCTAATTTTATTGATGAAGATATTCAACAACAAAATGAAAAGACTTTAGAGCTTTCTAAAAACAGAAATTTAATTTCTCAACGATGGACAAATGCCATTAGCAATGGAAAAGGAATTATTAAAGAACTTACCTTTTTTAATGAAAAGAATAAACAATATCCTAAACAGAAAAAGTTGTATTATCAAGATATTGTAAAATACACGATTGGTGAAATTATTATTGGTTTATCCTTTTTTCTTCCTGAATTTATCATCAAAAACTTTAATGTTTTATTACAAAAGGGAATTATTTACTTCCTATTTGCTTTGTCTTCTGCCTTAGGACTAACTTTTGGTTATAAAATTTATAAGTCTGTTCAATTGTATGTATACTTCGGATTGATTCATAAAAAAATAGATAAAATCGCATTGGCTATTTTGGAATCTCTTTATGAGCTAAACCTTTTAACAACACCATTAAACGATATACAAGTTCAAACTCAATTATTAGCTAAAGGAAATGTTTCTTGCACCATTCACGGAGCAAACAGGTATGAAAGCACACTATTCATAAAGGCTTTGGATGAGTTGTTACAACCTATCGATAACCCTAAATATTTGCTGATAAAAACGAGTTGGTTCCGCAGAAAATTAAAGTTACATAACTTCTTTCCTGTTCCAGAAATTTTTGGTATTCGTAAAAAAGAATGTCAAATTTTTCAATCTCACTGGAACAAACATCTTGGTAAATCTAAATTGGTATATACTCGAACTATGGATGGAAGAAAGCTGTTATTAAAGGCTCGTCTTTTCCATATTCATAATGTGAATAGTGAACTTACTAAGAAAAATGTTGTTTGGAAATAGGTTTTAAATTATACCCAGTTTTTAGGTTTAGCCAATACCTCTAATAATTTTCCTTCTTCAGAACCTTCTTCTGGATGGTGGTTGTATTTCCATTGTACCGTTGGTGGTAAACTCATTAAAATACTTTCTATACGTCCGTTCGTTTTTAAACCAAATAAGGTTCCTCTATCGTGTACTAAATTAAATTCTACATAACGACCACGACGCACTTCTTGCCAGTCTTTATGTTCTTGAGTGTAGGCTATATCTTTTCTTCTCTCAACAATTGGAACATATGAGTTTAAAAAGCTATTTCCTACTTCAGTCACAAAATCATATCGATCTTGCATAGAGAAATCTTCTGTTTCTTTTAAATAATCAAAGAACAAGCCTCCTAAACCACGTGCTTCATTTCTGTGTGCATTCCAAAAATAGTTATCACAGATTTCTTTGAACTTTGGATAAAAGTCTGAGTGGTGCTTATCACAAGCTTCTTTACAAACAGTGTGAAAATGTTTTGCATCTTCTTCAAATAAGTAATACGGAGTTAAATCTTGTCCACCACCAAACCATTGTGTAACAATGTTTCCATCACCGTCATACATTTCAAAATAACGCCAGTTAGCGTGTACTGTAGGTACAAATGGATTCTTTGGATGGATTACTAAACTTAATCCACAAGCGAAAAAGTCTCCACTTTCCACTCCAAATTGCTTTCTTAATGCTTCAGGCAACTCGCCAAAAACTTTAGATATATTTACACCTCCTTTTTCAAAAATATTTCCATTTTCAATCACACGAGTTCTACCTCCTCCACCTTCAGCACGTTCCCATAAATCTTCTTGAAACTTAGCTTTTCCATCTATAGCTTCTAATTTAGATGTTATGGTATCTTGTAATTCTTGAATGTAGGCGTAAAATTGTTCTTTCATGTGTTTGTTTCTGTTGAAGTGCAAAAGTACTTATTCTGGTAATTTTTTAAGCTGTATTTTCTTAATAGTTTCTGTAGTAGCTGCGGTTACTGATAATGGTAATACGAGAATTACTCCGATTACAGGAATTAATAAAAATAGCATAAATACAACTCCATTTCCTATAGCTAACCCCTTGTTTTCTTTTACAAAATTGATACTTTCTCTGTATTTAAAATGACGTTCAAGCGTATAGTCCATATTTCCAAAACCTGCATAATATGCTTGCATTAAAAATAGTAACATAGTTGAAACAATACCAATCACAGGAATCAACCCTAATAATAAGATAGGAATTGTCAATAAGAGTTCTCTAGTTAAATTCCTAAGGTTTATTCGTATACCTCTAATTAATTGTTCTTGAAAAGAAGTTATTCTATGCGTATGATCTTCTCCTCTAAGATAATCTTCAATTTTTTCTGAAACTGGACTCATAAAAGGGGCAGATAACGCCATTACAATATGTTTGTATAATACCAAACCTATTACCACAATAAGTAATCCACTTAAAAAAGTACTAATTACTTCAAAGGTTTCTTCACCAAATTCCCATTTCCAAAAATTTGCTACATAATGACCTATGTTATCTGAAAATGTATATGCCATAAAGCCAACAAATGTTGCTGTTAATAAGCTTATAAACATAGGAATGATAAAATACTTCCATAGCTTTAATTTAGATATCAGTCCGAATGCACCGAAGTACGCTTGAATTCCTTTTACAATATTTTGTATCATTTCTTTTTTTGTGTGAAAATAAAAAACCTCTTTCGATTAGGAAAGAGGTTTAAAAAATATTGTTATTTCAACTACTTTAAAATTGGTGCTAAAAAGTCTTCAAAATTCTTAGTATTAATTTCGTTTACTTCATCCCAACCAACTTCTTTTGTTGGTGTAGCTGCTCCTCTTTTAACATTGATGAATTGTTTGTCTTTATCAATTAAGTATGCTGTAGGATAATCTAGTTTATGAACAAAACCGCTGATATCTAAATGTCCTTTTTCAACCTTATCTATATCTCTTGCAGGTACTAGTTTAACTCTTTTATCTAGCTTTTCAGCCATTTTCTTAACTTTTGCCTCTTTGTCCCAAAAAATCATAATAAACTCTAACTTATTATGATATTTTTCAACCATAGCATTTAAAGCAGGAACATCTCCCCAACAAGGAGCTGACCAAGTAGCGTTAGCTATTAACACGATTGGCTTGTTAATTTTGTCTGTACTTACCGTTTTACTATCAAGTGTAGTAAAGTTGTAATTTAACAAATAAGAGCCTTTAATGCACTTATCAATCAAACCTTCGGTACTTTCTTCTACACAATTATTTACTGCAAAATTGTAATACGTTTTATTTTGTGCGAATGTAACAGTCGTTAAAAAACACATCAAAACAAAAAATAAGTTCTTCATTTTTAATTATTTAAAGGGGGTTATCTGTCGGCTTTATACTCTTTAACCGCATCAATAAATGCCTTGGCATTCTCTAGCGGGATATTCGGTAAAATTCCGTGCCCCAAGTTAACAATATATTTGTCTTTACCAAACTCATTAATCATTTGGTGTACCATCTTTTTTATTTCAGCTGGTGGAGACAACAATCTTGAAGGGTCAAAGTTACCTTGTAAGGTAATATTTCCTCCTGTTAAATAACGTGCATTTCTTGGCGAACATGTCCAATCTACTCCTAAAGCTGAGGCGTTTGATTGTGCCATTTCATGTAAGGCAAACCAACACCCTTTACCAAAAGCAATAACTGGAGCATCATCTTTCAATGCTTCTATTATTTGATTGATGTACTGCCATGAAAATTCTTGATAATCTGTTGGAGATAACATTCCTCCCCAAGAATCAAAAACTTGTACAGCGTTTACACCTGCTTTTACCTTTTCTTTTAAATATGCAATTGTGGTATCTGTAATCTTCTGAAGCAATTCGTGTGCCAAAATTGGTTGAGTGAAACAAAATTCTTTTGCTTTGTCGAAATTTTTAGACCCTTGTCCTTGTACAACGTAACATAAAATTGTCCATGGAGACCCCGCAAAACCTATTAATGGTATTTCATCGTTTAGCTTTTCTTTGGTTGCTTTAATAGCATCCATTACATACCCTAATTCTTCATGAATATCAGGTATAATTACGTTATCTAACCCTTTTTTATCTCTTACAGGATTTGGCAAATAAGGTCCAAAGTTAGGTTTCATTTCCACTTCAATATTCATTGCTTGTGGAATTACTAAAATATCTGAGAATAATATCGCAGCATCCATTCCGTATCTACGAATTGGTTGTACTGTAATTTCTGAAGCTAATTCTGGAGTTCTACAACGTGTAAAGAAATCGTACTTTTCTCGAATTTCCATAAACTCTGGCAAATACCTTCCTGCTTGACGCATCATCCATACTGGTGGACGGTCAACTGTTTCTCCTTTTAAAGCTCTTAAAAATAAATCGTTTTTTATCATGTCTATCTGTATGTCATTCTTCCTCGTAATGACAATTATTTATTCTACATTTTTGATACTGCTTCCATCGACTTATCAATGGCGTTAGCTATCTCTTGAATATCTTTTTCTGTTAAAGCTGATGATAAGAACCAAGCTTCAAACTGACTTGGAGGTAAAAACACACCATTTCTAGTCATCTCCCAAAAGAAAGTAGCATATTTCTTTGTATCTGAAGTTTGTGCTTCTTCAAAGTTGGTTACTTTTTTATTGGTAAAGAATGGATTTATCATCGAACCAAATCGGTTAACTGTAATTTCAACTCCATGTTTTTTTGCTGATTCTAACAAAAATACTTCAATGATCTGAGCAATCTCGTTAAACTTTTCGTACGGATTTTGTTTCTTTAATTCTGTTAAAGTTGAAATTCCCGCTGCCATCGCAATTGGGTTACCACTTAATGTTCCTGCTTGGTACATTCCTCCTAATGGAGCCACCATTTCCATAATTTCATTACGTGCTCCATACGCTCCTACTGGAAAACCTCCTCCAATTACTTTTCCTAAACAAGTAATATCAGCTTCCACACCTAATACTTCTTGTGCTCCTCCAAACTTAGAACGGAAACCTGTCATTACCTCATCTACAATTAATAAGGCTCCTTTTGATTTTAAATACTCCTTTAACTCTTTTAAGAAATTGTTCTGTGGTGTTACCACTCCCATATTTCCTGCAACTGGTTCTAAAATTACGCCAGCAATATCATCGTGTGCCTCAAAATGTGCTTTTACACTTTCTAAATCGTTGTACTTAGCAATTAAGGTATTTTTTACCGCTCCTTCTGGCACTCCTTTACTTCCTGGTAAACTCAACGTAGCTAAACCTGAACCTGCTGCCACTAACAAGGCATCTTGGTGTCCGTGGTAACAACCAGCAAACTTTATAATTTTGTCTTTTCCAGTAAACGCTCTCGCTAGACGAATTCCACTTAATACCGCCTCGGTACCAGAGTTCACAAAACGTACTTTATCCATTCCTGGGAATGCATCGCAAACAATTTTTGCTAATTTGATTTCGTTCTTGGTAGAAGCCCCAAAAGAATATCCATTTTTTAAAGCTTTTGTAATCGCCTTTTGTACTTTTTTATGACGGTGACCTAAAATCATTGGTCCGTAAGACAATACTAAATCTATGTATGAATTGTTATCTACATCAGTAATCTTACTTCCTTTCGCTTTTTTTATGAATAAAGGATTCCCTCCTACTGAAGCAAATGCACGTACTGGTGAATTTACTGCTCCTACTAAGTTTTCTAATCCTTTATTATATAATTCTTGTGATTTTTTAAACATTTTATTTAGCTTTTGGCTATTGGCATTATTAGCTATTAGCAAATTGCCAACAGCTAACAGCTAACAGCTATTTATTTAAAACTCTAGCTGCTTCTTTAGCAAAATAGGTAATGATAATATCAGCTCCCGCTCTTTTCATAGAAAGTAAGCTCTCCATCATTACTTTTTCACCATCAATCCAACCTTTTTCAGCAGCTGCTTTTACCATTGAATATTCTCCACTTACATTATAGCAAGCGATTGGTCTATCGAAATTATTTTTTAAATCTCTAATGATGTCCAAATATGATAGGGCTGGTTTTACCATTAAAATATCTGCCCCTTCTTCATCATCAAAAGTTGCTTCACGTAAACCTTCATCTCTATTAGAAGGATCCATTTGATAGGTTCTTCTATCTCCAAATGATGGTGCTGAATCTACCGCTTCTCTAAAAGGACCGTAAAATCCTGATGCGTATTTTACAGAATATCCCATGATTGGTAAGTTCGCAAAACCAGTATTATCTAATGATTCACGCATCATAGCAATTGCTCCGTCCATCATTCCTGATGGCGCTACCATATCTGCTCCAGCCTTGGCATGTGATACTGTTTGTTTTGCTAAGTTTACTAAGGTAGCATCGTTATCTACATCATTATCATGTATAACTCCACAATGACCGTGTGAGGTGTATTCACAAAAACACACATCGGTAATTACATATAAACTTGGATAGTTCTTTTTAATGAAACGTATAGCTTGTTGCATAATTCCATTATCATTCCAAGTTTCGGTGCCTTCATCATCTTTTTTAGATGGAATACCAAATAGTAATACTGCTGGAATTTTTAAGGCTACAACTTCGTCTAATTCTTTAGAAATGGTATCTAACGAATAACGGTTGATTCCTGGCATTGAAGGGATTTCGGTTTCAATTCCTGTTCCTTCTTCAATAAATAATGGATATATAAAATCATCTACCGATAGTTTATTTTCTCTTACTAATCGGCGAATATTTTCTGTTTTTCTTAATCTACGTGTTCTAAACATGATTTTGGTTTAAAAGTTTAAGGATTAAATCTTTTACTTTTATTAATTTCTTCTTCTATTTGAGACAAATACACTTTATCATAATGATGAGTATATGGGTCATTTAATAAATACCCTTCTTCAAACAGCTTTTTTGCTTCTAATATTGTTTCTTTATACTTGTTTGTGTTATTCATTTTTTTATAACACATTGCCATATAATACCTATTGTCTGCTAGATTATTACTCTCCTTTTGCTTTTCAAGCTTACTTAAAGCTTTATTATAGTCTCCTCTTTCGAAATACAAAACCCCAAGATGATAATAGTTATACAAGTCCGATTCTTCATCATTATCTTTTAAATAATCCTCTATTATTTTGATTGCCTTATCTTTTTCTCCAATTGCTTTATAACATATTGCTTTTGCTATTAGTAAATGGTAATCTCCATTTTGACAATAACCTATATCATCTTTTATGATTCTTTCATATTCCTCAATATCACTTATAGCTCCTTTATAATCTCTAAAAAATTGATATCGGCACCAACCCCTATAACCTAAATGCATTTGAGGATTTAACTCAACAGCTTTATCTATTAATGGTTTCCAAGATAAAAAATCACCACTTTTTAAATATGCTATTGATTTTGCCCAATAAGCGTTATCATAAGTAGAATCTATTTGTATAGCTTCATCTAATAATTCTTGATACTCTTTAGTGAACTGATAAAATTTATATGCTTCTTTTTGTTTTTTACAAGCCTCATATTTTTTAATCTCACCATGCCTTTTATAAACATCACAGTTTTGAGTAAAAACATTACTGGTAAAACAAATTAACAAACAAACTATAATAATTCTCATGGTAAAATTTCAATAAGGTTTCCTTTTTCAATTTTAAAAGTCAAATATTGATAATAATCTATTTTAGTTCCGTGGTTTTCTTTTTCTTTCCAACCATCTAAACCTTGAGTTATCATCAATAACTGATTAGTAATTCTATCATCAAAAGTAAATTGCTCGTAGTTATCACTCATTTGTATAACTCTAAACCTTCCTGTTTCTCCTTTACAATTAACAATAAAACGAATCCTTATCAGTCCGCTTTCATCCACTTTTACATGAGTATAGTTTTTCTCAAATAAATCTTTTATTTCTTTTTTTCCTCCTCTATATTCTACTCCTTTACCTGTATTGAAATATTGAAGTATTTTATCATCTCCATTACATGGGATAAAATTTGGGTTGTCTAATTTTACATCATAAGTAATATCTCCTACTTGACGTGGATATATAACCTTTTCTGTCTTTTTATTCTTACAACTAAAAAGAAATAGAAAACATGTAAAATAAAACACCTTTCTCATTTTATTCCTTTACAAAGTGTAAATTAACTAACTCTATAACACTTTCTACTGTTGGTAGCTTTGCTACTTGTACTTCTTTAAAATGTTTTTTAGCTTCTTTAGCTGTACTTTCACCAATACAAAAAGCTATTTTATCAGCAGCATTTTCCTCCATATAGCTCTCTACTGTTGACGGACTATAAAATAACACTCCATTCACCTTCTCATCAACCTTAGTTGGACTGTACATGGTTTTATAAGCTTCTACTTCATTTACCGTAACTCCATTCGCTTTTAAAAGCATAGGAAGCGTATCTAAACGTAAATCGCTACAAAAATAAGTAACCTCTTGTCCTTTTAGTTCTTTTGATAAGTATTCAGATAATTTTTTAGCGTTATTTTCTGAATGTGTTACTTTACCAATACGTTGCTCGATTAACTTTTTGGTTCTACGACCAACACAGTAAATGTTTTTAAATTGTAATTCTTCCGAAGTAAAAGAGTTTAAAATTGCTTCTACTCCATTTTTACTCGTAATAATTACATTCTCTATTCCATTCTTAATCACCTTAGGAGCAATTCTATTAAAACGGGTTTTAATAAAATCGCTATCCTCAACATTCATATGTGTTGGTAATAATTTCTTTTGTGCTTCTGATAGTTTTTTTGTTGAATAAATTGAAAATTGCTTTTCAATCCCTTCATCTTCCAGCATAATTAGCTTTCCTCCTTTATCAATCACATAATTTGCGCAATCTTTTGCAACATATTTATGCTTTCCTACTTTTACTTTCTTACTAACTTCAATCTTCTTTTTACCATCTCTACTTAGTAAAATTCCTTTGAAGTTAATTTCTTCTTCCTTCTCATTTATAAAAGCCAACGCTCCAATAGGGGCTGTACAACCTCCTTCTAAACGATTTAAGAACTCACGTTCTATACCTGTACAGATTTCAGTATCTTTATCGTTTAACTCTGCACAAATCTCTTTGATCTCTTCATTTTCATCTAAAGCAGTAATCATGATTGCTCCTTGAGCTGGAGCTGGAATCATCCAAGTTAAGTTCACTGCTCCTTTTGGTCGTAAACCTACACGCTCTAATCCTGCAGCTGCAAAAACAGCTCCATTCCAGTTATTATCTTCTAATTTTTGTAAACGTGTGTTAATGTTTCCTCGTAAACCTTCTACTTTATGAGTTGGGTAACGATTTAACCATTGCGCTTTTCTACGTAAACTACCCGTTGCAATTACTCCATTTGGTTGTGACATAAATTCCTCATTGTCTTTTAACAACAAAATATCGTTATAATTAGCACGTTTTAAAACCGCTGCTTGTATAATACCTTCTGGCAATACTGTAGGAACATCTTTCATGGAATGCACCGCAATATCAATATCGTCATTTAACATTGCGATATCTAAATTCCTAGTAAAAATCCCAGTGATTCCTAACTCATAAAGGGGTTTATCTAAAATTAAATCACCCGCTGATTTAACGGGTATTATTTTAGTTTCATGTCCTAATTCTTCTAAAAGTTTTTGAACTTTTGTTGCTTGCCACATAGCCAATTGGCTATCACGTGTACCTATTCTAATTATCTTCTGCATGGATGGATTCTAAATTTGCCCCAAACACTTTAGCCATTACCTCAATACTTGTATTTACCGAAGTTTCTTCGTCTTTTAAGTGTTTTACAAATTGTGTAGTTATTTTTTGAATAAATCTTGATGTTAATATCTCTGCTTGTTCTTCATCAAAATTTTTAATTTTCTTTTTATGAAATGCTATTTCATCTTGCTGAATCGTTTGTAACGATTCTTTTAACGCTGTAATAGCTGGTGTAAATCTTCTGTGATTTAACCACTCTTGAAACTCTTGATTGTGAGTATCAATAATTGCTTCTGCTACTGGAACTTCTTGTTGGCGAATTGCCAATGTTTCATCAGTTACTTTAGATAAATCATCAACATTTACAATTGTTACATTTTCTAATTCAGTAACTTCTTTGGCTACATTCGCAGGCATTGATAAATCTAAAATCAATAATTCTTTATCTGTAGGAATGTGTTCTTTAGTAATTGTGGGAAAACTCGCTCCTGTAGATACTATTAATACATTTGTATTATGTACCTCAGCAGTTAAATCAGTATACCTTGCATTTCTAATTAACGGATGTTCTTTTACAAACTCAGAAACTTTCTCTTCTGTTCTATTAATTAAACTTACCGATTTGTTTTGGGTATACTCTGCTAAGTTTTTACACGTATGTTTCCCCATTTTACCTAACCCGAAAACTAAAATATTTTTCGAATTGTAATCTGGTAAATTATTGATAATGTATTGCACTGCAGCATACGATACTGAAGTTGTACCTGAACTTAATTTTGTTTCGTTCTTAACACGCTTGCTCGCTTGCATTACATGATTTAATAAACGCTCAAAATATGCATTAGTAGTTCCTAACTTTTTTGCTTGTTTAAAAGCTTGACGTAACTGACCTACGATTTCATAGTCTCCTAAAATCTGACTATCTAAACCAGTTCCCATTCTGAATAAATGGTTTATAGCTTCTTTGTTTTTATATACGTTTGATACGTCTGCAAATTCTTCAACAGTTCCGTTTGAATATTTACACAACATACTAATTAACTGAAAAGGGTGCTCTGCAAAACCACAAATTTCGGTTCTGTTACATGTAGACAATACAAAAATACCATCTACACCGTTTTGCTTTGCTTCTTTTAAAAGTGCTTTTTGATTTTCTTTAGAAATGCTAAACTTCCCCCTAATTGCAGCATCAGCTTTTTTGTAACTAACGCCTATATTGTATAAGTTGCTCTGTTGTTTGTTTTCTACTGTCATTGAGTCTTCTTCAAAAAAGTCGGTCAAAAATATAAATATTGAATAAAAAAAAGTATCGCTAAAAGAACTTTTAATGTCGCTATTTGTTTTTTCACTTAAAAACACACCTAAAACTTATACAAAAGTGTATTTTTGCAGTAATTTAGGCTTGTATAGGTATATTATTTTAGAATCATTCTAAATAACAGGCTTTTAAAAACATATAGAATCTATGTCAAAAAATATCGCAGAAAGTACATTTAGAGAAGTTCTATTAGAAAAGGGGTTTTTTGTACTAAAATTCCAAAATAACTCTGATGAAACTGAGTTTTTCAAAAGAGATATTGACAACTCTTATATACAACTACACTACTGTGTTAAAGGGAATTGCAAATTTCACTTCAACAACAACAGCTATACCTTTAATGTATTAGATAAGCATTCTATTTTCTTATACAACCCGCAACAAAATCTCCCTATTAACTTAGAGATTTTACCAAAAACCTCACTAGTTTCTGTATTGATTTCTATTGAAAAATTCCATACTTTCTTTTCTAAAGAAGCTAGCTATATTCCTTTTTTAAGCGAAAACAATAAGAACAAAAAATATTACGACAATGCCGAAATAAACCCTAATGTATTGTTTGTACTTCAGCAAATTTTAACAGCTCAAAACCAAAGTTCTATGCGAGATCTTTATATTAAAGGTAAAACATATGAATTATTGAGCTTACATTTTGATAGCGGAGAAAGTACCAATGAAGAATATTGCCCTTTCTTAGTAGATGACAGAGAGGTTTCAAAAATTAGAAAAGCAAAAGATATTATCATCTCAAGAATGAGCGAACCACCAAGTTTACAAGACCTTGCAAATGAAGTAGGTTTAAATCTTAAAAAGCTAAAAGAAGGATTTAAGCAAATTTACGGAGATACAGTATATAGCTTTTTGTTTGACTACAAAATGGATCATGCCCGTAAACTTTTAGAAAGTAATCAATATAATGTAAATGAGGTTGGATTACATGTTGGATACAGCACTTCTAGCCACTTTATTGCTGCTTTTAAAAAGAAGTTTGGTACTACACCAAAACAATATGTAATGAGTTTACAACAATAAAAGAGAACAGAAAAAAAATGAAACAACTAACTCATTATGATATAGAAAATAATCAGCAAGATTTTCCAGTAACTATTGTATGTGATGCTATCCGTACTCCTGAAAATATAGGAATGTGCTTTCGTATTTCTGAAAGTTTTGGAGTGTCTAAAATCTATTTACATGAAAGTTCTCCTTCTATTGATAACAGAATTGTTAAGAAAACTGCTAGAAATACTATTCAACAAATACCATATGATACCTATGGGAATTTTGAACAGCTTATTCATCAATTAAAAAGAGAAGGAAACACAATTATTGGAATTGAAATTACCGATGAAAGTATAAATATTAGCGATTATGATTTCAGTCCACATTCTAAAATTGTGTTACTTTTGGGTAGCGAAAGAAACGGTATAGAAAACGTTAACTTAGTAGATGCAACTGTAGCTATACCAATGTATGGGCGCAACTCTAGCATGAATGTAATTCATAGTTTAGCTATTGCTCTATACGAAACAACAAACCAATTAAATAAAAAGATTCTGAAATAAATTCAGCCAAAATATGAAAGGAGTTTTATTAGTAAACCTTGGATCACCAGAAAGTACAAACCCGAAAGACGTAAAAAAATACTTAGGGGAATTTTTAATGGATGAACGTGTTATTGACGTTCCTTATTGGTTAAGAACATTTATTGTTAAAGGTATTATTTTAAATACTCGTCCTAAAAAATCGGCAGAAGCCTATCAAAAAATTTGGTGGGAAGAAGGCTCTCCTTTAATTGTACTATCAGAACGTTTACAAAACAAAGTACAAGCAAAAACAGAACTCCCTGTTGCTTTAGCAATGCGTTATGGAAATCCATCAATTAAAAGTGGATTACAAGAATTACATGATAAGGGGGTTACTGAAGTTTTATTAGTTCCGTTATATCCTCAGTTTGCCATGGCAACTACTGAGACTATTTTGGTATTGGCTGAAGAGTTAAGAAAAGAATTCTTTCCTAACATGAAAATTACCGATGTACCTGCTTTCTATAACAAACCAGAATACATCAAAGCATTATCTAATAGCATAAAAGATTATTTATCTGATAAAGATTACGACCATATTTTATTCTCTTATCATGGAGTACCTGAGCGACACATCAGAAAATCTGACATTACAAAATCGCACTGTAACCCTGAGGCAGGAAATTTAAGTTGTTGTAATACTTCTTCTGAAGCTCATAAATATTGCTACCGTCACCAATGTTATCAAACCACTAAAAATGTGATTTCTGAATTAGGTCTAGACGAAAATAAAGTATCAACTTCATTTCAATCTCGCTTAGGTGTAGATCCTTGGCTACAACCTTATACCGACAGAACTATTGTTAACAAAGCTGAAAAAGAAAGCATAAAAAAACTAGCGATAGTAACTCCCGCTTTTGTTTCTGATTGTTTAGAAACTTTAGAAGAAATAGCAATGGAGGGTAAACATGAATTTTTGGAAGCTGGTGGTGAAGAGTTTTACACTGTTCCTTGTATTAATGATAATGACGAATGGGTAGATGCTTTAGCAGGATGGATTAACGATTTCAATAAGGATTAATCATGGATTTTTATTACGTAAAAGCATTACACATAATATTTGTAGTAACTTGGTTTGCAGGATTATTTTACATAGGTCGTCTGTTTATTTACCATGTAGAGGCAGAAAAAAAAGACGAGCCAGCCAAGTCTATATTACAAACCCAATACAAATTAATGTCTAAACGTTTATGGTACATTATTACTTGGCCTTCTTTATTTTTAGCAAGTTTTTTTGCTTTTTGGATGCTATATAAAAACCCTTATTATTTAAAAATGCCGTGGATGCATGTTAAACTAGCTTTCGTATTAGCGCTGTATTTTTACCACGGTTTTTGTCATAAAATCTACAAAGAACTACAACGTGATGAGATTAAATACACACCTAATAAACTTCGAATGTTTAATGAAATTCCAACAGTAATTTTATTTGCTGTTGTCTTTTTAGTCGTTTTAAAAAGTGCAATTAACTGGATTTGGGGCGTTGTAGGAATTATCTTATTTGGAGTATTATTGATGATTGGTATTCGTTACTATAAAAAAGTAAGAGCTAAAAAATCGTGGGATAAATACGAACAAGAGTTGATTGAGAAGGATAAAAAATTGAACAAATAACCCTATATAAAAGAAAACACAAACAATAACACTATGAAAAAGATTTTAGTTTTATCAATTATTATATCGAGTGTATTACACTCTTGTTCTTCTAACAGCGAAATAGTTGACAACTCTATAGTTGGTAATTGGAACTTAAAATTTATACACGATGAAACAGGAGAAATACCTATACCCTATTGTAGAACTTTAACATCATTTTCTTTCAAAGAAGACAAAACATACAATGCTCAAATATATAACATGGGCGAATCTACTATTGATTGTGTTTTAACCGAAGAAATAACTGGCACATGGAAAGCTCTTGGTAATTCTTCATTTGAGTTATCTAACAAAAACCACATAACCTTTAAAGTTAACTCTATTGAACTTAGAGAAAATAAAAACTCTACAAAATATCAAATTTTACTACCCAACTAGCCCTTGCCTCTATAAATATTTAATAATATTTTTTCAACACTATACTCTCTAAAAAATAGTTTTTCAATCTTCTATTGTAGTATATTATGATAAATAGTTAGAAGTAGTAACTTTTATTTAATTAGTCTTTCCTCTTTCTTTTAAAATTATCCCTTTATTGACTGTTCAAAAGGTATTCTATTTATAATACTACGTCCCAACGTAACCTCATCTGCATACTCTAACTCGTCTCCTACTGAAATTCCTCTAGCAATCGTTGATGTTGTAACTCCGTATTTTTCTATCTGTTTATAAATATAAAAATTGGTGGTATCACCTTCCATCGTAGAACTGAGAGCAAAAATCAACTCTTTAATCTCGCCTTCTTTTACTTTTTCAACTAATGATTCAATTTGTAAGTTTTGAGGACCAATTCCTTCAATAGGTGAAATTTTTCCTCCTAACACATGATACAGACCTCTGTATTGTGCTGTATTTTCAATCGCCATAACATCACGAATATCTTCTACCACACATACAATCTCTGCATTTCGCTTAGGATTGCTACAAATATCACATAACACAGTATCAGAAATATTATGACATTTCTTACACGATTTTACATCGTTACGCAAATGCGTTAAAGCCTCTGTTAAATACTTCGTGTTCTCTTTCGGTTGTTTTAATAAATGTAACACCAAACGAAGTGCTGTACGCTTACCTATTCCAGGTAACCGACTTACTTCATTTACTGCATTTTCTAATAATTTTGACGAAAAATCCATGTTGCGAATTTACAATTTTTCGATAAGGATTAAGTATCTTCGTAGCTTTAAAATTAAAACTTCAATTCACATGAATTCAGAGATAAGAAACCTAGAACCAAAAGCTGTTTGGAAAAATTTTGCCGACTTAAACGCTGTACCTCGCCCTTCTAAAAAAGAAGAAAGAGTAATTCAGTTTATGGTAGATTTCGGTAAGAAATTAAATCTTGAAACCATGGTTGATAAAGTTGGGAATGTAATTATTCGCAAGCCTGCTTCAACTGGAATGGAAGACAGAAAAACAGTCGTTATGCAAAGCCATTTAGATATGGTACACCAAAAAAATGCTGATACTGTTTTTGATTTTGACACTGAAGGGATCAAAATGTTTGTAGATGGTGATTGGGTAAAAGCTGACGGAACTACGTTAGGAGCTGACAACGGTTTAGGCGTTGCTGCTATTATGGGAGTTTTAGAGTCTACTGATATTGCTCACCCAGCTATCGAAGCTTTATTCACAATTGATGAGGAAACAGGTATGACTGGTGCCATGGGGCTTGAAGGTGGATTATTAGAAGGTGAAATTTTATTGAACCTTGACACTGAGGAAGATGATGAAATAGGAATGGGATGCGCTGGTGGTGTAGATGTTACTGCTACTAGAAGTTATAATGAAGAGACTACTCCTGAAAATACAATTGCCTATGAAATTTCTGTTACAGGATTAAATGGTGGTCACTCAGGAATGGATATTATTAAAGGTTTAGGAAACGCGAATAAAATTATGAACCGTTTATTATTTGACGGTTTTACTAACTTCGGATTACGTGTTGCAGAAATTAATGGAGGTAGTTTACGTAATGCTATCCCTCGTGAAAGCTTTTCTACTGTAGTTATTGATGCTGTTTCTAAAGAACCTTTCTTATTTGAAATACATGAGCTTATTAACAATATTAAAGCTGAGTTTTCAACATTAGAACCTAACCTTACTATTGAATTAAAAGAGATTAATACTCCAGAAAACGTAATGGACTTAGGTGTTCAGGAAGGATTGATTAAAGCTGTTTACGCTGCTTTAAATGGTGTATACCGTATGAGTCCTGATATTGAAGGATTAGTAGAAACTTCAAATAATATTGCTCGTATTATTGTAAAAGACGGAGCTATTAAAATTGGATGTTTAACACGTTCTTCTTCTGAAACTAATAAATGGGATTTAGCCAACTCGTTACGTTCATCTTTTGAATTAGCTGGTTTTGATGTAGAATTTTCAGGTTCTTACCCAGGATGGTTACCAAACGTAAATTCTGAAATATTAAAAACTGTAACTGACTTATACGAAGAATTACACAACGAAAAACCTATCGTAGCTGCATGTCACGCAGGATTAGAATGTGGTATTTTAGGTCAAAACTATCCAGAAATGGATATGGTTTCTTTCGGACCAAATATTAAAGGTGCTCATTCACCTGATGAACGCGCACAAATATCATCAACACAAAAATTCTGGGAATTTTTATTAGAGATTTTAAAGAATACTCCAGTAAAAAACTAAATTTTACACATAAACTTTCAAACCACAACTTTTCAGTTGTGGTTTTTTGTTTACATTTATAAAATGAATTTTTTAGCGCATTTATACCTTTCCGATAATAACACCAATGTAATGATTGGTAACTTTATTGCCGATCATGTAAAAGGAAAAAACTTCTCTCACTATCATGAAGATATTCAAAAAGGGATTTTATTACACCGAGAAATAGACACTTACACAGATGCGCATGAAATTGTTAGGATTAGCAAACGTCGACTTCACGAAAGGTACCGCCATTATGATGGAGTTATTATTGATATTTTTTACGATCATTATTTAGCTAAAAACTGGAAAAATTATTCACAAATTCCATTAGACGTTTATGTCGATTCTGTTTACAATTTACTGCAAAAAAACATCACTATTCTTCCTCAAAAAACTCAGGATATGCTTCCTTACATGATTGAGTATAACTGGCTATACAACTATCAGTTTGCCAAAGGTATTCAAGAAGTATTAAGCGGAATGAACAGACGCACGAATGGTAAATCTCATATGAATTTAGCTACAGAAGACTTACTAGAACATTATACTATTTTTGAAAACGATTTTACCACATTTTTTGAAGATTTACGCACTTTTTCGCATCAAAAACTAGAAGAATTAAGTTAAAACTCATGAAAAAAACATTCTTACTTCTTACAGTATTTATAACATTATATAGTTGTAAAAAAGATAAAGTTACGGGGGTAATTACCGAAAAAGCAATGGTTGTTTCTGCTCGTAAAGAAGCTTCAAAAATCGGTTCAGATATTTTACAAAAAGGAGGAAATGCTTTTGATGCTATGGTTGCCACTGAATTAGCGTTGGCTGTAGCATATCCACATGCAGGAAACCTTGGTGGTGGTGGTTTTATGGTATACCGAAAAAACACAGGAGAAATTGGCGCATTAGATTATCGTGAAAAAGCGCCTCTTGCTTCTCATAAAGATATGTATTTAGATAGCTTAGGAAATGTAATTAAAAACAAAAGTACATTAGGGGCTATGGCAGTAGGAATCCCAGGAACAGTTGCTGGTGTTTTTGCTACACATAAAAAATTCGGTTCATTACCTATTCAAGAAATCTTAAAACCAGTCATTGCCTTAGCTAAAAAAGGAGTTATTGTTACTCAAAAACAAGAAGACCGTATAAAAAAATACCAACATTATTTTTTAGAAGTAAACAAAAACCCTATTCTTTTTGATAAACCTTGGAAAAAGGGTGACACTATTAAATATCCTGCTTTAGCCAAAACTTTAGAGCATATTTCACAAAATGGTAGAGACGAATTTTATAAAGGTGAAACAGCAAAACGTCTCGTTACTTTTATCCAGGCAAATGGCGGAATTATGACTGAAGAAGATTTGGCTAAATACGAAGCTAAATGGAGAACCCCAATTACCTTTACCTACGACAATTTACGTATCATTTCTATGTCCCCACCTGCTAGTGGTGGAATTTGTTTAGCACAAATTATGAATGGAATTGAACCTTTTGACTTAGACAAGTTTGGGCATAACTCAACAAAGTCCATACAAGTTATCACAGAAGCAGAACGTAGAGCCTACGCAGATAGAAGTTTTTATTTAGGTGATCCAGACTTTGTAAAAATTCCAATTGAAACTCTCAAAAGTAAAGAATACACAAAAAATCGAATGAATGATTTTTCTTTTAAAAAAGCAACTTCTTCTACCGATGTCTCTCATGGAAGCATTACTATGATTGAGAGTGATGAAACCACCCACTACTCTATTGTTGATCAATTTGGAAATGCTGTTTCTGCTACCACAACAATTAACGGTGCTTATGGTTCTAAGCTATATTGCGCTGACTTAGGGTTCTTCTTAAACAACGAAATGGATGATTTTTCAAGCAAACCAGGTGTACCAAACATGTTCGGTTTAGTTGGAGCTGAAGCTAATAAAATAGAACCTGAAAAACGTATGTTGAGTTCTATGACTCCTACTATTGTAGAGAAAAATGGTCAACTACATATGGTTGTAGGAACTCCTGGAGGCTCAACAATTATTACTTCCGTATTACAAACCATTTTAAATGTTCATGAATTTAACATGGGAATGCAAGAAGCCGTGAATCAACCACGTTTCCATCACCAATGGCTACCTGATGTTATTAAAATGGAGCCCAAAGGTTTTAACAAACAAGTAAAAAAAGACTTACAACAATTAGGATACAAATTAGATGAAACAAACTCACCTGTTATCGGAAAAGTGGATGCTATTTTAGTACTTCCTAATGGTAAACTAGAAGGCGGTGCCGATCCTAGAGGAGACGATACTGCTATTGGTTTTTAATGATTTTAATTGAAACACATAAAGTTCCTCCTTTATATAAACCTATTCGATTACAAGAATATGGCGTTGGTATTTTTGCTTCATTACCCACAAAATCTGGGCTAAAAAAAGCTATTAAAAACAACTTAATATTTGTTAACGGAAAACCTTCTACTACCGCATTATTTATTAAAGGAAACGAAACCATTGAATTATTTCAAGCTGAAGATAACACCTTTAAAAAACACTTCAATTTCCCTTTAGAAATTCTTTTTGAAGATGATTATTTAGCGATTATTTATAAGCCTGCTGGAATTTTAGTTAGTGGAAACTCTTTTGCCACGATTGACAATGCACTAACCCAAAACCTACAAAAAAGCACCTTACCAACTGCTACTCGTCCCCGACCAGTACACCGATTAGATTATCCTACTAGCGGATTACTACTCATTGGAAAAACAACCGAAAGTATCATTTCTCTTAATAAGCTTTTTGAACAAAAAGAAATTCAAAAAACGTATCATGCAGTTTGCATTGGTAAAATGAAACGAAATGGAGAAATCGATTTACCTATTGACGATAAAAATGCTTTAACCTTGTTTGAAGTTATTCAAACAGTTACCTCTCCTCGATTTGGTCATCTAAATCTGGTAAAACTACACCCAAAAACAGGAAGAAAGCATCAATTACGTAAGCATCTTTTTAGTATTGGTAATCCGATTTTAGGAGATAAAGAATACTTTTTAGAAGATTTAGTCTTACACAGAAAGGGGTTATTCTTACATGCATCTACCCTATCCTTTACACACCCTTTTTCTAAAGAAAAAATAACGATTACAAAAGAACTTCCTAAGAAATTCAAAAAAATATTCTCACAGTAAAATATCCCTCAAAAGATATATCTTTGCCGCATGCGAATAGATATTATTACGGTTGAACCAGACTTAATTAAAAGTCCATTTGAAAACTCAATGATGAAAAGGGCTATTGAAAAAGGCTTAGCTGAAGTCCATTTTCACAACTTAAGAGAATACGGTTTTGGGAATTATCGTCAAGTAGACGATTACCAATTTGGTGGAGGTGCAGGTATGGTTTTAATGATTGAACCCATTGCTAAGTGTATTGAAAAATTACAATCGGAAAGAAATTATGATGAAATCATTTACATGACTCCTGATGCTAAAACCTTAAATCAAGCTACTGCGAACACACTTTCTTTACAAGAAAATATTATTATTTTAACGGGACATTATAAAGGTGTTGACCAACGTGTACGTGATAAGTTTGTTACTAAAGAAATATCTATTGGAGATTATGTATTAACTGGAGGAGAATTAGCTGCTGCTGTTTTATGCGATGCAGTAATACGATTAATTCCTGGAGTTTTAGGAGATGAAACATCAGCCTTAACAGATAGTTTTCAGGATAATTTACTATCACCACCAGTATACACAAGACCTTCTGAATATGAAGGAATGAAAGTACCAGAAGTTTTATTATCTGGTAACTTCCCAAAAATTGAAGAGTGGCGTTCTGAACAAGCATACAAACGCACCAAAGAAATACGCCCTGATTTGTTAGATTAACTAATAATCAGCGTTTTATTTATTTTTTTTATCAAAATAAAAAACTTAAATTTGCAGCCACTAAAATTAACCTCTGACGAAAAAATCGTGTATGTTACTTTTATACAACCATAAATAATTATAGAAATGGATTTAGTAAAATTTGTTCAAGACGAATTTGTAACAAAAAACGAATTACCAGAATTCGCAGCTGGAGACACTATTACAGTGTACTACGAAATTAGAGAAGGAGATAAAGTTCGTACTCAGTTCTTTAGAGGAGTTGTTATCCAAAAAAGAGGTAGTGGAGCTTCTGAAACATTTACTATCAGAAAAATGTCTGGTACTGTAGGGGTTGAACGTATCTTCCCAATCAACTTACCATCTATTCAAAAGATCGAAATTAACAAAAGAGGTAAAGTACGTAGAGCTCGTATTTTCTACTTTAGAGATCTTACTGGTAAGAAAGCAAGAATCAAAGAAAGAAGACACTAAGATTTTCTTTCATTCAAGAAGTAAAAGCACTGTATTATTACAGTGCTTTTTTTATGCACATTTTGTTAATAAACCCAAACACCCAATCTGTTGATAACTAATAGATTAAAAACATTGTAATTACACAAAAACTTCTTATCTTTGAGAAAGAGTTTACAAATAAGTGACGTCAGAAAATAGTTCAACTATACTAATCACACAAAGTAAACCATTTAAAGTAACGTTCTTTATATATCTTGTTTTTAAACTAAAGAGCTAAGTACCATCGTAATTTTTGATTAATTGTAAGTTATTAGTAATTTAGAATTTTCTAGTTATAAGTTTATAAGTATTATTGGTTTTAAATTTAGCGAACCTGTTTAAAAACATCGAAGTAGTAGTTTTATAAATAGATTTTTTATAAAATGAAACTTCAAATTTGAAGTAGTAATGTAGTTTTTTCTACGGAAAAAACATAAACACTGTTTTATTTGATGATGTAGCAATACAAGTCAGTGCCCTTACTATTTCAGGAAAGCCATGTTAATTACAAGAAATTGTTTTGATATGGCTTTTTTTTTAATAACAAAATCTTCATTTTAAGCAGCTATATTATTATTTTCACAATAAAACACCTTAATTAATAATAATTTATCAGCAAAAAACTCATTCGTAATTCTTAAATTTGCCTCACTTCAAAATATAATTTAATTATTACATATAAATATGAATAAGACTGCTAAAATTATGTATACAAAAACGGATGAAGCTCCAGCATTAGCTACACGTTCGTTTTTACCTATCGTAAAAGCTTTTACAAAATCATCTAACATAGAAATAGAAACCAAAGATATTTCTCTTGCTGGTCGTATTCTTGCTAACTTTTCAGACTACTTAACAAAAGAACAACAAGTAGAAGATGCTTTAGCTTTTTTAGGTGACCTAGCTAAAAAACCAGAAGCTAACATTATTAAACTTCCTAACATTTCAGCTTCTGTTCCTCAATTAAAAGCGGCTATAAAAGAACTACAAGCTTTAGGATATGCTTTACCTGATTACCCAGAAGAAGCTACAACTGATGAAGAAAAAGCTGTTTTAGCACGTTATAATAAAGTAAAAGGTTCTGCTGTAAATCCTGTTTTACGTGAAGGTAACTCTGACCGTAGAGCTCCAAAAGCTGTAAAAAATTACGCAAAAAAGAACCCTCATTCAATGGGAGCTTGGAGTTCTGACTCTAAAACTCACGTTTCAACAATGACAGAAGGTGATTTTGCACATAGTGAGAAATCAGTTACTCTACCAAATGCAACTAATGTACAAATTGTACATACAGATGATAATGGAAACAAAACTATATTAAAAGATAACTTATCATTATTAGCGAAAGAAGTTATTGATGCTTCTGTAATGAGTAAAAAAGCATTATTAACTTTCTTAGAAGAACAAGTTAAAGACGCTAACGACAAAGGAGTATTATTCTCTTTACATATGAAAGCAACCATGATGAAGGTTTCTGACCCTATTATTTTTGGTCATGCTGTTCGTGTTTTCTTTAAAGATTTATTTGCTAAGCATGGTAATACCTTTAAAGAAATTGGTGTAGATGTAAATAACGGTTTTGGTAACTTACTAAGTAACCTTGAAGAGTTATCTGCTGATAAAAAAGCAGAAATTCTAGCAGATATTGAAGCTATTTACACTAGTAACGCTGATGTTGCAATGGTAAATTCTGACAAAGGAATTACCAATTTACACGTTCCTTCTGACGTAATTATTGATGCTTCTATGCCGGCAATGATTCGTACTTCAGGTCAAATGTGGAATAAAGAAGGAAAACCTCAAGATGCTAAAGCTGTAATTCCTGATAGTTCTTATGCTGGTTTATACCAAGAAACTATTGATTTCTGTAAAAAGAATGGTGCTTTTGATCCTACTACAATGGGTACAGTTCCTAACGTAGGTTTAATGGCTCAAAAGGCTGAAGAATACGGTTCTCATGATAAAACATTTGAAATTACTTCTAACGGAAAAGTTGAAGTGATTGATGCCGACGGAACTACTTTATTAGAGCATACTGTTGAAGCTGGCGATATTTGGAGAATGTGTCAAACAAAAGACGCACCTATTCAAGATTGGGTAAAATTAGCTGTTACTCGTGCAAGAGCTACAGGAGCTCCTGCAGTTTTTTGGCTGGGTGAAGAAAGAGCTCATGATAGAGAGATTATTAAAAAAGTAGAAAAGTACTTACAAGATCACGATACTACTGGATTAGAAATTAAAATCTTATCTCAAGTAGAAGCTACTAAATATACTTTAGAGAGAGTTAAAGCAGGTAAAGAAACTATTTCTGTAACAGGAAATGTATTACGTGACTACTTAACTGACTTATTCCCTATTTTAGAATTAGGAACTTCAGCAAAAATGTTATCTATCGTACCATTAATGAATGGTGGTGGATTGTTTGAAACGGGTGCTGGTGGATCTGCTCCTAAACACGTTGAGCAATTAGTAGAAGAAAACCACTTACGCTGGGATTCTTTAGGTGAATTTTTAGCTTTAGCTGTTTCTTTAGAACACTTAGGTGAAACAAATGACAATAGTAAAGCAAAAGTTTTAGCAGAAACCTTAGACGATGCAACAAGCAAGTTGTTAGACAACAAAAAAGGGCCTTCAAGAAAAACTGGAGAGTTAGACAACAGAGGTTCACACTTTTATTTAGCAATGTACTGGGCTCAAGCTTTAGCTACTCAGGACAAAGATGCTGAATTAAAAGCTCAGTTTGCTCCAATAGCTGAAAAAATGGCTACTAAAGAAACTACAATTGTAAATGAGCTAAACACTGTTCAAGGAAAGGCCGTAAATATAGGTGGTTACTACGAACCTAATGATACTTTAGCTGATGATGTTATGCGACCTAGCACTACTTTTAATACAATTTTACAGAGTATTTAATCAGTATAACAACTTTTAATAAACAAAAAAGCAGGTGATTTCTCACCTGCTTTTTTGTTTAAATAAGGAAACTAAACAATTTATTAAATAACAACTTCCCCAAATTATTAATTATAATCCCAAATAAATATCGTTAGGTTTTATATAATTAGACACTAAAAAATTATAAACGTCACGCTTCTTCCTTAAACTTTTTAATTAGTAAATTTGAAGCATGAAGTTTATCAAAACGACCGAGCAAGATTCTAAGTACAATAACTTAGAACAAATGAGTATTTCTGAGTTATTAACTAACATTAATAATGAAGATAAAACAGTTCCTTTAGCTGTTGAAAAAGCTTTACCACAAATAGAAAAACTAACCCTACAAATTATTTCAAAGCTTAAGGAAGGTGGACGATTGTTTTATATGGGAGCAGGAACTAGTGGTAGATTAGGAATTGTTGATGCAAGTGAATGTCCTCCTACTTTTGGCGTACCACATGAATTGGTTGTTGGCTTAATTGCTGGTGGTGACTATGCTATTAGAAAAGCAGTAGAGTTTGCAGAAGATTCAACTACACAAGGTTGGGAAGATTTACAAAAACACAACTTATCATCCAAAGATGTTGTTGTTGGTATTGCTGCTTCTGGGACTACTCCGTATGTGATATCGGCTCTAGAAAAATGTAACGAAAACAATATAGTCACAGGCTGTATAACTTGTAATCAAGGAAGCCCCTTAGCATTAACTGCACAGTTTCCTATTGAAGTTGTTGTAGGTCCTGAATTTGTAACTGGAAGTTCCCGAATGAAAGCAGGAACAGCACAAAAATTAGTGCTAAATATGCTTTCTACAGCTAGCATGATTCAATTAGGAAAAGTAAAAGGAAATAAAATGGTAGATATGCAACTATCTAACAACAAACTAGTTGACAGAGGTGAAAAAATGCTAATGACTGAATTACAAATAGATCAAAAAACTGCAGCAGACTTATTAAAAAAACACGGAAGTGTTAGAGAAGCTATTAAAAATTTTAACAATGGGTAACGATTCTACTTTAGAAAAAGGCATAAAAAAACTCTTAATCTTTTTAGGATTACTTATTGCTTCTCCTCTGGTATTAAGTATCGCTTTTAAAGCGTTACGTATTTTTAAAGAAGCACCAAAAGTTTTCTTTGCTTATAGCTTATTAACCATTGGAGTTTCATTAACTCTTTTTACCGTATATTTCGGTTTTAAAACATTTAAAACCTTACTAGATTACCTTTTTGAAAAAAAGTAACACCATACAAAAGCTTACCAATTGGGAACACTGGCCTTCACCTATGTTTTATCTCCCTAACCTGCCTTATGCTTTTTATTTAGCACTAAGAGCCAAACATTTAGCTTTTTTTAGTGCTACAAATCCGTGTATAAAAAGTTCAGGAAACGGAACAGAAAGCAAGTACGAAACCATTTTATTAGTCCCAAAAAAACATCGCCCGAAATCGGTTTTAGTACAACCTAACTCAAAGTTTAAGAATATTCTTCTAGCTCTTGAAAAAGAAAACATTAATTTTCCTTTAATTGCCAAACCAGATGTAGGTTTTAGAGGCTTACTAGTTCAAAAAATAGTTACTGAAAAAGAACTTAAAAACTATCTTAAAAAGTATCCTATCAACATCATTATTCAGGAGTTTCTAGACTATGAAAATGAATGCGGAGTTTTTTACCATAGAAATCCAAATGAAAACACGGGTCAAATCTCTTCGTTAACGTTAAAACATTTTTTATCAGTTACTGGAGATGGTACATCTAGCCTAAAAGAGTTAATTCTTAAAGACAACAGAGCTAAATTATACCTAGATTTATTTGCTGAAATACATAAAGAAAAACTTGACTCTATTCCGAAGAAAAACGAAATCATAAAACTTACTGCAGTAGGAAATCACTCTAAAGGAACACAATTTATAAACGGTAATCATCTTATCACTAAAAAATTGATTAGCACTTTTGATCAATTGAGTAAATCTATTCCTGGATGGTACTACGGAAGAGTAGATTTAAAATATAATACGTTTGAAGAGTTAGAAAATGGTACCGATTTTAAAGTCTTAGAAATTAACGGAATTATTGCTGAACCAACGCATATTTACGATTCAGAAAACTATACATACTTAAAAGCTTTAAAAGCAATTAGAACACATTGGAAGTCTCTTTTCAACATCGCAACCACGAATCATACTCATTTTAACACCCCTTACAAAAATCCTTTTCACTTCTTAAACGAAATCATCGTTTTAAAAAAATACACAAAAAAAATAAGGCATCTTTCAAAATAAATAGAACTTTTTATTACTTTTGTTTCTGATACAGAACCAGTATTATAAGAATCCCCCCGAGTCTTAAAACCAATTAACTAACTCATTGAATGGAAAGAAAACTACTCTTTTCTTTGATTCTTATTTGCATGGTACTACCCTCTTTTTCTCAGGTAAAAGTTGGAGAGAATCCTTCTTCAATACATTCAAATTCCATTTTAGAACTAGAAAGCTCAGACAAAGTATTGGTTATTAGCAGAATGACAGATACTCAAATGAACGCTATTCAACCGCTACGAGGTGCTTTGGTTTTTAATACAGACCAAAATTGTGTGTTTATGTACGAAGGAAGCTCATGGGTAAGCTTATGCAATGGCTCTAGTAATGTTAGAGAAGCTATTAAGGTTACTACTTCTCCTACACCTCCAACCGATAATGCTATTGGAGATTTTTGGATTAACGATACTCAAAATAACAAAACACACATCTGGGATGGAAGCAGCTGGATTGCTATAGATAACAATCCAAGAAGAGGCAACGGACCTCCTAATGCGAGTACTGCTCCTAATCCAACACCTGGAGATGTTTATGTAGATAGTACTTCTGGAGTTATTTACGCTTATGATGGTACTACATGGGCTACATCTAACACAACAACTTCTGCCAATAATGGACTTTCAGTAAGCGCCAACACTATTCAATTAGGTGGTGTATTAATACAACCTACCATTATTAGAACAGATACTAACAATACTTTAGCTATAACTGGATTAGAAAACGGAGATATAACAACTGATGATGTTGTTACTGTTGATAGAACTACAGGAATTTTAAAAAGAACTTCTGCTAGTAATTTATTAAGAGAAGAAGTTACTAAAATTACAGCTACTGACGGACAAGTGACCTTTACTGGATTAACACTATATACCACAGATAAAATTAACGTGTATAGAAACGGTGTACGAATAGATTTTACGGTTGACAACTCAACCACCATAACCATAGAACCTGAGGCTATTTGCTATGCAGGTGATGAAATACGAATAGTTCAATTATATTAATACATAACAGAAAATAAAAAAGATTAATAACGCAATCAATTCTTAAATTATGAAAACAATTACAAACAAATTAAAAGTCGCTTTAGTAGCTGTTGGTTTCCTAGCCGTAGGTACTGTGAGCGCACAAACAACAGCTGGTGATATTACTCTTCAAGCTGCTACTACTCTAGGTAATGCTGGAGGTATAGTTAAATTAGTAGACAACAAGGGTACCATTAAGTATTTACAAGCTGAGAACGGTTTAACTTCTTTTACCAACACAACACCTAATGGAGGTGTAGTTACTACATGGCAATTAGGAGGTACTTTAACCAACAACACGTACATTACGGCTAGTGCTACAGGCGGTCCTAGCAATGGTCCTGCTGAGTTTGCTCTAAATGGCTTAGAATTAGTAACTGCTGGTACTGCTTCTACAAATGCAGTTGATCGTGGTGCTCATGATGATGGTGCAGGTGCAACTGGTTTTACCGTATTAATTAGAGATGAAGCTACTGGTGCTATCCAGAAAATCGAATTAGCTGACTTGTTTCAAGTTACAGCTATTAGAAGAGAAGCTACCCCGCCAACTAATACTGCTGGACCTACAGAAAGTATTATTGTAGCTGGTTTACCTGTTATTGACGCTACAAATGAAGCTAAGTTATTTGTCTTCAGAAATGGAGTAAAATTACGTTGGAATACTGATTTCACCGGAACTACAGCTGGATCTATTGATATAAATATCTCTGCTGACTTACCTATTTATAATGGTGATGTTATTGAAGTTCACTATATTAATTAATTATATTAATGTATAAAAACATTAAACATATAAATTTATTTATACTAACTTTTGCATTGGTGCTACTAAGCTTTAGCGCCAATGCACAAGAAGTTAGAGTTGTTGATAATAAAGGTACCATACAAACAGTTAATAACAACACTGTAACCACCTCTACAACTGCACCAACCCTTCCTCTTGAAAATGATGTTTGGTTTGATACAACCAATAATCAAATAAAAATATATGATACTGTAGATGGCTGGAAATTAATCACTTCTACATTAGCTTCTCAAAACATTTACACTGCAAATGGTGATTTAATAGATAATCGTACCTTAAGTGGTGTTAGTAATTTTGGTTTAACTTTTGAAAACTTAACTTACTTTCAACTATTTAGTAATAATAGTATTGAAATAAATGGAACATTAAGCACACAGCTAAGATCTACTGGTGGTACAATGCAAATATCTTCGGGAACTTCTTCTCAAATTTCAGCAGGTACTACGATGGAACTTTCTGCTCCTAGTAATATCATGTTACAAAGCCCTACAGAGTTTAACAATACACTTTTAGATATTAATAATTCAGCTGGAACTTCTGGTCAAGTATTAACCTCAACAGGAACTGGAGTTCAATGGGCAAACAGCCAACAAAATACGGTTACAGTGTCAACCGATACAGACACTATTCAAAATGAACCAAACGGGACTTTTCCTGTTTCACCAATAGAAAACGATACATTTATCTATAAACCTACCAATGGCGAAAAGGTATATTATGTTTTTGATGGTACTGAGTGGAATATGATAGCTCCAACAAAAGCTGCTAGAGTATTTTATCCACCTTCAATTCTAGTTCCTGCTTCTACCGCAGGACCTCAAGCAAACATAGACTTGTATGCTATGTATTCAAGTCAGTTTAGCTCCCCTATTGCTTCTTCAGATGCTACAGCTTCAATCCCTCTATATCAAAGAGATGAGTTGTATTATTTCGTTACAGATGCTGACTCTAGTGTTTTTGACATAAGCAGTATTAACGTTTCAAGCACTGGTATACTTAGTTATTCTGTTTTAATGCCACCTACGGATGACAATGCTATCATCAATGTTGTATTTGTAGTTAAATAACTCAAAAAAGAAAGTGTATGAAGTTTTTAAAAACATATTTTTTTTTCTTTTTTGTGGGGGTAATTAGCAATCTTTCTGCACAAACTACAGGAGATTTTAGGAGTGTTAATTCTGGTAATTGGAGCGATGTAAATAATTGGGAGTATTATAATGGTACTTCTTGGGCTACACCTGCACCATACTATCCTGGAAACGGAGCTACTAATGATGTTGTTATTGCTAATGGAACAAATATTTCATTAGGCACAAATATAGCTGGAGCAATAAACTCAATAACAATTGGAGATGAAACAGGTACCGCAGTAGTTGAAACTTTAACTATAACGAATACATCATTTTTAAATACAACAAATTTTACTATCGCATATGATGGGCTGTTATTTTTTAATGTCAACAAAACATTCTCTCTTCCAGCAGGAACAAATTTTATTGTAGAAAGTCCAAACCCTGATGGTCTAGTTCTTGGAACTGATCATGGTCTTTATACTCAATATGCTAGTTGTAATGCTTCAAAAACTATTAAAATAGGCTCATCTGAATACGCTACTTGTAATGGTGGAGGTGGTGGATCTAGCGGTAATGAAACGTTTGATCAAGTAAATAACTCAGGTGGTAATTTAACTGTATCTCCAACCTATACCGCTCCTTCTTGTATAAATCAAACTTTAAATCTATTTGCTAACCCCGGAGGAACTGAATTAGGAGACACCCCAATAAATTACACTTGGAATGTTACTCCTCCAAGTGGTTCTAATTATACTTTACCAAACACAGAAAATCCAACAGACACACCTACTATATTAGGCTTCTATAATTATGAAGTTACAATAAGTAATGCTTCAGGAGTATCAAATACAAATTCTGTAACAGTAGAAATTATTTCTTGTAATAAAACAGTAATTACCAACCGCCGTATAACCTACAGAGTAAAAAAATAATGAAGTATCAAAAATACATATCGTTTATTTTTATCTTGAGTAGTTTTGTTACTATTGCTCAAAACGCATTTTTCAATACCGGAAATATGCAGCTACACGACGGTGCTCAAATAGGTTTTCATACCAATGTGGTGAACGAAGGTACTTTAAACAATTATACTGGTTTTGCTGGTTTTTATGCCGATACTGAAATTAGAACTATTTCAGGAACCAACAAAATTACGTTTTTTAATGTTGAAATTGATGCGCTACAAAATATAGAGTTATACAACTCTCTAGGAGTTCGTAATCAATTAGAATTTATTAACGGACAAGTAATTACTCCTAGAAATAACACCAATATAACGCTCGATTTTATCGATTATGATTTCTATGCAGGTGAAGATAACGAACGACATGTAAATGGATACTCATCTATTAAACAAGGTAATAAAAACACCTCAGATTTTACATTTCCTATCGGAGATGGCTCTATGTTACGTCCGATGAGTATTCCAAATGCCAACAGATATTATACATTTAAAGGTGCTTATTTTTACGAAGACCCTAATTTTCCTTCAACATTTACAGGTAATTTTTTAACAGATCAAAAACAGGCTATTATTGAAAATATTAGTCATACAGAGTTTTGGGACCTTGATGGTAGAAATGAAACTCGTATTACCTTAACTTGGAATTCTCGTAGTGATATTACTACTTTAGCAAACAATATTTCTCAACTCATTGTGGTTGGTTGGAGTAAGACCGAAAACCAATGGGAAAACTTGGATGTTTTAGAAGTTACAGGAAACTTATCTGAAGGAACTATTACATCTGCAGCCTTTGTTCCTAATAATTATGAAGTAATTACTATTGGTTCTTTAATGAGTAATGAAATTAAAGATGATAATAATAATATTCTAATTTCTCCGAACGGAGACAACCTAAATGATTATTTAGTTTTTGATGAAGTTAATGAATATGCTCACAATAAACTAGTTATTTACAATCGTTGGGGGGTTATTGTTTATCAAACAGAAGATTATAAAAATAATTGGGATGGTACTTCTAACGGAAGATCTACTATTAACAAAGAAGATAAACTTCCTTCTGCTACTTATTTCTATTATTTAGAATTAGGTGATCAACCTAACACCTATCAAAAACTTAAAAAAGGTTGGGTATATATTAACCGATAATACTTACTCGACAAACACTTTCTTAGGAGTTGTTGGATTATAGCCAAAATCTGCATCAGGTAATTCAATCCCTAATTGATTTATGATAAACCCTATACTTGCAAAATGATGTATTGCATGGCTATGCGCTTGTATTAATGCACTTCCTAAAGTATAATTTGCAGTAACCTTTCCTGTTCCTAAATCATCAGTAACAGAGATTATTTTATCAAAATCCTCAATGTTTAAACAGTGTAATCCAGCAATTACTTCATTAAAGTAAGCTATTCCAAACGCTGTTTTTTCTTCCGCTAATTTATTTCGTTCTCTATCAGAAAAATCTACACACTTTTTTTCGAGCCCATTAAAAATACAAGCAAAAACATCCAATATATGTCTCATATTAGCCCCTATACTCGAATAGTAAGGAGGTATTGATTTATCACTATACTGTTCATCTGTTATCCCTGTTAATAGTTTAATTCCTCGTTGTAAATTTTTCTCAATAGCTTCAACCATTCTTATATATAAGTTTTAAAGTAAGTCGTATAAATATAGAACTTTTTACTTTGGAATGTAAATTATTTTCAAAACCAAAATAACAAATTGATTTGCAAGAAAATACCTAACAAACTAACCTTAAAGTCTAACTCAAAAAAACACCCATTTGACTTTTTGGCACGTTCTTTGAAAATTAATCAAACAAATGCGGAAGCCGAAAAGCATATAGAGTAAGCATAACCCTAAAATTAGCAATTATGAGAACAGGGATACTATTATTATTAGCAATGATGTCTTTAAGCACAGTTAAAGCAAACGACAACATTACAAAATCAACTAGCAAAATTGGGGTTACTATTCGCCACAACGACGCTGTTACCTTTGTTGAAAGAGGAGTTCAATTTCATGTATTTTTAAATGGTGATTTCGATTTTAACACACATTATAACAGATACTCTGATTATGGAGTAAGAATTAACCGAGACAGAAGTGGACGTATTAGAAGTGTGGGTAATGTTCACATTAATTATGATCGTAGAGGTAATGTTACCAGAATTGGTAGTGTTTTTATGAAGTACAAGTTTGGTAATTTGTTTAAGGTTGGTAACTTACGTATTCAATATGACAGATTGGGTAATCCAAGATATAGAGGATTTGTAAAACCAGGCCACCACAATCATTACGATGATGATTATTACTATTATGATGACGGAGTTGATGTAAGTATTGATATAAACATTGGTGATATTTTTGATTATAACGATGTATATTTTTACAGAAAAGATTTTACTAGAAACTATCGTCAGTTTAGAGAAGATAACGATTTTTACTACTACAGAGCCGTACCAAATGCTAAGATTGGTAAAAAGAGTAAAATAATTAAAAGACGTAAGAATAAAGAAAACAAATACTACAAAAAAGGGAAGCCTGAGCAAAGAGGTAAATCAAGAAGAAACCATGATTAAACAAAAAATCCCTCATCAAATTGATGAGGGATTTTTTTCTATTTATACTTTGTAATTATTTAGCTACATTAACTGCTCTTGTTTCACGAATTACAGTAACTTTTACTTGACCTGGATATGTCATATCATTTTGAATTTTTTGAGAAATATTAAATGATAATTCAGCTGCTTTAGTATCGTTTACTTTAGCACTTTCAACCATAACTCTTAACTCACGTCCCGCTTGAATAGCATAAGCTTTTTGTACTCCGTTAAACCCAAAAGCAATATCTTCTAAATCCTTTAAACGTTGGATGTACGAATCTAATACTTGACGACGAGCTCCTGGTCTTGCACCAGAAATAGCATCACACACCTGAACAATTGGAGACAACATACTCTTCATTTCAATTTCATCGTGGTGCGCTCCAATAGCGTTACATACATCAGGTTTTTCACCATACTTTTCAGCCCATTGCATTCCTAATAATGCGTGTGGTAATTCACTTTCTGTTTCTGGTACCTTACCTATATCATGTAACAATCCTGCACGTTTAGCTGCTTTAGCATTTAAGCCCATTTCTGCAGCCATAATACCACATAAATTGGCTACTTCACGCGAGTGTTGTAATAAGTTTTGACCGTAAGAAGAACGATACTTCATACGTCCAACTGTTTTTATTAATTCTGGATGTAAACCGTGAATTCCTAAGTCGATAACCGTACGCTTACCTACCTCAATAATCTCTTGAGTAATTTGTTTTTCGGTCTTTTTAACAACCTCTTCAATTCTAGCAGGGTGAATTCTTCCATCGGTTACTAATTTATGCATTGATAAACGAGCAATTTCTCTACGAACAGGATCAAAACAAGATAAAATGATTGCTTCTGGAGTATCATCAACAATAATTTCAACACCTGTAGCTGCTTCTAATGCTCGAATATTACGTCCTTCACGACCAATAATTCTTCCTTTTACATCATCAGACTCTAAGTTAAATACCGATACACAATTTTCTACTGCTTGCTCCACTCCTACTCGTTGAATCGTGTTTAATACTACTTTACGAGCTTCTTGTTGCGCCGTCATTTTAGCTTCTTCAACTGTATCTTGAATAAAAGACATCGCATCTGCTTTTGCTTCATCTTTTAAGGAAGCTACTAGTTCAGTTTTAGCCTCATCTGCTGATAATCCTGAAATTTGCTCAAGCATTTCTACATGACGCTTGTGCATTTTTTCAACTTCAGATTCTTTTTTCTCTAAGAATTCAATTTTATAGTCAAAATCAGCTTCTTTCTTTTCTAATTGCTTATTAAGTTTTTTGGTTTTATCTAACTCTGAAGATACTTGACTCTCTTTATCTCTTATTCTCTTTTCTACATCAGAAACTTTTTTCTCTCTTGATAAGATTACTTTTTCATGTTCAGATTTTAATTCTATAAACTTTTCTTTAGCTTGTAAAATCTTATCTTTCTTTATTGCTTCGGCTTCAACTTTAGCTTCTTTTAAAATGCTATTTGCCTCTTTTTTTGTTTCTTGTATTAATTTATTCGCGTTAGATTTCTCTAACATCTTAGCAATAAAAAAACCTATTGCTATACCTATAATTCCTGCTAAAACAGGAAATAATATTCCCTCCATAATTGTGATTTGATTATATAAAAAAAGCCTACATTAATAGGGTTATCATAAACTCCAAAAAACAAGTTTAGGATTAACTGGCTGATCAAGGATCCGAGGTAAAATCGGCATGCTTTACTAACCATGACTCATCCTTTATAATTGAATAACGTTGAGTTTAACAAACGATGTACTAATGTAGGCAGTATGTTTAAATATTATATTTTAAAGAACGTATTATAAATGATTTTCTAGCAATTTAGTCAATTCATTTATTTTTTCCAATACTTCGGTGTTTTCTTTAGTATTTTTTAACGATACTATTTCAGCTTTTGATGCAAACTGCAATGCACACATTGCCAATACATCTTGTTTATCTGCTACCGCATAATTTTGTTCAAACTTAGCTATTAATTCATTAATGTTTTTTGCCGCTTTTCGCATCCCTTCTTCTTCATTGGTATCATTAACACTCAACGGATACGTTCTTCCTGCAATGACTACATTAACTTTTATTTTTGCCATGTAAAGAACCTTTTATGTGTTCAAAAGAGAAATACATTTATCTATCTCTCGAACTAAAGTATTTATTTTGAGTTTTGTTTCTCTTGTACTTTCGTTACTGCCTTCAATAGTTTTGGCAACTTTTAACAAAGCATATTCTTTTTGCTGTTTTTCTAATTGCTTCTCTTTTTCTTGTAATAAAACTTGTAACTCCGCGTTATTCTGAAGTAATACTTGATTTTCTTCTTTTAAAAATTCATAGTTAGAAAGTAAGTTCTTCAACTTATCTTCCAGTAAATGAATTGCTTCTAAAGGGTTACTCATTTATTTGTAGAGAATAAAACTATAATCACAAAGTTATTAATATAACTTATAATTAGCAACTCTTTTAGTGTTTTTTACCAAAACACTGTTTATTAACCCTTTAACAACTTAGTATTATTTTACTATTTTTGTTTGAAAACTATTGTACATTGAAGCTTTATTTTTCACTTATTTTATTCTTATTTATTACAACTGTTAATGCACAGGCACCGTACCCTAAAAACTATTTTTCTAACCCTTTAAAAATCCCTGTAGTGCTATCAGGAACGTTTGGTGAATTACGTAGCAATCACTTTCATTCGGGTATTGACATTAAAACACAAGGTAAAGAAGGTATTCCTATTTATGCCCCTGCTGATGGTTATGTTTCTCGTATTAAAGTGCAACAATATGGTTTTGGAAAAGCGCTATACATTACCCACCCTAATGGCTATACTACTGTATACGCTCATTTAAAGTATTTTGAACCAAAAATTCAAAAATATGTAAAAGGCATTCAGTACAAAAAAGAAGATTATAACACCGGGAATCTTTTTCTTTCTTCTGATAAATTTCCTGTTAAAAAAGGGCAACTTATCGGGTATACTGGTGATACAGGTAGCTCTGGAGGCCCACATTTGCACTACGAAATTAGAGACACAGAAACAGAAAACATTATTAATCCTATGCATTTTGGATTAACAGCACATGACGATACTCCTCCTACCATTCAAAAATTAATGGCTTATCCATTAAGTGATGATGCTCGAATTAATAATTCTTCTTTAGAGTCTATTGTTTCTTTTAAAAACAATAGTAATGGTAATTACGTTGCAGAAAAAATTATAGCGAGCGGTACCATTGGTTTTGGTATTAGTGTTTTTGATCGTTTAAACGGAGCCTACAATAAAAATGGTATATACAGCCTAGAAATGAAAGTTAATGGTAAAAGAGTATACTACCATGACGTAGAAACCTTTTCGTTT
The DNA here is from genome assembly GCF_000518405.1 of Tenacibaculum sp. 47A_GOM-205m. NCBI lineage: Bacteria > Pseudomonadati > Bacteroidota > Flavobacteriia > Flavobacteriales > Flavobacteriaceae > Tenacibaculum > Tenacibaculum sp. 47A_GOM-205m. The sequence goes on along the minus strand of NZ_JADN01000003.1, from coordinate 457,607 downwards.
GCAGAAAGTAAATACATTAATTTACTAATTGATTATAAACATTATAAAAAATATAAAAATCGTCTTCAAAAAACTCATAAAGTAGCGGCTAATAGACTTAGCCTATATGAAGACCTTATAAATAATGGTAAAATTCATATTGAAAATGGAGCGAATTATAATATTGAAATTATTGCCAAAGATTTTGAGGATAACACCTCTAAAATTAGGATTCCGGTACAGGGAGTAAAAAGTAATTTAGTTTTTAAGGAAAAAGACACAACTAATTACAAAATTACTGCTACTGAATTCAATAAATTTCATCAAAAAAATGTTACTGTAGCCTTTCCTAAAAACACATTTTACACTGATTGTTTCATCGACTTCAAGGTAGAAAACGGTACAGCAAAAATTCATGAACCTACAATTCCATTAGACAAACGATATACACTTACTTTTGAAACATCTTTTTTATCCGAAGATCAAAAACAACATGTATACATTGCTAATGTTACCAATCCTAAATATCCTAGATATACCGCTACAAAGAAAAAAATAGACAAGGTTTATACTACTACTAAGGTTTTGGGAAGCTATGCTTTACGTTTTGATACCAAAAAACCAACCATTCAACTATATAATTTTAGCAATAATCAGTGGATTTCTAAAAACAAGACCCTAAAAGTTAAAATTAAAGATGACGAAACTGGTATAAAAAACTACCGCGCTACTATTAATGGTCAGTGGATTTTAATGGAATTAAACCATAAAAAAGGAATTTTAACCTATGATTTTAGTGATAAAAAATTAGAAGGAAGCAAGCATCTTTTTAAAATTGTAGTTTCTGACAATGTTGGAAATACTGAAACTGTATCTGCTACTTTCTTTAAAAAATTAAATTAAGACTAAAACTCTATTCTGTTAATCTTTTTAAAACACAAAATAAAGACACTCTATTAAACTCATATACAAACACTTAATAAACCTTAATTTATATTTAATAATTAATTACTTTGGTATTGTCAGTAATAAATTTATTGTTTTTTCTTAACAAAAATGAATTGGATTTTATTAATTATTGCAGGACTTTTTGAAGTCGCTTTTGCCGCTTGCCTAGGAAAGGCGAAAGAAACTACAGGAGTAGAAGCTACGTATTGGTATATTGGGTTTTTAGTTTGTTTATCAATAAGTATGTTGCTCCTTATAAAAGTTACGCAAGAGCTACCTATTGGAACTGCTTATGCTGTTTGGACAGGTATAGGCGCTGTTGGAACGGTACTTGTAGGAATTTTAGTTTTTAAAGAACCTGCCACGTTTTGGCGACTCATTTTTATTAGTACCTTAATTATGTCAATCATAGGACTCAAAGTAGTTTCTCATTAACTTAAAATATGAAAACAACACCAAAACACGACGAAAAAATAGCTAAAATGACTTTCTCTTCTGTTTATCCTCACTATGTTACTAAAATTGGAAAAAAGGATAGAACAAAAAAGGAATTACACCAAGTAATTGAATGGTTAACTGGTTTTAATGATGAAAAAATAAACGAATTGATTGATCGAAACGTTACTTTTAAAACTTTCTTTGAAGAAGCTACTCTCAATTCTAATGCTAATTTAATTACTGGTGTTATTTGTGGCTATAGGATTGAAGAAATAGAAACTCCACTAACTAAACAAGTCCGTTATTTAGATAAACTTGTTGATGAATTAGCTAAAGGACGTAAAATTGAAAAAATTTTACGTACTTAAAATTATATTTCATTTTCATTGTTTTCTGGGAGTATTTAATAGCGCAATTGGTTATATCTCTTTAACCTTTTAATACCATGGTATATGAAGCTAACGTATCTTATTACTACTTTTTGCGTACTATTCAAAAAATAAATTAAACAGTCTGATACTATTACCTTATTTGTTCTAATCAAAGAAATTGTTATTGTTCACTTTAAAGATGACTGTTATTTAGTAACAACAGAAAAAATGACTTGGTGTTTAATTTTTACTATTCTTTGTATTCTTAACATTGATATTTCCCAACAGTTTATCTTTCAATCTCTTTCAAAAATCCAAAAACAACAAAACTGCTGAAAATAAGGTTGGTTTAAAAGAAGAGGAAGAAGTAAAGTGTTTACTATTTCTTTTAGAAAAAAGAAATAGTATTTTAGCCCCAATAATAAAAAAGTGTATTCAGAACAATTTTCTCTACCATTTCATAGTGTAGAGTATAAAAGAAAGTATTATACTTTTTAATACAAAATGAAATAAAACTTACCTCTAAACTGTTTTAAGTACGATGAAACATATACTATTTAAAATAAATTAGAGTTTATATTTCCAAAAATCCCCAAAATCAATATCATTTAAAAAAATGAATTCAGAAACTATTAATATACTTTGGACAGGTGGATGGGACTCCACCTTTAGAGTACTTGAATTAACAGATAAAAACATTACCATTCAGCCTTATTACCTTAAAGACAACAGGCTATCTGAAAAAATGGAAATAGATACTGTTAAAAGCCTTACTGAAGAGATAAGAAAACTACCAAGTACAAAGTGTATTATAAAGCCTTTACTTGCAAAAAAAGTTTCAGAAATAGAGCAAGATGAAGAGATCACCAAATCTTATAACAACTTACATGAAGGATTTAAAAAGAAAAGTAGCGGAGCTAAATTAGGAAGTCAGTATGAGTGGTTAGCTAGATTTTCTAAAAACATCGATTATTTAGAATTAGGTATAGAAAAAGATTCTAAACCTCAAGTACTCATCAACATGTTTGGTCGATTAGAAAAAAAACAAGATGAAAATTTAGGAGAATACTATATTCTAGACAAAGAGAACTCAAGCCAAGATTTAATAAATGTCTTCGGGAACTACCGATACCCTTTATTAAGTTATAGTAAGCTTGATATGCAGCGTATTGCTAAACAAAAAGGTTATGTTGACATTATGAACAAAACATGGTTTTGCCATAAACCTAAAAACAATGAACCTTGTGGGAAATGTGCTCCTTGTATGCAAACAATAGAGGCCGGTTTGCAATCTAGGTTTTCACAATCTGCCATGACTAAATATAAAATAAAGAAACTTCTAAAACTAATTAGCTTTAAGAAATAGCAAAAACTCCAAGCAAAAGCTTGGAGTTTTTTATTTTCCAAATATGTAGCTTTTAACCAAGAAACTATTTTACAAAACTTATTGTATTTTAGAAGCTATAATTTTTACTAATCTATCTTTTTATTAAAATGAAACAACCCCGGAATAAGCACACTTCGTTGCTAATTAACTTTTTATTTTTAATCGTATTAATTACTTCTTGTTCAAAGAAGAAAAAGAAAGTTACCCTTGACAACAATAATCAACCATCATTAAAACATGAAAAAATAGGTAGAATTTCTGACAGTAGTAAATTCGTAAGCCAACGTAATTTGCATGAGCAAAAGTATGGCAACCTTAATTTTTCTACCGAGCGTCAATGGGATAGTTTAAACAATATTTCTTACAAACCTATAACTCATAAAAAAGGAACCGTACATCCAAAATATCGCACATTTGGATGGCACGTATACTCAAACGGTTCTGCTTATAAAAATTATAATTTTTCCATGCTCTGGGGAATTTCATATTTTTCATATTCTGTTAAACCCAAAACAGGTAATTATAAAAGTATACATCAATGGAAAACTACTCCGTTAATTGACAGTGCAAAAACAAAAGGTTGTAAAGTCTTTTTGTCTGTTACTAACTTTGGAAGCAAAAACAATGCTGTATTTTTAAAAAACTCAAAAGCTCAAACAAGATTAATAGAGAACCTAGCTGAGTTACTTGCGTTAAGAAATGCTAATGGAATTAATATAGATTTTGAAGGTGTTGCTAAAGAAGACAGGAATCAGTTTACACAATTTATCATTAACGTTTCTAAAAAACTAAAAGAGAAAAATCCTAATTATATGGTTTCTTTATGTTTGTATGCTATTGACTGGAACAATGTTTTTGATATTCCTACTATCAATCCGCATATTGATTTTTACACGCTAATGGGGTACGATTACTACGGTAGTTTTAGCAAAACTACTGGGCCTGTAACTCCTTTTAAATACAGTGAAAAATTCGGAAATGGCTTAAAAGCTTCTGTTAATTATTATAAAGATAAAGGAGTTCCGCTACATAAATTAATTGCCGGAATCCCCTATTACGGTGCTGAATGGTATACAAAAAAATCTGAAATGGGTGCTAAAGTAACTAAGTTCAAATCGCATCCTCGTTACCATACCATACGAGATATTTACATTGATTCTTTACAAATCCCGGTTAAGTTTGATCCTAAAAGTGCTTCTAGCTATATAATTATTAAAGATAGTAACCAAGAGTATAGACAGTTGTTTTTTGAAGACGTACAATCTCTTGCTTTGAAATACGACTGGATAAAACACAATAAAATAGGCGGCGTAGGTATTTGGGCATTGGGTTATGACAATGGCTATTCTCAGCTGTGGGATTTGCTGGCTGAAAAATTTTCTAAAAAGTAAAATAGTTACTTTTTAATAATAAAAAACTCCAAGTGTACACTTGGAGTTTTTTTTATATTTTTTACTTCGTTTTCCTAAACATTAACCAAAAACCGATTAATACTAACGGAATACTTAATACTTGACCTGTATTTAACGAATTGAAAACCCAATCTTCACGTCCTTCAACTTGTGCTTCTTTTAAAAACTCTATAAAGAAACGTAACGACCATAACACAACCATAAACAGCCCAAATAAAAAGCCTGTTTGGTTTTTCTTGTCTGTTTTCCAATAGAAATACCATAAAGAAAAGAACAATACTAAGTAACTAAATGCCTCATATAATTGGGTTGGATGACGTGGTACCGTTTCACCTGCTAGCTCAAAAATTACCCCAAAACTGCTACCTGTTGGTTTTCCATAAATTTCAGAGTTAAAAAAGTTTCCGAAACGAATAAAAAATCCTGCTAAGGCAACCATAATTCCTAATCTATCTAAAATAAACAACCATGGTTTGTGTAAATGCTTTTTAGCGTAAAAATACATCGCTATTGGAATAGCAATTGCTGCTCCGTGACTTGCGAATCCAGTAAATCCTGTGAATTTCCAACCATCTAACAATCCGAATAAAGCTGAAGCTCCTTCTTGCTTTTTAATAGGTAAAATAATTTCTAGTAAATGGTTTTGATAATAATCCCAACTATAAAAAAATACATCTCCTAAACGCATTCCTATCAACATAGAAACGAATACGTACATAAATAACGGATCTAGTTTTTCAACAGGAATATTATCGTTGATGTAAATCTTTTTCATTAATCGAAGTCCTAATATAAATGCTGCTACAAACATTAAACTGTACCAACGAATACCAAAACCTCCAATGTTTATTAATTCTGGGTTCCAATCCCACACTATGGATAAAAAATTCATCTATTCTTATTTATTTTAACATTGTCATTGCGAATGTAATAAAGCAATCTTAAAAAGAGAGATTACTTCGTCATTCTTTTTTAATGACGATTCTTTTTTTCTCTTTTTTCTGGAACAGGATCATAACCACTCCCTCCCCACGGATGACAACTAAAAATTCTTTTCAATGCTAACCAACCACCGTAAAACAATCCGTGTTTTTGTAATGCTTCAACAGTATAACTTGAACAGGTAGGTGAATACCTACATGTAGCAGGTGTAAATGGTGAAATTGCTGTTTGGTAAAATCGAACTAACAATATAAATGGGTATGCTATGATGGTTTTTAGTTTCACTATGCTTTTTTAGGATTTTACTATTAGTTAACTGTAAATGTCGTTCCTTCTCTACCGTCTTTTAATTGAATACCTAAAGAAAGTAGTTTGTCGCGAATTTCATCTGACAACGCCCAATCTTTATTTTCTCGCGCCTCTTTTCGCATAGTAATTAACATCTCTACCACACCATCTAGTTTATCAGAATTATTTCCTTCTGAAGTTTCATTCAACAACCCTAAAACATCATAAACAAACGCTCCGATAGTTTCTTTTAACGCCGTTAAATCTTCTTCAGTTAAACTAGATTTCCCTTCTTTTATTTGATTGATAACTTTTACAGCTTCAAATAAATGAGAAATTAAAATAGGAGTATTAAAATCATCATTCATTGCATCGTAGCAATCTTGTCTCCATTTTTGCACATCAAATGTAGACGTAGCTTCAGCAGTTATCTTATTTAAAGTATTTACAGCTTCCATTAATTTATTATACCCTTTTTCAGAAGCTAACAACGCTTCTCCTGAAAAATCTAGGATACTACGATAATGTGCCTGCATAATAAAGAAACGTACTACACCGGCATTAAATGCTTTTGGCAAAATAGCATTCGCCCCTGTTAAAATCTCTTCAGGTAAAATATAGTTTCCTGTAGATTTTGCCATTTTTTGACCGTTTAACAGTAACATATTAGCATGCATCCAATAATTAACGGGTTGTACACCAGAACAAGTATGTGATTGCGCAATTTCACATTCATGATGAGGGAATTTTAAATCCATTCCTCCACCGTGAATATCAAACTGTTCACCTAAATATTTTGTACTCATTACTGAACACTCTAAATGCCAACCTGGAAAACCATCGCTCCAAGGAGAAGGCCAACGCATAATATGGCGTTCATCTGCCTTTTTCCAAAGTGCAAAGTCTTGCGGATTTTTCTTGTCTGATTGCCCGTCTAAAGTTCTTGTGTTATGAATAGCGTCTTCAATAGTACGCCCTGAAAGGATTCCGTAGTTATTCTTCTCATTATACTTTAACACATCGAAATACACCGATCCGTTTACTTCATAAGCAAAACCTTTTTCTATGATTTCTTTAATCATTTCTATTTGCTCTACGATATGACCTGTTGCAGTTGGCTCTATACTCGGTGGTAAAAAATTGTATTTTGCGGCTACTGTATGAAAATCTACCGTGTAGCGCTGAACCACTTCCATAGGTTCAATTTCTTCTAATCGTGCTTTTTTAGCAATTCTATCTTCACCTTCATCTGCATCATTTTCTAAGTGACCAGCATCGGTAATATTACGTACATAACGTACTTTATAGCCTAAGTGTAGTAAATAACGAAAAACCATATCAAACGACATAAAGGTTCTAATATTTCCTAAATGCACGTTACTATAAACTGTTGGTCCACACACATACATTCCTACGCGCCCCTCAGTTACTGGTTTAAAAAGCTCTTTTGATTTGCTTAAAGAGTTATATATTTTAAGTTGATTTTCTTTGTATAATTCCATAGTAAAAGTGACTATTTACAAACGCTAAGATAGGCACTTTAAAAAGAATACAGAAATGGAATTTAGCAGTAATTTTGTTAAGAAAAAAAGTAGTTTTTTTACATATATAACTACTGTTTTTTTAGTTGTAGTTGACTGTATTTTCCATCTATTACAATCTTTTTATCTTTTGAAGTTAGTGTAAAGTCTCCATTATACTCTACACTTCCGTTTTTAACATTTCGAATTTCATTAGAAACTTTAAAATCTAACTTCCCTTTTAATTCAGAAAGGTTTATAGTTGCATCTGAATAATTTAAAAACACTTTAAAGTTGTTTGGATTTGGATGCACTTTTACAATCGTTAAACTACCAAATTTGTTAGTTACCTCTACGTTATTATACACGTTAGTAACCACAACTCCTGATGAATTCGAATTTACTGTTGCGTTAGTAACCGACGCTAATTGAGCATCGGTTACATTATTTAAAAACAACGTACAGGTGTTTAATGAGTTAATAGTTACTGGTGAAAATGATACAGTTAACTTACCTCCATCTAAAGCATCTGCTTTAAAAGTCCCATAACTTACTTTTCCTGAAGCCTTAGTTTTTGGTAGCGTAACTTTACAATGACGCGTATTTAAATCAAACGTTGCTGATTTTGGTACTTTTACAATAATTTTTTTGGTAACTTTTACTTTCTTTCCATTTACCATAAAATTGTTACCATCTGATGAAAAAGAATAACTAACACGATTTTTATTCATTTCTCTTCTTGCTTTATGCATCTCCTCTCTTGCCTTATGCATTTCTTCCCTAGCTTTAGCCATCTCTTTTCGTATCTCTTCTCTATTAATTTTTCGAACCTCTGCTCTAGCTTTCGCTACTTCTCTTCTAAGTTCTTCTTGATTAATTCGCTCTACTTTTATTCTTTTTAATTCTTCTTGAATTTCTTTTTTTCGTTCTTCTTGATGTTTTTTAAACTCTTTGTATTTAGCTGTTTTCTTGAACTCTTCCCATTCTTTTTTCGATTTGATAGTAATATCGTTTACACCATCTTTCCATTGAAAAAAGTAATTTCCTCCATCTTTTGCATACTTATCAAAATCAAACTCTACATCTTCTAAACCAGTAACAATTTCTTCAAAATTAATTTCTGGAATTTCGATTTCAGGTATTTCTGGAATCTCAGGTATTTCTGGAATTCTCACCTCTGGTAACTCAGGTATTTCAGGTACTACGACTACCTTATCATCACTATCAAATTGAAATACTCTTGGGAAATTATCGTCTGACGAGTTAAAAAACACAATATTATCATCTCCTATGGAACGAAAACTACTTCTGTTGGCATTAATTTGCACTTTACTTTTGTTTCCTAAAGCTTCAAACTTCCAATTATCTAAATACTTTTGAGCCTCTTTTTTATCAAGTCCTTCAACCTCTACAATTGCTTCTATAAAAACTTCGTTTTTATTCCAAGTAGTTACATCTATTTCGGCGTTAGACGCATTGATGTTAACCACCACATCTTTATTGGTTTTAAAATTTTCACTATACTTTTTATTATACTGCTGTGCAGATACAACTCCAGTTACTAACAGTGAAAAAACACTAATTTTAAATTGTTTGAATGTCATTTTGAGTTGGATTTTTAAATTCTTGTAATTGTTTTTGCATACGTTTTAACAGCTGTAAACGTAATTGCAGGTTTCCAATCAATGCATTGATAGTATCGTCGTTAATTCCTTTTGTATTGAGCTCTTCGGTTAACGATTTATATTCTTTGGTTAATTCTCCTATTTTGTTCAAGTAACCATCAAAAAGTTCTTTATTATTGTCAGTTAATTCTAACTGACTTAATTCGTAATTAATGGTATTTACATAATAATCTTCTACTGTTTTTAATTCAGGTGAAATTGCTCCTAAACTAATTTGATTTTGAGTTTCTTTTGGAAGCTCAGTTATTATTGGATCTACAATATTTGTTGGATAAAATTGAATTCCCAAACTCACCAACAACACTATTGATGCTGCTATATACAGCCATTGATATGATTTTTTTGTTGATGGCTTTTCGTGCAATTCATCCATCAACTTTTGTTGAAAACGCTGTCTGTGATTTGTTGATAACCTCTCCGTGTTTTCAACATTGTTTTTTAGTATTTCTCTAATATCTTTAGACATGATGTACTGCTTTTAATTGTTCTTGCACTTGTCTTTTTCCTCTTAATAAATGTGTTCTTGAACTCACTTCAGAAATCCCTAATATTTGTGAAATTTCTCCATGATCATAACCTTCTAACAAAAACAAGGTTAACACTATTCTATACTTCTCTTTTAATTGCTGAATGCAGTTTACAATATCTTGATACGATATGGTCGACGCTACATTCCAATTATCATTATCATCATCCACTAGTGTGGTCGTTTCTTCATTAATTGAAACCAATTCTAGCTTCTTCTTCTTTAAATAATCAATACTTTGATTAATTACAATCCTTTTCAACCAAGCGCCAAACGTTACTTCTTCTTTATACGAATGAATGTTTTTAAACGCTTTTATAAATGCATCTTGCACTACATCTTCCGCCGTAAACGAATCTTTCACATACCGCAATGCCACAGTAAACATAGCATCACAATACAAATCATACAATTGCATTTGTGCTTTTGCATCATTATTTCTACAGGCATCTATAACCGGTTGATGTATCTGTTTGGTTGATTTCATTCTTGATTTCTTACCCTAAAGACGAGTCTTTTTTTACTCCGTTGCATTTTCCTGCATTTTTATTTCTAAATTTACGTTTTTATTCCGTTTTAGCTATACAATGACCGACAAAAACAAATCTGCACTCTCTGAAAAAGATGGGGTTTCTCAACCAGAAACCACCAGTAAATCGTCTGCAGAAAAAATAAAACGAAGCAGAAGAAAAACTACCTCTACTGAAGAATTTGTAACGCAAATAATAACAGGAAATATTCCTTTTTTAAGTAGAGCTATTACTTTGGTAGAAAGCACCAACCCAAAGCACCAAGAACAAGCGAATGAAATTTTAGAAGCTTGCCTACCGCATGCCAATAAATCGGTAAGAATTGGTATCACGGGTGTTCCTGGTGTAGGAAAAAGTACGTTTATTGAATCTTTTGGCAAGCATTTAACTTCGTTAGGCAAAAAAGTAGCGGTGTTAGCGGTAGACCCAAGTAGTTCGGTACATAAAGGAAGTATTTTAGGTGATAAAACTCGTATGGAAGAGTTGGTTACTGATGAAAATGCCTTTATCCGCCCTTCTCCTTCTGGAACCTCCTTAGGCGGTGTTGCGCAAAAAACACGTGAAAGTATTATTTTATGTGAAGCTGCTGGTTTTGATACCATTATTATTGAAACCGTAGGGGTTGGGCAATCAGAAACTGCGGTACACTCTATGACCGATTTCTTTTTATTACTAAAATTGGCTGGAGCTGGTGACGAATTACAAGGTATTAAACGTGGAATTATTGAAATGGCAGATGCTATTGTGATTAACAAAGCGGATAGCGGAAACGAGAAAAATGCAAAAATTGCTAAAGTAGAATTTAACAGAGCCTTGCATTTATATCCGCCAAAAGAAAGTGGATGGCAACCCAAAGTTTTATTGGCGAGTGCACTTCATCATCAAGGAGTGGATGCTATTTATACCATGATTGATGAGTACATGAACTTAGTAAAAAAATCTGGCTACTTTCAACAGAAAAGAAATGAACAAAATAATTATTGGTTGCTAGAAACCATCAATCAACAATTGAAAAATAACTTTTACAATAATCCAAAAATTAAAGAACGCTTACAGCAGGAAGTTACTAAATTGGAAAACGGGAAAACCACTCCATTTACTGCTGCAAAAAGATTGCTAGAAAATAACTAAACTATGGAAGACAATAACAATTTAACTTGGAACGATTTTGCAAAAGTAGAAATGCGTATTGGTACGATTATTTCTGCGGAGATTTTTAAAGAGGTTAAAAATCCTGCCTATAAAATGCAAGTAGATTTTGGAGACTACGGAATTAAAAAAACCTCAGCTCAGATTACTAAACTATACCAACCTGAAGATTTGATAGGGAAACAAGTGGTTGCTGTGGTAAACTTTCCGAAAAAACAAATTGCCAACATGATGAGCGAATGCTTGGTATTAGGAGGTTTAGGCGATGATAAAGAAGTAACTCTATTAACTGCAGAACGTGCAGTTAAAAATGGGACGAAGATTGCGTAAAACCCCTTATTAAACACTTTTACTCTACTGTAAAACAGAATACTATAAGCATCCTTTTAGTTGCATCACGCTTAAAAAGTGTAATTTTTTTCATATCTTCTCATGGTCTAACCACTTAATAATAAGCCTTAAACGCAAAAGTCATGAGGAACAAACTAAAAAAAGACTTAGGATTATTTGATGTTTTTGCCATAAGTACTGGAGCTATGTTTAGTTCTGGTTTCTTTTTACTACCAGGAATCGCCTCACATTACACAGGGCCTTCTGTATTTTTAGCCTACTTACTTGCAGGTGTATTAATACTGCCCACCATGTTTAGTATTGCTGAAATATCAACAGCCTTACCACGATCAGGTGGAGCATACTTTTTTTTAGACAGAAGTTTAGGACCACTCATGGGAACCATTGGCGGACTGGGCACCTATTTTGCTTTAATGCTTAAAACAGCCTTTGCTATTATTGGTATTGGTGCTTATGCCGCTATATTTTGGGAAGTTCCCACCAAAATAGTTGCCATTGTGGCTACTCTCTTTTTTATGGCGTTAAACTTAGTAGGTGCTAAAAAAACCTCCGCCTTTCAAAAAGTGTTTGTCATATTCCTATTAGTCATTTTAGTTGGTTTTATTGCAGATGGTCTTTTCTCCATCTTTACCTCAGATACTATTACCAACGAATCCATCAACAAACAATTTACCCCCTTCTTTTCAAACGGATTTGGAGGAATGTTTACCACTATAGGTTTTGTTTTTGTTTCCTATTTAGGGCTCACTCAAATAGTAAGCGTTGCAGAAGAAATTAAAAACCCTGAAAGAAACATTCCTTTGGGTATGATACTTTCATTAGTCGTTACAGGATTAATTTATGGTTTGGGTGTTTTTATTATGGTTACACTTATTGAGCCTACTGCCTTTGCTAACGAACTAGCACCAGCAGCTACAGCCGCAGAACAACTTTTTAAATGGTTACCCAATAATGTAGGAGTTTTATTAATGTCGGTAGCAGCACTTGCCGCTTTTGCCTCAACAGGAAATGCAGGACTATTATCTGCATCACGATATCCGTTTGCCATGGGACGTGATAAACTGTTTCCTGCTATTCTAGCCAAAATTGGTAAAAAAGGAAGTCCAGTAGTCGCTATATTTTTAACCACAGCATTAATTATAGTATTCATTCTAGTACTATCAGAAGAAGGTATTGTAAAGCTTGCAAGTACCTTCCAACTGTTAATTTTTATCTTTATTAACTTCTCTGTTATCGTTTTTAGAAAAAGTAAAATAGAATCGTACGACCCTGGCTATTTATCTCCATTATATCCTTTTATGCAGGTTATTGGAATTGTTATTTCATTCATTCTTATTATTTATTTAGGATGGATGCCCATACTTTTTACCTCTGGTATTATTGTTATTGGCTTACTTTGGTATCACTTCTATTCTAAAGGAAAAGTAAAACGAGAAGGTGCTATTTTTCATTGGTTTGCGCTTTTAGGGAGGCATCAGTACGACGAGTTGGAAAATGAATTAATGACTATTTTAAAAGAAAAAGGACTTCGTGAAGGGGATCCTTTTGATGAAACCGTAATTAAGTCGAAAATAAAAATAATTAAGGATACTACTAACTTTGACAAGGTCTTAAATATCGCTTCCGATTACTTTTGTAGGGAGTTAGACCTCAACAAAGAAGGAGTACTACACAAATTTTTCCAATCTATACCCGATGAATCTGTGATAGCATTACCTGGTATTTTAGTTTTTCATGCCAAGTTTAAGAGTGTTACGCATCCTTCCATGAAAATTGTTATTTCTAAAAACCCAATTAAAGGCGCATTTCCGTCTGAAGATTATGAGTTTAAAAAGCCCATACAAATCTGTGCTTTTCTAATTAATTCTGATGAAAATCCAAAACAGCAACTACGTATGCTATCGAGACTTCTTGATATTTTAGAACGAGAGCACATCGTAAAAACCTTGCTTAAAATGAATAGCCACAGAGAAATTAAAGAGTTTTTACTACAAAACGAGCGATTTGTAAGCATCAAACTACTTGAAGGAACTCCGCAAGACACCATGATAGGAAAACAGCTAAAGGAAATTCAGTTACCAAAAGATGTTTTAGTGGCTTTGGTTGAAAGAAACGACAAAACGTTTACCCCTAACGGTTCAACTGTTTTTCTAAAAGATGATGTACTTACTATACTTGGGGAAACCAAGTCTATCGCAAAACTGTATAAGGAATACATGAGTTATGAAATAGATAAACTGAATACGGAGGAGACTACTTAAAGTTTAGTTTGTTTCCCAACTTTTAAAACAATAATTTCGCTATCGGACGATTTAAATTTATTAAAACAACAGGTACCTTAAACCTCTGGGGATAATTAAAACCACATGAACAAATTCATATTATTTTTTTCAATCTTCTTGGTCAGTTGTTGTAACAAGCCTAAATTACTTCAAAACGGACTTACCAGAAGCGCTTATAAAATAACCGAGTATGCAATTAATGTAGCTAGCAAAGACTCAAACAATAAGAATCTTGACACTATTGTCATCACCAATAAAAGATTTAACAAGAGTAATAAAATATTAGCTCAAACACGACACACTCCATCTGACGGGCAAAAAATGGAGACCAATTATATCTACAATCGTTTAGGAAAATTGGAAAAAGAGATTGTTACAATGTCTATTGACAGTTTACCTCTTGAAGTTAATTACATATACAATAACAACCTTTTAGACCAAACAATAAGCCGTTTAGATAATAGAAATGAAAGATTCGAACAAATTGAGAAATACTATTATAGAAGCAACAATACAAAAGAGAAAACTACAACCTCACTTCTCCTAATTCGTTTAAACACATCGGACACTATTATAAACTCTATTTCAACAAGTTATTTTGACAAAAAAGAATTAATTAAAAGTATTGAAACAAAAGTGTATAACAACCAAAAACTAAACAGTAAAACTGTGTACGAATATGATTGTGAAACTTTAACCGGTTTAAAACATTTTAACCAAAACGATTCGTTGACTTCAACAAGTAAATATGAGTATAAATTTGACAGGTTTAATAATTGGGTTGAAAAAAAGATTTTCGAAAATAACACAGTAAAGAGTATTATTAAAAGAGAAATTGAGTACAATTGGCAGTACTAAACACTATACAACACTCGTATTATTTTTAAAACTAGACAATGTTACACCAATCGACAGTTAAATAAAACTCTCATCTACTCCCTTTCTAAAAAAATCTAATTAACGTATCTTGCAGTCTTATTAAAAGACACCTATAATGCAAGACAAAAACTTACATACGTATATAAAAAATGTTGTAGAAAATATGCCAGCAGATTGGTTAAACCTAACCACGCACCGTCTGGATATTTATGTAGAAAAGCTAGCTAAAACCCAGTTTTTAGAGCAGTTTGAAGATTTGTATAAAAACAACAATGCTGCTGCTTCAGCTTTAAGCGAGTTACCAACTGCGTACGATTATATTCGTTTAGGGCATCCGTTATCATCTATATTAGAATGGACGATTGCCAAACTATATAATACAAAAGCAGAAAATGTAATTAGTTTTTCGTCACAAACAGTTCCTGTGTTGGCTGTATTAAGGACGAATTTGTTTGCTAATAAAAACACACAAATAGTGTACACCAATGAAATCCCTAGCTTTTTTGATGCAGAAGTAATTAAAAATGTATACGGATATCAGTTTGAATTAAAAAAGGTGGATAGTGTTGAAGCTATTCCGGAGTTTGATGGTAGCACCGTATTGATTGTTGAACAAGAAGCTATTTGCAACTTTACCATTGTACCAAACGTTGATTTCTACATCAATACACACCCAGAATTAGGAAGCCTTTTATTTGTAAACGGTGCACAAAACGATTCTTATATTTCAGACATTCAACATGTAAGAAGAAGAGAAACTATTGCCATGACTCCTGCTAATTCGTTAAAAGCTTTAAAAAGCCTTATCGATGAGCCGTATGATGTTACGGTTACTGATGTAGCACAAAACAAAGCGAAGGTTGAAAAATTAATCAATGAAATTACCAATACCAGTACAAAAGCATTAGTAGCATCAAGTGGACTTTCAATACAATACGCCATTTTAATGGGATTAATTGACGATGCTCTTGAAAACCATAAAGGAAAAGCTATTAAAATTGTAGTACCTCCAAACTGTTATGGTGGTACAAACGACCAAGCAAGACGTGTTGCCGCTTGTTTAAACAACGTAGACATTGTTGATTTACCTGTTGATGGAGATAATGATATGGTAGAAAGTATTGATACCGTGTTAACCAATATTGCAGCAAAAGATGCGGTTCCGTATATCATTGCTGAAATTCCAACCAACCCAAGAGTAGAAGTACCAAATCTTACTGATTTAAGAGATGTTTTGAGTAAAAAGCGTACTACTCCTGCTGGTGAAAAAGCGATTGATCCTGTTTTTATTTTAGACCAAACTTTTTGTCCGAATGTTCACTTTTTAGGAGAAACAGACATGTTAGCCAATATTAGAACTATTTCGTTTGCAAGTGGATCTAAATTCCCTAGTGGTGGAAAATGTACTGCTGGATACTGTGTTGGAAATAAAACAACGAATGCTTTAATAGAAAAAATAGAAAAGCACTTACACATTTGCGATAACGAGGCTACACCGCTTCAATATGAAATATTAGCTGCACAAATGCCTTCTATGACGCAACGTATTAGCGATGCTTATAAGAATACGCGTGAGTTTGTAAACTTTATACATGAAGTGTTACCTGATGCTAAAATCAATTTTGTTTCAGAAGAACTAGCAGCACAAGGATTTACGCCATCGGTATTTTCGTTAGATCTTCCTACTAAAGGAAATACTGCGGAAGAAAAAGAAGCGTATAAAAGAGCTTTAAACTTAAAGCTTATCAATTTAATGATTACCGAAATACCAAATGAAAGTAAGTATTGTGTAAGCTACGGACAGTTAAAAGGTTGTTACTGGACGATTCCTGCAACCTCAACCCAAGGAACTACGAAAGAGGGTGATAAAGATTATATTGCTCGTGTAGCGCTTTCTCCTAATATGGATTTAGAGCTTCATAAAAAAGTTTTCCTTGATTTTGTAAAAGGTATTTAAGAACTACAAAACGTCATAGCGAGGAGTGATAACGACGTGGCTATCTCACTCTCGACAAAAAGATTACTTCGTTATCACTCGTAATGACGTTTTATTAATTTCTTCCTTCAACATTCTTACTTTACTTAGGTATGCTATGTTTACTTCAGCACATGCATAATACCTAGTTACTGAAGCTCGCTTTTCTATTATTTTACATTCCATCTTGTTGGTGAGAAAGCCAATCACTATATTTAACCTTTAATCTGTCTCTCTTTTCTGTCGAATCAACAATTATATCAACTCCACCGTCATAAGGTGCTATTACACATTTCTTTATAAAACTTATAAACATTACTCTTATTTCATCATCGGCAATTGCCTTGAGAATTTTATCCCTGCTTTTGCTTTTCCATTTTTCGGTTTTGACATAAATATCAAAATACGTTTCATCTTCATATTCTTCTGGTCTTTCCTTGTATAAGTCAATAGTCAATACTTTTATAAATCTCCCAAAATCAGTTAGTTCTTTGTAATTGTCATTGGCCTTATCATTAGTGTAAAGCCCGAAAAAAATTGCTATTTCTGATTCTTCTCCAATCAGATCATTAATCAATTGGTTTTGTCTATCTAGTATAATATTGTATTCATCCTCTGATTCAGCATATCGTTTTGAATCAGGCAAATTATGAATCCTAAGCCACCTATGAGGATATATCCATTTCATTTCGTGATTGATTGGAAACGATTCTGGATATTCTTTTTTCCAATAATTTATGAACTCACTTTCTTTCATTTCTTTAATTTGTTACAACTAATTCTAAACAAACTTCCAACACACAATGCGTGTTACCTTGTTTCCTTGGTGCATAGGAATTACTTTAAATTCTTTAACTCCTAATTTCTTACCTGAGTTTTGTAAGCTTTCTATATTTTCTTTTTTAGAAACCAAACTCGTAAACCATTTACTTACTTTCGGGAATTTAGAACTCTCATATAAATAGGTATGTAAAAAAGCTTTCTCTCCACCTATATACCACAGCTCATTAGAGTTCCCTGCAAAATTACGGACAGCATTATTTCCTAAGTTTCTTGATTTTCTTCGGTTCGCTCCTCTAGCCTCTTCTGCCGATTTATAGAATGGTGGATTACACATCGTTACAGTAAACGCATCATCTGCTTCTATGATTCCTTCTAAAATATGCTCTTCTTTAAACTGTTGCCTTAATTCAATCTTTTCAGTAAAACCATTATCATCTATAATGTCTTGAGCATAATCTAGAGAATCTAAATCGATATCAGTAGCAACAAAATTCCAGTCATATTCTGCAATTCCCAACAAAGGATAAATACAACTTGCTCCTGTACCAATATCTAACACCGTTACGTTTTCCTCATCTGCTACCAAATCTGCTAAATGATGGATGTAATCTACTCTTCCAGGTATTGGCGGACATAAATTATCATCAGAAAAATTCCAATGCTTAATATTATAGTGAGCAGCTAATAATGCTTTATTAAACTCTTTTACTGCTATTGGGTCAGAAAAATCGATGGTTTCCTTCTCAAATTTTTCAATAACAAACTCCTCTATTTTTGGATACTTTTCTTTTAAGAGTTTAAAATTATATCCGTTTTTGTGTTTGTTTTTTCTGTGTAATCCTTTTTTATCTGCCATTAAAGTGTAATAACTGTAAACTCTAGTTGTAACGGATGTAAATTTTCTTTCAGAACTTTAATAAAGTCGGCTCCATATTCTAAATAGAATTCTGAAAAATTACGTTGACGTTCTTCTAAACTTTGATTAGGTAACAATTCGTTTTGCAAAGCTACGATTCTTTCAACCATTTCTTTTTGGCGTCTTTTTTCTGCTCGTAACCATCTTTTTTCAAGGTTTTCTAATCCTTTTATCTGCTTTTTTTCTTGTGCATTTACTGCACCAACAAAAGAAACATCGGTTTTTTGAGCTACCTTACGTAAATCGTCAAACTGTTGTTGTAAAAACTGCTTTTGCTTGGTAAAATCTACCTTAGTATCGCCATTAGCTAACACTTTTTTTGCTAGTAAATCATCTTGTTTTAAAAACAACTCTTCTTCTGAAACGTTTAGTTTCTCTAACTTTCCTAATTGTTTTTCTGAAAGTATTTGAGCTGAGTTTCTTAATAACAAAATAGGAAACGGAACATTTACTTTATCAAAATATGCCTTTAACTCTAACCAGTAGGCTAACTCTCCTCCTCCACCTATGTAACATAGGTTCGGTAAAATTACCTCTTGATATAGTGGGCGCATAATTACGTTTGGTGAAAAGCATTCTGGCTGACTATGTAAATGGTCTAGAATTTCATCCTTTGTCCAAGAAATATCTGTATTATTTACTTTGTAAATTCCGTTTTCAAGAACAATACGTTCGCGAATCCTATCGGTTATATAAAACAAGTTTATTTCACGCGGATTTACTTGTATTTTATATGATTTCTCTAGTTCTGTAATTGTTTTCGATACTTCTTTATAAGAGGTTTCATGTAACAAATCGTATTCTACATACGGTGTTAGTGCTCTTTTTAATTCTCTTTCATCAGCATCTAAAATTACCAAACCATACTTTCCAAAAAGTTTATCGGCTATATATCTAGTTGCATCTGCTAATGTTTTGTGTTGCAAGTATCCTTTTTCAAATATCTCTTTTATTTGAACAGCATTTTTTGAACTTCCTAAATGTTCTGCAAACACTTCAAAAACATCTTGTAACCCTTCGGTTGTAAAACGCCCTACTGGTCCTGTTTGGTCAGAGTTCCACTGTACTTTTATCCCTTTAAAATTAAAGAAGTTAATTTCTTCAAAATCGTGGTCTTCAGTTGCCATCCAATATATGGGCACAAAATTCTCATTCGGAAATTGCATTGACAAATGCTCACACATATTTATAGTTGATATAATCTTATATAAAAAGTATAACGGCCCTGTAAATAAGTTCAGCTGATGTCCTGTTGTAATAGTAAATGTATTCTCTTCTAGTAAGCTTTCTATATTTTTTTGCGTGTCGAACGACAAATCAATGTCTTTGTATTGTTTTCTCAATACTTCAACCAATCTTTTTCTTTGAGTGCTTGAAATAGGATTTGCTTTCTTTTCTTCTAATTGCTTTTCAAAGTTTCGTAAACTCGGATAACGGTTATAAAAAGGTTGAATATTTTCATCAGCCTTTAAATAATCCTCCATTGTTTTAGAAAAGAATCCTGTGTTTTTATAAGGTATATTGGTTACGTTCATTACTTGTGCGTTCTTTGAAATAATGTGTAAACATACGGACGTTCTCCTCCGTACGGGTTTACAAATGTGTGATTAAAACTATTAACTAAAACAAAATCGTTTCCTAATTTTTCTTGTAGCATTTCCGTATTGTAACGTTGTAATTGCAGTCCACAACATTTTTCTGCT
The DNA here is from genome assembly GCF_000518405.1 of Tenacibaculum sp. 47A_GOM-205m. Lineage (NCBI taxonomy): Bacteria > Pseudomonadati > Bacteroidota > Flavobacteriia > Flavobacteriales > Flavobacteriaceae > Tenacibaculum > Tenacibaculum sp. 47A_GOM-205m. The sequence continues at coordinate 437,543 of NZ_JADN01000003.1, read as the reverse complement.
CCGTCTAAAGCAAAAACAGCAATAATTACGAATCCGTCAACTTTTACAAGCTTCTTTAATAAATTAAAATAGGCGTTCTGTTCTTCGGTTTTTAAAAAGAAGTGTAGTACCGCTCTATCATTCCAAACATCAACTTCATCAAGCTCATGTAACTTGGTTGGAGTCACTAAATCATCAGCTATAAAATTAACTTTTGATGCATCTTTTCCCAATCGATTTTGTATATCGGTTAAAGCTTTTTCAGATAAATCATTTGCTATTAAACCTGAATATCCATCAGCTACTAGCTCGTCAATTAACATGGATGAACCAACGCCTACATTTAAGATTTTAGCGTCTTTAGATACTTTGGATTCTTTTAATAATTGAATAGTTTCTTTCGAACTTTCTTCGAACCAGCCTAGTTTTTCTGTTGGATTTTTTACATAGGCAGCATTCCAGTGTTTTTTATAATTAATTTCTTCCGGAATGTTACACTCACTCTCTTTTGTAGTCATAGTCCAAAAATAGGAAATTTTACTTCTTTGTCGAAAAAGAAACCTCCTTCTAACAGATTTTTAACTACATTCTTTTTTTAACCATCTATTTAGGTATTTTTACAGTTAGTAAATTACAATTATGCAGTTTAAACATCCTGAGATTTTATATTTCTTAGCTTTTTTACTCATTCCTATTTTGGTACATCTGTTCCAACTACAGCGATTTGTAAAAGTTCCGTTTACCAATGTAGCTTTTTTACAAAAGTTAGTGTTACAAACACGTAAAAGTTCTCGTATAAAAAAATGGCTGATTTTAGCCACTCGCTTACTGTTACTTACTGCTCTAATTTTTGCTTTTGCCCAACCTTACTTAAGCAATCATAAAGCCGATGAAAAACAAGATTTTTTTATTTTTTTAGATAACTCTTTAAGTACCTCTGCTATTGGTGAAAAAGGAAATTTACTACAAGTAGCTTCGCAAGAAATCATTGAAAAGTTATCTGATAAAGCTAGCTATTCTTTAGCTACTCAAAATAACTTTTATAAAAATAAAACAGCTTCTGAGCTAAAAGACATTTTACTAAAAGTTACTAATACTGCTAAAAACACGAATTTAAAAGATGTACTGTTAAAGGCAGCTAATGAAAACACTTCAAGTAATACTAAAAACATCTTAATTTCTGACTTTCAAAATATTCAAAAAGAAGATATTACCAATCTTCCTACGAATACTGCCTTGGTTAAAGTAAGTCCTGAACAAAAAAGCAATCTTTCTATTGATAGTGTTTTTGTAAACGATAATGGCTCTTCTAACTTTAATATTCATATCACTATTAGAAACCAAGGAGTACAAAAAAAAGACATTCCAATTGCTCTTTATAATACCGATAAACTCATTAACAAACAAACTTTTTCAATAGAAGAAAACAACACAACACAAGTCACCTTTTCTATTGTAAAAGCACCTGTCTTTTTAGGAAAAATTGATCTTAATTTTAAAGACACTTATAGCTTTGACAATTCATTTTACTTTACTATCAACACCAACGAAAAAATTAATGTATTAAGCATAGGAGAATCGGCTGATTTTCTGAGTAGAATTTACACGAAAGAGGAATTTAACTTTACCTCTTCTTCGTTGCAAAATGTGAATTACAATGTAATCCCAAAGCAACATCTTGTAGTTTTAAATGAATTGGAAAACATTCCCCAAACACTTATCAACAGCTTAGAGTCTTATGTGGAAAATGGAGGGAATATTATTGTTATTCCGAACCAAAATACAACCATTAATTCATACAATAACTTATTTAACAAGTTGAATATTGGAAGTCTACTTTCTCAAAAAAATGATAGTTTAAAAATTACGGATATTAATTACAACCATCCGCTTCTAAAAAATGTTTTTGAGAAAAGAGTTACTAATTTTCAATATCCATTTGTAAAAACATCATTTAATTCAACACTTAAAAATGTTTCTAATCTTGTTTCTTTTGAAAACAAGCAGGGTTTTATTCAACAAGTACGTTTACCAAAAGCTTCTTTGTATTGGGTAGCGGCTCCTCTTCAAAAAGAAAACAGCAATTTTATCAATTCTCCACTGATTGTTCCTGTTTTTTATAACATTGGAAAACAAAGTTTACAACTTTCAGAACTGTATTACACTATTGATAAACAAAATACAATTGATATTGATAAACATTTAGGAAAAGACGAAATTTTAACCATCACTTCCAATAAAGGTTCTTTTATTCCGTTACAACAAACTTTTCAAAACAAAGTACGAATTACTACTAATGATCAACCTTTAATTGCAGGATTTTATCAAATTAAACAACAAAATAATCTGATAAAAAGTTGTGCTTTTAATTACTCTAAAAGTGAAAGCTCTTTAGACTTTTTAACACTTTCTGATATTAACAACATTACAATTTCTACCTCAGTTAAAGACACTTTAGAAAATATTAATAACGAAAATAAAATTCAATGGCTTTGGAAATGGTTTTTGGCACTAGCTATTGTATCTTTGCTGTTAGAAATTTTGATTTTAAAATTCTTTAAACCATGACAACGCTGCTTAAATCGGCAACAATTATAGATGCTTCTAGCCCTTACCACAAGCAAACCAAAGATATTTTAATAACTGACGGAATTATCACTAAAATTGATGATGTTATCCAACCAAAAGAAAACTATCAAGTTGTAGAACTCGATAATCTACATGTTTCAACCGGATGGTTTGATACTAGTGTGTCTTTTGGTGAACCTGGTTATGAAGAACGTGAAACTTTAAAACATGGTGTACAGGTAGCTGCTAAAAGTGGATTTACCGACGTAGCAATTAATCCGAACACCTATCCTATTGTTGACAATAAATCGGCTGTTGAGTTTTTAATTAATAAAGTAAACGGAGCTGCAACTAGCATTCATCCTATTGGAGCTTTAACACAGCAAAGTAAAGGTGTTGAAATGTCAGAAATGTATGACATGCAACAATCGGGTGCTATTGCTTTTGGAGATTACAATAAGCCTGTTAGCAATGACAACTTGTTAAAAATAGCATTACTCTACGCTCAAAACTTTGACGGATTAGTACTAAGTTTCCCTAAAAACAATTTAATTGCAGGTGAAGGTGTTGCTAATGAAGGTAAAAATAGTACTCTTTTAGGATTGAAAGGAATTCCTGCACTTGCAGAAGAAATTCAAATTGCTCGTGATTTATTTTTGTTAGAATACACTGGAGGAAAACTACATATACCTACAATTTCTACAGCTAAATCTGTTCAACTGATTAAAGACGCAAAAGAAAAAGGATTAGATGTAACATGTAGCGTTGCAGTTCATAATTTATTTTTAACAGACGATGAATTACATGGTTTTGATGCAAATAAAAAAGTAAATCCTCCTCTACGTACAGAAGATGATAGAAAAGCTTTAATACAAGGACTAAAAGAAGGAGTTATTGATATAATTACTTCAGATCATAATCCTATTGATATTGAACATAAAAAAGTAGAATTTTCTACTGCAAAAGACGGAACTATTGGCCTAGAAAGTGCTTTTGGCGCTTTAAATACCATATTAGATATTGAAACAATTGTAAAATGTTTATCAGACAATCCTAGAAAGCGTTTTGGAATTGATTTTGTTTCTATTAAAGAGAATGAAAAAGCTACGTTATCTATCTTCAACCCTAATGGAGAATACACTTTTTCTGAAAAAAACATTATTTCCACCTCTAAAAACAGTGTGTTTCTAGATAAAAAACTAGACGGAAAAGTTTATGGTATTTACAATAATAGTCAACTAATTTTAAATTCATAAATCATGGAAAATCTAACAGTAAACGAAGGTAAGACGGCAGCTATAATTAGCCACTTTACAGTTATAGGGCTTATTATTGCCTTTGTTTTAAACATGAACAAAAAAAATGCCTTTGCTAGTTTTTATATAAGACAAATGCTAGGGTTAAATTTATTGTACATAGCAAATATATGGATTGTATACAGATACTTAGGGAATACAATAGGTTGGGCTGTAGGAGTATTATTATTTGTACTTTGGATAATTAGCCTTTTAGCTGTTTTAAAGGGAGAAAAGAAGCTTGTACCAGTTGTTGGAGAGCAATTTCAAAACCTATTTAAAGGAATTTAATACATGAGTTTACAATACGTTGTAAGAGAACCTAAGGTCTCGATTGATAATCCACCTCTTTTAATTTTATTGCACGGATACGGAAGTAATGAAGAAGATTTGTTTTCGTTTGCAGAAGAATTACCTGAAGATTTATTAATAGTAAGTGCTAGAGCTCCACATGATATGGGGTATGGTGGTTATGCTTGGTACGCTATTAACTTCGATGCTATTAACGGAAAATTCTCTGATTTAGCTCAAGCAAGTGAATCAATAGATAAAATTGCTATATTTATTGACGAAATCAAAGAAAAATATAATACCAACCCTGACAAAACCTTCTTATTAGGTTTTAGCCAAGGAGCCATTTTAAGTTATGCGCTAAGTTTTAAATACCCTAATAAGGTACAACATGTAGTTGCTTTAAGTGGTTATATTAATGAGGAACTATTACCTTCTGAGATACATGATATGATTAACACTGATTATTATATTTCTCACGGAACGGTTGACCAAGTACTTCCTGTAGATTGGGCTAGAAAAGCCCCTATTCTACTAGAAAACTTTAATTTAGAAAACGAATACTCTGAATATCCAGTCGGACATGGAGTTGCTCCTCAAAACTTTTATAGTTTCAAAAACTGGATTGAAAAAAGATTATAGTTTTAGCTGTTATAAAAATATAAGTTAACTGTTTTTTGCTATCTAACTCAATTAATATTAATAGCTTATTTAACCAAGATATACTATATTATTGGAGTACTCCATTTTTTATCTTGGTTATCTTTCTTGAAATGTTTTTTAGTTATCGAGCAAGAGTAAAAAACTACGAATTTAAAGACACAGCAACCAACCTTTATTTCGCCCTCATTAATTTTAGTTTAGACTTGTTAATGAAAGGAATTTCATTCTTTGTTCTTAGTTATTTTTATCAGAATAGAATTATTGATTGGGAAGGAAATCAATACTGGGCTTATTGGACTTTGGCTTTTTTAGGGCAAGATTTTCTATATTATCTTCAACACTATTTTGATCATAGCTCTCGTTTTTTTTGGGCAATCCATGTAACCCATCACAATTCAGAATACTACAATATTTCTACAGGCTTTAGATCGTCTGTTTTACAACCTTTATACAGATACATTTTCTTTATTCCTTTAGCTTTTCTTGGTATTGAAGCTCTCCATATCATATTTGCTTATGCTATGATTCAAAACTACGGAACTTTATGCCACACCAATTTTATTAATAATAAATTTTCTAAATGGTGGGGGATTCTTTTTGTTACTCCATCTCATCATAGAGTTCATCATGCTTCAAACATTAAATACCTTGACAAAAACATGGGCATGTTTTTAATTATTTGGGATAAGATATTTGGTACTTTCCAAGCTGAGGAAGATGAGGAAAATTATGAAAAACTAAAGTATGGTCTTACAAAACCTTTAGAAGACAAAGGACCTATTAATATTATTTTTCATGAATGGAAAGAAATTTACAACGATTTTTTCCATCGAAAAAAACATCTTCCTTTACGTGTTCGTTTAAAATATGTGTTTATGCCACCTGGTTGGAGTCATGATGGAAGTTCTAAAACAAGTAAAGAATTACAACGAGAGCTAAAAAATACAACTCAAGAAATTCGTTTAGAAAAAATAAAAGTCGAGTAAAATACTCGACTTTTATTTTGATATTTTTTACACTATTTACTTAGTATTTGATTAGCGTGTTCCTTTGTTTTTACTTTTGTAATTACGTCTTCAATCACACCTTTCTCATCAATTACAAAGGTCGTACGATGAATTCCATCATACTCTCTTCCCATAAATTTCTTAGGACCCCAAACTCCAAATGCATTAATTACTTCTTTATCTTCATCTGCTAACAAAGGAAAAGGCAATTCATTTTTGTCAATGAAATTTTGTTGACGTTTCGCTGAATCAGCACTTACCCCTAACACATCATACCCTTTTGCTAAAAATGTTTGATAATTATCACGTAAATCACAAGCCTCTGCTGTACATCCTGGTGTACTAGCTTTTGGGTAAAAGAATAATACTAATTTTTTCCCTGCATAATCAGAAAGCTTTACAGCATTTCCTTTTTCATCTACCGATTCAAAATTTGGTGCGGTATCTCCTACTTTTAATGTTGTCATATTATTTCGTTTCAAAGTTACAATGTCAAAGTTACAAAGTTGATTTTGATTTTCCATAAACATACGTAGCTTCTTTGTACCTTTGAGTCATTCAAACTATATAAAATGACCAAAGCAGAAAAAGTTCAATTTGTTATAGATACATTAGAAGAATTATACCCTGAAACACCTATTCCTTTAGATCATAAAGATCCTTACACTTTATTAATCGCAGTACTAATGTCTGCTCAAAGTACTGATGCTCGTGTAAACACAATCACCCCTTTATTATTCGATAAGGCTGATAATCCTTATGACATGGTGAAACTTACTGTTGATGAAATTCGAGATATTATTAAGCCTGTTGGTTTATCTCCTATGAAATCGAAGGGAATTTATGGTTTATCTAAAATTTTGATTGAAAAACACAATGGTGAAGTTCCTATTGATATGGAAGCTTTGGAAGAATTACCTGCTGTAGGACATAAAACTGCTAGTGTTGTAATGGCACAAGCATTCAATATTCCTGCTTTTCCTGTAGATACCCACATTCATAGATTAATGTATCGTTGGAATTTGACAAACGGAAAAAGTGTCATACAAACTGAAAAGGATGCTAAACGCTTATTTCCAAAAAAATTGTGGAATAAACTTCACTTACAAATTATTTATTACGGAAGAGAGTACTCTCCTGCTCGCGGCTGGAAATTAGAAAATGACATTATTACTAAAACTGTAGGTAGAAAGTCGGTAATAGACGATTATTATAAAAAATAAGCCTAAAAAAAGCCCCAACCTAGTTGAAGCTTTTTCCACTCTTAATTCAAATTCAATTCAATGAGATAGTTTGATTTCGTTTTAACTACTTTTAGCGATTTAGAAAAATTAATCAAATATTGAACTGTTTCTTGTTTTGGTTCCATAGTAAAGTCCGAAGACTTTTCTGAGTAAATTTGCATCATATAACCCCTTATTTATAACTTATAATCAATGAATTAACGATGCTTTTTTTCAAATATTGTTTAACTTGCTAAAATAATTTTATTTTTTTCAATTATTTTTCTCAAATTAATCAAAGCGTAACGCATTCTTCCTAATGCTGTATTAATGCTTACGCCCGTATTTTCTGATATTTCGTTAAAACTCATATCATTATAAATACGCATCTTTAAAACCTCTTTTTGTTCTTCTGGTAATTCTTCAACTAGCTCTTTTACGTCGTTTAAAATTTGCTCTTTAATAATTTTACTTTCTGCATTTAGCGCTCCATCACTTAAAACCGAAAAAATATCAAACTCCTCTGTGTTATTAAACGTTGGCATACGATTGTTCTTTCTAAAATAATCTATTATTAAATTATGAGCAATACGCATAACCCAAGGTAAAAACTTACCTTCTTCGTTATAATTTCCTTTTTTTAGCGTTCTTATTACCTTGATAAAGGTATCTTGAAAAATATCTTCTGTAGTATCTCGATCTTGTATTTTGCTATAAATAAAGCTATACAATCTCTGTTGGTGTCGTTTAATCAATAATTCAATGGCTAGTTCATTGCCGTTAATGTAGTTTTTTACTAAAACACTATCGTCGATTATGTCTTTCATAATAATTACTTTTTTGAAGAATAACTTACTAGTTATCTTCTTGTTAAGGGATATTAAATTATAAAGTAATTATTATGCTATAGGCCTTTATTTATTGATTAATAATGAATTACAAATATTGAATTTTTTATTAATAAAAGCAAAAAAAACTCACAAAAAAGAGAAAAACACTATTGTAATCACGTTAAAATCACTTAAAAATTGGTATTTTTATCGCTTATTTTTTGAGCACATGAAGACTGACATTTCAACAGTAAACCCTAAAGAGAACATCATAATAAAAGGAGCTAAACTCCATAATTTAAAGAACATTGATGTGGTAATCCCTCGTAATAAGCTAGTAGTTATTACTGGACTTTCGGGGTCTGGAAAGTCTTCTTTAGCTTTTGATACTCTATATGCCGAAGGGCAACGACGTTATGTTGAAAGTTTAAGTTCGTATGCTCGTCAATTTTTAGGAAAATTACACAAACCAAAGGTTGATTATATAAAAGGAATTGCGCCTGCCATTGCTATTGAACAAAAAGTAAACTCTACTAATCCTCGTTCTACAGTTGGAACTTCTACCGAAATTTACGATTACATTAAATTACTGTATGCGCGTATTGGTAAAACCTTCTCTCCTATTTCTGGTGAAGAAGTAAAAAAACATACGGTTTCAGATGTTATCAATCATGTAAAAGCTTTTGATGAACGCACCAAGCTTTTATTACTTGCTCCAATTACAATAAACGAACAGAGAGACATTAAAACCGTTTTACAAGTACTTACACAACAAGGGTATGCGCGTTTAAAATATAAGGATACGGTTTATAGAATTGATGAATTTCCTTCGGAAGATTTTAACGGTGATACTTTATTCTTAGTGGTTGACAGGATTGTGGTTAAAAACGAAGAAGATTTTTATAATCGTTTGGGAGATGCTGTTCAAACTGCGTTTTTTGAAGGAAAAGGAATCTGTTATATTGAAAATTTATCAGATGGAAATACTACTGAATTTAGCAACAAATTTGAACTAGATGGGATTTCTTTCTTAGAGCCCAACACTCATTTATTCAGTTTTAACAATCCTTATGGAGCTTGTCCTACCTGTGAAGGCTATGGAAATGTGATTGGCATTGATGAAGATTTAGTGATTCCTAATACTGGGTTATCTATATATGAAGATGCTATTTTTCCGTTTAAAACAGATAGCTATAAAAAATATAAAAATGACTTAATTCTCCATGCTGAAGAATTTGGAATTTCTATCCACAAACCTTGGTTTGAACTTTCCGAAGAACATAAAAGTCTTATTTGGAACGGAACCAAGAAGTTTAAAGGAATTAACCACTTATTTAAAAAGCTAGAGGAAAAAAGCTACAAAATTCAAAATCGTGTGATGCTTTCTCGCTATCGAGGAAAAACAAAATGTACGGAATGTGAAGGAAAACGTTTACGTAAAGAAGCCAATTATGTACAAGTATACGGTAAAACAATTTCTGAGTTAGTTACACTTCCGTTAGACGAGTTAGCTGTATTTTTCAATAGTATTCAATTAAATAAATACGAAGAAAAAATAGGTAAGCGTTTGCTTACTGAAATCAACAATCGTTTACAATTTTTAACCGATGTAGGTTTGAGTTACCTTACCTTAAACCGTACTTCGAACACATTATCAGGAGGAGAAAGTCAACGAATTAACTTAGCTACATCATTAGGTAGTTCGTTAGTAGGATCAATGTATATTTTAGATGAACCTAGTATAGGGTTACATCCAAAAGATACCGAAAGATTAATTGGCGTATTAAAAAATTTACGTGATTTAGGAAATACTGTAATTGTGGTAGAACATGATGAAGACATTATGAAAGAAGCCGATTATATTATTGATATTGGCCCTGAAGCAGGTACCTATGGAGGAAATGTAGTTGCAGAAGGAACTTTTGATAAAATCCTACAATCCGATTCGTTAACAGCTAAATATTTATCTGAAGAATTAAAAATTGAAGTTCCAACCAGCAGAAGAAATTCTAAGAATTTTATCGAAATTATTGGTGCACGTGAAAATAACCTCAAAAATATTGATGTTGCTTTTCCCCTAAATAATTTAACCGTTATTACTGGAGTTTCGGGTAGTGGTAAGAGTACTTTAGTCAAGAAAATTTTATATCCTGCAATGCAAAAAAAGCTAATAGGATATGGTGATAAATTAGGACAACACACGGAGGTTAAAGGAAGTTTTGACACCTTAAAACATGTAGAGTTTATCGATCAAAACCCTATTGGTCGCTCCTCTCGTTCTAATCCTGTGACCTATATCAAAGCCTATGATGATATTCGTAAGCTCTTATCTGATCAAAAATTATCCAAAATAAGAAATTATCAACCTAAACATTTTTCTTTTAATGTTGAAGGTGGTCGCTGCGAGGTTTGTAAAGGAGAAGGAGAAGTAACTATTGAAATGCAATTCATGGCCGATGTGCATTTAGAATGTGAAACATGTAACGGAAAACGCTTTAAAAAAGAAGTGCTAGAAGTAACTTTTGAAGGAAAAAATATTGATGATATTTTAAACCTTACCATTGACGATGCCGTTGCTTTTTTCTCAGCTCATCAACAAACTAAAGTAGCTAAAAAGCTCAAACCTTTACAGGATGTTGGTTTAGGCTATGTACAATTAGGACAATCATCTTCTACTTTGTCGGGTGGTGAAGCACAACGTATAAAACTAGCTTCTTTCCTAGTAAAAGGAAACACCAAAGACAAAGCTTTATTCATTTTTGATGAGCCTACAACTGGACTGCATTTTCACGACATAAAAAAGTTATTAGCTTCTTTTAACGCTTTGATAGAAAGAGGACATTCAATTATCGTTATTGAACACAACATTGAATTGATTAAATGTGCTGATTATATTATAGATCTTGGCTTAGAAGGTGGTAAAAAAGGTGGGAATTTAATCTTTGCAGGTACTCCAGAAGAATTGGCAAAAAACAAAGAATCATATACTTCAAAATATTTAGAAGAAAAGTTAATTTTTTGATGAGAAAAACTATCTAACCTTTCAGTCAGATAGCTTTTCAAAACAAAAATTAACAAAATTTAATAAATAAAGAACCCTTAATTATTTTAATAAACTATACACAAACTCAGGATAACCTCGTTCTCCTGCCTCATTTGTCATTGCTAAAAACTTTAGTTTATATAAATTTCCATCAGTATCTTCCAATACATAAAAAACAGTTTCTTTAAGAGAAGGTAACATTCCTGGTCCTCCTCCATTTCTCCAGCTACTACCAATGCCACGTTGATCGTTTTTAAAGCTTTCTAAATTTACATCTGATAATGAAAAAGTGTTGTATGTATAATCTTCTGTTTCTGTGTCAATCATATATACTTTTACACCGGACTTTAAATTGTTTACCACAAAATCTGAATAACCGTAGGCTCCATAACCTGGAATTTCATTCGTAAAAACTGTAAAGTTTAAATCCCACTCAGTTTTTTTAGGCTCAACATTTACAATATTTTCAGTATTGAAACTGAAAAAAGTAAAATTATAATCTTCTGTTTTGGTAATTACAACTTCATTATGTGTAGTTGCATCTAAATCTGCATATTGTAAAATATAAGTATCTCCATCTTTTAAAATTCGAATTTTTTTCCAGCCTCTAGAATCATCAGAAATATCTACTCCTCCTACAGCTGGAGTTTCTGTACCTATTTCGTATCCTAAATTTATTAAGTACACTTTATTATCTTCATCATTATCTGATACTTCTGCTATTGCAGTAGTATTTATATCTCCGTTTGGTGCATCTATATATGTTGAGCTTAAAGCATCAAAAGTACCTACAGCTACTTTGGTTTGTAAATCTTTTACTTCTTGGATTGAAGAATTAACAGCATCTATATCAGTAGAAGACAACTCAGCAGCCGCCATATAAATAGCTCCATTTATAACAACTTTAAACTTATCTCCTGAATAAAAACCTAAATCCCATGAATCTCTTTTTACATTTGTTGTAGTGTTTGTGCTTAAATCTACATATACTTGATTAGGTTGATTAGGTCCACCTATTTCTGGTGTTACAGTTGCCCCTTCTATTATTACTTTTATAGGTTCTGAGGGTAAATTATTATCACTAGAACAACTTGAGAGTAAGAAAGTTGCTACTAATAATGAAAATGATAAAATCTTGTTTGTCATGGTTATTAATTTTAAAAATTGATATTATATAATAGTTTTAAATAGTATGATCGTCCGTAACCCAACAAAAGGGTATTATTATTTGTTGAGTGTGCTCCACCAGTACTTGCGTTACTTACATTTACATTCGTAACATCAAATAAGTTTCTAGTACCTAAGGTTGTTTCTAACTTGTTATTAAAAAACGATTTTTTAAGAGAAGCATCCAACCAATTGTAGGGAGCTATAGTAGATTTTGAGAAAATGGAATTCCCTTCATTATCTGTACCTGAAGCAACATAATTTTGTTGCTTTCCATTATGTTTTAATAAGACTGTGAATGCTGTTTGCCACTTTTCTATTTCATAAGTAGCACTTGTATTTAGCTGAAATGAGTATAAAAAATCATTTTCTGCATTAGCTTCATAATTAGCTATTCTAGATATTCCTTGTACAGTTACCCCTAAATTAAATGACCATTTGTTAGCTTTTATGGTATTAGTTGATGAAATTCCCCATAGCTTATATGCATCAATATTTATGTATTTATATTGTAATGGTGAAGAGTTTATAATTGCTAAATCTATTTTATCACTAACATCTATATAGTTAATTTTTACGCTATTTAGTAATGATATATTTGAGCTATCAAACCAACTTTTTTTCTTTAAACCCATTGAAACTGAATATCCATTCTCTGGATTTAAATTTTCATTTCCTCTTACATCATGGTTAGAATCTACAAAGTAGTAGTATAATTCTTCAAAGTTTGGGGTTCTATATGAGGTTCCTACATTACCCCTAAGTTCAAACCCATTTTTAAATAAATAGCGAAGACTTAGTGAACCTAAAAGTTTAGAGTGAAATAAAGAGTTATACTCAAATCGTAAACCTGGGCGAATCATAAAAGAATCTGAAAAATTAATTTCAGAAGAACCATGTAATGCATAATTATTTTGCTTTCGCTTTTTATCTTGCTGTGTAACACTACCTGATGCTTGAGTATCAAAACCACTTATGTAGCGTGTTTCGTATCCTAATTGAAAATTATGGCGATTGCTTTTTATGAAATTTGAAATAGTTCCTTTCGAAAAGAAAACTTCACTTGACTGATAAACTTCATCTACTTCATTTGTTTTGTCTCCGCTTAAAATATAGTAATTGAACTCGTTTAAATACCTATCTTGTGTTTGATAAGAAGCGGATATGGAGTATGAACTTCCTGATTTTAAATTACCATTCACATTTAAGTTATTTACAAACCTATTCGTTTTAAAAATTCTATCTGTAGCAGATGGATTACTAGTTTGTGTATCTGTATTTATGTTTGTTCTTACACTTGGATTGTAATAATTTATAAGCTCGTTAAAATAATTAAATCGATAACTTAAGTTAAATCGCTCGTTTTTATAGTTAACGAATCCGTTTGTATTAATTTGTTCTTTGGGCAACCAACTATACCCTCTTAAACTATCGTTTTTATAATAATCTCTTCCTTTTCTATTATCATAAAAACCAGCAAAATTATTTCTATTAAAGCTAATTCTACCCAACCATTTATCAGAAAAGTTATGCGCTACATTTACACTTTGAATGTGTCTTCCTTTGTCAAAAAAGGCAAATTCATTACTAACTGTTTCTTCTTGTAACGATGTTTTTATACTCCATTTACTTCGAACGGATTTTTTAGTTATAATATTAATAACTCCTGATACTGAGTTTGCTCCGTATTCAACTCCCATAGCTCCTTCAACGATTTCAATTCGCTCAACATCATCTAAATTAACTTGAGTTAAATCAATATTATTTCCCAGTCCATTATCACTTACTAAAGGAATATTATCAATCAGAATATTAAAGTATTGAGAATCTAAACCAAATAATGAAATTGTAGATTTCCCTGACTGAGCATTTGGTACAACTGTTAAGTTTAATTTAAAGTTTAACAGATCTGCCAAATTGTTAGCAGCTTGTTTTTCTATTTGTTTTCTATCTATAACTGTTACATCATATACTGATTTCTTTATTGATTGAGGATTGTACTGACCTGTTATTACAACTTCTTCAAGTTTATTATAAAATAGACTGTCTTGCTTGCTCGCTTCTTGAGAGAAAACAACAAAACTTACGAGAAATAAAAACAGGAAACTAATCTTATTTAGAAACATTCTTAATAATTTTTCTGCAAATATATCTTTTATTTTTAATCAGTCTAAATAAAATTTATATTTTTGTCGAAAAATAAATTCAAACAAAACTCACAATGAAAAAAATATTATTGAGTAGTATTATATTACTATTTACACTTACCGTTAACGCTCAAAGCAAAAAGAAAAAAGATAGACAAGCCATAAAAGATATGTGTGGTTGCTATGAAGTAACTTTCAATTTTGCTGAAACTTTTAACAACAGTAAAGACTCGCTTTATAAACCTTCTAAAACAAAAACTGACAAAGGTTTAGAATGGGCAGAATTAATAGTTGATGAGAATAATAAAATCTCTATTCAACACTTATTACAAGTTGGAAACCCTACTAATCCACATATAGTTAAGCATTGGAGGCAAGATTGGCTATACGAAAACACTGACTTTTATATGTATAATGGCGATAATAATTGGTTGTTTCAAACGAAGCCAAAATCAGAAGTTAAGAAACAATGGACTCAAAAGGTATATCAAGTAGATGATAGTCCACGATACGAAGGTTCTGGAACTTGGGTACATGTAGACGGAAAAAGCTACTGGGAAAATACTACAGATGCCCCTTTACCAAGAAGAGAATACACCAAAAGAAGCGATTATAATGTTACAGAAAGAGGAAATCGCCATGAAATTACAAGTTACGGTTGGTTACACGATCAAGATAATAGAAAAATTATAAGAAGAACCGGTAAAGAAGATATTGTTGTTGCTCATGAAAAAGGTTATAACACCTACGTTAAAGTACCAGATAGTAGATGTAAAGCTGCACAAAACTGGTGGAAAAAAAATCAGAACAAATGGCAATTAATAAGAAATAAATGGGATGAAGTTTATGGTAGAAATACCAATCTTTCTCTAGAAAATAAAGTAGATAACAAACCTCTTTATAAACATTTATTTTCAGAAGAGACTTCACAGGAAAATGAAATTGATAAAACCATTGAATCTTTCATAAAAAAATAAGCTAAAATCAAAAACCTCTCAAATAAAAAAGAAATGAGAATTATAGTATCTCTACTACTTATATGTAGTTGTATTCAATCAATCTATAGTCAAGCAACGATAGAAGGAGTTGTAAAATCAGAAAACAACGAAGCAATTCCGTATGCAAGTGTTTTTATCAAAGGAACCAATATTGGTACAGAAACTAACAATGAAGGAAACTTCATCTTAAAAGATATCCCTTATTCAACCTATAAAATTGTAGTTAGTGCAGTAGGTTTCTCTCAAACATCTCAAAAAATTACTACTACTGAAGGTAGTATAAACAATATTGTTTTTATCTTAAAATCTGATACACAACTAGAAGAAATTGAACTTTTTGGAACAAGAAATAAAAGAGCAGAAAAATTAGAAACGCTTACTCGCTTACCTTTAGCTCCAAATGAGCAATTACAAAGTATTTCTGTATTATCAGACAAACTAATCAATCAACAAAATGCGCTAAACTTAAGTGATGTTACCAAAAACGTTGCTGGTGTTTATACTTTTGCCACTTATGGCAACACCAAAGAAAGTATGTCTTTAAGAGGGTTTAGAGGAATTCCTCTCTTAAAAAACGGAGTTCGTATTAACTCCGATTTTAGAGGGACTGGAGTTATCACCGATATGGCAGGTGTTGATAACATTCAAGTATTAAAAGGAGTTTCTGCAATCAGCCAAGGTTTGGGTGGTGATTTAGGTTCTGTTGGTGGGGTTATTAATATTGTTACTAAAACACCAAAATTTTACAGTGGTGGTGAAGTAAGTTTAAGAGCTGGTAGTTTTGGTAAATTACGTCCTACTTTTGATGTATACGGACCTCTAGACAAAAACGAAACCGTAGCTTTTAGAATCGCTGGTTCTTATGATAGAGCAGATAGTTACAGAGCTGTTGTTAACTCTGAACGCATGTATATTAACCCTTCATTAGCATGGAAACCTAATGAAAAAACTACTTTAATAGTAGAAATGGATTATATGGATGATAGTCGTACTCCAGATCCTGGGACTATCAACTTAGGAACCTATGATGTAAACAACATTTTATTACTTTCAAACGACAAATTTTTAGGATTTGATTCTGACAGGAGTTCAACCTTAAATACAACCTATGCAATTCGTTTTGATAGAGAAATTAGTGACAAACTTATTGTAAAAGCTGGTTTATTCTCATCTGATTTAGAAACTTATAATGAGTCTGTTTCTTTAACTCAAGGAGGTGGAAGATCTAATTTGCCTCTTTTGGAAGCCACAGAACGTTACCGCCAATATAGAGCTGGAGGAAGAAAAGATAACAATAGCGTATTACAATTAGACCTTGTTGGTAAAGATGTAGAAACTGGTTTTCTTAAACACACTTTCCAAATTGGTGTAGATTATAGAGCATCTGAATTTAGTAATGATTCTTATACTACTACCTATGATAACGGAAATTATATTGATATTATTGACGTTAGAGAAACTATTGACAACAAACTTTCTTCTAATGTTGGTGTTGCTTTGAATACTAATGGAGCTAGTGGTTCAAAAACGAAATCATACGGATTTACAATTCAAGATAAAATTACCATTAACAACTGGGCAGATGTATTTTTAGGTTTACGATATACTACACTTGAAAGAACCAAAGGTAACTTTTTAGGAAGTAGTTTAACCGGTGCTAAAAGAGATGATGCTTTTAATCCGTTAGTTGGATTTAATATAAAACCTACAGAAAACATTATTGTTTTTGGTTCGTATGCTAGTAACTCAAACCCTAGAAGTTCTTTTTATACAGACATCAACGGAAATGAGTTAGGTACTGAACGTTGGGATCAAATTGAAACAGGAATTAAATCTTCTTGGTTAAACAATGCTTTACGTTTCAATATTACCTCTTTTTATACCAGCAGTAAAAACTTAAACTTAGAAGCTATAGATGAAAACGGTAACTCTCTCGGTTACTACATGAAAGGTGGTGAAGATGTTAGAAATGGTGTTGAGATTGAATTAATCGGTCGTGTATTACCTAATTTAGAAGTGATTGGAGGATATTCTTATTTAGATGCCAGATATAAAGATCACGTATCTTATTACTATAACTCACGGCCTATGAACACTCCTAAACACACCGCTAATTTCTGGGCTCGTTACACATTTACAAATTCATTAGATGGATTATCAATTGGTGCGGGAGCTTACTATTTAGGAGAACGCCCTCATAATGTCTGGTCCAGAAATTATACACATACTGGTGTAGTTCCTGGTGTAAAACCTTTTGATTTGAAAGCCTATACTACAGTAAACCTACAAGCATCTTATAAACTCAATGAACAAGTAAGCATTGATGTTTTTGGCAACAATATTTTTAATGAAATAGGATACAATGCATACCGTACTAGCTACATAAACAGAATAGAACCTGCTAGTTTTGGTTCAACCTTACGATATAGATTCTAAAAAATTAAAACATGAAAAAATTACAAATCATTTTTATACTAACACTACTTGTTAGTACAATACAAGCACAAACTAAAAATGTGTTTTTTGAAAGATCTTTTTGGCTAAACAACCCTACCATTGAACTTGTTGAGCAAAAAATAAAAGAAGGCAACAATGCCACAGCATTAAATCCGAATGGATTTGATGCTGTTACGCAAGCCATTTTGGGTGGAGCTCCTAATACGGTTATTAAACATCTATTAACCAAAAAAGGGAATGATGTTAACAAAATAACACACGATAAAAGAACTTATATTTTCTGGGCTGCTTACAAAAACAATGTTGAAATAATGAAACATTTAATAGCCAATAATGCTCGTATGGATTTAAAAGACTCTCATCAATTATCTCCATTAACTTTTGCTGCTAATGCAGGGCAAACCAATAAAGAAATTTATGAGTTATGCATTCAAAATGGAATTGACATCAAAACAGATGTTGACGAACATGGAGCAAATGCTTTGCTATTAGTTTTACCTAGTTTGAAAAACCTATCTTTTGTAGAGTACCTTTCTTCCAAAGGATTAAACCTACAAAGTATTGACAGCGATGGAAATGGGGCTTTTAATTACGCTGCTAAAAAAGGTAATAAAACCATATTAGAACTACTTATTAAGAAAGGCATACCTTATAAAAACTTAAATAAAAAAGGAGGAAATGCTATGTTACTAGCTACTCAAGGTTCTAGAGCAGGATATAATTCACTAGAGTTTTTCAAGTATTTGGAAAGTTTAGGTATCAATCCAAATATTACTGATACTAGCGGAAAAACACCGCTTCATAATTTAGCACGTGGAAACAAAGATGTAAATACGTTTAACTATTTCCTTAATAAAAGCGTAAATGCTAATCAAGTTGATGATAACGGAAATACTCCTTTAATTATCGCAGCTAGCAGAAACTCTTTAGAGATTATTCAATTACTATCAGAAAAAACAAAAAACATTAACCACACTAATAAAAAAGGACATTCAGCACTTACGTATGCTGTTGAAAACAACTCATTTGAAGTGGTTGATTATTTACTAAAGAATAAAGCTGATACTCAAGTAAAAGATGATAAAGGAAACTCTCTAGCTTACTATTTGGTAAAAAATTACCATCCAAAAAAAGTGAATGATTTTACTCAAAAGATGAATCTTTTAATTAATAACGGACTAAATTTAACACAACTTCAAGCTAACAAAAACACATTGTTTCATATCGCTATTGAAAAAAACAGTATAGACTTGTTGCAAAAAATCAATACTTTAAAAATTGATGTAAACTCTAAAAACAGTAATGGATTAACCCCATTACACTTAGCTGTTATGCAAGCTAACAATACTGATGTTATCAATTACTTGTTAAGTATTGGCGCGGATAAATCAATTACTACCGACTTTGATGAAACAGTATATGATTTAGCCAAAGAAAATGAAGTATTAAAAAAGCAACATATCAATATTAACTTTTTAAAATAAGTTCGTTTACCAGGTTGAGTAGTTTAATTGAAACATATTAGATTCACTCAACCTGTATACAATATTAAAACCCAAATTAAAATGAGAAAAATAATTCCGATATTGTTTACAGCAATTTTATCTATGGCTTTTACCTCAACAAATAGCGCTAGTTACAAATGTATGATTCAACTGAAAAATTATACAGGTGAAGGTGCTTACATCACTATTTCTTTACTAAACCCTCAGGACGAATATGAAGAAACATTATACGTAATAGGTGATGATGAAGAGTGGTATTCTGATATTACAGAATGGTGGAAATTCCAAGGAAAAGTTCGTTCTGATATCGATGCTATAACTGGTGCTACAGTTAGCGGTGGTGGTAGAACTATTAGCATACTAAACATTGATAACAATAAGATTGATAAAGGTTACAAAATCAGATTTGAATCGGCTGTAGAAGATCAAGAATACTACAAAGACGATGTAGAGTTTGAATTAACTACTGAAAATCTTAAAAACAAATTTGAAGGTAAAGGTTTTATTCGCTACATACGCTTAATGCCTCAATAGTTTATAAATAAACATCTAACAAAAATGACCACCTCAATTTGGAGATATAGCCACCTAACCTTGGCTATATCTTCTTCTCTTTTCATATTCGTTGCTGCCATTACAGGTATTATTTTAGCTTTTGAACCTATTTCAAAGCAGCTATCAGAATACAGTATTTCTAACACCAAAGAAATAACACTTGCGCAAACTATTTCTGAACTACAAAAACAGTACGATGAAGTAATTTCTATTACTGTTGATGAAAATGATTTTGTAACAACCTCTGTTATTACAAAAGAAGGAAAAAGCGCTACTTTTTATGTAAATCCGTTTACAGGAAAAAAACTAGGAGAACCAGAAAAAAAACATCCAGTTTTTCAATTTGCTACGAGTTTACACAGGTCATTATTTTTAAAATCAACAGGAAGATTTATCGTAGGTTTTGTTTCTTTTTTACTGAGTTTAATCGCAATTACGGGACTTATATTGATTGCCAAACGACAAGGTGGAATTAAACAACTATTTTCTAAAGTTATAAAAGAAAATTTTGAACAGTATTATCATATTATTATTGGTCGTTACACGCTTGTTTCAATAATTATCATCACGCTAACAGGAGTGTATTTATCACTAGATAGGTTTTCAGTTTTACCCAAAGAAAAAATTAATCACTCTTATAATTTTTCTTCAGCTTCTTCTAACAAAAAAATAGCTGTTGCTGATTTCCCTACATTTAAAAACACCACTTTAAATAAGGTAAAAAGTGTAGAGTTCCCTTTTTCTAAAGACGAAGAAGATTACTTTTTTGTGAAACTAAATGATAGCGAGCTACTAATTCATCAGTATACAGGAACTATCATTAGTAAAGAGAATCTTTCGCTAACTAGCATACTTTTAAACTGGAGTTTGTTATTACACACAGGAAATGGAACTATTATTTGGTCAATAGTATTGTTACTTTCTTCAATATCTATCCTATTCTTTATCTATTCTGGATTTGCGATGACCTTAAAAAGAACACAGAAAAGCTCACTTCCTAAAAATAAAATCAGCAAAAATGATGCAGAAATTATCATTTTAGTAGGATCAGAAACTAACAACACCTACCCTTTCGCATCTTCTTTACACAATGCCTTAATTAAAAGTGGAAAAACTGTTTTTGTTGACATCTTAAACAATTACAATTCATATAAAAGTGCCAAAAATCTAATAATATTAACTTCAACATACGGAGAAGGTGAAGCTCCTTCTAACGCTTCTAAATTCTTACAGTTAATTCAACAAATAACTATTCTAAACCCAATAAACTACTCAATCGTTGGTTTTGGCTCAAGAGCATACCCTCATTTTTGTCAATTCGCTATTGATATAAATAATAAACTACAACAACTTTCAAGTTTTAAAGTTCTTTTACCTGTTTATAAAATTAATAATCAATCGTTTCAAGATTTTAAAACTTGGGGACATCAATGGAGTAAAAAAACTGGAATACAATTTCAACTAACACAAGAGATTAAAAAACTTAAAAAACAACAAATATTTACAACCATTTCTAAAACTGAATTAAACAACGACGATTCTTTTTTAGTTCGTTTACAACCAACTAAAAAACTTCGCTTTAATTCAGGAGATTTACTCGTTATTACACCAAAAGAAGATAATATTGAACGTTTATATTCTATCGGAAAAATAGAAAACGACATTATACTAAGTATAAAAAAACATGAACTTGGCGTGTGTTCTAACCTACTTTATCAATTAGAGGAAAACGAATCTATTCAAGCAAGTATTCAACCAAATAAAGATTTTCATTTTCCAAAGAAAAACAAAGAAGTGATATTAATAGCTAACGGAACTGGAATTGCTCCTTTTTTAGGAATGCTCCAACAAAAAAATGGAACAAAAACACATTTGTTTTGGGGTGGTAGAACACAGGAATCTTTAAAAATTTATACTCCTTTACTAAACAATATAGAAAACAACAACATTCATATTGCTTACTCTCAAGAACGAAACAAAGAGTACGTTCAAGATTTATTACTAAAAGAAGAGAATACAATTGCTTCGGTTTTGCTAAACGGTGGAACAATAATGATTTGTGGTTCTATCAAAATGCTTAAAGGTGTCGAGAATGCATTAGAACAAATCGTATTAAACAAACTAAACACTTCTTTAAATCACTTCAAAAAGAACAATCAAATTAAAACAGATTGTTATTAGATAAATGTTGGTAGTTAGCTTTAATATTTAAGGTAATTATTCCTTTTTAATGTTAGCTACCAACAAAAAACTACGAATTCTAATTTATCTACTACGAATTCTAATTTACTCCCAATTCACCTATCCTTCTGTGGTAATTTTGATCATATAAAAACAACAATTATGTGGTCTAACAACAATTATTCATCAGTATTAAAAATGTATTTGGAAAAATACACAAGTTTAAAATTACAAATCGGTAATAACGGATTAATAGCTTCTGTTGAGAAGCAAGAAAACGGTCAATGGATTAGCGATAGAAACCTACCGAATATCTTAAATAAGTTGTCAACCGATTTTAATTTAGGTAAAGATGTAACCATCATCTTACAACAATAAAACTATAATAACCTTAAAACAAAAAACTATGAAACAAAACATTTTAAAAGTAGGAACAGTAATGGGATTACTACTACTTATCGGAGTATTTACAAGCTGCAACGACACAAAAAAAGAAAACAAAAACCAAGAACTGGGAAATATTGCTAAACTAGATGAAGTTATTGAGAAATCTGTTGTAGAATACCGAAACCCTGTAGTTTTTATTACAGGAAACGATAAAGGTAACAGCCATTTTTATGACAGTGCTCGCGTGTACTTTAAAGAGAAAAACTATGATGTTATTAACGGAAAATACTCTATTGAAGAAATCATTACTTGGATGAATAGTAATGCTAGTGAAAATCCTTACGGAGAAATTCATATTGTAAACAATAACAATCCGTTTAAAGCAATGAACTTAGAAACAGTTGTAAATGGCGGAAAAGTAACTACTGAAGCTTTACAAAAAGCAATTGATCAAGGTAGGTTACCTTTGTTGAAAAGCAATGTTATTACTAATGATACAAAAATCATCTTTCATACAAATGAGTTAGCATCAAACAGTGATTTAGTTAACACGCTTAAAAGCGCTTTTATTACGGAAGATAAAATACCTCAGGTAGTTGCATCACCTTATTACAATATTTTTGGCGGAGAGTTTTCTAACCATTATTTAGCACAACCATATTATGTATTTTACCCAACAGCAAACTCACCTGGAAAAGTAGATTTATCAAAAGAAATTGCTAAAAAATATCCAGAAGAAAAAGATATTGCTTGGTACGATGCTTTAAATAATGAAAGAGAACGCTACGTAGGAGAACCATATACAGTTCAATATAGTATACCTGTAAATTTAGAGTTGGATTATCACAATTCTGACAATGAAATTCCACACTTTGTAATGCAAGAAGAAATTATGGATTTTATTGCTGGGGAAGAAAATTTGATGAAAGAAGTACAAAAAACAAACATTCCTGTAGAAAAGTTTAGATGGAGTTATATTGTAAAAAACAATCAACTAATAATTACAGGAAAAGCATCTGCTCTGTGTGTTTTGAAACCTTTAGTAAAACCTTACGGCGAATTAGAACACGTAAAACCAGACCCTAACAACAAGCGTTTATATGCTATGAAATAATAACTTATAATTGTTGAACAAACGTCATTACGAATAAAGCAATTCCCTCCTGCTCTTCGTAATGACGTTTAATTTAAGTATGTTTGTTATAATGAAGTTTTTAAACCTTAACTCTACTAAAGTTTTATTTAAAAATAGTTTTGCGTCAAGAATCCCAAACCTCTTGATGCAAAATTTCGTTTACACACTTTTGTATTTCTTTTTTTATGGATTGATGAGTGCTTCTGCTCAAAATCAACCTTTAAAAACTTATAATGAAAATGATGGACTTCCAAGTTTACACATTAACGACGGAGTTCAAGATCGTACGGGTTATTTATGGTTAGCTTCTGATAAAGGCTTAATTCAATATAATGGCAACTCATTTGTAAACTATACAACAAAAAACGGATTAATATCCAACAGCATAAACGTTGTCAAAACCAAAAACAATGCTCTTTTAATTGGAACTGATAAAGGTTTTAGCATTAAAAACCATAATGGTTTCAATAATTTTGAAGGAAACAACGTCAACTGTATTTTAACTGTCAACAATCATACTTTTTTAGGAACAGATAAAGGAATCGTTAGAGTTCGTGAAGATTACCTTTCTCCGCTACGCACTAATTTTCAAATAGATTTAAATAAAGTAAATGACATTCAGTATGATGGTAAATTCTATTGGGTGGCAACCAACAAATCTCTATGGAGGCTTGATAAGCTTATTAACCCTAAAACTCTAGACAGAATTGATGTAAACAACTACACTTCTATTTTAATTAACAGAAAAAACATTATTGCTACCACCTATAATAACGGTCTTAAGTTCATAACAGGTAAGGAAATAGAAACACAAACTATTACTTCACAAAATATTAAGGGAATTAAAAAAATTAACAATCAGTTTTGGATAATTTCAGAAGATAATGGTATTGAAGTACTAGATGCTAATTTCAATTTTAAAAGAACCATTAATAAGTACAACACGCTTACTACTAATAAAATTTCTACTGCTTTTCAAGATTCTGGCAAAAACACTTGGATTGCTACACAAGACAAAGGAGTCTACTTTTTTAAAAACGACAACCCAACTCAGAAAAAACCTACCATATCTTTTGAAAATATTGAAGTAGTTTTCAAATCCATCGACAGTATCAATATAAATGATTACGAAAAAACTTTACAACTTCCTGCCGATAAAAATCATATTTCGTTTTATTACAAAACAGTAGATATTGGTAATTCTAACAACTTAGAATATCGCTATACCTTAAATGATCAAGTAAGTCCTTGGAGTAAAAAAAGTTCTATCGATTTGGCATATTTATCTCCAGGAAACTATTCATTTTCAGCTCAATCAAGAATTGGCAAAATAGAAAGCACACCTATTGAATTTAACTTTTTTATTGATACTCCTATTTATCAAAAAAAATGGTTCATTTGGTCTGTTATTGGTTTAGTAATTTTATTATTAGGAAGTATTATTTGGTTATACATTCGTAGAATTCAAGCTAAAAACAAAGAAAAACTAACTAAACTACAATTAGAAAATCATTTGTTATCGCTAGAGCAAAAAGCACTACAATTACAAATGAATCCGCATTTTATTTTTAATGTTTTAAACGGAATTAAAGCCTTAGGTAATTCAGGAAAATCAGTTGAATTAAATACTACAATTAGTAGGTTTGCGACCCTTTTACGTGGCGTTTTGCATAATTCAAGACAAGAAGAAATATGTTTAGCAGAAGAAATTACCACGTTAAAAAACTATATTAAATTAGAGCAACAAATGAGTTCAAAACATTTCGATTATTCAATAACAACGAACTTGAATATTGATCCTGAAGAAATCCTAATTCCTCCTATGCTTATTCAACCTTTTGTTGAAAATAGTATTAAACATGGAATATCTTCCATAGAGAACGGGAAAGTAGATATTCGTTTCTTTGTGAAAAACGATTTTCTGCATTGTGAAATAGTAGATAACGGTATTGGAATTCATCAATCAAAAAAATTAAAAACCACTAGTACACATCAATCAGTTGCTTTAAAAGTTACCCAAGAACGAATTAAAAGCTTATCAGAAAAGAGTACTTTTCACATTGATGAAATAATCGAAAATAAACAAATTAAAGGTACAAAAGTTGCTTTTAAAATTCCTTTAAAAACTGATTTTTAACAATGACAAAACTTACTGCAATTTTAGTAGACGATATGCCTACAGCTTTAGATATGTTGCAAAATGATTTAACACAATTTCACCCAGAAATTGATATCATTGGTACCGCTAGAAGTGTAGTAGAAGCATCTAAAATATTACGAAAACAACAACCAGACATTTTATTTCTAGATATTATGCTAGGTGACGGTACAGGATTTGACGTGCTTGAAATTCATCCTAACCTTTCTTCAAAAATTATTTTTGTTACTGCGAGTGATGAGTATGCTATTAAAGCCTTTAAATTTGCTGCGATTGATTATGTACTAAAACCTTATTCTAACGAAGATTTAACAAATGCTATTAATAAGGCTAAAGATCAAATTAAACCCGACAAAGAACAGCTAACTGTACTGCAACAATCCATCACAAAACCGAATCAGCGTCCTAAAAAGATCTCTTTAAACACCTCTGATAAGATTATGGTGGTAAATTTAGACGATATTATTCGTTGTCAGTCCGATAATAATTATACGGAGTTTTTCATGAATGATGGACAAAAAATATTGGTTGGTAAAACACTTAAACACTTTGCCGACATGTTAAAAGAATTTGATTTTTTAAGAGTTCACCAAAGTCATCTTATTAATATTCAATTCATTAAAGAGTTCATAAAATCAGATGGCGGGTATTTAGTTTTAAAAAACAAAACAACTATTCCTGTTTCAGTAAGAAAAAAGAATGAAGTTATACAGGCGTTAGAAAAAATGTAACCACCGTTTTTTTCCTGATTTTCCTACTATTTTTAACACTTATGTTAAATTTTTATTAAAAATTTATTTAACTTAGTGCTTATAAATTAAAAATTATGGTTGCACTTAAACCAGAAAAAGGTAGGTTACTAATTGCAGATCCAGCAATATTAAATGATAGCTCTTTTAAGAGAACTATCATTTTACTTACTGAGCACACTAAAAAAAGTTCGGTAGGTTTTATTTTAAATAGACCCTTAGATTACGTTCTTAGTGATTTAGTTCCAGAAATTGATTGTGATTTTACTGTTTATCAAGGCGGACCTGTAGAGCAAGACAACCTATACTTTATACATAAGGTTCCTCATTTACTCCCGAATAGCATTGAAGTTGCTAAAGGAATTTATTGGGGCGGAAATTTTGAACTTTTAAAAGAGTTACTTAACAAAAAACAGCTAGAAGCTACAGATATTCGTTTCTTTTTGGGGTACTCAGGATGGAGCAGTAATCAATTAGATGAAGAACTTGTAATGAATTCTTGGTTTATTACTGAAAACGATTACGATAATATTTTAACCACCAATGATCAAAGCTTTTGGAAAGACAAATTATTACAACGCGGTGGTAAATATAAAATTTGGGCAAATGCTCCTAGCGATATACAAATGAACTAACTTGTAACGATTGCTAATTGTAAGCTGCTCTTTATTTTATTGGTTATTTCTGTAGAGAATTCTTTTTTTCGGTAATTAGTAACCGGTTGTATTCCTATGATTGCATTTGTAATAAAAACTTCGTCAGCCTTTTGAATTTCGAAAGGAGAAATAGCCGTTTCTTCAATTGTATAATCAGGGTGTTTTTCAACAATATCAATTACTTTTTTTCTAACAATTCCTTTAATGCAACCTTCTGTTAAAGCTGGTGTTTTCACAACATTTCCTTTTACTATAAAAATGTTTCCATTAATAGCTTCTACAACTCCTTTTCTTTCATTTAACAAAATACAATTATCCAAATCATTTTCTTCAGCAAAAACAGCCGCTAATGTATTTAACATTCTATTCGTTGTTTTTACCGTAGACAGCAATCCTGAATAATTATAAAAGTCTTTAAAAACATCAATTTTGTATACTTCTTTATCTGTATATTCTAACGGACCACCCTCAATAATATAATCTATATCGTTTGTTACAGGTGTATACAAACCTCCATCTTTTCTATAAATGGTTAATCGAATTCTATACATTGAAGATTCTGGTAATTCTTTTACCACTTTGATAATTTCTTCTTGCAAAAACTCAAGTGTAAACTCCATCGGAATCTTCATACGAAGCATACGCATCGAAGCCATTAACCTAAAATAATGATCTTCTAAAAAAACAACTTTTCCGTTTACTACCTTAATAGTTTCAAAAATAGCATCTCCGTATTTAAACGCTCTATTTTGGGTTGAAAGTTGCACTTCGTTCTCTGCGATTAAAGCTCCGTTAAAATTTACCATTTCTTTAAAAAAATTTAAATGCAAACTTACAATTTAGGGAAGTATTAGCCACAAAAAAACTCGACAATTTGCCGAGTTAATTTTTTTAAAAAAGGAATCTTGCTAATATTAAGCCCCTATATTATGTTTTAATTCTTCTATTTGATTTTCCCAAAGCATTTTTGCTTCTTCAACATCATCTTCATCATCAGCAAAATCAGTAACAATTACCGCCACATCTTTTGTTAAAGGATCTACTTGTATTTTAAACTCAAAATAGCTTTCATCGTCTTCACTTTCTGTCCACTTAAACTTTATACGTTCATCTGTTTTTTTTGTGATAATTTTAGCTTCTTCTTCAGAACCATCCCAAAAAAAAGTAATGATTTTACCTCTTGAATTTACTTTATCTGCAAACCACTCTTCTAACCCTGCAGGTGTTGCAAAATATTGATATAACATACTTGGCGAAGCATGTATAGGAAACTCTAACTCAAATTTTACTTTGCTCATCTATTTTTTTGTTTGATCGCCAATATAGATAATTATTTTTTAAAAAAAAATTTAATGTTTTATTGCCCAAACCTAAAAAGTAATTATATTTGCACCCGCAATCAGGCGAGGTAGCTCAGTTGGTTAGAGCGCAGGATTCATAACCCTGAGGTCACGGGTTCAAATCCCGTCTTCGCTACAAAATCTCTGAAACCCTAATAACCAAAAGGGTTTCAGAGTAAAATTAAAAAAAAGCGTGTCAAAAACGTGTCATTGATAACATTTTTTACAATCAGTATTAACTAAAATTCTGGTGTAAAAAAAAAATGTCAAAACTTCAAAAACCATCTACCCTTACCCCTTTTATAGACTACATTCCAGCAGAGTTAAAAGAAAATAAAACTTGGGAAATAGTATATTACGCTAAAGACCCATCTGAACCAAATCCTACTAAACAGTTAAAAAGAAAAAGAAATCGAGTAAAACCGATGAATAATAAAACCGAAAGGAGAAAGTATGCTAAAAAAATAATTGCAAAAATTAATCATGATCTAGAAAGAGGCTGGACTCCATTTATTAATGAGAATAATGTAAAATCGTACTCAAAACTTAAAGATGTTTTTAAAATATTCATTCAAAAAATTGAACAACAAATAAAAAAAGGAAATCTTCGATCAGACACTTTAAGAGCTTACAAAAGCTACATTAACAATTTTAATATCTTTTTATCAGACAATGGTAAAGAAGATATATTTGTAAATGAATTTAATGAATCTTTATGTAGAGATTTTTTAGATGTAATTTACTACGATAGAGAAAATTCAGCTACCACACACAACAACTACTTAACTTTTATTGGAATACTTACACGTTGGATGATAAAACGCAGATATATTTCTGTTGATTTCACACCTTTAATTAGTAGAATAAAACAAACTGAAAAAAGAAGAACAATTATACCTAAAGAGATAAGAGAGGAGATATTCTCGTACTTAAATAAAAATAATACTAGTTATTATACTTTGTGCTTAACTGTATTTTATTGTTTAATTAGAAGGACCGAATTTACAAAACTAAAGGTAAATGATGTTTATTTAGCTAACGGAATAATAAATATACCTTCACACGTAAGCAAAAATGGAAAATCTCAAATTGTAACAATACCAAAAGAATTACTTCATAATCTTGCTAACCATATTAGGAATTCAAAAAATTCTGATTATTTATTCTCGGCTAATAATTTTAAACCAGGTAACATACAATTAAAACCAAAAAAAATTACAGACACTTGGGATAAACTTCGAAATACATTGTGCTTTGAAAAAAGTTATCAATGGTATTCACTAAAAGACACAGGAATCACAAATTATTTACAATTAGGAATACCTACAATTGATGTAAAAAATCAAGCTAGACACTATTCTATCACTCAGACAGAAGCCTATATACCTAAAAACATTTTAAAAGCTGTTGGAAATATTCAAAATGCAAACTTGAATTTTTAAACCAAGGTTTCGCTCTCTATTTCAATATCCCATTCTTCCTCGTTTTTTCGAGTTCGTTTTATTTTTTTGTAGATGTGTTTTCTGTTGTACTTAAACCTTCCTTCTGATATAGAAAAATCCTCTATAATGCTAGCTGGAAATTTATCTTTATAAGTTTCTGAGTTTAAACGAAAATAAAGCCATTTTTTCCAGTATTTATCAAACACTTCATTTAGAGAATAACTCCTTTCAGAAATCTTTTCTAAAGCTACAGGAAGGTTGTTTTGCAATCCATCATAAAGAAACAATTTAAAATCATTGGTGTCTTTATTTTTATAAGCAGTAAAAATACCGTCTTTAGATTTTACTGGCATAATTTCCAACTCCATGTCAATAGTCGTAATATCTTCTTCTCTTATACCTTGAGGATTACTTACCACCCCTTCTTTACCTATTAATAAAGTATCGTTTGAAGTTATAAGCTTAAAAAACTTGTTTTGATTAAATTGTCTTTTTGGTTTTTCAACTTCCAAATGCCTTTCATCTTTAAAATTAACTTCCAAAAACTTCTCTTCAATGTAGTTAATAGTAACAACATTTTTATTAAAGGTTATTTCTAAATTGAGCCAGTTTTTTATTTTATTTAAAAACTTTCCAAAAGTCATGTCAGGCATTACTTGAGACAATGAGAAACTATTCGGAAAAACATTCAGCTCTCCATCTGAAAAATAAAAATCGAAGTTGTTAAATGCTTGTATACTACCTATTCCATCAGAAGGATTATCGGTATATTTTCTTAATTTTAAAGAAAAGATTAAACTACCAAGATCTGCTGTGTTTTTTACATTTAATGATAAAGACTTACTTATATAGTTAGAGTTTGAACTAAAAATAATTTCATTGTTAAACTCTATCGAAAATTCATTCACCACTAATTCAGAAGGAATATTCAAATAAACTTCCACATTGTATGATCCTGTTTGAGAAATGCTATAAAATCTGCTATAATCTGCGGAAACTACTCCATTATCCCAAACCTCTGACGTAGTGTTAAACTGAAAACCTTCTGGTAAACTAGAATAGAACTTCTCTAATATTTTAGAGGTATAAACCAAAATTTTTTCTGTTATTTTATCACTTACAAAACTCCCCTGCATAACCATTCCTACGCTATCAAATCCAGTTTTTAAAATAGACATTAAGTAAGGAAAAGGTACCATTACGTTTTTATTAAACGCCACAGACTCTCCTTCTACTGTTTGAAAAGAATTTGTTACGAAATTATCATTAACATAATTGTTTATGATGCCTTCAAATTTTTCATACTTACTTGTTGATTTGAAACCCTCATCAATCACCATAGGAAAGTTATAATCTACTTCTGGATAAAACTTCTGTATAACCTCTTTTGCGTGAACAGTTAAAGAACTTGTTTGTTCTACTGGAAAAGGTAAATTACTTAAAGGTGTATCTAATAACTCAATAGAATGGGACCCAAAATACACATAACCTTGTAAAATGTTATTATCGTAATCTGTTAGTAAGAGGTAAGCTTCTTCAAAATCATTATCAATAAGTAATTTTCCGTAATGTTTTGTTTCATAATTAGCACTATTTTCTAAATCAAGAAATCCTAGTTTTTTAGAAACTTCATCATCAACTTTTTTTGAAAAAGGTTTTGAATAATTTTTCACAAAGTAATTATAAAATAAAGGATTTTCTTCTATTAAAGAAATCTTTGTTTCGGTTAAATTCAACTCAAAATTATCTCCATAAAAAACTATCATACTTCTATATTTTCAAAGGTTAAATCATAAGATTTCAAAAAATTGTTTGTTTTTGAAAGCTCTAAATTTTTAGTAGTATTATTTACTCTTACTAACTCATTATTTTTATACAAAAGAAGATTAGTAGCATTTAACATTTTTCTTAATGTTAAAACCTCTTCATCTGTGTAAACCCAACCAGTAGATATCTGAAAAGAACCTTGATCTTTAATATCTAAAACTTTCGTTTCAATAGTTTTATAGTCTTTTCTAAACTCAAAAGAGGTTTCTTTAAACGATGCTTTTGCTGTAAACTCTCCTGTAAATTCTAAAACATCCCAAAAACCCCATTGGTTCTCCCAAAAAACAAAGGAATGTTCTTTATCTTCAGGCTTAATTACAACATTTATACTTACATCTTTTGCAGTAACAGTAAACTCATCACCTTCTTTTGCGTTTAAATCTGAAACAGCAATCATAGCGGTGTAGAAAGATTCTATTGAGTTAGAAAAAGTATAAGTTTTGGCAATATCTCCTTCTATAACCAATTCATTTACTGGTACATTTACATTTCCTAAAAAACTAAATAATATAATGCCATTTTTTGTAGTGTAAATAGTATTAGGAGCATCACTCATCCAACCATTAATTGGAGATACTCCTTTAGTAAATAGTATGTTTTGTAGATTAACAGATTGAGCAATATCACTATTAAACAACTCAACTTCATTAATTTCAAAATTTAAAGAGGCTGGTTTAAAAGGAGAATTTAAAAAAGAAGTATTTAAACCAATAAAAGGGCGTGCGCCTAGTATTCTTTTTGCTTCTAATCCAATTCTTTTTTGGGATACTCCTTTAATAAAAGGAATGTTATAAGGTATATTATAGCTTGTATTTTCAAATACTGAAGACACTTTAATCTGTAAAAAAGTATCAGTCCTTCCTGAAGACACTTTAATAACATTGTTATCTTCCGAGAAATATAACTTTTCAGTATCTAACAATTCCTCTACAAATTCGTAAACAGAAAGAGTAATATTAATTGTTTTAACAATACTACCGTTAACAATGGTTACTGTAGCAAAATGATTACCTACAGTTAAACCTGCTAAATTTTGCAAACCGATATCTAAACTACCTGCTCCAGAAACACCAGAAGAAGCGGATAAACTTATCCATGTTTTATTAGTAGTTACCGTCCAATTACCAGAGGAATTTAACTCAACTCTTTTTAAGGGCGGAATAACTCCTGAAACTGTATAACCAAAATTTAAAACAACTGGTGTAACATACAAATAATCAGTACCAGTATCTGGTTCAGAAATAATTAAAGTAACTGGAATTACTATTGAAGTAACAGCATCATCAACAGTAATAGTCGTTGTATGTGTACCAATAGGTAAACCTGAAGGTGTTACAGAAACCTGAAAAGAACCATTATTAGATCCTGATGTCGTTGAAACCGATAACCAATTGCTGTTTTCTGTTACTGTCCAGTTATTCTCTGAAGCAACATTAACAGTAATATCTTGAGGATTATTTCCTCCTATTTGATAATTAAAAGATAATTGTTCTGGCACAACATTTAACACAATAGTTTCTTGTACAAATAAAGAAACAGAAAAAGTACCCACCGTGTATGTTGGCGCATTGGGATCTAGTAATAAATTACCATTTTCATCTTCTGGTAATTGTTGAGCTTTTACCGTTACAATTGCTGAATAATTTCCTGGAGCTAAATTTTGAGCAGGTGAACTAAGTGATACATCTGCAGAAGTATTTTGATTATTAAAAACAGTAAGCCAATTTGGTACATTTTCAAAAATTGTATTATTATAAGAATGTGTGTACGTTACAACTCTCGTTGGTGGTAAAGCTTCTCCTTGCTTATAATTAAAACTAATACTACTTGGTGATATTGCCATATTACTGAATCTTTGCGTTTTCGCGTGATTTATTTAACTTTTCTTCCCTATCTCTAAACTGCTCTATGTTATCATCTCCTATTAATGCAGAGGCCTCAATACCATTTTCTAATAAATTAACTAACCTATTAAGCAAACTGGTTAATAGCGTATCAGACTCTCCTTTATCGCTATATGTTGTTGGTGCTTCGTTGTATTCTGAAACTTCTTCTGGCGTTGTATGACCACCATCAAAAAAGCCATTATTTGTTGGATTTTTCCTTTCTTTTTCTAACCATTGAATCGTTGGTGCATACCTTGGGTCTTTATTCATCCATTTTGGTGCATACCATTCCCCAATGTGCGCTGGACCTACAACACCATCTTGACCATCATGATATAAAGCTTTATTTCCTGTATAACCTCCTTTAAAAAAACCATTTGAAGATTTTGCTAGTGAAGTAGCTTTTTTGATAGCAGAAATAATGCCGACTGCTTGAGCTGCAAATCCAATTAATAAAGGTATATTTTGAGGAAAACCAACTTTTGCAGTATTTGCTGCACCTACACTTGTAGCCATTGTTCCTTCTGCAACAGCTGAAGCAGCTTTTGTTTTTAAAACTCCTAATTGTATTAACGATTCTTTAGCTGCTAAAACTCCTTTAGCTGCAACAAGTGCTTGCCCAACTCTTGTTTCTTCTCCTGCTAAGGAAATAGCACCATTAATAATATCATTCTTTAGTTTTCTTCTCTCTAATAATTTCTTTTTAGCCTGCTCCTGATCTCTCTTTAATTCTTTTGCCTTATTCTTTTTATCTTTATCAGCTTTTATTTTATCGTACTTATCTTCAATTGCCTGTAGCTCTGTTTTTTTTGCTTCGGCTAACCTTGCTAAAAGTTCCTTTTCATTAACCGCATCTGCTTCTAACTTTGCATATCTTGCCTCTAACCTTAATTCTTCTTCTAATTGTGCTGCTTCGTCTTCTTCTAAATCTTTAATTTGTTTCAGAATTTTCTGTTCTTCATCAAATTCTTTTAAAAACTCCGCAAGTTTCTTTTTTGATTCTAGGATTCGTTTGTCTTCCTTTGTTAATTTTTCTTCATCACCTTTTTCATCAGAATTACCACCAGAATTACCACCAGACACATTATTATCTATAGGATCATCAGGATTTATGTAAGTAGCTTCAATAGCTTTAAACTTTGTTGAAGTATCTGAAGCTATGTTTAATAATTCATCTTTATATGCTATGTATTTTGACAATTGAGCGTTTAAAGTTTTATCAGTCCCTAGCAGTTTTCCTGTAAAACTTAAGTCTTCCATTTGTTTTTTAACACGATCAATATTCTTTTGCGTGCTTTCTAACCTGTATTTAATTGCATCTTCTTGAGATGAATTAAAACGCTTCATATCTTCAACCACATCATTAGCAGCAGCAGTTGCTCCTTCTTCTTTAGCTACAGAAATCATTTGTTTTAATGATGTTGTGGCTAGTTTTAAACCGCGTAAAAGATTAGCAAACGTTTCTTTTCCTACTGCTTGAATGTGCTTTAACATTGAAGGAAAACCACTTTGACTAGCATCAAACAAATCTTCTAACTCGGTATTCACCGATTGATTTGCCTCTGCAAGCCTCAGAGTTGCAGCTTCAT
The DNA here is from genome assembly GCF_000518405.1 of Tenacibaculum sp. 47A_GOM-205m. Lineage (NCBI taxonomy): Bacteria > Pseudomonadati > Bacteroidota > Flavobacteriia > Flavobacteriales > Flavobacteriaceae > Tenacibaculum > Tenacibaculum sp. 47A_GOM-205m. The sequence goes on along the minus strand of NZ_JADN01000003.1, from coordinate 402,465 downwards.
TTTCGGTTAATTGTTTGTTTTGCTCTTTAAAAGACTCATTTAATTGAAGTACAATTTCGCTAAATCCCCCAGCATCTTCACCTGCTCCTTTAAACACATCTGCAATTAATTGTTGCTTTTGTTGTAAGTTTAAACCTAAAGCATCAGCTTCTTTTATTATTCTAAAAATTGCTTCTTTAGTAGTAATTTCTCCAGTCTTTATTCCTTTAGCTAACTCTTGTGTAAATTTTTCACCAAAGGCATTTTGTAACGCTTCTGTTTGCGTTTTTGTCATTTCCTTAAGTGCTAAATCAGCTTCTTTTAAAGTATCTACTAACTTATCACTATAAACACCTCCCTTAACTTCCTGTGTAGCAATATCAATAAAATCTTGAGCAGAAAAACCAGCGTTTTTAAACTGAACAGGATATTCTTTAAGTTTATCTAAGAAATCACCATTTATATTTGCTCCTCTTGCTAATCCTTGCGTTATTAAATCTATCGCTTCTTTGTGCGATATTTTCATTTGTTTCGCTAAAGAGTTAGAAGATTTTAAAACATCGTTGTATTCTAAATCAAAAGTTTTTGCAGTACCAGAAACTTTATCTCTTAACTCCTCTAAAGCTTCACCAGACAAACCTGTTAAAGTTCTGGTTAATTCTGTTGTTTTATATAATTCAACATTATAACCAACCCACCTTTTAGTAATTGCAGCAATACCTCCTAAAGTAGCTAATGTTGCACCTAATGGTGTAGTTATAAAAGCCCAAGCAGCTTTGGTAATTCCTTTAATGTTAGTAGTTATTCCTTGTAAGCCTTTAGAAGCCATTTCATAATTACCACTTATTAAACCTCCAAGTAAATTATCCCAATGACCACGAGCTTCATCTAACACATCATTTGTGCCATTAATGGAGTTATTTAATTCATCATAACGTTCTCTAGCTTTTTGTAACTCCTTTTGTTTTTGTTCAAACTTCGGATCGTTTTCATTTAACTTTCTTAACTCTTTTTTAAGTGTACGAATTTCATTACCAACACCATTTAATGTATTAGCTACTTCTTTACCATTTATTTTTATGGTTAAATTAAATTTAGTGTCTTTAGCCATTTTGTAACTCTATTTTATGCACTAAATTTTGTAACATGATAGAAATCGCTCTGGTTCTGGTTTTACTTAAACCATCTTCTAACATTTTTAAAGCACCAGAATTTTCGTATATATCATCAAAAAAAGATTGACTTTTTAAACTACCTAAACTTCTTTGAAAAACTTTACCTGTTTTAGAGTGTGTTTGTAAAAACCTAGTATTATCTTTTATTGAACCAAAATGATGTACAAAACCATGGCGGTTAGACATGAATTTGAAACCTAACAAACGAAAATCTCCAATTTCAGGTTTTATACGTGTAGCTTTTAGTAGTGGTTTTTGCTCTTCTTTACTTTTTTTATAAGGAGATCCTTTGCCTTTTAATTGTAAAGAACTGCTTTGGATTTTATCACGAACATAAGTAGTTGCTACTTTAGCAACTTGCCTACCTAAAAGCTTTTCTTCTTCTAAAATTTGTTTTTGGTCGCTTGCCATTTGTTGTAATTTTAATGCAAATTACTACGAGCAAACACCTTAAAATAGGACACAAAAAAACCACCCGTTTTGGGTGGTTTTTGTTATTGTTTATATACAGTTATAGTTCTGTAAACTCTAAATATGTAGCGGTAAATTTATCAGCTTCATTTTTTATGGAATTATCAGGATATCTCCACATACAAATAGGATTATCATCTACCAATAAAGTATGTTCATAAGGTCTTGTTTGATGGTTAGATACAATTAAACACCTATCTGATTTTGCAAAAGCTTCAATCCCTGATTCTAGTTCAACTTCATACCCTTTATTAATTAAATCTTTTCTTACCAAATCATCTAAAGATGGAACAAAACTATTAAGAGTATTTAGCATCTCTATTTGTTGTTCTTTTAACTCTAAAATAAAAGGAGGAATACCATGCGGATCTATCGAAATATCTGCCAGAGCTTTTCCTTGAAACTCACCAGGTAGTTTAGGTAATTTTAATTCAAAACCGTTTTGCATTATAATTTTCTCCATACTCAAATATACTGCAACATTTTGAATATCACAATTAAAGTCTGCTACTGAAGCAGTAACTTCTTGAGGGTTTTCAGGAAAAATAATTTGTTCTGTGTCGTTAACAGAATTGCTAATTACCTTGTTTAATGCGTGGGTGTTGCAGACGAAGCCTACAAACAAAAACAATACTAATAGTTTTTTCATTTTTAAAATTTTAAAGTTATACATTTTGTTTTGAGTTACTAAAGTATAAGTAGCTTGATTTTTAAAATAGGACAGCTTATAAATCACTCCATTTTTCAGCATCAACTTCGGTGGTTACTTTATTTTTTATGGTAAGTTCACAACGGTAACCGTACAGTCCTTCAGAAAATAATGGTCCTACTTTAAAAAAGTGAAAACTATTTTTATCAATTAAACCATACAGCCAGTTTTTTTGTCCGTTAATTTTTGGTAACGAAGCATCGTGTAATATTCTTTTTTGAAAATCGAAACAAATACGCTGTGTATAATCTAACACTTCATTTTGAGCATCGTAATCGTCTAAATTTCCTGTTTTGGTATTTGGTTTACCCAACACCGTAAAAGCGGTTGTATTGATATGAATTAAAGGCGTGGTGTTTTTTCCACTACTTTGTGTTTCTGGTGCATCTATAAGTGTAATTGGTAAAGCCACTCCCGAGCGTAAAGCTCCGGAAACTTCATTTACATTCCAACGAAAACTGTCTTTTACATCTACATGGTTAGCAGATAAAGCCTCTAAATAATTTACAATAGTTAAAAAGGAAATATTAGCCATAAGGTTTACTTTTTAATTGTTCTTCAAAATCACTTAAAAACGTGTATAAATTGGTGTTTTTGGTTTCGTTGTGTGTACCAAATTTTTGTCCTGAAAAATGGAGTATTAATTTTCCAAATCCGCTACTATTTGGCAGTTTGTTCTTCTTGTTTTGTTTTTTAGGTGCAGCTGGAAATATTAACGGAAACTTTCTTGTAATGTATAACTTACAACCTTGGTAACTTAACGCAATAGCTAACAAAGTGCTTTTAGGTAGTTTTGAAAAGTTTGCTGCTCTTTTATCAAGTTCTGTTTTATCAAATTCTACACGTTTGCCCAAGTCATTATTTTCTCGATACAATACAGCAGCTAAATAATGTAAGGCTTCAAAATCTTTTGTTTTATGCCATGTTAAAAATAAATCTTCAGTATGCGAAAACTCTTCAACTGTAAAATTGGTTAATCTATCAGCAGGTGCTAAATATTCTTTTTTTAGTTTAGGTATAAATGTGGTTAACTGCAAATCGTTATACAACCAACTGTAATGTTTTTTCAATTCTTCAAAATGAGCACTTTTGGTAATTTTTAAAAGTTTTCGGTATTTAAAAAACTGCCACCAACGTACATTCATTAATATTTTTAACACCTGATAATCAAACACAACTCCTGATATTCCTTTATGAAGCAATAACGCTAGTTGTTTTTGCTGACGAACGGTTAAATCGTTCCAATTGGTTGGTATGGTTATGTTTATTTTCATTTACGTTTAAATAGTGCTAAGATGGACGTTGCTCCTTTTAACCCAGGAATAAAATTTGCTAGTATGGCAACCACTTTAGTATCGAGTAACAAAAAGTAAATTAGTAGCCATAAATACCACGGCATAGTGGTTATACGTTTATATACGTAACTATTTATTTGCTCTTCTAAAGTAGTTTCGCTAGTACTTTCGTTATTGGTTACTGTTTTTTGGCTAAGTGTTTGCGCTACTAAAAAATCTGTAATTAATTGCCTAGTTTCAGTATCGTAATACTGACGATAACTATTTGAACCGCTTTTTTTAGTAGTATTTAGTTTAGATAAAATTTCATCAATTTTTTTATCTGTTTCTTCATTTCCTGTTGAAGCAACTGGAGTAATTACTTTGTCTTGAATCGCTCCGTTTTTTTCAATAACATTGGAGCTGTCTTTTTTAACTTCCTTTATTTCAGTTTGCTTTTTAATAGTTGAATTCTCAGCTATTTTTTTTGACCCTAAACAAGAAGTGAAAAGAAGAACTACTAAAACAAGTGTTATACGTTTAAACATGAGCAAGGAATTATTAGTGGTTCTGGATCTGTTAATAAACCATGCTTCCAAATACTTACATGGCAATGCGGTTTCATTTTATTAGAACCATGAAATGTTGCAACATCTTGTAAAATACCTATAACATCACCCGCTTTAACCATCTGACCGTTTTTAACGGTTGGCTGCACATACATTTGCTTAACTTTATAGGTACTATTTTTAATTTCTACCAATTTCATTTTTGTAGAATAGGTATACACATTACCAATACGTACACGCCCATCAACACAAGCAAAAACTTTTTGCCCAGGAACACCCACAAAATCGACACCTTCATGTTTTCTATTGCCACGACTAGCTCCGTACCAACCGTTGCCAGTTTCATCTTCTCCTCTTGTTATTATTGGTTGTAGTGGTGATTTCATTATGGATGTAGTTTTTTATAATTATCAAAAGACTGTTTTAAAGAGTTATATCGTTTTTGCCAATAAGCTTCTACTTCATTTAACTTAGATCTTAAAGTTTCAATTTCTTTTGCGTGCTCTTCTTTTAAATATTTTATCTCTTTACGCATTTCCTCAAACTTCTTATCATAGTCTTCTACAAACTTATCGTAGGTAGATTGCATTCCTGATAGCGCATCTGTTTTTCTTCTTTTTCGTTGCAAATAAGAATCGAACATCCCACCAACACCAAATAAATAACCTAAAATTGTAGGTAGATTTTCAGCAATGTATTGTTTCATTTTTTTATAGTTTGAGGAGTTGGTTTTGTTTTATAATTGTTAATTAACTTAACAAACTCTCTATTTTTATTATTGGAAAAAATAATTTTTAACATTATTGAATTTCTGTACAGTTATATAATTTAACTCCTATTGTTGCGAATGGGTTTCCAACACTTACACAGTTAATTAAAATTATTGTGTCATCTCCTGTGCTATTAGTGTTCTGAATAGTGTTATTCTCAAAAAGGCAACTATTTGCTTGAATACTTGTGTTTAGGTAGCCATTTGGAGGGCTTCCCTGCGCTCCTAATCCAGCATCATTATTTCTAATAATAGCGTTGTAAACAGACATATTACCACCACTAGCAGCAGTTATAGCTGAACCATTAAACTCATACAATCCTCCATAAATTGAGCAGTTAGCATATTGGTGTAAACTATCTCCATCATCATAGTTGTCGTGTGCCCAACAATCGAAACTAGAGATTGATGTAATATTTGCGTGTAACGATGAAGGCGCACTATTTGTTCCGTTAAATCCATCCCCCCCGCTACCTGCGTTATAATTTATACCTCCCGCTCTACATCTTTTAAATGTTCCTCCTACGCAACTGCCATACTGCCAGCCATAGAAGTAAGTTGAGTACATAACAGAACAATCACTAACATCAAAAAGAGTATTACTTAAATTAACAGAAGAGTATAGAAAGTTAATATTGTTAAGATATACTTTCACTCCATTTGATCCATTACCATAAATCTTATTTTGTGGAATTACTATTGGATTTTGAGTTAAATCAGAATCAGCAACTAATGTAAAATATAAAGTGCCTGCATTCCAATAAAAATAACTTCTTGAACTATCTGAACTCTCTAATTCTGCAAGACTATTTTTCCATGTACATTTTGTTGATTGCAATCTATGAGTTAGACCTCGATGGAGTGGGTGTGAATCTATTACAGCAACTGATGTTGCCTCATCATTAACATCATGTTGCCATAACCACATTGAAGATGTTAAAGTATCTGAATGAGCAACCGAATAAACCTTTGTATATCCGCTTTCTAAACTTGCGGATGTAATATGTAAACCGTCAATAATTCTGACTTTATGCCCAATTTTGGCAGTTATATTAACTCCTGTTGATAGATTAAATGTTTCATTATAATAATCACCTTCTTCAACAATTATCTCATTAATTCCGTTGCTTTCTGAAACTGCTTTTGTTATTGTTAAAAAAGCATCATTACTCGAAGCTCCACTATTAGTATCGCTTCCGTTTTTTGACACATAATATGTTTTACTTAACTCATTGTTTGATGATTTTTGAACATTTAAAGTTAAATTACTCCACTCTGTTGAGCCTCTAAAACAAATGTGAACTTCTCCGCCAACATCGACATTATTAAATTCTTCTGACATTCTTGTTAGTGCAGAGAAAATTCCATTTACAGCAGTTCTTACATAAGAAGCACCTCCAATAAATTGAATTTCCACAATAACTTCATCTCCAATATTAAAAACCTCGCTTGAAGATATACTTGCGCCTGTTACAAATGAACTACTTGCGTATTGAAGCATTGATCGTGCGCCGTTAGACCCTCTATACATCATGCCTCCCCAATAACTCCCATTCTTTAAACCTATTCCAAAATAAGTGGTATTGTTAGCTTCGCAAACACCTTTTAAAGTGATTTTTTTAACTGTGTTATCAAATACTTTACCCGTTGCAATTTGTGTATCTCCTGTTATAATTAAATCCAATCCATTATCGCCATTATTCATTAATGCATCTCCATAAACAACATTATACAAAGGATAATCATAAAACGGAAAGTCACCGCTATTAATCATGTTATCTGAACTTGAAAGGTACTTAGACATTGGATACACCTTACCACCTGATAATGGCTTATCATTATTTCGTTTGATTTCTCCATCTAAATTTATTTGTTCAGATCTTATAGTTTTTTTGTAGGCCTCATAACGAGTAGACACTGTGTTTTGTTCAAGCTGAAAAACATCTTTATTAACACTGCTATGTATAGTAATTCTTGCGAAAGAAGCCCCATTAGGTACTGTTAAAATTGTTGTTGCACTTCCGTCGTTTGCAGATATAAAAACCTTACTGCTGTCATAATAAGCAATTTGATACATTGTATGACTACTTACATAATCTATTTCTGTTACTGGAATGAAGTCAGAAACATATCTTGTCGCTGAAACAACTAACTCACCATTTGTTAAGTTAATAGCATAACCTTCTGTAACTGAATTCTTATCAAACAAGTTTTTACCGATTATTAAATCTGCTTTATTTTTTAGGTCATCATAAACAGCTTGAACACTCTCTATTTTTTTGTAAAATTTTGTCCCGTTAGGCTCTGAAGATAGCCAAATATGATACTCCTGCTCTCCATTAACTGTAACCTCTGCTACAGTATAATCAGATGGAACAGGTGTTATAGCTTGCATCTGAGATAAGTTTTCAAATTTTTTCCCTCCTTCACCTGAAGATATATTCAAAATTTTATTTTCAATATTTTCAATCTCCTGCTTCAAAAAATTATCATTCTCAATAAGCTTACGCATATTTGTACGTAAGCCATCTCCTTGTCCGTCTCCTGGGGTTGTACCTGTATTTATTGTTTCGTTAAATGTTGCCATGTTAATCTATATCACAAGTTATATCGTCTCGGTCGCAAGTAATTTTTTCTGAGTCGCATTTAAAAAAAACGACTACATTGGTAACTCCTTGTTTTACTGCACTAAAAAACCGTATCATAATTCAAATATCTTATTGTTTAACTCTTTAAAATAGGACAGCTTTTTACAAGCTTATAATCGATTTAGTTTTAGTAATATTTATATAATCTGCCTGCTCTTTTTCGGTGTATTCGGTAAATTTTGTTGGATTTTCTTTTATAACATTTAACGCCATTTTTAAATACTCTTCTCCTTCTACTTGCTTATTGTCTTTTGTTCTTAATAAAAAGTCGTTGATTTTTAAATTTACGTTGGTTATGGTTTTTTCATAAGGTAATACATCAAAACGCATGTGCATTCCTTTGGCATCTAAAACAAACATTCCATTTTCAACCGTAAGCATTACCGTAAATGCAACTATTGATTGTTGTAAAAGTTTTTTTACTTCCTTACGATTTTCATCTGTTTGATTTTCTTTTAAAGCTTCTAGTAATTCTTTTCCTACGGATGCTTTTATAAACCTGTCTTCAGTAATTTGTAAATTAGGTTTTAAGGATGTGAACGTTTGCCTAGAATTAAAGATGTAATAGTATTTATTAAAAATATCCGTCTTGTTTACCAGTAAATCTTTGTAAACGGTATGTGTATCCGAATTAAACCACTCTATAAATTTATCGGCGCTTACTTCCATAAAAGCCAGTAATTCATCAAGGGCCTCATGTGCTGACTTTAAAAAGGAACGCTGTAACTCTTTAAATTGTTTATCGCTTGCTGATTTTGCGTGTTCATTTTCTGCTACTTGAATACCACTATCAGTAATTTGAACTGCGCCTATTGGTAAATAAAGAAAGTAAGCATAATTAGCAACTACTTCTTGCGCTAGTTCTTGAGCTTCTTTTATTATCTCATCTGTAACCTCAGTATCAAAAATTGCTAATTGTTCAGAGCCAATAGCAGGTTTTAAAAATGTGCGTTCGGCTTTTCTTAAATACGGTGCAATGTTATCATGATCTACTGAACCGTTAACAGACAAGTATTTTCTTAATGTAGCTGTATCTTTAATTATCATATCTGTGCTGCTTTTTGTGTTCCAGTTGGGTTTTTATCTAAGGTGGTTAACACCGTATTTTCAAAAGCACCAATTAAATTCGGGTCCCATCCGTTATACTGCTGAATAAATTCAAAAGGCTCAAGAGTTGTTTCTCGGTCGGTATGTTTCATTGCTGAAAGAATTAACCATCCTTCTCTTTTATCTGAACCACTTCCAGCTCCAAGTTTACCTCCTGGTATTCCTGCCCCAATAATAGAAGGATCTACAGATGCAGCAGTTAACGCTGCTTGTGTTCCTGCTAAAGTATCATCTAAGTATTTGCCGTCTGTGTTTTTTTGTCCTACATCAGTTATTTTTAAACCAGGTTGTGGTGTTCCTGTATCATCTTTATAAATAATTGACATTAAAGACGCGCCTCCTTTTTCAGCTCCTCTAAGAGCTGCATCTAATTCCTCAACAAATTCACTCTGAATTTGATTTCGCTTTTCAGGAGTGAAGCCTTCCCAGTCTTCTTTGTATTTCTTTTGAAAATATTCTTCGTAAACTTCTATATGGTAATTGATGTTTGCTCGTTCTTCTAAGAAGGCCTTTTTAAACTTTGGAATAGAATTAATGATGTCTAACCACCCGCTACTTTCTATTGAGTGAAGTTCTGGATCTGGATAATAACTTTCGTTGATTAACGGATAAAATGCAGGGCGTATAAAGTTTCTAATTTTTTTCTTCTTACAATACTCACGTACTTCTTCTGCCGACCAGTAACTATCAATTAAAGGAACTTTTGAAACAAATTTAGAAGCAGCATCTACACCTTCTGCCCACTTAGTTGATAGATATCCGTTTTCAATCAACCCTGTAGATTCATTCATTATTTCATATCGGAAATCAGCAGTTTTTTGGCGCTTTACTCTGTTAATTTTTTTAAAGTCGTTGGAAAGCACATACTCTGGTACTGCCAGAGCGAAATACTCTAAATCGGTAATAATTTCTTTATGAAACCTTTTCATTTGATTTCTAATAAAGAACTCATGTATTTCTGGATACTGGCGAATACTCTTCTGGGTAATAACTCGTTTACCTTCTTCAAAAGTTTCTTCTGCTAAAACAAAACCAGAACCATAATGAGCTTTTCTGTTGGTACGTAAACCTGAACGCAAAGCTCCTGCAGGTTTGATTTTCTTTAAAAATTGCTGCGGAAAATCATTATTTGCTCCCCATGCAGCAATCTTACCGTTTTCGTGTTCAGCGGTTAACGAAACACTTGTAACAGTAGCTTCGTTTTTATTTTTTGAAAAGGCAACGGCTGCTTTTACATTACCTCCTGTAATAGCAAAATCTCCATAAAATTGAGTACTCATTTAATAAATAACTTTTAAGCCATTAACGGTTATGATTAATCGTATATGTATTGTTTTTATATCACCATTTTGTAATTCGAGATTACGTGTGCGATTTAAAAAGTGATTAGGATTTCGTTTTCTTCTTTCAGGAGATTGCGCCTGCTTTAAATAATTAGGATTATCAGATTTCACCTTACGATGCTTTTTTACTTGATTGTAAGTGTAGAGTTTGCCTCCTGTTTTAGAATTTCGTTGTAACGTACGGAAAGTAATATCAAAAGGTAATGCATTGCCTTTTACATCAACTGCATCAATAATTGCTATAGCATCATTTAAAGATATTGCTTGTTCCATATTTCAAAATTCGCTCAACTACGAGTTTTAAAATAGGACAGCATTTTTTTGAGACAAAAACTATAATTACAACTCCTTTTTTATAAAAAAACTGCTGTAAGTACCTCTAAAACTATATGATTTATATCTGTTTTTAGTTAAAAATCTCATTTTTAAAAACTTAAAAAATTGATTTACAGTCTTTTAAACATGATTTTAAGCTTTTAAAATCTATTTTTCAAACGATTTGGCTCGCCGCATCCTTTCAAAAATGACAATTGCCATTATTGAAAGTTTAGGAAATATGAAATTTTGGTTTGAAAATTATCCAAGCACGGTTGGTAAGTCGAGCGACTCAGTGTCTTTCTTTAGTTTTGATTTGAATAACGAATACACAGGTATATCAAAGGCATCAGACAAGTGTGTAGTATGTTGCTGCTTCATGGATGCGTTTCGCTCGTCCTTCTTTACCTTTTGTATTCCGTTCTTACCTTCTGCTGCTTCTGCTCGCTCTAAACTAATAGTAAGATCAGGACAGTTCTGCTCATTTATTCTTATTGGTTTAAATCGAGAAGAGCTCTCTTTTAGCATCATATTAACCAGTATATACTTGTCGTTATGTGGTGCCACAGGTTTATGCTTACTCTTATCGTATACTGTCCATCCTTTTGCTCTCAGTATTCTCACAAGCTCATCACCATACGTTTCATTGGTACCTTTTCTTATAGTATTACCATCATGCCCATAATACAAATGAACTACCCTATTATGTAGAGGCTTGTAGTATTCGTCAAAGTCATTTATTAAATCTTCATGGTCCTGTGAACTCTCCGATTGAGTCGCCCAAAACTGTTTTAAAACTCTGTATTCGTTGGGTAAGTTCTGACTGACAACTGCTGAAATAAAGGTACCCCAGTCAATAGACAATATCAAAGGGCGATTTTTAACTATATCGTTATCTTGATTACAGTTAAAACTATTAACCGTATAATCCGCAGTTATACTCTCCAGATAATCATTATTGTAATTAATATAATAATGTCGCTCTGGCTTTAACTGTAGATAAAAACCATTTTGAATTTCCTTTGGTCTTATATTTAAAATCTCAGCATTATAGATTAATTCAGAAGGTGTTTCATCCTTCATCTCTTGAAACCATTCAGGTCTAATATTTAATTTATTTATTAATGCAGAAGCCTTAATAAAAGCATATTCTTTAGGTTTACGATTTGCTACAGCTTCCATATCGGTAAACCATTTCCCTTTTTTTGTTAACGGGGTTGACGATGCATACACCTGAATACCCAACATAGAGCATTTTTTAAATTGTTCTTCAACAGCTCTATTGGTAGTTTTTACATTATTATAAAGTTTTACAGGATCTAACAAAGCAGCTTCATCAGCAACAATACCAAAAGCATTTAAACCACGTCCACTATCTGGATTATCTAGAGAAACTAATTGAAAAATAGCGCCATTACTAAAATGAATTATATTATTCCATTTATCAGGCTGGTAAATAGGTTCTTTAAAACCTAAACTTTTACCATTTTTTCCAACTACATAATCTATTCCATGGTATAATCCCAATTTTTTTAATCCCAATTTTGTAGAAGGTAAAGTTCTCGCTAATATTTGTTGGTATGTAGAACCAACCAAAGCAAATGATGCCCCTGGCATTTGCTTTACCATTTCCTTAATAAAGAAAGCTAGTATAAAAGACTTCCCTGTTCCTCGACCCCATTCAAGGTAAATCTTTGTTTTTTTAAGAACAGTTACAGCAATAACAGCAGCTAATTGAGCCGCATTTAAAAATACTTTTAAAATCTTACTCATTACCTACTTCTTCATGCGAGATATCTTCCATCTCTAAATTATTAAAATCTAAAACACCTGCTTGTAACTGTTTTGCAATTGCAAGTTCTACTGCTTTATCTACATAAAATTTAACAGGCTTATTTTCTAATTTTTCAGGATTAAATTGTGGATTATCTTCAAACGGTAACGATTCTCTCATTTCACTTAAAAACCCTTTTGCTGCTTTATAATCTCCTGCTTTTAAAGCTTTTTTGTAAGCCTCTAACGCATATTCGTAGTGAATTGCCATTCTACCAACCCTATCAGCATTAATTACATTACCGTAAAGTTTTTCAGCGTTTTGAACATCTCTAAAAGCTTGAGCTCTTGAAAGCTTTTGTTCTTTGTATGTTTCTTGAAGTATTTGAGCAACTTTGGTAGGAGATTTTTTTTTAAGACGTAGTGTCCAAGCTGCTAACCAACGTTCTTTAATTTCTTCTTGTTTTGGTGTTAGCGTATACTTATCAGGATTCAAATAATAAGCGAAAATCTTATCAAACGAAGTATCTCTTCCTTTTTGTAATTCAATACCATTCTCCATACAACTAACCCTTATTTATCAAATTATTTAACTCATTTACATTTTGATCTAATACCAAAATTTTTGCCTCTGCTTTTTCTAAAGCAACTTCTTTTTTGGTTCGTTGACTTTTGGACAAATTTTGTCCTAATTCAACCATTAACTTTTTAACTCTTGCTTTTTGTTTACTTCGAGCCTCCCGCTTACTCTTTATTCTAAGTAATAACTGTGCAGGAGTTAAGTCAGAATAGTTTTGTTCGGTTATATCTAACACCACTTTGTGGTCCACATAATGCTTTAAGATTTTTTGAATTGAATCTATCTTATCAAAAGTATTTTCAATTTCAATACATAACGATAACGCTTTAGCTTCCTCAAGCTCATGAAGTTCATTTAACTGAAGTTTTAAAGAAATAGCCTTTTGAAATAAATCTCTTTGCTCTCTTGCTTTACCATGCAACGAAGTATGCAACTCGTTTAATCTATAAAAAAATTGTGTTTTTGATTGGTGAGTAACTGTAACAACATTATTAGATTCTGGTACAATCTCAGGAATAACTGATTCCTTGTCAACTTTATCCTCGATAGCACCTTCTTCTTTATACTTAGATAATTCGTACGCTAACTTTTCCTCATTAGCTTTCGACTGCTTTTTAAAAAACAAACGAACCAAATTAGGTTTAGCACCTGGTAAGGTGCTGTATAAAATAATTCCTTGTTGGTAATCTTGTACGTTTGTAAACCACTCATTAACTTTCATAGTGTAAAAGTGGCAATTGTCAAATTTTTAGAATAGGACACAAAAAAACCACCTATTCAGGTGGTTTTTTAGAATTAATCAAATAAAAACGATGAAATAATTAAGCAGCTGGTTGAACATCAACCGTACCAGTATAAATAGGGGCGTCATATTTCTGTTTGTCTTGAAACACTAATGTAGTAGTGTTTTCTCCTTCTAAAGCAGGTTCAATTTTACTGTTAGATTCTAACAATTTACCTGGGAACTTCGCAGAACCTATTTGTCGTAAATTACCACTTTCGTGTTCAGTAGCTAAAACAATTAAGTCCTTTCCTTTTGCCCAACGTTTAAAGCCTAGAATTTCTGCTTTTGACCCTAACATTTGAATAGTTAGCTTATTTTCTTGAACTGGTGATTTAGTAGGATCTCCAATTTGTGCTGTTTCTAAACCAACGGTTTCGCTAATGGCTTTAATTTTAGTAAATCCAAAACCAACATTAAACGTATGCGGGGTTGCAATGGTTACCAAATCTGCTAAAGTAGCAGCAGGAGTATCACCATCGCGCTCTGCAGGCTCGGTAAGTGAAGTGAAATGCTCTAATAAAGCAACATACACCTCAGTATGTGAAAAACCACCAGACACTTCGCTGGTAGCTCCTCCAATATTTTCAATTTTAATACTCATGTTACTTTACTTTTTTAAGTCCTGAGAATTTTGCTTCAATTAAAGCTTTCATTAAAGACTCATCTTTAACAGCTTCTACCGACTTATGCTTGTTTCCTTTAAATCTAAAAGAATCCACTAAAAACTGATATCCTTTATAAACAGGTTTATCACTTTCAGTTGGTTTTGCATTTGCTTCCTTCAATTGCTTTTCTAATCCTGCAATAGTTACATCCTTTGCTTTTAAAGCTTCATCTTTATTAGCTACTTGATCTTTTAAATCAGAAATTTCTGATTCAGTTTTTGAAACTTGTTCATTAACTGCATCTTCAATAGCAGCTTCCTTTTTTGCTACTTCTTCTTTTAATTCTGCAATGGTAGCATCTTTTGCTTCTAATAAAGCTTTGTTATCTGTAACTTCAGCGGTTTTATCCGCTGAAGCATTTGTTTGTGTGTTTGCCATTTTTAAAGTGTTGTTTTAAAAAAAATAAATTTTACTAATCCTAAACTGGTTTATACGCATAAACCAATTCATTAAATAAGAAACCAAGTCCTTCTCTCCAATCTCCCATAACAGACACCTCTCTTTTCGCACCTTCAATTCTAATAGGGTTCATTTTTTTCTTAGGAGTGATATGAACAAAATTCTTTTTAGTAGTACCAAAAATAATTCCTGTACCCTTTAACGAAGGCATTGGCGCTAACTCTACATTATCCATAAAATCAACTTTATAAGCTTTATTCTCTGTATAATTAGTGTCAGCTCCGTGAGTATTTCTTTTATCTCTTAAATACCACTTTAACAATGAAGGTTCTAAACCAATTATAATTGGTTCGTCTTCAATTTCAGTATCAAAATTATCTACGAACTCTTCAATCATATCAAATGCATTTGAAGAAGACACAGCAGCTGATAAAACAACAGGGTTCATTAAGCTATGTGGTGTTACAGTACCTGCAATACCATCATCAATTAATTTAACCAATCCATTCATACACGTAGAAGCTGCTCCAGCTGTTCCTGGTGTCGGCGCAACATAAACACCCTTACCGTAAGCTTGCGTTTCTAAGTCATGCTTTTTCTGCTCAAGAATATGAACTTCTAAGAACCATTTTACAAAAGGCCACTTAGCTCTATCAGCTTCAGCAACTTTAGTTAAGAAACCTAAATAAGTTTCTTCCAACTCATCAGGATAAAAACCTGTATCGATTTTCATCTTATATGTCGGAATATCATTTGGCTTAACTGTTAATTGCCCCTTATCTGTAAATTTAGATTGGAAAGGCTGAATAACTTCACTCATATAAGTTTGAGGAGCTCTATAAACAGTAGCATCCGAAACAATAGGAGTAGCATAACTAGGTGTTTTTGTTTGTTGTTTCTGTAAAGAAATCAACTGTTTTTCATTAGCACTACCAGGAATGTAGTAGGCACCGTATTCAGATACAATATCTGCAACTTGTAAAGTATTATCTGCCATTTTTATAGGTTTTCGATTGTTTCTTGTAATTTACTTGTAGCATCTCCAGTAAAATATTCATCCGTAGACGCTTGAGGAGTGGTTTGTTTAGCTCCATCTTTACCTCCATACTCAGCTACTAAGTCAGCTAAAGCTTGTATTCCTTCAACATTACTCATATCAGCAGCGTTTTCTACTCCTGCTTCGGTTAATGCTGTTTGAATCGCATTTGTTACGTTAGTTGCCTCAGTAGTTGCATTTGTTAATTCAGTTGCATTTTCAGTTGCATTTTCTAAAGCAGTTGCTTGTTCTTGCAATTGGTTTTCAATCGCATTTGCTTGATCATCGGTTAGCAATAAACCAGTTTCATTTTCTGCTTCTGAAAATTGCTCGCCAATAACAGCTTCTAGATTAGGTACATTTAATCTTGCCATGTTATTTGAATTGTTTTGATTGTTTGAATTATTGTTTGCTTTTGATAATTCAAATACCTTATCAATAGCAGTTTGAAGTGTTCCTATTTCGTCTATTAATCCTAGACTTAAAGATTTTTCAGCATCATAAGTTCCTCCTGTTAGAACTTCTTCAGAGATATTTTCTCTAGCTGATTTCATATCATTATGAAATGTTTCTGTTATAGGGTCTAAAACATTTTTTATATAGCCTTCAGGATTCCCTTTTAAAAGATCTTCAAAATCTTTGTTTTTATTTGTTGACTTTGTAGCATACTCAGTAATAACCTTAGCTCCTTTCTTCTCATAAAAACCAGTCATATCAACAAAATGAATCATAGTTCCAATGCTTCCAATTGCATCAGCTCTTTTATTTGCAACAATATGAGAAGAAGCACTCCCTATATAATAAGCAGCACTACACATTAAACCATCAGTATAAGCGACAACTGGTTTCGAATAATTTTTAATAAAATCGTGAAACTCTGGAGTACCTGAAACTTGACCTCCTCCACTATCAATATCTAAAACAACACCTTTACAATTTGGGTCATTTTCATAAATTGACATGATTTTTTGCTTCGACTTTGTACCTCGTGGTCCACATTCTTGATTGTACTTATAAATTGGGTTTTTTATAGAAACAACCAGAACATAGTTATCTTTATTTGTTTCGTTATTAAAACTAGAAGCAGCTATAAGAGACTTGTTATTTCCAAAAATAAAAGCTTCTGGTTTTGATTTATCAGAAGTTTTAAATGTAATTTTTCCATTTAAAATTGAATAAAGAGAAGGTAACAACGCTTGTCCGTAATCTTTTTCAATAAACCAACGACCTGTAATTAAAGAATGTAAATTATTAATACTCATTGTAATATGCTTTTTGCACATTACAAACTTAGCTTCACACTAAAACTTAAAATAGGACACGGTTTTAAAACTGTGCTTAATCGTTGATATACACAGGCTTTTGTGGTATTTTACCAAATACCGAAACTCGAATTAAAGAACCGTCTTGTAGTTTTTTTCCGTTTAAATTAGTGTAGGTAAACTCTAAAGGAAATAGTTTTGAACCATACATTTTTTGTTGCCCGTAATGTTTAATACCAATTAAAACAACATGCTTATGTATGTAATTATTAAAGTAAGAGTCAATATCTTTAGTTTGTATATTTAATTCAAACTGAGCTCTAATATCGTAATAGGTTCCGTGTTTGTTAGTTCTTGGAGTTTCTGTTATGGTTATATTTTCAGCAATCGGTAAAATATCTAAAGTATCATCAGAAGGTTCAATTACAATAGATGAAGCATTTGTATTTGTTAATACTTTTGGCGAGCTAATAATTTCTTCTGGAGTAACAATTTGAACATTAAACCAACCTCCTATTTGCTCAAAATTTGCAGTATTTTGTGTAGTCATAAATTTATAATTTTAGGACAAAAAAAAGATTCTGAAATTTTGTCCTAGTCTGTACCCATTATAAACAAAGGGCTTAAACATGTTGCTCTTTTAAGGCTTCTGCAACTTTGTCCTTTTTATACCTCGAATATTGACGGTAAACAGAGTCTGCACTTAGCTCATCTTCAGTTATATCAAAAAAACTTAAATACTGGCTAATAGCTCTAATTGCATTTTGTTTTATTATTGAGTTATACTCTTCGTTATATATTTTCAATTCATTATCTCTAGATATTTCAATGTAGCTATACAAATCATTATAAAATACCTTTCTAATCATAACTTCTAAACGCGATAACTTTACCTTACTTACAGAAAAGCCAACATCACATACTACAGAATAAGGAATAGCAACAGGAAAATAGTCTTCCTTCTTAATGCTTTCATTCGATTTCCGATACTCTTTGTCTAAAATATCAATAACGTAAGCTCCTAGCCATGAACTTCTGGAAGCATGATGTATTTTACCAAATTTTTTGTATAAATACTTTTTTAGATAGGGTTTAAGAGGGATGTTTAGAATTATACTTCCTGTCATTTCTTAATCAATTGAATTCAACTTAAATATAGCTAAAAAAGTAGTGAAACCGTTACATTTTCACTACTTTTTTTTCGTAATTTTTACCACCTAAAGACTTGCTATACTGAACCTTAACACCTTCGTCTTTATTTACTACTTCAAATCTATTCACTCCATTTTTTTGAAGGTTTTTAATAGTTTCTTCAGGGTTTTTTGTAGTTACTTTTTCCATAGTAGCTACCGATCTGTTTTTTTGAGTTTTAATAACCTCCTTAAAAATTTCAATTTGATTGCTTGTTGCCATGATTTTTAATTTTTACCAAATATAAAATGGTGAGCAGTGGTAAAATAGGACTTGTTTTATAGTAACCTGTTTTTTGTTGGAATTCCGTTCAACTTTTCCAACAAAACAACCAAAACACTAATAATCAATAGTTTAAATTTTTAAACACTGTTGGAAAAAGTTGAACGACTTGTAAAAATGTTGGAACGAAAAAAAACGCGTTCACCTTTTTCCAACATTTTAACACGCATAAAACAAGATAAAACAAATACTAACTTATTAAATATCAAATACTTACTATAAATAATATTTATAATGTTGGAATTGTTGAACTGTTGAACGAAATATCTCGCTCCTTTTTGCTCTAAATGTTTTTTACTTTGGGGGTTCGGGGGTTGGTTGAATTTTTAAAGTTTGAAAATTGATAATTTGTAAAAAATAATAGGTTTTATTGAATTGAGTTCAACTGTTCAACATTTGCGTAAACTTTACATAGTTGGCAATAGTAAAGTTGAACCTTTTGTAAATTTGTAAGATCATAACACTGGAGAAGATGAATATTTCTTTACTTGAAGAGCTTTGCAAAAAGCATGGTAGAATTGTTTTTGAGAACTTTAAAAGTTCGGTTGAGAATAATCCTTTCGGAAAAATAAACGAGGGTATTATTAGTGATTGTTTGCAATTTGAAGTTGACCAGGAGTTTGGAAGGAAAGTTTTAAAGGAATGGATAAAAACAAACAATCTGAACTCGAAAGCTCAGATTGATATGGTAAATGATATTGTTAATGGTTACAAAAAAACAATTGTTAATACTTCGTTAACTTGGGTGAAAAACAAATACGTATTATAATTAACTTAAATGATTGTAATTAAATACATACTCGTTGCACTATTACTTTTATTTGTGCTTCACATGCTTAGTGAAGGTTTTAAAGATTTTATGGATTAGCTTCATTTAGTTTTCAATTCGTTTTATCTACAGATTATTTACTAAATGATTAATCATTGATTTTTTTACTTTTTTAGCTCCCTCTTCTCCTAAAAGAGATTTAATATTATTTAGATACCTATCTAAAAAAATATTCTGTTCTTTGATTTCGTCTTGTATTTCCTGTTCTCTAGTCATTATTTCTACACTTTTTCTTTATTTTGTTTATTTGTATTATGTATAACTTCAGTTACCTTTTTAATAATCGTACTTATTATTTCAGAGTTATAAATGGACGTGTTTCATATCTAGATAAATACGAAATTCCAATGCATTTTGATTCAGCATATAACACCTATTTTATTGATGATGAATTATTAAATAGAAAATTTCATGGTGTAAAAAACTTATCATTTGAAGATGTTAATCATGTTTTTCAATTTTCTCCAATCTACACCCCAGTGATTATGTTTCCATTACTTGTGCATTTTAGCAAAAACAGAAACCGATTATTTCAAATAAATCAAAACAACTTTCTCATCTAAAAAATCTACAGTATTTTCTTTAAATCGTTAATAATATTGTTGCAACATTTTATCACGCCTTGATTGTACTCTCCTGAATTATCATTTGGTAATTCGTGTTGCTCTTTATAAAATTGATACCTATCAATTTCTTGCTGTATTTTTTCTTTATAGGTCATTTAACTACACTAATTTTATTTTTTGTTCTAACAAATACATTCGTTCTATTAGATCTGAATGTTCCTCTGGACTATTCGAAACATAATTTGGGCAATTGTCGTTTATCCACCAGAATAGCCTCCACCAATTTTTTGAATCTATCATACTACTGTTTTTTTCCGTTAATTGTTAAAATGGTACTGCCTTCTAAATTCGAATGAATAAGCCCTCCTTGTGCTATTGCGTAAATTCCTTTTTTATCCAAAACACTAGAATATCCATCCTTAACAGTCCAATCGAAATAATAACCGCTTATTGTGATTATATCTCCATCTTTTAAATTTTGTGTTGTATTCATTTTATTACACTAATTTTATTTTTTGTTCTAACAAATACATTCGTTCTATTAGATCTGAATGT
This sequence comes from Tenacibaculum sp. 47A_GOM-205m, assembly GCF_000518405.1. NCBI lineage: Bacteria > Pseudomonadati > Bacteroidota > Flavobacteriia > Flavobacteriales > Flavobacteriaceae > Tenacibaculum > Tenacibaculum sp. 47A_GOM-205m. Next base: position 382,184 of record NZ_JADN01000003.1, on the reverse strand, counting down.
TCCTCTGGACTATTCGAAACATAATTTGGGCAATTGTCGTTTATCCACCAGAATAGCCTCCACCAATTTTTTGAATCTATCATACTACTGTTTAAAAATTCTTACTTAATATTTCACCTAAATGAATGATATAAACTTTTTCTAAAGGCGCACCCCATTGAGCTAACCCTATTCCCTCAAAAACATACAAACATTTTACCACGATCTGCCTTCTATCTTTAGCATAACCATTTGAAAATGTTATCGTGTCGTAGTCTTGTGAATACAGTCTTTTTTCCCAATAAGGCTTTATAGTCCTGTATTCCTCTTTTTTTATTCCTGAAGCAATCATATCAAACCATTGCTTTTTTAAGTTTAAATGAAGTGTTCTCATAACTACAGTTTTTTTTAGGGTTGATAACTTTCTGTTTTTTATTCAATAGTTTCCACTATCTTTATATTATTAAAATTAAGTTCATGGATTTATTATTGATTTTTTTTCAAAATTGGTCTATAGAGGATTTAGAATTATTTATTTTAATTTTTGAATTTTCTTTAGAATTATTTATTTCAATTTTTGAATTTTTTAAAAAAATCTTTTTTTTACCACTTTGTGCCATTTAGTACCATAATAGCTACAATTTGTTTGTTATTTGTTTTTAATTAAAATACCTGACAACCTGAAGCACAATTTTCTTCTAAATCGAATAAATCGCTTTCATAAATGTACTCATCTGTTGCTCTTGTAAATGGTTGTTTAGCCATTCTTACTAAATCTTCAATGGTTCTGTAACCTCTATAAAAAGTTTGTAAACCATTGTTTTGTTCCATTAATTCATTATAACTTGGTTTCCCCTTAATAGGAACTTCTCCATAAGTTTTAATCATTTTATCCCACCAATCCCCCATATTAGGTTCTTCTTTTAAAATAGTCATTAACTTACGGTTTGATTTTGCAAAACACATATCGCAATTCCCTTTATATGCAGGTATTGAAATTTGGATCGGTTGGTTTTTCCAAAATCTGTTTCTTTCTTTACTATCAATTTTATAATCCATCAAAGGATAAAAAACATTGTTAGTTTTATAGTCTTTTCTAACTCTATCAATTTCATCAATTCGCAAACCAACAGCAACTGAATAGTTGTCTTTACCAAAAATACTATCTGCGTATTTGCGCAATACTTCAAGCTTCATATCTCTGTTACACCATTTATTCTCTTTATTTGGTATTCCAAATTTTCTTATCCCTGTTTCAAATATTTCGCCTTTACGCTTTAGGTTTTTATACTCAACTATTTTAGGAGTAACACCAATTTTTTTTTCGTGAAATTCTGCTTCAATCCAAGTCATATTTAGATTATAGTGCTTGTTACATTCATTCATAAAGTGTAAACTTTCATTTCTCTCTTTAGAAGTGTTTGCCATCGCATAAATTATTTTATGGTCTGGAAACCATACAGGCAACATTATAGCCATCATTACGCTACTATATCCAGCAGATACAGAACAAAATATATTTTTATTATTTTCTAATTTCATTGTTTTGCGTTTTGATTGCGTAGGTGAAAACCTACAATTATTTTGATGGAGCATTTTTCCAACATTCAGTGCATGGACCACCATAAGGGTCGTCAGTTAAATTTCCACATCCTATAGGGCAAAAGTCAAAATCTAACTCTTCATCTTTAATTTCACGCCCAAGGGTAATTCCATTTTTACTTCTTTTAATTTGTATTTTCATAATTCTTCAGTTTAATTTATACCTAATGCTCTTTGAATTTCAAATCTTTGTGCATCTTTTCCCTTTTGGAAAACATCTTTTAACACATCTGACCATCTAGAATATTTATCTACTTTAATTTTACCCCATCCATCTAGCTCATAGGTTGAAAAATATCTATGTTCAAAACCTAAATTTTTTAAGCTATCAACTATGTTTTTCTGAAAAACAGTTAATTTTTGATAGTTGCTTAATTCTTCTTTTGTCATTATTTCTACTGTTTAGTTATTATCTGTTTGTTTTTAAACATTAATCTTGACGTATTATGATCTATTTCTCTAATTATCAAAGAATGTATTATTAATCCAAAAAAAGTAATTGTGTAATTGAAATCAAAAACAGGAATACTCATATTACCAACACGTTTCCAATATTTTGCAATCACATATATTTTAATTTTTATCATCTTTACTACAGTTTTAAAATGTTAATGGATTGAACGTATATTTTAAAGGGATATAGTCTAAACGATTAAAATATATTTCTCCTTTTGAATCTTTACTCATCACTTTATGTCCTATTATTTGAATTATTGTAAAATTCTTTTTACCTCTGAATCTGTTACCCCTAGTTGTAAATTGTATAACATCATCTTTTTTAGCTTTGTTTATTATATCTTGAAGCGTCATATTTACTACTATTAATTTGTTGTTTGTCTGACAATGTCTTTATCCAATGTGATTTCAAAATCATCGTGCCAAGAATTAGTTTCTCCACAACTTAGCTCATATGAAATTCTACCTGATCTTATATTTATTGATGTAACTAATCTTAACTTTTGATCAGAATCAGTCTTTAAATAAACTTCTTGACCTATGTTGAATTCATTTTTTATAAACATCATTATCTACTATTATTTTTGTATTCATAAAACATGTTTTAAGTTTATAGTTATTTGTAATAGTTTCTTATAATTAGTTTAACCAAAGCTGTTTTTAGCAATCCAAACCATCTTAAGATCTAACCATTCTTTAAGCTCGTCTTGATTACAATATTCTGTTAATCTTCTAGGAGTTTGTTCTATAATTCCGGTAACGGATGATTGCAACCAATACACCATTCCTACTCTTAAAATATCTCTTTTATAAAAAGGGCTATACACTTTAAAATCTTCAGGTAATGCCTGTACTAATTCAATTTCTGCCACTTGCCTTGGTAACACATAAGGTCTTGGTTCAAATGCTGTTAAGGTTGCCATATCTTTTTTAATTAAATTGATACAATTGCTGGTTCGTTTTTAGAAACTTCAGAGTTTTCGATTTCTCCCTCTGGACTAAAAAATCCACTATTTGATACCTCTTCATCCAAATCTTCTTCTAGCGTTACCAATCCTTTTTCTACCATCATAGTGTAGTTAAAGGCGTAACAACTTTGAGTTCCTGCAGTACCAAATCGTTTTCCTTTTATTAAGCCGATAAAGTAAGGGCGAGATTTAAAGTAATTTCTTAGTGTAGTTTGGTTTAATACATCTACTCCTTCACGTGTAGTAGCTTCTTTATTGTAGAATTGATACACCGATTTTAAGCGTAAGTACAATATTTGATCTCGTTGCTGATTGTCGTAAGTAGTTTCACTTCTTTTTTCTCCAATAACTTTAACAGAAATATCTCGTTTAATAACAAAGTCTTGTTGATCTTTAATTCGTTTTTGCTCAAATAACCAGGTAAGAATATTCCAAAATTCATTTAATCCGCTACTATCAGATATTTGCTCGGTGTTAGAAATTATTAAGTCTTTACATAGTTCAAGTACCTTTTCAGAATCAAAAGAAAAATTGATTTTGTCTTTAAGTATCTCGAAAGTTGTAAATAACATCGAAGTGTTTTTAAATACACGCTCATCGTACTGCTCATTACCTAAAGAATCTTTTAAAGTACGTTCAGATTCTGCATAGGTTCTAGGTAATGATTTTTCAAAGTAATCTCTATGTTCAATAACTCTACATCCTAAACTACTTAGTCCTTCGTTGGTAACGTTTAACAAGTCGGTAAAGTTTCCTTTTTGCTCGCTTGTACGGTTTTCCTTTTTAAAATACAATCCGATAGTACGGTTACCTAAAGCTCCATCTTTAAAGGTTGGCATAAACTGTCCGCAGTAATAAACAGCAGATAGTATTTTCTCTACCGTGGTTCTTTTGCTTCCAACATCTTTACTCTTTACACGTCCGTTTCCGTTCCATGCTCCCATTATTAAGTTAGCTACATCTTCTTTAATGTTTTTGTCTTGAAACTCATCACAAAACACAACAGTATTGGTAGTTCTTGTTAAAGTTTTTGCTAAACCCGATGGTGTTACCTGGGTCAAATCGACCCCTGACATTCTGAAATAAAAAAAGTTTTGCAGTATTTCACCAAAGGCTGACTTTCCTGAACCTGTTTCGCCAAATCCACCTAATAACGGATACGAAGTATATCTTCGGATGTATAAATCTCTAAATAAAGCCCCGAAAGCGAATAAGATTCCTATAATTGCTTTATCATCAAAAACAGTAATCATTTTATCCATCCATTCATTTAAAGTAATTGGAGATTCTTTATACACAAAGTAGCGGTCGTTTTCGTATTCATCATCACCTTCTTGAGCATCTTTATACATTACGGAAAATGCAGGCGAATAAAAGTGTTCTATTTTTTGGTTATACTCACTGTCCTCTGTTTCAATGCCTTCTAAATGCATAATACCGTGTTTATTTACAGGTCTAAACTTTCCCTTCCAATCAACACCATTAGCAAATGCATAAAACCCTTTGCTATTCCAACCCATATTTAGCAACTCTAAGGCTGGTTGAAACTCTCGGTTAAACCTTCTCACGAACCTATCAAAATGCTCAGTTCTTACCCCATTATCTGTATAAAATAAGAATCCATTTTGACGAAACAAAAACCTTCTAAACTCGCTAAAACTTGCAAGCATTTCAGAGTCAAACTCAATTATTTTTTTCTGATTTGCTGTATTTGTTATTTCTGCAAGTCTTTTATTCTCTTTTTCTCCCATTATTTGAAATAATGGTTCAAACTTAAAATCACTACCTTCAATAAAATGACCATTTAAAGGAAAGAAAAACTGATTACCTATAGTTATAAATCCGTACTGTAAATACTCTTCTTTATCTCCTCCTTTTGGTAATTTTAAGTTTTGAGTTGAGTATAATTCTCCATCTTCTTCTTTTTTCTTCTTTGCTTCTTCCTGAGATTTTACTTCAAACTTTCCTATTTCGGCCTTTAATGCAGAAGCACTAATTTTTAACGTTTTTGCTATTAGCTTAACATACTCAGCACGTTTAATTTCATGTTTAATTTTAAAAAGAGTTTCAGCTATTTCAGTTACCGCAGCAGCTTTTTTGTAAGGATCTATTTTTTGAATTTCTTTTAACTCTTGAGTTCCTTGGCTTTTTACCAATTTTATTTCACTTAAAATGGCTTTATTTTCTGCTTTAGCATTAGCTAACTCTTCACCTTCTAAACCATCAATACTAATTATGGTTTCCTCCAACGTTTTAACTTGAAGCCTTGTAGACTCTTTTAACTCTTCGACATCTAAATCGTAACGATCTCTAATTACATCGAATTGAGAAACTTTGTACAAGATTGCATCTTGTTTATTATCATTTACCCAAGTATGCATATCTAATTGAGTTCGCGAGAAAGAATCAGGATCTTCACCATCAGGAAGCAAACAAATAGAAACATTTAGGCCATGTGATAAACAGATATCAATATCTCCATCTTTTTTAAGCATGGTTTTTATACCTGCTTTATCTCCATCACGTAATAAAATAACTTCTTCTGCATACTTTTTTAGCAATTGTGCATGCCTATCTGTTAATGCAGTACCACAAGAAGCAACTGTGTTTTCGCAACCGTTTTGGTGCATTGCAATTACGTCAGTATAACCTTCAGTAAGTATTACAGCTCCCTTTTTGTTGATTACATGCTTTGCTTGAAATAAGCCATACAACACAGCCGATTTATCATAAATCAAACTTTCTTTTGAGTTGATGTATTTATAGCCTTTATCAAGCTTCGGGTCGTTACTCTGTCTTCCACCAAAACCTACGACAGCTCCTTTTTCATTATGAATAGGAAACATAATTCGATTACGAAATACATCGTAACTTGTACTGTCTTTTGTTTTTGACAGTCCTAATTCTTTACTTACCGCAAGTGTTCCATTGTTTATGGTCCATTGAGTAAGCTTGTTATCATTTCCATTAAATCCTACTTGAAAAGCCAGTAAACTATCTTTATCAAAACCTCTGTCTTTAATTAGTTGTTTTGCCCAGTGAGTTTCTTCTAACTTATTAAACGCGGTAACAAAGTTCCTTGAAGCTTTTTCAGTTAAACTGTACATTTCTGCTTTTTGATCTAGCTTTCTTTGTACCTCTGGAGTAACTTCTTCTTTTTCTAAGTAAATGTTATGAATCTTAGCAATTATTTCAATTGCTTCTATAAAATCTACCGATTTAAATTGCATTACAAATTTTATAGCATCACCACCTAAACCTGTAGAAAAACATTTGAAAATTTGTTTTACTGGAGATACAGTAAAAGAAGCTGTTTTTTCACTAGAAAATGGCGATTTACATTTATATACACTTCCTGATTTTTCTAATGGTGAAAAAGAGTTAATTGTTTGAATTATATCGGCTTCTCTTACTCTATCTACAGATGTTTTTGTATATCTCATAAAATTACTTCGTGATAAAAGGTGAAAATTGCCACAGTGTTTCCTTCAGGATGCTTGTTACAGCTTACCTGTGGCATTTGTTTGTTTACTTGTATAGTTAAATCAGTAATTGAAAAGTTTTTAGGAACTGATACTATTAACCTGTTTTTCGCAATTCTTTTTTTGCATTCGGTGCAATTTTGAGTTACTGAGAGGTGTTTTAAGATGGTGTTCATAATAATCTTTTACTGTTTTTACTTCTTCATTGGTATTTTCATCGGGTATATTGCTTAAAATTTCCTGTAAATACCTATTGGCTTTTCGTTTAATTTCTGGATGAATTATATTGTAAACCCTACCCGCAAGAGACGTACTCAATTCCTTCTGTAATTGTAACCTCATTCGCTCTATCTGCATCGAATTTGGCAAGTGCTTCGGCATCTTGTTTTTCAACTCGAGTTCGTAGTTCTGGTATTTTTTCATCATAATAACCCATTAATCGATTATATACATCTTCTCTATATTCTGGTGAGTTTCTCTTTTTAAGTAATGCTTGTTTTTGATCGTAAACTCTTTGCAAGTAGGCTAATAATTGTAGTGTATTCATTTTTTCTCAGGCTTAATTAAATAGTAGATAAATAACACAAATGGTATTACTAACAGAGTTGTTACAAAAGATCTAATTCCTAATTCTGAAAAACCTAACCATATTGTTCTGGCAATAATTATGAAAATCACAAAAAAATCTATAATTAGTATAAGACCAAGAACACCACTCATATTATCATTTTTTTTCATTACGCTATAATTTTGTGTTTTAAACTTAGTTTTAGCAGCTCTCCTTTACAGTCAATATTTAATAGTTTGAAAAGCTTTTGCTTGTGAGAATCAAGGGTTTTTATTGAGATATTTAAAACCGATGCTATGGCTTTATCTGGTAAGTTTTCGCCAATTAAATCAACAATAGTTAGTTGACGTGGCGTAAGAACTACATCGCCAATATTTATGTTTTTAGAGTTCCATAATAAACTTGGGCAGTTTGCTTTGTCTCTAAAGTTTTCTGATAACGATAACTGTCCGTTTTCAATATCTGGTGTACAATCTAATTCACCATACATATAGTAGGTAAATAACTCTACTTGAACACGTAAATGAGGGGTTACTTCTTGTAAAAACTCTACTGCTTTGGCATCAGCTAAATATGCTGCTTTTAAAAGATTGTAATACCTAAGTGGTAAATCTTTAAAGTAACGTGTAGATCCGTTTTGAATCCATAAAACTTGTTTTGTTTTTCGTACTCCGACAAACTCTATGTTGTTGTCTCCTGGTAACACACCTGCTATTTGTGGTATGTTCGAAAATTTTGTAGTTTTGCCTGTGTTAATCATGACGATTTCTATTTATTAATGATTAATATTCCTATCCGTAGTTACCGCTACGGATTTTTTTATTCTTATTGCTTTTTCAATGGCTTTTTCAACTGCTATTCTTCCTGGGTTATCTATTGCAGCTTTACTAACACTAACCTTGTAGTGTGCAGTTGTAATTGCTAGTAATTCATTGTAACTATCCATTAAATCACGTAATAAAACGATGTTATTACTCATGTTAAAAAGATGAAGTTTCAGAAATACACTCTTGTTCAACCATATTTGCAAGCATACTGTATGCATCTTCTGATTCCTCTATGGTTTCTGTAGGTGCTGATAATTGATAATAAATCTTACCGTTTTGGTTAGATACTTCTATTCCTAACTCGCAACATTGGATTTTTTCTCCATTAGACCCGTGGTTTTCGTATTCAAAATCCATCCCGTAATCCATTAAAATTCCTGCTATTTTTTTCATTTGTTATTTATTTATAAGGTTTAATAATTCTTCATTTGTTATTAATAAATCAGATTTTGTAGTGTTACATTTAAAACAAAGCACTTGACCGTTTGAATTACAATCTTTTCCTCCTTTAGATAATGGTATAATATGGTCAAATGTTAAATCGGATTTACGCTCACATACTGCACATTCTCTTTTATGACCATTATCAACAAGTACTGAAGCTCTTTTAGAAATAAGTGGGCTATTCGCTTTTCTATATTTTCTGTTATTCACATTTTTTGGATAAAACCCAACTGCAACCAAATCTTCATATAAACAACATCTACTATTAAAACATAGTGGTTCAGTACACTTATTCTTCTTTATACATTTCATTATTGATTTGGTTAAAACCGCCTCACCTAGAGCGACGAGGCGGAAAAATTGCTTAATATGAAAAAATACGTGTTTGCTTACTCGCCAGTAACTGAGAACGTGGTTAACTATTTACTTTTTAATAAATCTTTACGCTTTTTGGCTGCTTCCTTTTTTCGTGCTGCTAATTCATAAATGGCAGTTTCAATTTCTTCATGTGATTGGCCATTCATTACATTGTGTATCATAGAAGCCGAATATTCTTCACCATCTTTATTTTTTATCCCCCTACTACGAAGACAGTTCAGAACATCGGCTACATATCTGTGTCCTAATATTTTTTTAAGCTTATTTTTTTCGCTCTTGGTTATCATAGAAATACCCTATTTGTTTATTTAAAGTTTTGTGATACTTTAGTGATAGTTTAGTGATACAAATATTAGAATGTTTTCTAACATATCCTAATATTTTCTAATTTATTTTATGACACACAAAGAAAAAATATTGGAATTCGTAGGTACAACGGGGCTTAACAAGACTCAATTTTGCAAAAAATGTGGGTTAAGTAATGGGTATCTGGATACAAAAGGAGCAATTACGACCGATAAACTAGTATCTATATTAGAAAATTTTAGGATGTTGAATTTAAAATGGTTGCTTTTTGATGAAGGAGAAATGATACTTTCCTCTGAAAAAAAAGATATGGTTAACGAAGAACCGTCTACCTATAAACTTGAAAAAACTAAAAATGACCTTGAAATATTTGCGCTTAACGCTAAGCTTGAAGCTTTAAAAAAAGAGTTTGACCTACTAAAAGACAATATGTTTCAAATTGTTGAAGACAAGCTTAATGAAGCTATAAACAATAAAGAGATATAAACTAAAATAAATTACTATGAAAAAACAACTTTCAATTCTATTTATCCTTGTAAGCACAGTGTGTTTTTCGCAAGAATTTGCCTTTTCAAAAATTTTACATAAAGAGCAAATAAAAAAAATGAAAGGAATAATAAAAATTGATGAAAACAAACTAACCTTTTTCATAAATGATTTAGAAGATACTTACGAAATTAGAAAAGTTTACGAAGACGAAACTTACACACAATTTAAAGGGAAAAAAGGGGAAGACACTTTAGTAAGGTTTACAATTAACAAAACTGAAAAGACAAAAACTATTCTTTATGAGGTTAAAGATACATTTGCCAACACTTACAGTAAAGTACTTTACTATTTAGATTAAAATTAATTCAATCCAAAAAACATATTATACCCAGGTTTGCTCTGGGTATTTTTTTTTGTTTTAAGTTCTTCTAATTCATTTTTAAGTATTAGTAACTCATAGTATTTTTCAAAATCAGATAATTCTGGGTTTAATTCAATATCTCGGATAGCTTTATTTATTTCTAAAATTTTAGAAACATCCATAGTAAAGTAAAATTATGTTATGAAAATAGTACTTGAATTTAAAGGGAATGTACTTATTTGTTTTGAGCAATTTTTTTAATCATATCTAGCATTTCTTCTCTCTTTTCTGGCTTAGTGTTTTTGAAGGTGAATTTGGCTACTTCCATAAAATCAGAATTTAACTTTTCAATAGTATCCTTTTTTTGCTTCGTTAAAATATAAACTATTGCTAAAGCACATATTGCAGTTAATATTGTAGCTAAATAATAAGAGAAACTGCTTAAATCTTGAAATGGTTGAAATATCCAATAAAAATAAAACAATGGTCCTAACAAAACTGTAACGTGTAATAAAACAAGACCCCTGTTTACTTTTTTTGATTTTAATGAGCTAAACATCATAAATAGTATATACACAAAAAAACAGATCATAGGACCTAATTCTGCCAAGAATATTTTTTTGTTTTTAAAACCAAAAAGTTCTTCTTCTTTTTTAATTTTAAAATATTCTTTTTTTGCTAAATCTTTATGGTTTTTTGCTAATACGTAATTATTGAATAAATCGGTGTTTTTCGAATAATCTTTTATAGGGTCAAGAGTTTTATTAACACTATCAATTGCTACTTGATATTGATTTTTGGCAATAAAAAATCCTTCACTATAATCATTAACAAATTCAAATGAAAATAATGAGGTAAGGCAAATAAATGCAATAATATATGTAGCTATGTTTTTAGTTTTCTGTGTCTTCAGGGTCTTCTGCACCTCCACCTCCTGGATTAGTGACATCTCCTTTGTTGATTCCGAATAATTCTTGTTCATGTAATTGTTGTTCTTTTTCTGTTGGTACCACTTCGTTTTCATCTGTACAAGAAGCAAAACCAATAACTAAAACCAAAGCAACTACTTTAAATAAATTTTTCATGATGTATTTTTAAAAATTAAGTTTTAAAAATACAATATTTTAGTTGCTAAGTGTTTAAATTGTTACTTCTTTGGCATGAAAAGCCTTGTTTTATGTTTTATAGCTACAGTAGCTAGTTGAAAATCTCCTATTACTCCTATTTTTTTTCGAATACGTTCTTTGTAACTTCTAAATGTAGAGGGTTTTAACTCCATTTTACTACAAATATCATCGTTATCAAACCCTTCTACTAATAGCTTTAAAACTTCTGTTTCTCTTTTTGATAAAACATCTGTAATTAAAACTTCTTCTTTAGTTTCAAGCTGCATATCAATAATTGCATCTCGCGCCAACTCTGAAAAATATGTTTTACCATTGTAAACTGCTTTAATTGCATCAACTATACAATTGGCAGATTCCTCTTTTAAAACATATCCCTTAGCACCATATTCAATAACTTTTTGAATAATTGTTGCTTCACAATAACTGGTTACCATGATAGGTTTTACTTTACTTTCAGTTTTTTGAAGATGCTTTAAAACGTCCAATCCATTAAAATAAGGCATTGATATATCGAGTAATAAAACATCGCAATAATTATTTTCTAACCAGTCAAGTAAACCATGTCCGTCAGTAGAAAAACCAACAACATTAATTCCACTAGCCTTTAACAACACTTTATATCCCTCAATAACGACTGGATGATCATCTACTAAAAAAACCTTCATTAATTTTTGATTTTAGCAAATGTAACCTTATGTATTTGATTAATTTGTAGACGATTGTCGCAAATGATAAAAAAGTGATACTTTTGTGAGAGTTTAGTGATAATAATTTATTTATTGTTTAAACCAACATGTAAATTATACAAGAAAAAGCATAAAATAAAAAAACTGAATTTAGCAAAATTAATGAAAACATTAGCTGTACAGGAGATTGACGCGTGTCAAATTCGTGTCAAATGAATGTAAATAAAAACAAAAACAAGATTGTAATTAACTGATTATCAATATCAAAAAAAACACATAAAAAGACAATAAAATCCCGTCTTCGCTACAAAACCCAAATCATTCGATTTGGGTTTTTATTTTTACTTAATTTTCAAACTTTTATAGATTGCTTCTTTAATTTTATCTTCCGTTATCCAGCCATTATAACCTTTATACTTTTCAGTTATTTTAGCATTATTCTTTACATCTTTTAAACTCGCCCCTTTTTCAATTTCTTTAAATATTTGCGTTTTTAAATCTTCCAACATTTCTAAATACTCTTTTAACTCTTCTTTTGTAGTCACTTTTCCATGACCAGGAATGATTTTAGTAGTAGTATCAGTAATTCTCATTATCGTTTTTATTCCTTTTATGTAACCATCAATACTTCCTCCTGAATCTATATCTATATACGGAAACTTTCCTTGAAAATAAGCATCACCTACATGCAACACATTGCTATTAACAAAATATACTAAAACATCTCCATCCGTATGCGCATTATGAATGTGTGTAATCAAAATAGGCTCTTCATTCATGTAAAACTGCATATCTTCTGAAAAAGTAATAACAGGCAATGCTTCTTCTGGAGAAGCTAGTCTTTTCTCTCCCCTAACAATTTGATCTACACTCATACGTTTTCGTACATTTTCATGAGAAACAATAATAGCTCCTTCTTTTTGAAAATTGGCATTTCCTCCTGTATGATCTCCATGCCAATGTGTATTTATTAAATAAGTTACTGGCTTATCCGTTATCGTTTTTATAGCTGCTTGTATTTTCTTACTTAAAGGTGCGAATTGATCATCAATCATAAAAACACAATCATCTCCAATAAAGAGACCTATATTACCTCCTTGACCTTTTAAAACATAAACACGGTCTGTTAGCTTTTCTGTAGTTATTTTCACTTCTTTTTCTTGTGATATTAAGTTCAATGAACTAAAAAAGAAGATTATAAATATTAATTGTAATGCTTTCATATTCTTATTGTTTTCACCTAGGTTACTATTTAAATAAACATCTAGCTTACAATATAATACATTTTAAAATGAGCTCCTACTTTTGAGACTTCAAATTCTTCTCCTGTAATTTTAAAACCTAAGTTTTCATAAAAACCAACTGCTTCTTTTCTAGCATTACACCATAAAGCGGTAATACTCTTCTCCTTTAAAATACTTTTTGCTTCTTCAATCAACATTTTTCCTGCTCCCATTCCTCTTACTTCAGGTAGCGTTGCCATTCCTCTTAATTGATATTGCTGTCCTTTAACAACATCAATTCTATTTCGCATAAAAGATGTTATACCTACTAACTTTTCTTCATAAAAAGCCCCTAAATGAAAGGTCCTTTTGTCTTCATCTCCCTCAAATTTAAATGGTAAATCGATATTATTTCTTAGTACCGATAATCGTATTTCGTACGTTTCTTGAGCCGATATATTTTTTATTTTTATCATCTTAATTTCTTTTAACTCAAAAATACAGAATGAATATACATTTCAAACCAATTAACAAAAAAGATATCCTCGATATTCTTCCACTTTTACAAAAGTTAAACACTACAACTCCTCAAGACATTTTAAAAACAAGAGTTTTAGAAATGATTACCTGTTCTAACTATGAATGCGTAGGTGCTTTTGACCAAAATAAGCTTATAGGTATTTCTGGTCTTTGGTATAGTATTAGACATTATGTAGGAAAAAGTGTAGAACCAGACCATGTTGTTATTGATGAAACTTACAGAGGGAACAATATTGGAAAACATTTTTTTAACTGGATATACGAGTACACCAAACAAAAAGGATGTGAAGCTATTGAGTTAAATACTTACACAGGTAATAGAAAATCACACAAATTTTATTACAATGAAGGTTTTGAAATCTATGGATTTCATTTTGTAAAAGTTTTACGAGACGACAAGAACTTTTATTAGAGCTGCAAAAATTATACTTTGTTTTTAATTTGTTTTTAATTTGTTTTCTAAAATTATGACAATAAAAAAGAGCTTCGGTTTGAAGCTCTTGAAGCAAGAAAAAGGAAAATTAATTCCTAAAACGATTAGCATAGTCTCTACAGAGTAAAGAATATTTATCCATAAAAGACTCTGATTCATGAACTGGTAAGTACTTAATCACCAAATAGTCTTCATCCGGCCAATAGTCTTCATCCAAGTTGTTTTCCATATCATAATCAAAATCACGTTTAAACTTTTCTAGAAAATACTTAATTTTTTCCTCCTTTGTCATTTTATTATAAGCTTTCATTATTTATTTTTTTAAAAATAAAACAATAAATTTTAGTTGCAAAAAATGTTAATTTGAAAGAAATATTTTTGTTTTTTTACTTCAAAAATTGTCAAAGAGCGTTTCAGTTTTAAGGTTCTAAAAACCTACAGTTTAAAAATCAGTAATATATAATCGATACTCCATTTATTACTCTAACTCAAAAGAGTATTTTAAAATGTTATAATTATCTTTTTGTATTTGTAGTATTTTCATAAATTCCTTGCTTTAATTTTTAGTTATTTGAAGCAGTTTTGTGAAATTCGTTTATCCAGAACAGTCTTTAATTATTCATTTTATTTTGAAAAACGACTCCTTTAAAATTTAAGCATAAAAAAAGACTATCTTTTCAGATAGCCTCTTTTGTATAGTTAGGTTTAGGTTATAAAACAACCACAACGTTAATCTACAATTTCTACATTAAAAGCGTTTAAGCCTTTTCTACCTTGTTCGGTATCGTAACGTACTTTATCATTCTCTCTAACATCGTCAATCAATCCTGAATTGTGTACAAAAATATCTTCTCCTGATTCTGATGATGTAATAAACCCAAATCCTTTTGAGCTGTTAAAAAATTTTACTGTGCCTTCTTGCATCTTACTTAAATTTTAAATTATTATATATGTTTTGTAAAAGAAGAACCTTTATATAACCCTTTATAATGTTATTACACACTTATAAAAGCTTTTATGCTTATAAACACTTAAAAAAAATAAAGGAATAATGAAATAAAAAAGGCAAGAAGAGAATAAACTCAAAAAAACTAATTACTATATACTACCTTGAAATGATTAAGGTGTTCAACTTGAACATGACAAAGGTAGTCTTTTTTAATTGATTATTTGGGAATTAGCTTCTTTTTAATTTTTAATACCATAATTCATGACTCTCTACAAGAAGAATAGAACTAGTTTCACTACTTTTTTACAGTAAATATTAAACTTAACACTCAAATTTATAAAACACTCTTACTTTTTGTAAAATCTTTTAAAAACTTATTGCATTCACTTTCTGAAAGTTATACACAAACAGTAAATTTTTATCTAATTTTTCTCAAAAAAGTCTTTGCAGATATTAGAAACAGTCTTATATTTGCAACCGCTTTACTGCGGGAGTAGCTCAGTTGGTAGAGCGTCAGCCTTCCAAGCTGAATGTCGCCGGTTCGAACCCGGTCTCCCGCTCAAATTTACATAGTGTAAGTAATTACACAGAAAAGCAAAAGCTTTACCGCGGGAGTAGCTCAGTTGGTAGAGCGTCAGCCTTCCAAGCTGAATGTCGCCGGTTCGAACCCGGTCTCCCGCTCAAAAAAACCGAAATATTTGTTTCGGTTTTTTTATTCTTAAAATTCACTTTACCTATTCAGCTTTAATTTATCTCCAAAGAAAAACAACCCTGCAATAATTAACGCCATTACTCCTACCATTACCGTGTGGTTTGCTATAACACTTGGTCGTAGCACTAAAGTAATTAAATATCCTCCTATAGCTCCTCCTAAATGTGCCGAATGTCCAATATTACCTACTTGGTTTTTCATACCGTAAATCGAGTATAATAAATACCCTATACCTAATACATAAGCAGGAAAACTTACAAAAGGAAAAAACATAAAACTATATGTTTTATCAGGATACAATATAATAGCAGAAAACATAATACCCGACACTGCACCCGAAGCTCCTACTGCACTATAATACGGCTCTCTTTTATGCTGATACAACGAATACATACTTCCTGCTAATAAACTAGCTAAGTAAATTAATAAAAAGTTAATTGTGCTAAAATTTCTCATAGCCAACTCTCCAAACAGATACAAAGCATACATATTAAACCCTAAATGCAACCAATCTACATGTAAAAAACCTGACGATACCATTCTTATCTTCTCTCCTCCTAACACTCTTTGCACCTGAAATTTGTATCGATCGAAAAAAGCAGGATCACCAAACCCTTTAATCGACATTAACACATTTGCTATAATTATTCCTATAATAATTTGACTCATATCTCTAATATATACCCACAAACATAAACAAAAGTTTATAAAGTAAAGATTGATAATTTAATGCGATATTTGCACTTTAATTTTTCTAAAATGAATTTCTTAACTTTTATAATAACTTACCCTTTCATCTGGTTTCTTTCAAGACTACCAATGAGAATTCTATATATTTTTTCTGATTTTTTCTTTTTGATATTATACTATATTATTGGCTATAGAAAAAAAGTAGCTACTAAAAATCTTAAAACAGCTTTCCCTAACAAAAAAGAAACCGAAATAAACAGAATATCAAAAAAATTCTTTAAACATTTTGTAGATATACTTTTCGAAAGCGTTAAATCTTTTGCTATAAGTAAAAATGAATTACAAAAACGCTACAAATATGTAAACCCCGAACTTATAAACGAATATGCTAGACAAGGAAGAAGTATTGCTTTAGTTGGTTCACACCAAGCAAATTGGGAATGGGCTGTAGGCATGCCTCTTTCTGTAGATATTAACTGTTTCGGTGCCTACAAAAAAATTAAAAACCCTTATTTTGATAAACTAATAAAAGGATCAAGAACAAAATTTGGCTTTGAAGCAGTACCTACAAGTTTATTCAATAGAAGTCTTTACGAAAAACATTCCAACAAAATTCAGTACTTATATCTTTTACTTAGCGATCAATCTCCTCAAATAAGAAAAACCAGATATTGGGCTACTTTTTTAAACGAAAAAGTACCTGTACACACAGGAGCCGAAGTGCTAGCAAAAAAATACAACTCAGTAGTTGTTAACATGAAGACAACTAAAATTAAAAGAGGATATTTTGAAATTGAGTTTGAACTAATTACTGACTCTCCTAATGATTTTGACAATTTTGAAATTACTGATAAATATCTAGCGATTACAGAAAAAAACATAAAAGCTCAACCCGAGTATTACCTATGGACTCATAATCGTTTTAAACACAAAAACAAATATGAGCAATGGCTGGAAATAAAAAAAGCTTCTCAAAAATAACTGAGAAGCTTTTTTTATTGTTTATATACACAAATTTTTTCCACAAAAAAAGCCTTTCTATTAAGAAAGGCTTTTGTTTTTTGGGTGAAAGACCGGGTTCGAACCGGCGACCTCCGGAA
Source organism: Tenacibaculum sp. 47A_GOM-205m (assembly GCF_000518405.1). NCBI lineage: Bacteria > Pseudomonadati > Bacteroidota > Flavobacteriia > Flavobacteriales > Flavobacteriaceae > Tenacibaculum > Tenacibaculum sp. 47A_GOM-205m. The sequence continues at coordinate 364,864 of NZ_JADN01000003.1, read as the reverse complement.
CCACAATCCGGCGCTCTAACCAGCTGAGCTACAATCACCATGTAACTTGCGGGTGCAAATATACAAGCTTTTTACATTGTGACAAAACTTTTTTTTAAATTAATTTACTAAAATTTTCTATTGCCACATAACGTTCTGAGGTAAAGCCTTCTGCATAATCAGCCCCTATTAATCTTCCTAAGTCTTTAGCTCTATACTCTATACTATCAGTAAAATTTTTGCTGGTTATAGGCGTTTCTGGTTCGGAACTTTTTGGATCAAAAAACTGTGATGAATATGCCATAACTGAGCTTATTTTTTTATCCATAAAGCCAGTAACATCTATTACAAAATCAGGTTCAATGTTTTTCCATTGTATGTAATGATATACTTGTTTTGGCCTCCACTTTTCTTGCTGAGCTCCATCTAGTTCAGTTGCTATTTTAAGTAAACCGCTTAAAAAGCAAGCATCTGACACTAACTGACTTCCTTTAGGGTGATCAATATGACGGTCATCAATAGCGTTACACAGTACTATTTCTGGTTGATACTTACGTATCATTTTAATAACTTCCAACTGATGTTCTTTATCGTTTTTAAAAAAGCCATCTGCAAAACCTAGGTTTTCACGTACCGTAACCCCAAGAATTCCAGCAGCATTTGCAGCTTCTTTATCTCTTAATTCAGCAGAACCTCTTGTTCCTAATTCTCCTCGAGTTAAATCAACGATTCCTACTTTTTTTCCTAACGAAATTTCTTTGGCTATGGTGGCTGCACATCCTAATTCAACATCATCTGGATGTGCTCCAAAAGCTAATATATCTAGTTTCATTTATTTACTGTTTTCTATAAATTCTTTTATAATTATTTCCTTTAAAATAATTACAGCTAATTTACTAAATGAAAATTTACACTTGAACTGTTTTCCATTTTCCTTTTTTAAATAGCCAAATTCCTACAACAGCTATTAAAATTTCTGCTAATGTTATTGCTAAAAAGACTCCAATAGGGCCAAAATCTAATGTAATTGCCATTACATATGCAAATGGTAATTGAAATAGCCAAAAACATACAAAATTGATATAAGTTGGTGTTTTGGTATCTCCCGAACCATTGAAAGATTGAATAACCACCATTCCGTAAGCATAAGCTATATATCCTGCCGCCATAATTTGTAAACACAAAGCTCCATTTTCAACAACTTCAATATTCTCTGAAAACCACCCTAAAAAGGTTGGAGCAAAAACTATATAAATCAATGAGACTGCTCCCATAAAAATTGCACAATATTTACTCGTTATCCAAACGGATTTTTCGGCTCTCTCTGGTTGTTCCGCCCCTAAATTTTGACCTACTAATGTTGCTGCAGCATTACTCATTCCCCAAGCAGGCATTAAGGTAAACATCATTATTCGAATAGCAATTGTATATCCAGCAAGTACTTCACTTCCAAATTCAGACATAATTCGCATTAAAAATACCCAGCTTGAAGTTCCGATAATAAATTGTCCTATTCCACCTAATGACACCTTGATTAAGTTTATCATTACTGAAACTCTCACTACTAAATCTTTAATAGCTAACTTAACTTTACCTGCTCCAAAAAATAAAACTGCTAATTGAGCGACTACTGCCGTACCTCTACCAATTGTCGTTGCTATAGCTGCCCCTTCTACTCCGTATGCCGGTACAGGACCTAAACCGAAGATAAAAATAGGATCGAGAATAATATTTAATCCGTTTGATAAAATCAACGTCCACATTGCGATAGAAGCATTTCCTGCTCCTCTAAAAATTGCATTGATTAAAAAGAGTAGCATCACAGTAATGTTTCCTCCTAACAATACTTGGGTATACCCAAAGCCTTCGGCTATTAAGTCTGGTTTCCCTCCCATTAATGCTAGTATTTCTTTTGGATATAAAATTCCAACAACACTAATAAGAATTGAAATAAATACTCCTAAAAAAATAACTTGTACTGCTGTTTGATTTGCTCCTTCAGAATCTTTTTCTCCTGTTCTTCTGGCCACTAAAGCAGTTGCCGCCATACTTAACCCTATCGCTACTGCGTATACTAAAGTTAGTACTGACTCTGTTAACCCTACAGTAGCTACTGCGTTTACACTTACTCGCGATACATAAATAATATCTACCAGAGCAAAAATAGATTCCATTAGCATTTCTAAAATCATCGGAATTGCTAATAAAAAAATAGCTTTACGAATACTTCCTGTCGTAAAATCTTGCTGTCTTCCTAAAACAGCATCTTTAAAAAGTGAGAATATGGTTTGTTTTGATATTTGATTGTTATCAGTCATTATAAAGTTTTATAAATACATAAAATTGTCTTAAAAAGAGTAAGACATAACTATTTGCTGCTCAGGCAACACTTCTATTTTAGGCGACTTATACAATCATAATGGAACAAATATGCGAAAATATTTTTAATTAATTTCAATATCTTCGTGCTATGATTAAAGTTGCCATTATAGGAGGCGGTAATGTAGCTACACATTTAGCCAATGCTTTTAGTAAAACAGACGAAGTATCGTTGGTGCAAGTATATGCTCGAAATATAGAGCAAGTAGAGCATTTAAAAGAAGTTACTTCTATTACAAATAGCATAGAGCTTTTAACAAAAGCTGATGTATATATCATTGCTGTTTCTGATGATGCCATTGGTGATGTTTCTCGTAAAATTGAACAAAAAAATGGTTTGGTGGTACACACTTCTGGTAGTGTCGCTATGCAGTCGTTACAAAACACTGGACGTAAAGGTATTTTTTACTTATTACAAAGCTTTTCTAAAGACAAAGAGGTTAACTTCAATGAAATTCCATTTTGTTTAGAAGCTGAAAATGAAGAAGATTTACAGTTGTTGGAAACGCTTGCTAAAACTATTGGAAAAAAGATATACCGTATCAACTCAGAACAACGTAAACGATTACACGTAGCTGCCGTTTTTGTAAACAATTTTACCAATCACATGTATAAAATTGGTGCTGATATTTGTAATGAACACCAAGTTCCTTTTGAAGTACTACTACCATTAATTCAAGAAACAGCTCAAAAAATAACCGAGTTGAGTCCTGATGCAGCACAAACAGGCCCTGCTAAAAGAAACGATCAAAAAACTATTCAAGATCATTTAGCATTATTAAATGCCGAACAACAAGAAATTTATAAACTTATTACAAAATCAATCCAACAAAATGGAAAAGAGTTATAAAGAATACTTACCTCAAATAGACACTTTTATTTTTGATGTAGACGGAGTATTAACTAACGGAATTGTAACCGTTTTTCCTGACGGACAATTGGTACGTCAAATGAATATTAAAGATGGATATGCCTTAAAATCTGCTGTAAAAGCTGGTTACAGGGTTTGTATTATCTCTGGTGGAAAAAACGAAGGTGTACGCACACGTTTAGAAGGTTTAGGTATTACCGATATTTATTTAGGAGCTCATAATAAAATTCAACAGTTTAATGAATTGGTTGAAAAATACAAATTGAATCCTGAAAATGTAGTGTATATGGGAGATGATATTCCTGATTATCCTGTAATGAAACTTGTAGGTATGCCATCTTGCCCTAACGACGCAGCACGTGAAATACAACAAATTTCAAAATACATTTCTGATAAAACAGGTGGTAACGGTTGTGCTCGTGATATTATAGAACAAGTATTACGTGTGCAAGGAAATTGGGACAGCAACTTTGACGCACAATACGATTAATTGGAATACTTTTTGAAAACGATATACTATTAAAACTTTTAAATTATGAAAAAAATACTTTTTGCTTTATTATTTACAACCGTTAGCTTATCTATGAGTGCACAAACTATTTTCGGAAAATGGGAAAACCGAGATGAAGAAACCAATAAGGTTGATTCTGTAATTGAAGTATATAAAAAAGACGGAAAGGCATACGCTAAAATTGTAGAAATTACTGACAAGAACCGTCAAGAAGCTGTTTGTGATAAATGTAGCGGAAAACGTAAAAACAACCCTATTTTAGGAATGAACATTTTAACAGGATTAAAAAAAGATGGTGATGAATGGAGTGGCGGGAAAATCTTAGACCCTAAAAACGGTAAAGAATATAAATGTTATATTAAACTAGACGGCAAAGACAAACTAAAAATTAGAGGTTATGTTGGTTTTTCTGCCTTTGGTAGAACGGCTTACTGGCATAGAAAACAATAAAAATATTCTCTTTATAAAAAAAGCTCTAGCAAATTTGCCAGAGCTTTTTTTTATTATTACAAATGTTTACTTCTACCCTATTTTTAAGGAAGTCATACTTAAAGAGCCCGCTAATAACTTGTCATTAAAAAGCTGAATTTCTTCATTTTTTTGCTGCAAGCCTAAACTATAAATCAACGGTAAATAATGGTCAGGTGTTGGAATTGCTAACTGAAATGCTTTTGACTGTTTTGTATAGTCAATCAATGGTTTAAAATTCCCTTCTAGTAAATGTTTATTAACCGTTTCTCTTGTTTCAATAGCCCAATCATATCCATAATCATCCTTATCAAAATTCTTCCAATCAACTAATCTTAGATTATGAACAATGTTTCCACTTCCAATAATTAATATGCTTTTTTGCCTTAAAGAAGCTAGCTGTTTAGCCAATTCAAAATGATAATTGGCATCTTTTGTATAATCTATACTCAATTGAATTATAGGTATATCAGCTTTTGGAAATAAATGTTTTAATACAGTCCAAGCACCATGATCTAATCCCCAATGCTCGTCTAATGCTACAAAATTAGGATGCAATAATTGTTTTGTTTCTTTAGCTAATTCAGGACTTCCACTAGCTGGATATTGTTGTTCAAATAATTCTTGGGGAAAACCGCCAAAATCGTGAATTGTTTTAGGCATTTCCATCGCAGTTACTTTTGTTCCTTTTGTAAACCAGTGTGCCGAAACACAAATAATCGCCTTGGGCTTGGGTAGTGTTTTTGAAATATTTTTAAAGCCTTTAGTAAACTCGTTTTCTTCAATAGCATTCATAGGACTCCCATGTCCCAAGAACAATACTGGCATTGTTTGAGAAACCGGCAAACTATCTGATAACTTTTTTAAACCATTAAGTGTTCCCATACTCAAATTTACTGATGCTAACCCTAATAACTGTAAAAACGTTGTTCGTTTCATAGAGGGATTATTGATTACTTATATAATTAAAAACATACCCCAAACCAACGTTTGAGGTATGCATACAATCTTAGTTGGGTTTTAAAAAACCAAATCAACTACCAAATCAAACTCGTCATAAATTGCTTTATCTTTTAAACCATCAAAAAAGCTTGTAGAACCGTATTTTACATCATATTTAGCTCTATCTACTTTTAACGCTGCTGTTGCTTTTTTTCCATATACTGAAATTTCAAAAGTTACAGGATTGGTTTTATTCTTAACTGTTAAATCTGCTGTTACTTCATATGAATTCTTTCCTTTTGCTTTCACTTTAGTAAAAACTAGTTTTGCTATTGGATGATTATTCACACCAAAAAAATCGTCTGATTTTAAATGTCCTTCTAATTTTTTTTGGTAATCTCCTGATAAATCTGTTACTGCAATAGAAGTCATATCTATAACAAACTCTCCTCCTACTAATTTTTCTTCATCAAAGTGTAAGGCTCCTGATTGTAAACTAACTGTTCCTTCATGAGAGCCAGTTACTTTATAACCTTTCCATACTACTTTACTCTCTTTAGTATTTACTTTCTTTATTTCTTTTGTAATGGTAGTAAACGATAGTGTTGCAAATGCTATTAATACTAACACTAAAGGATTTTTAAAATTTTTCATTGTTTATAGGTTTTAATTAATTTAAGATTAAATCTGCGTATTGTTTTGAGTTTACTTTAATATCTTCAAGCTTTGGGTTGTCATTTGCTCCGTAAAACACATGCGATGGCAAAACTTCTGATCCGCAAAACTGAAACGAAACGGTTACCGATTTTAATAAGTCTTCTAAAGATACAAAACTATTATAGGTTTGCTCTGTACCTCCTGTTGATATAGATAAACGGAATTTCTTTCCTTTTAACTTATCTCCTCCTGGACCAAAAGCCCAACCATATGTTAGTACCTCATCCATCCATTTTTTTAATAAAAAGGGAGTGTTAAACCAATGCAACGGAAATTGAATAACGATACTATCATGATTCAATAACAACTCTTGCTCTTTTGCTACATCAATATTTAAATCTGGATATTCTTTATATAATTGATGAATTGTTACTTTATCATCGTGCTGTTGCAGCTCATTTATCCAAGACTTATTTACGTTTGATTCCTCTATATTGGGATGTGTTACAATTACTAAGTGTTTCATTATTTTATATTTACTTGTTTTAACACTACAAAAATATGTATATTTGCTATATAAAAGTAACTACTATACTTTAGTATACCAGTATACAAAAGTATACCGACCTAAACTTAAGATGGAAACAAGTACTAAAATAGAAGAGCTTAAAAGGTGCTCTGTTCAATATGTATTAGCTTTAAGAGATACTTTAAATGTAATAAGTGGTAAGTGGAAACTATCTATTATTGGAAGTCTTTTGTACAGAAAGATGCGTTTTAAAGAACTTCAACGAAATATTGGAAAAATCTCTCCAAGAATGTTATCTAAAGAACTAAAAGATTTAGAAGCTAACGGAATTATTAAACGTACCATTTACGACACAACTCCTGTTACTGTAGAATACGAACTTACTGAATCAGGAATGCGTTTACATACCGCTTTAGACGTTATGGTTACCTGGGGTATTGAACATCGTGAAATGACATTGAAATAAATAAAAAGGAAGAACATTATAATGTTCTTCCTTGAATGATCTCTTTAACGCTTATCATAAACCCTAACATCTTCAGATTGTAATTTTAATAAGTCGTCTTTTACTCTAACCCTTATTAGATGCATTCCATTTGAAAAATTTTCAGGCATTTTAAGCCTCCATAAGTGTTTACTTTTTGTAGTTGGCTTAGGCATTTTTGATAATTTTTGTCCTTTATACCTTCCTAATTCTTGAAGTAAATAAAATCTTTTTAACTCTGGTGCTACTCCTTGATAATACTCCATAGATTGCCAAATTTTATTATCAAAAGAAACCTCAACTTTTGTAGATTCTCCTCCTGCAAACACATTTACATACACGTAAGGTTCGTTCAAAATATTCATCTCGGTATCCCATTCTTTACTTTCAGGAATCCAAACATTCATTTGCTTTTCTACAGGTGCTCCTGAAACCTTGTAACTAAGTTGATAATCTTTATCTTCAGTTTCTAAGAACCAATACCCTTTTGGAGTACCATCATACATCATAGCAAAAGGAACTCCATTAATATCGTGCGCCCCTTGCCACCAAGCGCCACAAACCGCTCCTCCTACTAACTGATGAACTGCTAGTTTTTGATTTCTTTCAAAAAAAGTATGATATTGTGTATGTGTATGTCCTGCAACAACCAAAACCTTTTCGAAAGGATTCATCAACTCTATAAGCTCTTCTTTATTTCTTGTATACTCTAAAGGAATGTGCGTGAAAATTTTTATTGAATTATATTTCGTTCCAAACTTCTTAGTTATATGAGATACAAATGTTAATTGATCTTCATCAAACTTACCTATATACTCACGGTTATTTATTGGAAAATTATTGTTGAGCACCAAAAACAGGTTATCTCCATATTCAAAAGCATAATATGAAGGTCCAAATGAAGCTTCGAAAGTTTTGTCTCTATTAGAAAATTCTTGCTCTTCAAAGTTTAAATCGTGATTTCCTATTACATAAAATACAGGAGCTCCAACCAACCCTAACGATTCAGATAGAGGTTTAAATATGTTTAAATTATCAAAAGAAAGATCGCCTAAAGGAATAATAATGTCTGGTTTATTTTTGACTAATTCTTCAGTCACTAACTTACTAACATGATGAATATCGTCAATTACATCTGATTGAGGGTCTCCTAGCAACGCTATTTTCACCTTGCCTTTTTCCTTATTAGCATAAAGCGGAAAATCAACCGATTTTTTATTGGTTAACTCTTGAAACAAATAGTAAAACTTCAAGTTGTTTTGTGGGGTACGTGGTGAAACATACCCCTTTGGTTTAATAACAAATAGTGGATTATTCTGTAAAGGTTTTATTTTATAAATTCCTTTAGAATTGGTTACTACAACATCTTTTCCGTTACTTACAAGTACATTTTTAAGAGCTTTATCTCCTTTATCATAAATTCCGTTTTGATTCTTATCATGATAAGCTCTTCCTGAAATTTTATGAGATTGTCCTAAAGTTACTTGCATAGTAAACACCAATAATCCGAAAAGATATTTTGATTTATTCATCAGTCTTTATCTTTAAGATTTCTAGAATCTTACCCAAAAGATCACTGTTTTCATAAACTCCTTGTAATTTATCTGATTGCGGGCCGTAAGCAAACAAAGGTACCATTGCTCCTGTATGGTCGTGAGTAGTAAAATCTCCTTCAATCATATGGTTTTCTATGTTTCCTTGTGGAATAGAAAATCCTGAAGTTTCATGATCTGCTGTAACAATTACCAAGGTATTTTTATTGGCATCTGCAAATTTTATCGCTTCGGTTACTGCTTTATCAAAATCAATTCCTTCTGCAATAATACCATGAGTATCGTTAAAGTGTCCGTAACTATCTATTTGAGCTCCTTCTACCATTAACAAAAATGGTTCTTTTTTCGACTTAAAAAAAGACAAACTACGTTGAGTTGCTTCTGCTAAAAAGTTACCTCTTCCTTGTGTGATTCCTGGCATACCTCCTTCAGCTGTAAAAACTCCTACTCTTTCTTCACCCATAGTGATGTCTTCCACAGATTCTTTTATACTGAATGGTAATTCTTTTTTATTCGTAAAATGTTTTGCTCCTCCACCTATAAATAATGAAATTTCACTCTTTATAAGGTCTGAAGCTATTTGTTGCATATGTGATCTATCTTTTTGATGTGCGTAAAAAGCAGAAGGGGTTGCTCCTGTAATTTCATCATTAGTAATTAAACCAACCTTATAATTATGTTCAATTAGTAATTCACTAATATTTTTTACTGGCTTTCCGTCAGGTCCTACACCAATTGCTCTGTTGTATGTCTTCGTCCCAGTTGCTAGAGCTGTACCACCAGCAGCAGAATCTGTTGTAAAATCGTCTGACGATTGAGTTTTTAAAAATCCAACACTTCTTAATTGGGTTAATGTTAAATCTCCTCCGTTAGCCAAAGCAGCTGCTGAAATTTGAGATACTCCATTTCCATCACCAATTAATAAAATGATATTTTCTACTTTTTTGTTTTTTTGGTCATAAGCAAATGTAGGTTTGTAAACTTCTGATTTTTCTTTATTGAAGCTCACCCTTTTTGATAAACTTTTAAGGTATTTAGTAGCTTCAAAAGGTTGATCGGTATTTATGAAATCTACTTTTAAATCTGTAAAAACTTTCCAAGCTGACTCTGAATCTGGTGCTCCCCAAAAACGGAAAGGCTTATTTAATCCGTGAGCAATTTCAATTACTTTTTTCACTTTATCAAGTTCATCAGCAACCATTCTTCCTTTACCATTCCATACAGAATAGTTTTTATAGTCAACACTAATTAACCCAACCTTATTCCAAGCTTCTTGGTTTAAAATTTTCGTTAGTTTTTGATGGTCGAATTGTATATAATCTGGATAATTCACATAGTCTTTAACCTGTGGTTTTCCACCTGAAATAACAAACTGTATATTTTCATTTTTAGTTAAATCAGGATACTGCTTTAATATTTTTACTAAATGATTTAACGTACTATAAGGCTCTGATTTTACATCTATTAACAACTGTATTTTATGTGTAAGTTGAAGATTATTTTTTAAAGTAGTTCGTAAAGGCTCTAAATAAAGTGACTCAATAGTGTGCTTATTAATAATTTCAGCTGTTTCATGCGCTACAAATAGGGTGTTATTTTTTAATATTACATCTATTTCTAAAGAATGAACTCCCGCTGCATAGGCTTTCCAAAAAGGAACAGATTGTTTATAATCGTTGTGAGAATGTACTTTATAAGTATAATTTGAGGTTTGTGCTTGTATAGCCCCAACACCTAATATTAGGTATAAAAATATCTTTTGAATAAATTTCATTTCATGCATTTATAAAAAAGATGCCGCCTTAACGACATCTTTTTGTTAAACTTAAATTAAACTAAAAAATGACTAAATTACCATCCAGTATTTTGCTTGATTCCTGAAGAGATAATTGCTTCGTTTGGAATTGGCCATACATGCATATAACTAGGGTCAAAATTTCTTGCCTGCCACACTTGTTCAACAATGTAGTCTGAATCTGGGTTTGATCTATCTGAGTGAATTCTTCCGTATAAAGGTTTACTATATACCTCAGCAGCGTCTCCCCAACGTACTAAGTCGTAATGTCTGTTAGCAAATTCACCTGCAAACTCAACACGTCTTTCGTGCTTTATATCTTCTAATGTAGCATTAGCAACTGGAGCTAATCCTGCTCTTTCTCTTACTCTGTTTAAATCAGCATCTCCGTTTCCTCCTTGTTGAATTAATGCTTCAGATTTCATTAATAAAACCTCTGCATAACGCATTACAGGTACATTATAAAGCGTTGTTGGCGCATTACCATTTGAGTTGATAGAACTTCCTACTGGATTTTCCATTCCATATTCATACATATACTTGTTAAACTGGAATCCTGAAAGTGAGTTTTCTGATTGGTATTTTCTGGTTTCACCAAAGAACTGGAACTCATCACCAAATTTTAAGATAGTTACTTCTCTTCTTGCATCATTTGTTTCAAACTCATTGTATAAGTCTTGTGTTGGTGTGTAATATCCCCAACCATTATAAAGCCCCCAGCCTTTGTTTTCTAACATTACTCCTGGTAAGATACTACCTCCTTCAACACCAGAATCTACAGACCAGATATATTCACTTGTCCAGTTATTTAGGTGACTGTGTAACAATCTGAAATCTTTTTTAGGGTTATCTGTATCAATAAGCGCTCTACCCGATCCTGAATTTGTTACTGCATCACAATAGGTAACCACATCAGCATATTTAGAACTGTCATATTGTGCCCAATACAAATAGGTTTTTGCAATGTAAGCTAAAGCTGCATCTTTATGTGCACGTCCGTAATCACCTTCTCCCATTTCAGTAAAAAGAGGCAATAAATCTGCTGCTCTTTTTAAGTCTTCAACAACAAATTCATAATTTTCTATTACACTTTGTGGTCTCTCGTAGCTTCCTGCTTCATTATTCATATTCTCTTCGGTAACGATAGGAATTCCTCCATTAGTACCGTTATCTCCGTAAGTATGAGCTAACCAGAAATAATGAAATCCTCTCATAAAATAAGCTTCACCTAACAAACGGTTTTTAGTTGATTGACTAATATTCATTTGAGGAACATTTAAAATAACATCGTTCGCTCTTCTTATTACTTTATAACCTTGCTTGTACATTTTTGATGTATATCCCTCATCACCAGTTACATTAAAGTTTTTAATATTATCTGCCGTAGCATTCAATCTTCCTGTAACCATATCGTCAGACGCATTGATGTACCAAAAGAATCCACGAGCAAACATTTCTTCTGCACGCATATACTCGTACATACTATTTGTTGCTTCTAAAGCGTCTTGTTCTGTTTTCCAGAAGTTTTCATACGAAGTACTTCCTAATGGATCTAGATTTGTGAAATCATCTGAACAGGAAACAATTCCCATTTGAATACTCACAATAAATGCAATTAGTTTTATATATGTATTTTTCATCTTCTTGTTTTGTTTTTTATAATGACAATGATATTCCTGCAGATATAGTTCTTGCTGAAGGATATCTACCTACATCCAATCCTTTACCTCCTACTTCAGGATCCATTCCACTATAATTTGTGATTGTAAATAAATTTTCTCCTGAAACATATACTCTTAATGATGATTGACTTAATACAGAACTCATTTTACTTGTTGGTACTGTATAACCAAGTGTTACATTTTTAAGTCGTAAGTAAGAAGCATCTTCTAAGTACCAACTAGATGTAGTTCCATAAGTTTGATTATTATCTTGTGTTGATAATCTTGGAATATTTGTATTTGTATTTTCAGGAGTCCAAGCATTTAACACTCCGCTGTCTAAATTATATCCTTGTTGTGAAGCATTAAAAGCCGTAAACTTATATCCATTAAACACCTTAACTCCACCTACTCCTTGGAAGTTCATGTTTAAATCAAATCCTTTATAATCTAAGTTTAACCCTAAGTTATAAGTTACTTCTGGCAAATAGCTATCCATAAAAACACGGTCTTTATTATCTATCTTACCATCGTTGTTAGTATCTTGGAATTTAAAGTCTCCAGGTACTGCGTTAGGCTGTATTAACTGTCCGTCTTTACTATGTGCATTAATTTCTTCTTGTGATTGGAAAATCCCTAAGTAAGGCACTAGATAAGTAGAATATAATTCTTTTCCTACTACAGACCTGTACGGATACAATGTACTCCTAACATTATCTGAATGAGCGATATAATCAATACCACTACTGTTATATCCGTTAAGATTAATCAATTCATTGTCTAAGAAACTAGCATTTGCACTAATACTATAATTTAAGTCACCTACGTAATCTTTATACGAAACTGCAAACTCATATCCTGTATTTTTAACTTCCCCTCCATTTACATCAGCAGCTGACGTTCCTTGATGAATATCTTCCAATCCAGGAATAATCATTCCTTTAGTTGTTTTTTCAAAATAATCAGCAACGATTGAAAGTCGGTTATTGAATAAATTCATATCAATTCCAAAATCTAAAGATTCTGACATTTCCCATTTAAGATTTGGGTTTGACTGTCTTCCAACATATGTACCTTTATCATCTAAAGAACCTCCTTCTCCTAAAATTACATTTGTTGTATTTAAAGGAACATCAAAAGAGTAATATCCTACAGAGTTAATGTTTCCTATTTGTCCCCAAGAAGCTCTTACTTTTAAGTTATTAATTGCTTCAACATTAAAGAAATCTTCTCCTGATATTTTCCAAGCCGCTGAAGCTGATGGGAAATAGTCTGCTTGATTTTCTTTTGCTAAACGTGATGTTTCATCTCTACGAATACTTCCTGATAGGTAATACTTTCCTTTATAATTATACATTACCCTTCCTATTGCAGAAGTTAAAGCATCTTCGTACACATCTGTTTCTGGAGTTCTAATTACTGAAGCATTAGACATGAATTGATTGAAAGGTTCTTCACTACTAAATCCTTCTCCTTGCTGAAAATAGTATTCGTAATCAGTAAACTGTGACGAGTAAACAGCAGTAAGGTCTAAATTATGATCTCCAAAACTCTTTTTATAGCTTAATTGATTATCCCAAACCCAACGCTTGGTATCTGAATAGCTCTGATATAAATAGTTGTTTAAGTTCGTTCTACCTAGCTCTGGAATTCTAGGAGAGAATTTTTTATATTTTGTATCAGTAGTACTATAACTATAACTCGTTTTAAACTTTAATCCGTCCGTTATATCATAATTAAGATATGTATTCACATTTAAGTAATTAACTGGATTACTAATATCTGGACGTAATAATAATGCTACAGGATTGTATACATCTCCGTAAGCACCTGCATAATTTGATAAGTTTTCTGGTACTACTCCACTAAAGTTTCCGTTTGCATCACGAATAGGTGCAGATGATGGCATATATAATGCATTTACAATACTACCTGCATAAGAGCTTGTAGAGTTTGTACCCACAGCTTCACTTCTTGAGTAGTACACATTTTCACCAACTGTAAGATTATCTGTAAGATGTATATCTGTTTTCACTCTAAAAGAAAAACGCTCTGAATATGTGTTTAACAACAATCCTTCTTTTTTGTTATACCCGAAAGACGTCATATAATTCATCTTGTCTGTAGCACCACTTATATTCATATTGGTATTGTAGATAGCTCCTGTTCTAAAAATAGCATCCATCCAATTAGTACGTGTTACTTGCCCCCAAGGGTTTTGTTCTGCATTGTGAGCTGATTGCCTTGGCGCACCTGCATTATCTGCTGCCATATTGTACACAGTTGCTTGCTGCTGCGCATTTAAAGGAGTAGGTAATTTAGCTGCTGATTGCATACCGCTATAAAAGTCAAAACTAATTCTTGGTTTTCCTTTTTTTCCTTTTTTAGTTTCAATTACGATAACTCCAGAAGCTGCTTGTGCTCCGTAGATTGCAGCAGCTGCTGCATCCTTTAAAATTGATACCGATGCTATATCGTTAGGGTTAATTGCTGGTCCATAATACGGTACACCATCTACTACCGTAAGAGGCTCTTCATTCGCAAAAGAACCGTACCCTCTAATTACTACTTTACCATCTTCTGAAGGATCTCCTCCTTGCTGCAAAACAGTTACACCCGATACACTTCCTTGTAAAAAGTCATTTAACGTAGATACGGGTCTACTTGACATAGATTTTATATTTTCTACTGTTGAAATAGCTGAAGTTAGATCTCCTTTTTTTGCACTACCATATCCTATTAATACTACCTCATCTAGAATATTTGACTCTTCATTAAGTGCTATATTAAACTCTTGATTTCCTGAGAAAGGAAGCTCTAATGTTTGAAACCCTATAAAAGAAACGACTAAGGTTCCTTGATCTTTATTTACACTAAGGGTAAACTTACCATCAAAATCGGTAGCTGTTCCATTCTCTTGTTGTTCTTTTACAAGAACAGTTGCTCCAGGAATGGGAGCTCCGTCGATTTTAGATACAACAGTACCTTTTAAAATAGTTTGTGCTATTGCGTTGGAGGCTGCTCCGAAACATAATAGCAACATAAATAAATAGTGTTTTTTCATTTGATAAATAGGTTTTGATTCTGAGACGAATCTATTTTAAGGAGATATTTAGAAGGGGTCTAATCGTTTCAAAAAAGGGGTGCATATGTTTCAAAAAACCTCATAAAAAAGCCTAAATAATTACACTTTTGTTTCAGTAACTTTTTACTAACATTAGCCTAATCTGAAGCTAACTTTTAAGCTACTATTTTTTGATCCTTATAAGCTTTAGGACTCATATTAAAATGCTTTTTAAACTGCCTACTAAAATATTTTGGGTTTGCAAAGCCGCATTCAAAACTAATTTCTGAAATGTTCAATATATTTTGGTTTAACAGATGTTGTGCTTTTTGGAGTCTTAGGTTAATCAACACATCTGACGGAGATTGTTTTAATATTTCTTTAAAAACACGATAACACTTCACTCTTGATATTTCTAGCTTCTCTTGAAGGCTTTCTATATTGAAAGTATGATCATGTAAACACTCATGCATATAGGTAAGCGCTTTTTTTACTAATTTTTCATTTGGTGAAAGTAATTGCTCGTCTTTATGCTTTTCTATCCAAGTATTACTAATCGATTTTGTAGTAAATAAAGGTTTTCTACTATTTAAAAGGTTTTCTAATTTTGCTTGTAAAAATGTTTTACTTACTGGTAACTGAACGGTTACATCTAATCCTAATTTTGTAACCTGCTCTATTTGAGAATGTCCTATTTCGTCAGAAAGATAGAGTATTGGACAATGAGGTGTTTTTTTATTTTCTTTACGATTTTCTAAGAACTGTACAACTTCATTTGTAAGTTTTACATCATAAAAAATTATAGAATCTATGTTAAGATTTGAAAGTGCAGAAAATAGTTTATCAACATTACTTTCAAAAATTAAATGATAAGCTTCATTTCCTAATAACGATTGTAATATTCCATAATTCACCTCACTACTCAGCACTAATACTTTATGTTTATCAGTTGGTAATTCATCTATCATTCCTAAATGATTCCATTGTATCATAGAGGCCTTTTCTGAGCTTGTTTTCTGAAACGGTACCTCTACCTCTATAGACACTCTTCCTCCATCTGGATTTACAGTTATTTTTCCTTTTAATTGTAGTAACAGCTCTTTTGCTGCATTGTAATAAGGACTATATCGTTGTAAACTTTCAATATTATTTAATAAAACACTACTGTCAGAATCTACTTTTAATTCAAGACTTGTATCTTTTAAAATATAAACTACCTCTATAGTACTACCTTGATTACTATATTTTATAAGGTCGTTAAAAACATATTTAAATAAAAGTTTGAATTGTAATAGGTTTATTGTTATCCATTCTTTTTTTCCAGGTATTTGGTAACTAAGATTTATACCAGATTGTATAAGTTTTCTTTCTAAGTTTTTAGTTAGCTCATGTAAAACATCATTAATCTCTATTGCTGATGCTTCTGTAGTTTTTACATGGTGTACTTGTTCTAAAAAATCCCATTCCATTAACGCATCAACCATAGTTTGTGTTTGACGAATTAATCTAGTTTGTATTTCTTCTGGTATACTTATGTCTTGGCTTTCTTGTAATAATTGCATTAAAGGCTTCTTAAATTCAGCCAAAACAAACGTTTTGAATTTATCTATTTCAAAGTCTTCATTTTTTAATTTGTGATGTAAAGCCAGTACTTCTTCTTTTTGTTGAAAGATTTCACGGTTCTTATCTTCTAGCTTTACATTTGCTTTTATCAAGTCTTTTTTCTGCCTTTCAATTATAGCTGTTCGTTCGCTAATTTTTTGTTTTAATTTTTCTTTATAAATCTTATCCTTACGTACTTTATAACCAAATCCAAAAATTATTAAACCAATTCCTCCAGAAACCAATATCCATAAAAACCAAGAGGTTTTATAAAATGGGGGTTTAATTATTACAGGAATAGAAGTCAACTCCTCCTCTGAAGTACTTAAACTATTTTTTACTTCCAAAGTATATTCTCCTGGCTGTAGTTTTTTGTATGAAACAGGACCTGCTCCATACACCCTCCAGTCTTTATCTAAGCCTTTCAACCTATATAAAATTACATTTTCATGATTTTTTCGATATGCTACAGGTGTTATATCTAAACTGATATTATTTTCTGAAAATGTTTTTTCTATTATACCCCCTCTACTTTCTATACCATCTATTTCAACAACTAATTCAGGTGTTTTTTTATTGAAAGTTATTAGTTCTGGAGCGAAATAATTAACCCCATTAATTCCTCCAAAATACAATACTCCTTTAGAGTCCTGATAGTACGCCCCTTCTGAAAATTCTGGTGCTTGCCAACCTTCTTCCGGATGTGACACATTAACTTTATAATCCTCTTTATTTATTGAAGCAATCCCCTTAGTAGTACTTACCCATATGTAGTTTCCTTTAGGAATTACACTATATACCATATGGCTAGGTAACCCTTCATTTTCAGAAATAGTTGCTACAACTCCTTTTTCTCGATCATAAACTGTTACCCCTCCTAAGGTTGCCACCCAATACATTTCTGTAGATTTGTCTTTAGCAATACTATATACACTATTACCTGTTAAGCCTTCAGCTGTAGTAACACTATGTTTACTTCCATCAGCAATAGAAAACAACACCATTCCATAGTTTTCAGTTGCCAATGCTAATTCATTACCACTTGCAACAACATCTCGAATATGGTATTGTTTTAATGAGCTTACTCCAGGAACTTCTTCAAACTTATTTTCTTTTAGATTAAATACCGCTAATCCTCCCCAACAAGCAAACCAAATTCTATTATCATCTGTCTCTGTCATTGCATAAATTCTGTTTGCTGGTAACAATGAAAATTCATCGGCACTGTAATAAGATATTTCCGATTCTTTTACCCGAATAAGTCCCGCATAGGTTCCTACCCATATAGAACCATCTTTAGCAGTGTATAAACTACGTATCCTTTCCCATTCTTGATTTTCTTTTGCTTTTTCTAATTGTTTCTTAACAAAACATTTCTCAGACTTGCTATACTTATACAATCCTTCCGTGTAATAACCTAACCAAAGGTTATTATCTTTATCCTTCGTAATAGCTCTTACTGTTTCATTAGGTAAATGTTTATAGTTAATCGGATGTGGAGCAATCGTATTTATATACTCTGAACCAATATAAGCCATACTAAGACCTCCATCTTTGTGTCCTAACCAAATATTCTCAAAATTATCTTCGTAAATTTTTTCTATTTCATTACTTGTAAAACTATATGGATTGTATAAATCGTATGTATAATGTTCTATTTGTGTATCGTGAATATTTATCTGATTGTTTCTGATAACATAAAGTCCATTTTTTCTAGTAGCATACCAAATATTACCTTTTCTATCTTGGTAAGATTCATTGATAACAACTTCAGGATATTCATTTAACAATAATTGTTCATGAACTAATGGCTCTTTATTAAAGACTTGATTGGCTTCTATTTCTGTAAACTTAGTACCATCAAACTCATAATATTTGCTGTTTTTAGTTTCAACAACAAGATTTTTCTTTTTTGAAAACCTAAAGTTTACAGGAGTATCTTTGAATGAAAAGTTTTGAAATATTGATTCTTTATGCAGCTTACTTACCGAGTTATTATCGGTTAAACACCACAACGATCCGTTTGTATCTTTTTGTAAAGCATAAATGACATTACCAGGAAGAGAAGTAGTATCATTATCTACATGTTTAAAAATTTTAAAGTTATTCCCATCATAACGATTAAGTCCGTCCCAAGTAGCAACCCATAACCTTCCTTTGTCATCACTTATGATATCATTTACAGAATTGTTTGATAGCCCTTCTTTTGTAGTTAATGTTTTAAATTTTAAAGATTGCCCTAAACTGTTAGCCACAACAATAAAAAACAAAAAAAATAACTTCGTTCTCATACTTCCATCTTTTATAACTAACAAAAATAATTTTGTTGAAATTCAGAGATGTCATTCTGTAATTAAGTTTAAATTATGTAAACGTTAATATTAATTTATTCCCTTTTTATATAAACTAACTCGATACTAAAACGTTTTTTGAAGATCTAAAAAACAAAAAAGCCTCACTATTTCTAGTAAGGCTTATTGTGATCGCGACAGGATTCGAACCTGTGAGTTAATTATTAGTTTTTATAGTACTTTAATTACATTTTTGATTTCTTGATACCTAAAACAACACCCTTTATTTTGTCCTGTCCTTATGTAAAATATTGTCCAGAGGACAATATTAATACTATATAATTATTATTTCATTTGAACTTAAATTAAAATACTTCAAGGAAAACTTTAATTTATTAGACAAGTCTTCAAGTGACTGAAAATTGTTAAAATCATTAGGAAGCAATAAAAATAAATATAAATTTTCTATCCTTTTCTCCAAGATATAATTTAAGATAGACTTGACAATATTTTTTTGGCTTACTATAAAATCAGATGAATAAAACTTGACAAACAATAAGTTAGTATCATTAACAACTACTAACGATACTTTTTTGAGTTTTAAATATTTCATTTTTATTATTTTTTAGTTAATTTTAGAGATTGCTTTTGAACTCATGACCAAACTTACTTTTAAAGACATATCCTTTCCCTGCACATATAAATATAGTTCAGATTCAGACAATATTCCTTTAGAGTTTTATGAAGATACTTTTCCTATTAGTAAAACCATAGACTTGTTATTAGGTTATTTCAGCTCAAATGCAATAAAGGTTTTATCTAAAAGCTTTGCTGAATTCATCTATAATGGAGGAAAAATGAGATTAGTTACTAATCATTTTTATAGTAATTCTGACTATAATCATCTACTAAACAACACAAAAATTAATAATGAAGATAAAATCATCAATATTTTTGAAGATATAGTAGAACTTGAGAAAAATTTAAGTCAGGAGGGACAACATTTTTTTGACTGTTTAAAATACTTACTCAATAATAAGAGACTCGAACTAATACCTGTAAAGTTTAACAAATTTGATCTTGCACATTGTAAAAAGATGATTTTATTTGATGGTAATGATTATATATCAACAGATGGTAGTATTAATTTTACTTTATCTGCTTTAATCAAAAATTCTGAAAGTTTACAGGTAGATGCACCTTGGGTTAGTGATGTAAGTAAAATTAGAATTGAAGAGGAAAAAAATAACTTCCAAAAAATCTATGAGAATAAACACCCTAACTATGAGCATATAGACAAGAGTGAAATTATTCGAGTAGTAAATCAATTAGGACAGAATAAGAACTTACAAGATTTACTAGATGATTCTTTACAGCTAGGTTTAGATTTATACAGTAATAAAGTAATTAAAATAAAAAAACTTAAAAAAGAGAGGTTTGAAGCCTTAATAGATAAAATAGAAAGAACTCCTAAATTTCCCTTTCCGCAAGGTCCAAGAGAATATCAAAAAGATGCTTATATAGCTTGGAAAAAAAACAACTATTCTGGTGTTTTTGCAATGGCTACAGGTACTGGAAAAACAATAACTTCACTAAATTGTTTATTGAACACATATAATAATGAAGGAAATTATAGAGCTATAATTCTTGTGCCTTCTATATCTCTTTTAAACCAATGGGAAAAAGAAGTAAAATCCTTTAATTTTCAAAATATATTAAAAGTTGGAGGAGGAAATAATTGGGAAAAAGATTTTGCTAACTACTGTAGTAATTACTCCTGGGGGTTAAAAGAAAACCTAGTTATAATTTCTACTTATGGTAGTTTCACATTAGATAGATTCCAAAACCTTTATAAAAAAATTCAATCAGAATTTCTTCTAATTGCAGATGAAGCTCACAATATGGGAGCTAAAAACATTAAGAGTAATTTATCAAATCTTAACATTACTAGAAAAATTGGCTTATCAGCCACACCTAAAAGAATTTATGATCCTGAAGGAACTACTGCTATAGACCAATTCTTTAATGACACTCCTCCATACACCTATAACTTCAGTATGGAAAAAGCTATGGAGTTTGGCTTCCTTACTGGATACAAATATTTCCCATTAATTGTTGAATTAACTGAGGAAGAATTTGAAGAATACTCTGTTATTTCTAAGCGCCTTTTAAAATATTTTGACTTTAAAAATGGTATTTTTAAAGATGATCCAATGGTAGAAATTCTTTTGTTAAAAAGAAAAAACATCATTCATAAAGCTCAAAATAAAATAGACTTATTTAGTTCTATTGTTGAAGAATTAAAAAAGACTAATAAAGATAAATATGTCTTTGCCTACATTCCTGAAGGATACACAAATAATGACGAAGGTGAATCTACTAAAATTTTAAATGAGTATTTGAAAAGAACCCATAAAGATTTTCCAGAAATAAAAATGAACTCTTACACTTCTGAAGACCAAGATTTAAATGATATTCTTAAAGGTTTTGGAGAAGGAAAAATAGAAATACTGTTTGCAATGAAAATGTTAGATGAAGGTGTTGATGTACCTAGAGCAGAAGTAGGAATATTTGCAAGTAGTACAGGTAACCCTAGACAGTTTATTCAAAGAAGAGGTAGACTTTTAAGAAAGCATAAAGACAAGGCTTATTCAACAATATATGATATGGTAGTCATACCAAAATTAGAATCATTTACAGATGAATTTTTTAATATAGAAAAGAGCCTAGTTCGTAATGAATTAAATAGAGTTGCTTATTTTTCAAGCCTATCAATGAATTTTTATGATTCAAAAGATACATTATTAAGTGTTTGTAAAAAATATAATCTAGATTTAGATACCATAATTAACGATTTATAATATGAAAAGAAATGACATACTAAAAGAAATTCTATCAGACCCAGATTTGATGGAAAAATATGATATCAAGGAGAGAGATCTTAAAGAATTAACAACAAGTGCACCTTATAATAAGAAAATTATTGAAGTGCTATCTATTATTATTAATGAGAATGACAATCATTTAAATAGCTCAATGATTTATAAAAAGATTAAAAAAGCACATAATATAGGATAGTATGGCATCAATTATAAATAGTATTTCATTTAAAAACTTTTTCAACTATTATGGAGACTATGACACTACAAGATATGACTTTGAAGAAGGTGTCAATATTGTTGTAGCTGACAATGGAGCTGGTAAATCAAAATTTTTCAATGCCTTCTTATGGTTATTTTACGATACTGTACTTAATTCAGATGATAAAAAAACATATCCTGTAAAAGATTTTGCTGTTAAGATTATATCAGATAAGGCTAAAAATGAAACATCAATAGGTGACTCTGTTGAAACGGGTATTAAAATAGAGTATTCTACCAATAGACATAAATTTCAAATTATCAAATCATTTGTAGCAACTAGAATTGGAGAAAAGCTATCTGATTTTGATAATTGGCAAATAACTCTAAATGATGTTGAAGTTGATAAAACTGACCATATATTACCAAAATATAAACCCATCTATGATGCAGAAGAAAAGCATAGGGTAATTAATCAACTTATACTACCTACTTTAAGGCAGTACTCTTTTTTCCAAGGTGAAGAGGTTGATAAAATGATAGATTTTACAAAGAAGTCTAGCATTGAAGATGCTGTAAGAACTCTTACTAACATTAGTAAATATGAAGATATTGCTAAAATTGTTCAGGACATTTCCAATAAAGCCTATAATGATTTAAATAAACAAACTAAATCTACTAGTGATCATAATGACAGACTTGATAGTGCTATAGAGTTAAAAAAATCTCTTGAAACCCAGTTAGAGCAAGAGGTTGAAAAACTGAATATTCAGAAAGAACTTTATGAAACAGCAGAACAAGAAAAAAATAACCTAGAACAGAACTTTGCTAATGCTGAAAAAAGGAAAGAATTAGATGACAAAATTTCTGATAAAAGTAAAGTTTTAAAAAGAGTCAAAGAAGATTATGACAATTTCCTAGAGGGTATTAATAGTAGATTTTTTGATGGTAGTTTCTCTTGGATTTCTTTAGGATTTGAGCAATCTGTAGTTGACTTTAAAGACAAAATAAAGGACTTTAGACAAAAAAGGTATGAGAAAAGGGCATTATTAAATGCTACTGAAAACCCAAATGATTACTTCACTATACTTCCATCAGATTCACCAGATGCAGTGACATTGCAACAAATGATAGAAAGTGAACACTGTCATGTTTGTGATAGACCTGCTGAAAGAGGTTCTGATGCGCATAATTATCTTTTAAAATTAAAGAATAGACCTAATGAAGCTGACTCTAAAAAGGATTTTGTCAAGAATGATTTAGAAGATTTTTTTGGTAACCTACAAATTAATGCATCACCATTTCTAAACAAGTTTGAGGCAATACCTCAAAGTGTTTTAAGGACACGAGAAAAAGAACTAGAATTAAAAAAGAGGTTAGATAAGCTCAATTCAGAATTAAAAGCTCTAAAAGCACGTAGAAAGGATATTCTTATTGCTGGGACAGAATCTGAAGGTGCAGATAATGCTTCAGATATTATCAACCAATACAAAGGTTCTATAAGAAGAATAGAACAGGCTTCTGGTAGGATTGAAAGATTACAAAATAATATTAGTGAGCTTAAAACAAAAATCACTAATACTGATAAAGAGATAACTAATTTAAGACCAAAAGATATTCCAGAAGGCTACACATTAAATTATGAAATAAGTCAAGATTTAGTTGAAGCAACTAATAAGGCTCAAGCTAGAGTATTTGACAAAATGGTAAGTCTGTTAGAGAGTCATGCTAATGAACACTTCGAAAGCCTTATTAAGTATAATGACATAAAAGGAGGTGTTTTAAGCTTTGAAAAGACACCTTCTGGCGGTATTTCATTAGACTATATAGATGAGTTAGGAAATGAAGTTTCTGGAGCTTCAGAAGGCTTTCAGAGAATGAAAAAATTTGCAGTAGTTATGGCTATTATTTCTGCTAATACTTCTCAATACAACTACCCTCTATTAGCCGATGCACCATTATCTGCATTTGGAAAAGCTTTTAATAAAGGATTCTTTGAAGCTATACCAGATGTATTCCCACAAAGCATAATTCTTGTTAAAGATTTATATGACAAAGACCTAGATGGTAAACTCACAGATTTGGGACAAAAGCTATTGGAAAGTAGCACTATAAAAACATTATACCTTAATGAGGTAGATGAGGAATTACCACAGATAGAAAGAACCACTAAAATTGAAAGAAGAAAATAATGAATAGTCAAGAATTTAGAAATAATTTACTTCTTAAAAGACCTAGATACGCAGTAAGTAGAATACCTGTGTTAGATGCCTTTTCAGAGAAAGGTAGTAAAAGTGCTGATTATAGCAGATTTGGTCCTTACTATGAAATTTATATCTATGCCATGATGCTTGGTATCAAGAAGAAACAAAGATTACCATTACCTCCTAGAGACCTTACAAAAGACTTTATAGAGATGGGGAAATGGAAAAGAGACTCTTCTCTTATAGACTTTCTCTTAATGGTGATTTTTACTCAAACAGATGACTTACAAATTGACTGGAATGAGCTTGAAGATATGGAGCAGGAAGACCTAAATAAAGTAATTTCTAGAGTAGTAACTTTAATTGAAGAATATGCAAATGGTGGTTTAGCATACCTTGAGGAATTATGGGAGAATGGAAAACTTGATAACTCACATTATATGTTTATAGATTTATATAATGGTTTGTAAGAGATTAAAAAAATTACAAGAACATTGTTATGACCTTTCAATAATACTTGGTCAATCTAACTGCACCATTACTTCTGACTGGTTGATGATTGCTAGTGGTATTGATGGAATTGATTTTACATGGAATAAACATGATAAATTCTCTTCTTGGTACTGTAGACCTGCTATTGAATATGATACTTCTAAGACAAGTATTATCTCAGATTATATTTTTAATTTGACTATTTTTAACTACATATGGGGTGCATTTGAGTCTTTAACAAGTAATATTTTTACAAAAAATCAAATTAAAAAGAATGGAAAAGTTAATTGTGTAACAAATTTTCTAATTAACAAAAAACTGCCAATTTTATTTTATGAAGATATTTTAGATGAGTTCATTAAATATTTGAAATTTATAATGATGGGTGACTATTTTGATTTAAAAAAAAATATAAAAAGTGAAATTGATTTAATTTATAATATTAGAAATAAATTCGCACATGGTGCATTAAATTTCCCAGAACCTGAGGACTATACTTATTTTAACCCTAAGATGATGATTACATTTTTAGAAACTTGTTCAAGAATAGTTTTACTTCACATACAAGCTCTATTGATTTTATCTGAAAATATTATTAAAAAAGGATATTGTTTACCAATGTGTTTTTTTGAAAACACATGTGAAATTGATGATTTTGATTTATTAGCATCAGAAGGTTATTTTTTAAGTAGATTGCATTTAAAAAGCATACCCGAAGCAGATAAAAATATGACCCTGTTCGGAGACTATTATTATAAACTATAAATAATTATATATACCATCTAATATATCTTTAGCGTATTTTCTAGCATAGACCCAATCCTTATTGGGAATTCTCTTGGGGCAAGTTCTAGATGTATCTGAAATAATCTCAAAATAATCAGTATACGGATAATACTTTTCATAATAGTTCTGTATCATTCCTGATTTAAAACATAACAACTCTTCATGGATTGCGTGTTCCACTGCTTGCGTTATTACTCTCCATCTATTTTGAGTATAGTCAATTCTTACTTTAGTTAATTCAACTGAAATTAAATTTAAATCAGCAAGATATTCATCTACATCTAACCCTCTCTTTTTAATTTTTTTATAAAAAGTTCCTTTTTGATAAAAGTGTTGAATCCATCTAGAAAAAGTAATTCTCTGTGTTTCTCCAATATAGATTAACTCTTTAGAAAAAATTAAATAAACAAAAGACCCCTCTAATTCTTCTTTAATTGAACTTTTAATCTTCATTCTCAAATAAATCCCAGTTATTATTTACCCAATTATCTAATTGTTGAGAAGTTGCTCTTAAAAATTTTTTAAATATTTCTAAAACTAGATCTCCATCTACTGCATAAAATTTTTCTACGGTTTGATTTTGACCTACTGCTAATGAATGAAAAATGGCTTCTATGGTTTGTCTGTAAGGAGAATCAGGCTCATTCCTGCTAATTGCTAAATCATAATAAGGATGATTTTTATCTATCAAAACATATGATCCTTCTATATTATCATATCCAGCCTCCCATAAGGTTCTATTTCTGTTACCATTCCAATACCTAACTCTTCTAAATGTATCTTGTTTTTCCTCATCCTCATATTTCGGAAGAGTCTCTTGCTCAAATTCTTTTGAATTTTCCTCTAAAATTTCCTTTCTTTTTTTAGTTTCTTCTAAGTTTATAGGAATAGATTCATCTCCATCTTCTTCAAGAGCTGTATTACTATTATTGAATTCAGATCCTTCACTTTCATGCTTTTTCGAATTTTTTACTTTTATATCACATAATTCAAAAACTTCTTTGGCTTGATTTCTTGGAACTGCAACTAATTGCTTAAGTATACTTTCAACTTCTTCAGAAATTGTCAAATGTTGTTTTGAAACATCAACATCAAATAATTCATCATGCTCTGTCTTAAAAGAAACTTTTATTCTAATACCAAATTCTCTATTTAAAAAAACTTTTTCACCCCATTTAATTAACCTTCCATTTCTATAAAAGTAAAAACCACTATTCTTAAGAGACACGTCATACTCTTTAATTCTTTTCCTTTCATCTTCATTGAATTTTGCAAAATTTTTCATACTATCTTTGGGGAAAATAGTTGCTTGAATTTTAATTCTCTCTCCAGTTGGATTAATTGGGTTTTCAAATTCTTTATCTAAAACCTTACATGGTTTTTTACAATCATAATCTTCTTTAATGAAAGCATCTAAAGAATCTGACCAAAAAAGTAAATCTCTAGATTTAATTTCTTTAACTCTAATTTCATTACTCTTTGAATCAAAAATCTGAACTTTAAAACTAACATCTTCTTTATCTAAAAATTCGGAATAAAAAACCCCCATCTTTTTTGATAAATCTTCACTCAATTTCTGAGCACTAATTCTACTAGTGTAAATCAAATTATGAAAAGAGACAACTGTTCCTGTTTTATAATCATTTAGAAAATCTTCTACTAATTGGTCTTTTTCCTCTATACAATAACCAAACTTACCTGTGGACTTTATTATATCTCTATCTAGAAAGTATTTATCTGAAATGCCAACATCAGTTGTTTTACTAACAACTTCAATTCTTCTTCCAAGAGAAAAACCAGCTGATTTAAGTCCCAAACCATACTTTGACAAACTATTATTTCCATATTCAACATCAGAACCTAACTCTAAGGCTTTAGTTATCCCTTCATCATTCATTCCTTTCCCATCATCAATAACATAAATTTTTTCAATATTTTTTATATTATTAATGTTCATTCCTTCTTTAAGGTAAATCTTAATTGAAATATTTTTTGCCCCAGCCATAAAAGAATTATCAATAATATCCATTATAGCTGAACTTGGGTTATAACCAATTTTAGAAATTGCTTCACAAATCCTATCCGCATTAATAGGTAGACTATTTATTATATTCTTTTTCATTTATATAAGGTTAATTGTTTTTTCTATTTTTTCAACTAAAAAATCAAATCCATCTAAATTTGAATTTGAATTTACTTCTTCATTTAAGAGTTTTAATCCATCATCAATATGCATTTTTACATATTTAGCTAAATCTTTATCAGATATGTGCAAATTATAATGTAGAGCTACCATGCCTGTATAGTAATCTATATAATCTCCAAATAACACTTTACTTGAATACTCTTTACCACTAGAGTTTTGAATATCATTAATATCTAACCTTCTATCTAATGATAAAGAGTATGTTAAAGCAATTCTTGATATTATATTTTCTGTACCTAAATTTAGCTTCCTTGTTAGTTGAGCTACTACATCTCTATTTTCTTTACTAGTCCTAATGTGCGTAAACATCTTTCTCTTTTTTAAATTCTCTAAATAAATTATTCACACGGGTAGAAGTAATTTCCGAACTATTATTCTTATTCCGAATCAAGAATGTCTTATTCAAATTAGGCTTTAAAAGTTCATATTCAACCTCTGAAAGCTCTTTTTCTAACAGAGGGAATAGTACTACTTGCTCAGATATGGAAGGATAAAATTCTTTAATAATATTTTTTGAATGGTATTTATCAAACTTCTGTAAAGGGCTATCAATAAAAACAGGAAATTTAATTCCAGATTCATCAACAAGTGCCTTCAACAAAGCTGTAGCATACAATTGTTGCTCACCCTTTGATAATGAATCTTTATCTATTACCTCACCATTAACATCTAATAAATCAATATCCATAACATCATCAACAATATTAACTTTTACATTAGATATAAAATCTACTTTATGCATTAACTTTTTAAGCCCTAGTGAAACAGATTTCTGTAAAGAGTATTTTTTATCTTGTTTAACTCTTTTTATTAATTCATTAATTTTAATTAAAAGATTGCTTGTTACTTCATACTTCTTCTTGTCTCTTTCAACTAAATTAAACTTTTTCTCATACTCTGATCTAACTTTCTTGTGTGAATTCAATTTAGTTTTTAGAGCTCCTAATTCCTCAGTTATTTTGTACTTATCCTCTTGTAAACTCTTAATTTTTGTATCAACATCAATTTTTTCTTTCCTAAATTGTTTAGCTAAATGATTATCCTTTCTTGCTTCTCCCTGTTTAATTTTTTTTATCACATTATTTAACAAGGTTTTATTTACATTCTCCTCTTTAACAATTACCTTAAACTGACTTAAAAAAGTAGTCTTAATATTATTATAGATAGCCTCAAACTCTCTAAAAGATTCTTCACTAAATTCTAAATACACCTTACCTACTTTTGAGCCTTTTTTTTCTTTATTAAATCTTGATTTAATTGAAAAATTAATAGCTTCTTCTAATTTAATTCTTATTGAAGATTCAATATTAACCAATTCTTTACTAGCCAGTAACTTTTCAGAAAAAGAGTTTAATTCTTTTTCCAATATCTTTTCAGACAAGGCTCCATACAACTCATCATTTTCTAAAACTAATTGATTATATAATTTACTAAGATGTTTACCCGCTATTACAAGAGGTACAAGGTCTAAAAGTTTTTTTAATTTTTGTTTTATCTGTTTAGACTCTTCTTTTAATTCATCACGCTTTAATTTTAATTCTTTTAATTCTTCTAGTGTTATTGAATTTCCCTCTCTAATTAATTTTTCTTGCAGTGAGTCACTTTCAGAATTTAAAATAGAAACATGCTTATCAATTTCCTCGAGCTTATCTTGATTATGATTAATTATCTTAACTAACTGTTCTTCTTCTGATAATAACTTTTTTAACTCTGATTCCTCTAATTCTGATACTCCATTTCGCCTTAACTTTGTTAATAAAGACTCTAGGTTGTTTTTTAATTCCTCATACTTTTTAATCCCTAAAACTTCAGAATAAGCTTTGCTCAAACTTCTTAACTCTGATTTAGACTTTGCTTCTGCAAGAGATACTATTTTTTCAGCATCAAAGAAGAAGAATTTAGCTATCTCTCTAGGTAAAATAAAATCATTTATAAACACCTCAAAACCTACATCTTTGGTTAATTCATTTTCATCTCCATCAATAAGTATTTGTAACTTTTCTTGTTTTGTATTTAGATTATACGTTCTTTTTATACTGACAGTTCTACAAGGTATAGAAGGTATTAATAAATCTTCTAGTTCAACTTCCACTGAAAAAAATGGTTCTAGTGATTCTTTTTTAATCTCTCTATTAACTAATGATAATAAATAATTATCATAGCCTCCTATATTTTTCACATCTTTCTTATACTTATCTTCTACTTGAACCATAAGTTTTCCATAAAAGCACCATATTAAAGATGTTAAAAAAGTAGTTTTTCCAAAACCATTTTTACCCGCTATAATACTAATATTTTTATCTCCATTACTTCTGAGATTAAGCTCATTTTCTCCTTTATATATTCTAAAATTATTAAGCTTTATTCTACTAATTATCATAATTCATTTTCTTTTACAAAAGACTCTATTCTTTTTTCTACATCATTATGTAATCCATACTTAGAAATCATTAGTGTCTTTGTTTCTTGTAAAGTTATCAGATTATCTATTAAGTGATAATAAGATGTATCTTCTTTACAAATATCTTTTAAAATTCTTCTTTCAGTATCATCTAATGATTTGATATTATTAGTGCTTATCTCTTTGTTATAAACCTTTTTATAAATATCTCCAACATTATAATCAAATTCGAGATCCCTATTCCAAGTAACCTGAATAGCAATTAACTCTTGATTTGTTATTAAAGTTACGTGAGGTCTATCTAATTGAATTTGTTTCTGAATTTCTAATAGTTCTCTTAACATTGTAGCTCTATAATGAGCTTCGTAATTACCAGATCTATGACCATCTTCACTAATTGCTGGCATCCCATTTCTTCTAGTTGTAGATCTATTTTTACTAATGTTCCTGTTCTCTACTAATCTATTTCTATAATCTAAAAGAGGTTGCATCCAATGTTGACCATTCTCTATTAATGCTGTCATAGATTTATCCTTTTTAACTACAGTACATGTCCAACAACCAAACCTACTTTGCCCACATGATGAATGAGCCTTATTTGTAACTACAGTAGGACACTCATAATCATCAGCACTTGCATCAGCATATATTTGAAATAATATTGAATTATCAAATCCCCAAGGAGAAGGAACAGTATTAATTATATACCATACTTCTTCTAACATTAATTCTTTTATTGGAGCATAGACATAAGTATTAGCATTAGTGTTATGTTTTGAAAGTCTTTTTCCTTTAATCTCATGTTTTTTCATAGATCTTTCACGAGTAGCACTTTCTTCATACCTAGTTCCTAACAAAACAATTGCTTCCCCTTTTTCATCTATTTGCTCTAACAAAAAATTAGAAGTTGGTCTAATTTTAAGCTTATCTGTACACCATCTAAAAGTGTTATTCGGAACAGGGTATCCTTTACCTATTACATTAATCCAAAAAGACTCCTCTAACTTAGGTACTGTTTTTTTTACTATTATAGGAATACCTTGATCTCTAGCCCCTTCTTCTATTTTTACTAAAACATCATCTATGTAACTTGAAATTATTGGATTTTCAACCATTGTATCATTACAAACAACATAAACAGGTCTTCTCAGCTGATATGGAAAAGGCAAATCTCTTTTTATCCTTTGGAGAGCTATCCACACCAAGGTTAATAACACTGTAGAATCTTTACCTCCACTAAACCCTATAATCCAAGGTCTCTCAGTCTTATCTGCATAAGCATATTGATCTATTATTTCAGATATAATACCCTCAATTTTCTTGCTTTTAATTTTAATCATAGTTTAATATAAAATCTTTCAAAATTAACTTAAATTGGTTCAATATTCAACCTAAGTTCTACTTATGTATATAGTATTTATTAACATGTAAGTTTATCTAAAAAACTCGTCTAACCTAACATGACAAGTAAAAAATGGATAACAAGTAAAGAAGCTATCAAACTAGCTAAAATTAAAAGTTGTGATTTAATGCACTATCGTTTAGAAGGTAAATTACAATTTAAGAAAAAAGGTAATGCATATTATTACTCTAAAGAAAGCGTAACTTCATTAAAAAAATAAAATAATTATCTTGTCCTGTCCTTATATATATAATAAAAATGGACACATTTTTTATATGAAGAAGAATAAATCAGAAATAATAGTTTCATCTCAAGCTCCAAACAAAGAATTACAAAAAATAACTGATGATATACATAACTTAAGTGAACATAATATGTTGCTTAATGAAATAGCCTCAAGTGAT
The DNA here is from genome assembly GCF_000518405.1 of Tenacibaculum sp. 47A_GOM-205m. Taxonomy (NCBI): domain Bacteria; kingdom Pseudomonadati; phylum Bacteroidota; class Flavobacteriia; order Flavobacteriales; family Flavobacteriaceae; genus Tenacibaculum; species Tenacibaculum sp. 47A_GOM-205m. The sequence goes on along the minus strand of NZ_JADN01000003.1, from coordinate 333,103 downwards.
CCTTCTCAAAAAATGATGGAAGACTCCATCTCCAAAGAAATGGATGCTATAAGGGTTTCAAAAGCTGATTTATCAATGTTTGGTGTAGATATAAATACTTTAAATGAATCTTCAAGTGAGATTAAAAACGTTAAGAAACAGATTTCTGATATCAATGATAAAGCTATTTTTTCTGCTCTTGATTTATTCAATTTAAATATTAAAAAAGTACCTAAATTAGTTGAACCCTTTTTTCAAAAGACTGGATTAGCATCATTAGTTGGAACATCTGACACAGGTAAATCTACGTTTTTAAGACAATTGGCATTATCAATTGCATTAAAAAAAGATGATTTTTTAGGTTTCAAAATTAAAGCCCAACATAATAAAGTAATCTATGTTAGTACTGAAGATTCTCCTTTTAGTGTGAGTTCTTCTATAAGAAAACAAGTTAAAAACATTTGTAATAAAGAAGATGATATAAGCCTTATACAAAACTTGAAGTTTATTTTTGATTCAGAAAATCTATATAAATCTTTAGAAGATTCTTTATCGGAGACACCTGTCGATTTAATTATTATAGATGCTTTCACCGATGTATTTACAGGAGAAATTAATGCTAACACACAAGTTCGAAAATTCCTTAACAAATATGACACACTAGCTAAAAAGAATGATTGTTTAATAGTTTTTTTACATCATACAGGTAAAAAAACACAGTATAATAAACCATCGAAAGATAGCATAATAGGATCTCAAGCGTTTGAAGCAAAAATGAGAGCTGTTATAGAAATAAGAAACAATTTAAAAATAAAAAACCAAAAAGAGTTATGGGTGTTGAAAGCAAACTTTCTTGAAAAGAAAGAAAAAGTAAAATCTCATGTTTTAAACTTTGATGATAATTTAGTTTTTTCAAACACAGGACAAAGAAGTTATATTTCAGAAAATAAATCCAATAACAATAAAATAAAAAATAAAATAATAGAATTGCGTGAAAAAGGTTATTCTTTCAGAAAGATAGAAAATGAACTTAAAGATACAGAATTTCAAATTAGTAAATCTGTAGCACAAAAAATTTACAAAGAGTATGAATTAAGTAAAAAAGGAGGTAAATAAATACCTCCTTTACTTTTAATACACCCATAAGTAATTACCACACTTATTACGTTCTCCTCTACACACTTTTGCTATACTAGTTTTATTAAAACCTGTTTGCCTTGATGCCTCAGCTACAGAAAGATATTCTGCGACATACTCACCATTTAAAGCATATTGATAAACTACCTTTTTTCTATTATCTGTATCTGGCTTAAAAGGTTCTTTATAGATGTAACTCCAATAGAAATTATCATATAATTTATTTGTACTTAAACAAGCTCTACTAATACTTTGTTTAGAAGTATTAACAGTCTCTGAAGCTTTTGTAAGTGAATTATAACTTTTAACTAAATTTCCCTTTAAATCGTATTGAAACACCTTCTTTTCAAATCCTCCACCCCTATCCGAATTAAAACCACCTTCTTTAGAATTATACTTTAAAATATAGTTTTTCTCTTTTTCTGCCAATTCATTGAAACTAACTGCCATATCAATCTGTTCCCAAGTAAAAGCTTCAACCCCATAAGTAGATATTGCATTGTAAAATTTGACATTTTTAGCTGTGCTAGATTTTTGAATATGGTCTTTTTTCCTTTCTTCTATTGTTTTTGTCGTTGCACCAATGTAAACCATATCATTCTCTTTATTGGATACTTTGTAAATTATCCCTTTCATTGCTCTTCTTCATTTTTAATTTGTAAATCCCTTTTTCTTCTTTTTCAATCAAATCTTCTGACTCTAACTTATTTAAACAAGTATATAAAGTTTGCTTAGACATTGTACTTGTTTTAACAAATTGGTTTTGTAAGATTGAAGCTGAAATAGTTAGACTACCTTGACTATCTAGACTTTGAATAAAATCATAAACCCTTTCTTTATTTTTACTATCTGTCCTTCCATCTACTTTAACATCGTTATATAAGTTAAACACATTTTCAGACCCTATATTTTCAACCCAACTATCTTGATTAAAACGATATAAATACGCTTTAGTATTATCCTTTATAGCATCTTTATTATATATCATTGTACAATAATTCCCTCCCCTAGCTGTTGGAATATTACCCAACCCCAAAGCAAAATCAAACTCTTGTGTAATTATTCTACTACCAGATATACTATCCTGACTCATAGGCTTATCATTTCCCTTAGTGTTGTGATGAATTGTAAAAAATGTTATGCCATCAATAGATAAAAAGTACTTTTTAAACATTTGTGTGAATTTTTGAGCTACTGCACTTTTTTCAACTTCGCCAATACACATGTGTGTTAAACTATCTAAGAAAACTATTTCTGGTTTTATTTGTAAAATATAGTTTCTAATTGCTGACCAGTCTTTTTCTTCTAAAAGATATTCTGGAAAATCTTCTCTACCTATATAATAGTTATTTGCATAGTTTTTAAATTGTTCCTTTGATAAGGAATTTATCATTTTTTTATTTCTTCTTACTATTCTAAAAGGTTTCTCTTCAAGATTTATAAATAAAACTTTTCTAGGTTTTCCATCTAATTCAAACCCAAAAAACTCTTTTTTACCAGAGGCAAAAGCGATAGCTAAATTTTCTGCAAATGTGGTTTTCCCTGTTTTTCCTACACCTGTTATTAACCCTGATGCTCCTTCAATTATTCCATTCCATAAAACTTTAGGTTCTGGGATGTTTTTATACTTTTTAATTAAATCAATTCCTCTAGTGGGTACTGTCTTCTTCATTGTTATCATCTTTATTTGATTATAGACTATTAAAACAAGCTTTTAGTCAAGCTGGTCAACACAGTCAAATTAAAATTTATGTAAAATGAAGAGGAAGAGAGTAAGTTTAGATAGGTGTCTAAATGCTAGTATATTTTTAGGCTTTTTAAGATTTTCATCACTTCTTGATACTTCTTCCACATTCATCTCAAAAACAATTGCAAATATACGAAAAATAAATGACAATAACAAGAAAAAATAATTAATAATTTAACATTATTGTTAAAAAATTATAAATACAATAATTTTAAAGATAAAAGAAGTCTTGTAACAAAACTTCTTTTATATAATAGCTACATGTTTTTCAGTGGCATTTTTTTTAATGCTGATGCCGTCTCAAAAACCCCATAAAATGGATAAAAATTCAGTATAACAGCATTAATTGTCAATCAATATATCAAAATGGTAATAGTAAAAAGCCTTGTCATCAATTAAAAAAACAGCTATTAAGTCTGGTGTCACTTTTACTTTTGTAACAAATACTTTATCTCCCTTATTTAAATGCCCTATATCATCAATCACCTTAACTCTAAAAGGACACTTTAAAACGATTAATTCATTAAACCATGACACAACCATTAATTCATTAGGGTTAATAAATTCTAACTGTTTAGTTAAATCATCTTCATTCATAAATTGTCAAAAAAAGCTATATAATATGTTGCAAGTACCAATTAACATCGTTATTTTGTATAGAATCTGCTAGGTTTTGAATAAACTCGTGCGCATTAACATTCCTTTCCAAATGATTATCTATATAGGAAGATTTGTTTGCTCCTGTGAATAAGTTGTATAGATTCCATAGGCTCAAATCAAAGTTGTCTGAATACTTAAAGTTTAAGTCATTATAAAACCCTTTTACTACTGAGGTAATTTGCGAATCAGTAAGTAACATAGGAAACTTCCCTTTTTTACTATTGCTTTCTAAAAAATGATACATCTTCATTTTACCAATTAAATGTGCAAACTCAAATTCATTAATTTTATACTTACTAACTCTTTCTAGGTTACCAAGATGACTATTTTCATCATAATTCATTATAAGGTTCTGCACAACCTCTTGTAACTCTATAAGACTACTTACCCTTATTTCTGATTTCAAACCATCTGTACTAATACATAGGTTTGTACAAACAGTGTTTTTGAACCCTATAAAAACTTTAAACTTTTCAATAGATTTTTTAGAAAACAAGTTTTCCTGATTATAGGCTCTAACCCCACCAATCGTAAGATTTAGAATTTGATTGTTTACAACTACCTGTCTGTTTGGAACCTCCATCATAAAAGCCATTCTTTCATAATAAATAGTCTTTTCATGCTCTTTTAGCTCCTTTACAGGCTTACCTATAGCGCTTGGAGTTCTACCCTTTATTTGATGAGAAACTCTAATTGCTGGCTCTGAAATTGTGTTTGACATTAATGATTGTACTACTTCCTTTGTAGCTTCTATAAATTCATAATGTGAAATAGTAGTTTCATTGTCTTTTGCAAAAACAGGAATAATACAATCGTTTTTAAGATGTTCTAATGTAACTTCTGTGGTATTTGCTTCAATAAATTTACTTGATGGTTTTTGAATGATTTCTGATACATTTTGTATCATTTGACTTGGGTTATTATTTGATATTAATTCCATTTTCTGATGATTTTACAATTTGATTATCTTTTACTACTTGGCTACTTACATTTTCAATAGTTTCTTTACGTTCAACTATTGTTTGATGTAGTTGCCTTTGCAATCCACTATATTTTTGATACAAATGTCTTAAGCCCTCTACTGTAGTGCATTCTTCAATTTCTTGTTTGGCTTGTTCAATAGATATTCCTTGATTACACCATTGAATTAATTTCCTTCCTGTTCCTTTTCCAATTATAAATTCAGGGTTATTCATGAATAATCCCGTTCTATCTTTAGAAGCCTTAGCTAGATGTTTATCATTAATAAGCTCAAAATTTACTGTGAGTTCATACTCAAACCCCTCACGTGTAATTTCTTTTGTACCATGCTTAATAACTTTAGTTCTACCGTTATTTCCTTGGTCTAAGGAATAATCTATTTTTCTCCTAGTGGTAGTTATTATATGGCATTTAGATTGAAGAATAGCATCTATAAATGCGTTATGACGAGGTGTTATTCTTGCCCAATCTTGAAACCTACCTCCTAGTTGTTCGTGTAATTGTAAACATCCATTTTTACCACTCCATTCATGAGTAATACTATCAATTATTATCACTTCTATATTAGCATTTTCACAAATTTTAATTGCTTCTATATACCTCTCTGGACTGTAAGAGTTACTTAAATTAACAACATTAAAGTCACCTAAATGAGAATATAAACTCGCACTATTATTTTCAGTATCAATAACAGCGATTTTACTCCAATCCTCTGTTATCCCATGCGCTAACAATAAAGCTGAGTAAGTTTTTCCAAAACCTGAAGCTCCTGACAACCCTAATCGCAACTTAACTTGATATCTATGTGCTTTTTTTAATTTCATAATACTTTTTAATTATATTTTATATTTTTTTTATGTTATAACACCTACTATGATGCATAAAAAAAGAGTTCCATTTCTGAAACTCTTCTTATCAATTTAATTTTGAAAACTCAATTACAACACCTCTTCTAGAGTAACGTTATCCTTTAGAAGCTCTTGATCTTTTGTCAAATACTCATACCTATGAGTGAGATTCAAAATATCTCCTGTTTTTTCGTCAACATATTCATATGGTTCAACTTCAACCTTTTTCACAGTTCCTTCTAGCTCTGAACCTATTAGAGCTTTACATGTTTCTACATCAAAAGTAGAAGAGACTCTTGCTTTTCTTGCTGTTAAATACATACTTCCTGTTTCTTTACTCTTAACAGCTTCAATACCACCTTGAACAATTAATACACAAAACTCAGTTTCGTCTTCGCGTTTGTACGTTTTAAAATCCACAATTCTAACCATGGTTTCTTAAATTTTTAGATTAATATTATTTTAAACAGGGTGTAATACCCCAAAACAAAAAAAGGGTGGGGGAGTTTGTTGGGTTATTATGTACTCTCCTTAATAAAAGCTTTCAAAAAAAATAAAATTTATTTTTTTTTTAATATCAACGATATTAAATATATGATAACCATAAATATACCCAATGGAAGTAGTAACTTTATTAATTTGTATAATACAACAGGTAAAACTAACACATTTTTAAAAAGCTGAAAAACGAGACTAATTCCAACAACTAATATTAACACAACCTTAATTACTTCTTTTGCCTTTTCCATATATATTATTTATAATCCCATTCTTTATTATGGTAGAATTTCAGTTTTTCAGCATCATACAAATAGTATTTTAACCAAGTACTTTTGCCTGAGGCTAAAGGAATAGCAAAATCTAAATAACCGTCTGAATTGTAATCATAAAACCTAAAAACTATTTCATTTAACCCCGTAACATCTTCGATATTTAAAAAACTGTTTATAGTCTTATTTGAATTATAAATTATTAGTTTTTTTATTCCCCCGTAGTAACCAATATTTTTAGAATAACTAAGTTTTGAATCCCATTGAACTTTGAATTTAAAGCTCGATAAAACAAAGCTTGTATCCCCTTTTATTTCCTTAAATATTATACTTGTATTTTCATTTTTACTATCTTGAGTATAAACTATGGAAAATATAGATAAAACTAATAATAACAGAAATTTCCTCATAAACTAAATAAAAGTACTTTCAGATTCTTCAACTATACCATACACAATATTTTTCAATGTAAATTCATTAGCAATTTGAGAGTGAACATTTACCTTTTCACGCCATAGTTCTAATGCCAAAATTGCTCCTAATGATTGTGTTTGTCCTGATGAAAAAATAAAGAAAGGGATTGTATTAATACAATATAAGTAGTCCTTTTGATTTGGCACAACATTTTGTTTAGAAGCTTCCTCTATTAATTTAGACACTTTATTTGAAGATTGTATTTTACTTAATATTTTTAAAAATTTTCTTTCTCCATATTCTTTTTTAAATAACTCAACGATTAAATCAATCATTTCATCATACGGTAATTCAAAAACATCTAACTTATTCATAACTATGTTTTATAAATTTTATTTAATCTAGTAACCTTTCTCTAATATCAAAATGAATCTCATTTAACACTTTTTCTACTTCATATTCATTTCCAAGCACACTTAAAGTGTGCTCTTTCTTTATTAATTTAACCTTAAATCTCTCTATTACGTCTCCCAATATCTTTAAATACATTAGTCCTTCCATCGGAGTACCACTCATTGGGTTCTCAATAGCTAAAACAGTCTGAATAACTTGATTTTTTATACTTTCTTTCAACTCTAACTTGTATTTTAAATTCATTTTCTATGAAATCTTAGCTCTATGGAGAAGCAAACAGAACTGTTAGTATAAAAAAGGTGTGCTCTCCTACTTATTTAGCAGCATAGAGGCTCCGCCAAGAACCTTAACCAAACTAAACAGTACAGAGATAACACACCCGAATTGAGTGTGCATCTACTTATTGTACTGCCCCTATCCCTATGGTTATTATTGAAATTTGGCAGATTCCTGATTAAGGAGCTTGTTATAAGTAAACACCTATATTTTTATGTTTCAATTGTAAAAAAATAAACTATTTGAGTTTTAAATTATAAATTTATTGATATTTGATAGTTCTATATTACGGAATTCCTCAATCACAATTTATCCTGTAGTATTTTAATTTCATTACTAATTTTATTCCTAACTACTTTAGCATAATGCTCTTGTGTTACTTGTAACCTTGAATGCCCTAATAATTCTGACACTACTTCCATTGAAATTCCATTATAAATTAACACAGTAGTAGCAAATGTTTTTCTAGCTACATGATGAGTTAACTTTTTGTCAATCCCAACAATATCTGCTATTTCCTTTAGATAAGAATTAAACTTTTGATTTGATATTTTTGGCAGGCTATTTCCATATTTTTCAAGCAACAGTTTAGCTTTAGGCAATAATGGTATTGCAATTTTAGAGCTAGTCTTTTGTCTATACATTTCAATCCAATAATCATTATCAAAACCTTTAACTAAATGCTCAACTCTCAATGATGACATTTCTTGATATGCTAACCCCGTATAACAGCAAAACACAAATAAATCTCTTATTTGAGCTAGTCTTACTTGAGTAAAATTAAACTCTTCTAAATCTTTTAATTCTTCTGTTGTTAAATAGATTAACTCAATCTTATGTTTAGTAGATTTATACAAGGAAAAAGGGTTCTTCTCTAAGTAATTCTCGTCTATTCCAAATTGCACTATCTTTTTTACTCTTTGTAAACTCCTATTTATTGTGGCTTGACTTAATTTAAGTTCTGTTTTAAAATAATATTCTAAGTCATTAATAAATTTTAAATTCAGCTTATTAAGTTTTATATCATTCCTTTTATATTTAAATTTTATAAATTTCTCCATCTTTCTCTTATTCTCTACATACCTATTCCAAGAAACCTCTTTAAAGTCGATTCCTATAAGTTTTTTGGTTTGTTCATTATGAATATCATACAGCTCCAATAAAGTCTTCTCTACTCTTGTATTTTCTCCCTTATATTGACTGTATATATCATCAACATTAAAATCATTTTGTTGAAGTTGCAATAATAAAAAAGCCTCATTAATCTTCTGACTAATAAGGCTCAATTGTGTGTTTACAATTTTATAATTCTCTGCTTTATTTAAAAGCTTCTGTTTTTTACTATCCCAATAATTGGGGTTTATAAATAATCCTGTAGAGAAATCTTTTCTCTGTTTATTATAAGTTATCCTACACCGCATAGGAGTACCTCCTCTTTTATTAATCTTATTCCTTTGAATAAGAAAGAGTATATGTATTGTACTAATATTCATCGTTTTATTTTTTTGAAAATGGGTACCTCAGAAAATAAAATGGGTACCTTAATGTATACCTCAAAAGGTTACAAAAGGGATAATTATTGAAAAAATAATGAGTGAAGTGTAAATAGTCAAAACAACCTACAAGTACTATAAAACCTACAAAAACAAAAAAGCCTTACTAAAACTAGTAAGGCTTATTGTGATCGCGACAGGATTCGAACCTGTGACCGTCTGCTTAGAAGGCAGATGCTCTATCCAGCTGAGCTACGCGACCATTGTTTGTCGGGGTGGCAGGATTCGAACCTGCGACCTCCTGCTCCCAAAGCAGGCGCGATGACCGGGCTACGCTACACCCCGATTAGTGTCATCTTCAATTTTTGTGCGGAGAGACCGGGATTCGAACCCGGGCATCCCGAAGGATGACAGCTTAGCAGGCTGCTGCATTACCACTCTGCCACCTCTCCTTAATTCTTGCCGAAGCGTGAATTAAAAATTGCGAGTGCAAATGTATAACTATATATACGTTTTCACAAACTTTTTATCGAAAAAAATTCACTATTCTGGATACTCAACACGTAAGTGATAGATATTCATCAACTTATTCTTAATAATTTTTTTTATTTTTTCTATCTCTCTAAATGTAATATCTGAATTTATGAACTGATTATCGTTTTTTTGCTTGTCAACTATCCTATCTATTAATTGATCTATAGATTGCGCTGTTGGATTTTTCAAACTCTTAGAAGCAGCCTCAGCTGCATCACACATCATTAATATAGCTGTTTCTTTAGAAAAAGGAATAGGTCCTTGATATTGAAATTTCTTAATATCAACATCAGGATTGTTCTCCAACTCCATTTTATAAAAATAATACGTAACACTTGTTCCGTGATGTGTTCTAATAAAATCGATAATTCTATCTGGTAATTTATTTTTTTTAGCTATTTCTATTCCGTTAATCACATGATCTAAAATAATACGAGCGCTATCTATAGGCAACAAATCATTATGAGGATTCACTCCTGTCGATTGATTTTCGGTAAAGTACATTGGGTTTGCCATTTTACCAATATCATGATACAAAGCTCCAGTACGAACTAACATAGAGTTTGCTCCTATTTCATTCGCCGCTGCTTCTGCTAAATTTGCCACTTGCATAGAATGCTGAAAAGTTCCTGGAGCTTTTTCATTTAAATCTCTCAACAACTTAGAGTTTGTATTTGATAATTCTAACAGTGTAACATCAGAAACCAATCCAAATAATTTTTCGTAAAAATAAATAAAGAATACAGCTAAAAAGGACAACAATCCATTAGCAGCAAATAACCCAAAGTATTCCCAGTTTATTTTATCTGCATTTCCTTCTTTTAAAATTGAAAATGCAAAATAGGTAAGCATATAAATCAACGTAATTTGCCCTATTGACATGAACAAACTTGCTCTTTTATACAACTCAGACACTGTTAAAATAGTTACAATTCCCGCGATAATATGAAGGTAAATAAACTCAAAACTATTCGGTACAATAAATCCTAACAATAACACTGTAAGCACATGTGTAAATAATCCTAAACGCGCATCAAAAAAGGCTTTTAAAACAATTGGCAAAATACTTAACGGAACTACATACAAATAATCTGAATTATACTTAACCACCATAGTTTGCACCAAAATCATTAAAAATACGTTGAAGAAGATAAATGTTACTTTGTTATTATCATTAAATATTTCAAGTCTGTATTTTTCTAAAAAAAGTAATAACATTAAAAGCGCAAATGCCACTAAAATTGTATAACCGAAAACAATCCAGTTGTAATTAGATTTTGTCCAAATGAGAGAACTAGAAGCTACTTCGTACGATTTTAAAACATTGTATTTTCTTCCTTCAACAATATCTCCTTTTAAAATGATTAATTCTCCTTTTGATACTTTTCCTTTTGCATAAGAAATACTTTTTAAGAGTTCATCAAGCTCTTTCTCACTATACTTATAATCATACGTTACGTTAGGTTTTAAGTTACTTGATAAGTAGTTTATAAGTATTCTTTGTTTGTAGTAAGAAAACGTTTCTGTATTTACCCGTAAAAACTTTAATATTTCTTTGGATTGTGTCAATTTTGAGAATGGAACATCATCTATAGAGTTTCCTTTTCTTAAAACTACTATATCTCCTCTATTAGCCTTATCAATACTTGCGTCATCCAAAAAACCATAGTTATAAACTTTATCGATAATCGCTTCTCCTTCTTTAACTAAATCTCTTTTAGTATAAGTCGATAAAGAATCTAAAGAGTTAATATCTTTTGAAAAAGAATTCAGTACGTCATTTTTCACAGAAGTATCTACTTCGAAATATTTTCTCGAATTGGATTCAATTTCCTTTTTCTCTGTTTCAATTTCTTCAGGAGTTTTTTGAATAGCAAAATCAAAAGGAGCATATAAGTTATCATACTGCCAAGGTTTTCCTTGCGGAAAATCATACTTAAATTGTCCTCCTTTCGGAAACAAATACACAATAGCTATCACTGTTATTAAAAACAATAACACTTTGTAAATTATCGTGTTGTTTTTATACAGTCTATTGATTAAATCGTTCATTTTAGATGTTTATAAAATGTAAATATAACCTTTCTCTATTATTTGAGTACTTATTATAAAATGGTTATTTTCGCAAAACAAATCTTAATACAACATATTCAATACAATAAACCTATCCTTTAAAAGGTTTATCAAAAAGAATAAAATTAACAATATAACAAATGAAAGAAGTAGTAATAGTATCAGTAGCTAGAACTCCAATTGGTAGTTTTTTAGGATCTTTATCAACTATACCTGCACCAAAATTAGGTGCTGTAGCTATCAAAGGAGCTTTAGATAAAATTAACTTAAAACCAGAAATGGTTGAAGAAGTTTTTATGGGAAATGTAGTTTCAGCAGGTTTAGGTCAAGCACCAGCGCGTCAAGCTGCAATTTTTGCAGGAATTCCTGATACGGTACCTTGTACTACTGTTAACAAAGTTTGTTCTTCAGGAATGAAGTCTATCATGTTAGCTGCGCAAACTATTGCTTTAGGTGATGCTGAAATTGTTATAGCTGGAGGTATGGAAAACATGAGTATGATTCCACATTATCAACATGCTAGAACAGGTTCTAAATTTGGACCTATTAAAATGGAAGATGGAATGCAAAAAGACGGATTAGTTGATGCTTACGAGCAAGTAGCTATGGGAGTTTGTGCTGATGAATGTGCTGTTGAATATGAATTTTCAAGAGAAGATCAAGATGCTTTTGCTGTTGAATCATACAATCGTTCTGCTAAAGCTTGGAGTGAAGGTAAATTTGCAGATGAAATTGTTCCTGTAGAAATACCTCAACGTCGTGGTGAACCTATCATTTTTTCTGAAGACGAAGAATATAAAAATGTAAAAATGGATAAAATTCCTGCTTTACGTCCTGCTTTTACAAAAGAAGGTACAGTAACTGCTGCCAATGCTTCTACTATTAATGATGGTGGTGCTGCATTAGTATTAATGTCTGCTGAAAAAGCTGCTGAATTAGGGTTAACTCCACTAGCAAAAATTAAAGGTTATGCTGATGCTGCTCACGAACCAAAATGGTTTACAACTGCCCCTGCTAAAGCTTTACCAAAAGCCTTAGCTAAAGCTGGTGTTGCTATTGAAGATGTTGATTATTTCGAATTAAACGAAGCGTTCTCAGTTGTAGGTTTAGCTAATATGAAAATCTTAGGTTTATCAGCTGATAAAGTAAACGTAAATGGTGGAGCTGTTTCCTTAGGACACCCATTAGGTGTTTCTGGAGCTAGAATTATTATTGCTTTAACTTCTATTTTAAAACAAAACAACGCTAAAATTGGTGCTGCTGGTATTTGTAACGGTGGTGGTGGTGCTAGTGCAATGGTAATTGAAAGAGTTTAATTGTTTTAAAACCCCCAACTAAGTAGATGTCTTTCGGAATTTGTAATTTAAGTATTGTTCCTCTTCGATTAGAGCCTTCTGATGCTTCAGAAATGGTAAATCAGGTTCTTTTTGGCGAACACTTTCAAGTTATAGAAAAATCAAAAAAATGGAGTAAAATTCGTTTAGATTTTGATAGCTACGAAGGATATATCGACAATAAGCAATACGAAGAAATTTCAGAAGAAATTCATACGCTTTTATCAAAAGAGAAAAAGCATTATGCTGGTGAGTTAATAGACTTTATTACTGACAATAACAGTAACCTAACAACAATTTCAATGGGAGCTCGTCTTCCACTATTTAAGGACAATACAATTAACATAAACAATACTTCGTTTTTTTATGACGGTAAAGTTTGTGGTAATAAATTAGATAAATCTACTATAGTAGAAACCGCTTTTTTATTTTTAAATGTTCCTTATTTATGGGGTGGTAAATCTCCTTTCGGAATTGACTGTTCTGGCTTTACACAAACCGTATACAAACTATGTGGATATAACCTTCTGAGAGACGCTAAACAACAAGCTACTCAAGGTGAGGTACTAAGTTTTATTGAAGAAAGCGAACCTGGTGATCTAGCCTTTTTTGATAACGAAGAAGGTGTTATTACCCATGTTGGAATTATCATGAATGATTACAACATTATTCATGCTCATGGAAAGGTACGTATCGATAAATTAGATCATAGTGGCATTTACAATGTTGACACACACCAACACACACATAAACTAAGAGTTATTAAACGTTTAATTGACTAAGGCGTTTAACTTTAATCATAAAAAAAAGCGGAACTAAGTTTAGTTCCGCTTTTTTTATACATTTCTACAATTATCTTATTGCATAGATTTATATAACTCTCTGTATTCAGAAGCTTTGTCACTCATCTCTAAAACCTCATATAAATTCATTAAAGTTTTAACAGTTTCAACGTTTCTATTTAAGCCATCTGCCTTTTCTAAAAAAGGTAAAGCTTCTTTATAAACTTCTTTTTGCTTTGCTGCTAACTCATCGTACTTTTTGAAATTATTTAAATTCTTATTCATTTCATCTACAATCGCTTTTTCTTGATTTAAAACAATTACAGCTAAGTTCATATAAGCATCTGCATAATCAGGTTTTAATTCTACAGCTTTTTCATAATACTTTTTGGCATCCTCCATTCTTCCTTGATTGAAGTTTACCACCCCTAAGTTATAGTATAAAGTTGGATTTTCTGGATCTAAAGCTACTGCTTCGTTCATTAACTCTCCAAACTTATCCATTTTTCCCATTTCAACATATAATTGCGCCTCATTTAAAATTAAATTAAGGTCTTTAGGATTAGAAGCACGAGCTTCTTTAAACGCTTCAATAGCTTCATCCGTTTTTCCTTGCTCTTTTAAGATTAAGGCTACGTTTTTAACTATTGTTGCTGTTTTAGATTCTGTTGATTTAGTATCTGGTTTTAAATACCCTCCTGACTTTACCATTAAATCTCTTCGAGCTTTATCTTTTCCGAAACTTTCTACTTTTCCTGTAGCTTTATCTGTAGCAACAAACTCTTTTTCTATACCTGTATAACCTATTTTCTGTAATTCTTTATAATACTCAACAGCTTTATCGTAATCTTTAGCTTGCGTAGCAGAAACTGCTGCGTTATAAGCAAAAGCAGTATCTGCAGGACTTAAAAGGTATGTTAAATAAAAGTTTTCAGCTGCATTTTTAAAATCTTTCTTGTTGTTATATAAATCAACTGCTTTTTTTGACACCTCTTGAATCATTTGATTTAAGATAGGGCGAGCTTCATCACCATATTTGCTTTCATTCATTGCAAATAAAGCGTTCAAAGATTCTGCTGCTCCTTTATAATCTTTTTGTGCTGCTAATGCTTTACCTTTTAAAAAGTAGAATTTAGACTTATACTTATCTTCACCATTCATCATTAAAGACCCTTCAATAGTTTTAAGAGTACTTAATGCCGTCGTAAAATCTTGTTTTTTAATCGCTTTTTCAGCTTCTTTTAATTCTGATTTTTGAGCCACTGCCCCTAACGACATCAATCCTAAAGAAAGGGCTATAAATTGATTTTTCATTTTTAGTTATGATTTATTTATTGTTGTTCTTGATTTTCGTTTGATTCATTTTCAATTTCTATGCCATTTTCTTCTTCGTCTTTTTCATGCATCACTTTTGCAACCGCTGCAATATCATCATTATCTTTAATGTTAATTAACTTAACTCCTTGAGTTGCACGTCCCATAACACGCAAATCTTCTACCGCCATACGAATGGTTAACCCGGATCTGTTAATAATCATTAAATCATTAGAATCATCTACATTCTTGATTGCTACTAAATTACCTGTTTTATCTGAGATATTCAATGTTTTCACACCTTTACCTCCACGGTTGGTAATACGATAATCTTCTAATTTAGAACGTTTTCCATATCCTTTTTCAGAAACCACTAAGATATCACTTTCAGCATCATCTACAGCAACCATACCGATTACCTCATCGTTATCATGCGCTAAGGTAATACCACGAACTCCAGATGCTGTTCTACCCATCGGGCGCGTTTTCTCTTCCTCGAAACGAATTGCTTTTCCTGACTGTAACGCTAACATTACTTGACTATCTCCAGTAGTTAACTTTGCTTCTAATAACTCATCTCCTTCCTTAATAGTAATAGCGTTGATACCATTAGCTCTTGGACGAGAGTATTGCTCTAATGGAGTTTTCTTAACCTGACCACGTTTTGTAGCCATAATAACATAATGATTGTTAATGTAGTCTTCATCTTTTAAATCACCTGTTACTAAAAATGCTTTTACTTTATCGTCTTGCTCAATATTGATTAAGTTCTGAATCGCTCTACCTTTGGTACTCTTACCTCCTTCTGGTACTTCATATACACGCATCCAGAATACTTTTCCCTTTTGAGTAAAGAACAACATATACTGGTGGTTTGTACCAACAAATAAGTGCTCTAAGAAATCTTCATTTCTAGTAGTTGCTCCTTTTTGTCCACGCCCTCCTCTATTCTGAACTTTATATTCATCTAAGTTTGTACGCTTCACATAACCAGCATGCGAAATAGTTACTACTACCTTAGAGTTAGGAATCATATCTTCAATACGCATATCTCCTCCAGCATATTCAATTACTGAACGACGATCGTCACCATACTTTTCTTTGATGTGTAATAATTCATCTTTAATAATTTGGTAACGTCTTGGTTCATTAGCAAGAATATCTTTTAAATCTGCAATAGTCTTAATTATTTCATCATATTCAGAACGTAGTTTGTCTTGTTCTAGTCCTGTTAACTGACGTAAACGCATTTCAACAATGGCACGTGCTTGAATTTCTGTTAATTCAAAACGCTCCATTAATTTTTCACGTGCTTGATCAGCATTTGAAGAACCTCTAATAATTGCAATTACCTCATCAATATTATCCGAAGCAATGATTAATCCTTCTAAAATATGAGCACGAGCTTCTGCTTTCTTTAATTCAAATTCTGTTCTACGAACAATTACTTCGTGTCTGTGTTCTACAAAATAGTGAATTAACTGCTTTAAGTTTAGCTGTTCTGGACGACCTTTTACTAAAGCAATATTATTTACACTAAACGATGTTTGTAACTGAGTGTATTTAAACAGTTTGTTTAATACTATGTTAGGAATTGCATCACGCTTTAATATATAAACGATACGCATTCCTTTACGGTCAGATTCATCACGAATACTTGCTATTCCTTCTAATTTCTTTTCATTTACCAGGTCAGCAGTTTTCTTAATCATTTCTGCTTTATTAACTTGGTAAGGAATCTCAGTTACAACGATACACTCGCGTCCTTTTACCTCTTCAATAGTAGCTTTGGCACGCATAACAATACGACCACGTCCTGTATGAAAAGCATCTCTTACACCGTCATATCCGTAGATAATTCCTCCTGTAGGGAAATCTGGTGCTTTGATGTGTTGCATTAACTCATCAATCTCAATATCTCTATTATCAATATAAGCAACGGTACCATTAATAACTTCTGTTAAGTTATGCGGCGCCATGTTTGTTGCCATACCTACTGCAATACCTGATGCTCCATTAACTAATAAGTTAGGAATACGTGTTGGTAATACCGTTGGCTCTTGTAAAGTATCATCGAAGTTTAACTTATGATCTACCGTTTCTTTTTCAATATCAGACAACATTTCTTCTGATATTTTTTGCATACGCACCTCTGTATAACGCATTGCTGCAGGACTGTCACCATCAACTGAACCAAAGTTCCCTTGTCCATCAACCATCATGTAACGCACACTCCAGTCTTGTGCCATACGCACCATAGAATCGTATACCGAAGTATCTCCATGTGGGTGATACTTACCTAACACCTCTCCTACAACTCTTGCAGATTTCTTATATGCTCCTGTAGCTTTAATTCCTAATTCATGCATTCCAAACAACACTCTTCTGTGTACTGGTTTTAAACCATCTCTTACATCTGGTAATGCTCTAGATACTATCACCGACATTGAGTAATCGATGTATGCCGACTTCATTTGCTCTTCAATGTTGATAGGGATCAACTTTTCGCCATCTGCCATATATTTTCTTTTAAAATATTAGTATTTATTTTCGTTAAAAAAGTGAATTTTACACTCGATAAAACTCACTTTTAAAATGCAATTTTATTTGTCGCATTTTCTAAAACATTGCAAGATACTACAACCCTCAGTTTTACACAAAAAATATCCCTATTCTTTTAAGATACTTATTAACAATTTTACGTGGTTTTAAACATTAAAAATGCTTATTTTACTCGTCATAATGTCAGTTAAAAACTATTGGCACCTTTTTTGTAATTTTTAAGAAAAAAACTTACTAACTTTACAGAGACAGAAAATAAATTTATGGACGATAATTTTTCACCACAAGTAAGAGATGTAATTACTTTTAGTAAAGAAGAGGCCTTACGTTTAGGTCATGACTTTATTGGAACAGAGCATCTATTGTTAGGTTTGATTAGGAAAGGTGACGGGAAAGCCATCGAAATATTAACTACTTTCGATGTAGACTTAGATTTAGTTCGCAATAAATTAGAAAAGTTAAACCCTACAACCCCATCTATAGCAAACTCACAAAGAAAGAGCTTACACCTTACAAGACAAGCAGAAAAAGCAATAAAAACAACGTTTTTAGAAGCTAGATTATATCAAAGCAATGCTATTGACACGGCTCATTTATTGTTGTGTATTTTACGCAACGAGAATGATCCTACAACAAAACTACTTCAAAAGTATGATGTAGATTATGAGCAAGCAAAAAGCCTATACAAAGAGTTACATGTTGATGACGATACATATATCTCTCCTATAAGTGAAACACCTTCCGAAGATGATTTTGCTGACGATAAAACAAATCCTTACGGTCAACAACCTCAAAAAGGGAAACAAGTAAAGAAATCTAAAACACCTGTTTTAGACAATTTCGGACGTGATTTAACAGCTTTAGCTATTGCAGGTAAGTTAGACCCTGTAGTTGGTCGTTTAAAAGAAATAGAACGCGTTTCTCAAATCTTAAGTAGAAGAAAAAAGAACAACCCAATGCTAATTGGTGAACCAGGTGTTGGTAAATCTGCCATTGCAGAAGGATTAGCGCTACGTATTGTAGACAGAAAAGTATCAAGAATTTTATTCGATAAGCGTATTGTTTCTTTAGACTTAGCCAGCTTAGTTGCAGGAACAAAGTACCGTGGTCAGTTTGAAGAGCGTATGAAAGCGTTAATGAATGAACTTGAAAAGAATGATGATATTATTCTTTTTATTGACGAAATTCACACGATTGTTGGTGCTGGTGGCGCAACAGGTTCGTTAGATGCTTCTAACATGTTAAAACCTGCTTTAGCAAGAGGAGAAATTCAATGTATTGGTGCTACTACACTTGATGAGTACAGAACAAATATTGAAAAAGATGGAGCTTTAGAACGTCGTTTTCAAAAGGTAATTGTTGACCCTACCACAGTAGAAGAAACTATTCAGATTTTACATAACATCAAAGGAAAATACGAAGCACATCACAATGTTACGTTTACCGATGAAGCTATAGAAGCTTGCGTAAAGTTAACCAATCGTTATATGACCGATCGTTTCTTACCAGACAAGGCTATTGATGCGTTAGATGAAGCAGGATCGAGAATTCATATCACAAATATCGTAGTACCTCAACAAATTTTAGAATTAGAATCTAAACTTGAAGAAATTCGTAATCGTAAAACCAAAGCAGTAAGCGGACAAAAATACGAAGAAGCAGCTAAGCTTCGTGACGATGAAAAAAATATTGAAACTGCGTTAGAGTCTGCACAACACCAATGGGAGGAAGATTCTAAAATGCACCGTGAAACGGTTACCGAAGACAATGTTGCCGAAGTAGTATCGATGATGACAGGAATTCCTGTTAACCGTGTTGCCGAAGCAGAAAGCAGTCGTTTAGCAGAATTACCTCAATTAATTAAAGGTAAGGTAATTGGTCAAGAAGAAGCAGTTACTAAAGTGGTAAAAGCAATTCAAAGAAACCGTGTAGGGTTAAAAGATCCTAACAAACCTATTGGTTCTTTTATCTTCTTAGGTTCTACTGGTGTTGGTAAAACACAATTAGCAAAAGTATTGGCTCGTGAGTTATTCGACTCTGAAGATTCTCTTATCAGAATTGACATGAGTGAATACATGGAAAAATTTGCAATTTCTCGTTTAATTGGTGCACCTCCAGGATACGTAGGTTACGAAGAAGGTGGGCAGTTAACCGAAAAAGTGCGTCGTAAGCCTTACTCGGTAATCTTACTAGATGAGATTGAAAAAGCGCATCCTGATGTATTTAACATGTTATTACAAGTGTTAGATGACGGACATATTACTGACAGCTTAGGTCGTAAAATCGATTTTAGAAATACCGTGATTATCATGACTTCTAACATCGGAGTTCGCAAGTTAAAAGACTTTGGTGGCGGTGTTGGATTTGGCACTGCTTCTAAAAAAGAGCAAGAAGATGCTAATGCAAGAAGCATTATCGAAGGTGCCTTAAAAAAGTCGTTTGCACCTGAATTTTTAAACCGTATTGATGATGTTATTGTATTCAACTCATTAGAGCGTGAAGACATTCATAAAATTATAGATATTGAATTAGATAAACTGTTAAAACGTATTGATGATTTAGGCTACAAACTTACCTTAAGTGAAAAAGCAAAAGATTACATTGCCGATAAAGGTTTTGATAAACAATATGGTGCTCGACCATTAAAAAGAGCAATTCAAAAATATATTGAAGATGCTTTAGCTGAAGAGATTGTAAACTCCAAACTAAATGAAGGCGACACCATTTTTATGGATTTAGATGAGAAAGACCAAAAACTACTCATTAAAATAGAAAAAGGTGAAAAACCTAAAGAGTCTAGAACAGAAATAGACGAAGACAATTAAAAAATAAAAATCCCGAGCACTAAAGTACTTGGGATTTTTTTATTCCCTTGATTTTCCCTCATTCATAAAACAGTTTGATTTATCCCTAATAATTGAACTTAACAAAATCGAAAGATTAATTATTAACCATAATAACCAGACTATGAACTCTACTACTGAAAATCAAATTACACCCTCTAGAATTATGGAAGTAGGCATGGGATTTTGGGCCTCCAAAACCTTACTTACTGCTGTTAAAATGGGATTGTTTACACATTTAGCCAATGGTAAACTATCAGGAAAAGAAATTCAAGAAAAACTCAATCTTCACGACAGATCCCTTTTCGACTTTCTTGACACCTTGGTTGCTCTAGGCTTTTTAAACCGTTCTGGATTAAAAGAAAATGCAACTTATAGCAATTCTGAAGACTCTAACTTATTTTTAGACAAAAACAAACCCAGTTATATAGGCGGTATTTTAGAAATGTCTAACAACCGATTATATCCTTTCTGGAATAACCTAGAGGAAGCTTTAACAACAGGAAAACCTCAAAACGAAACAAAAAACGGTGGTAAACCACTTTTTGAAGCGATCTATGCTGATGAAAATAGGCTCCGAGAATTTATAAATGGAATGTCTGGTGTTCAGATAGGAAATTTCATGAAGTTAGCTCGTGATATAGATTTTTCTAAATACGACACACTTTGTGATGTTGGTGGTTCTGGTGCAACGCTATCTATACTTATCGCAAAAAACAACCCACATATAAAATGTATTTCTTTCGATCTTCCTGCTGTAGAACCTATAGCCAAAGAAAATGTAACCCATTTTGGATTAAACGACCAAATAGAAACTCGCTCAGGTGATTTTTTTGCTGATGAATTACCTAAAGCAGACGTTATTACTATGGGAAACATTTTACATGATTGGGGAACAAAAGATAAATTGATGCTTATAAAAAAAGCCTACAACGCCCTACCTGAAGGAGGATCACTTATTATTATTGAAAACATTATTGATGATGAACGAAATAAAAATGCTTTTGGTTTAATGATGTCGTTAAACATGGCAATTGAAACCGATGAAGGTTACGATTTTACGCTCTCAGATTTTAAGCAGTGGGCACAAGAGACTGGTTTTAACAACACCAGAATGATGCATTTAACAGGACCTGCAAGCGCCATTATTGCCGTTAAATAATTTAAAAACTAAAGAGTCATATACCAAAGCAGCATAAAAACACTGAGAATGAAAAACCTAAGCAACTACTTAGGTTTTTTTAGTATATTGAACCCTCAAAAATTGAAAAAGAATAAAAATGCTAATAATTCCACATATACCCACAAACGAATTGTATCATAATAATTTCATTTTGTCAAAAAATTAATTATACATAATATACCAATAATGGATTTAGACTTTGATTTTTTAAAACCTTACATTCATTATTTAGTCTTTGCTTTTATTGGACTAGTTATACTTTATATTAAAACTTACACTCAAGAAAGAGCTAAAAGAAAAGTTTTGATTCAAACAAACAAAAAACTAATAGAGGAAACAGAATCCATAAAAAAAGAACACCAATTAGACATT
Source organism: Tenacibaculum sp. 47A_GOM-205m (assembly GCF_000518405.1). Lineage (NCBI taxonomy): Bacteria > Pseudomonadati > Bacteroidota > Flavobacteriia > Flavobacteriales > Flavobacteriaceae > Tenacibaculum > Tenacibaculum sp. 47A_GOM-205m. The sequence goes on along the minus strand of NZ_JADN01000003.1, from coordinate 311,387 downwards.
AGTAAAAGACGTTATCAATACGAAAGTAAAAAAGAACAATATTTAAATTTTTATAAATTAATTGACTCTTTCACCTCTGAAGCTAATCTAAAAATGCAAGAAAAGTTAATTTCAATCTTGAATAATTTTTACGAGGATTTTCTTAACGCTTCTACTAATGAGGATAAAACTGCTGAAAATACAGCTATAATAAAAATGTCTAAAGAAATGCAAAAAATTTCTTTAGATTCAGTAGCGGAATTAACGAAATTAAGACAAGAAACGAATACAATTCGGATTATAGCTAGTGATGAAATATTAAAAAAATTAAATTTACTAGAATTGTCGTATGATGAACTATTTGAAAAATCAAATAAAATGATGAGCGCTTTACCACGATTAATAATTAAGAATAAACAAGATAAGATTAATGAGCTTCAAAAAGAAATAGAACTTTCTAGCAATGTAGGCAAATCAATAAATAATGACATTATCAAACTAATGAGAAAAGAATTAAATGAAATTTAAAGTACTATGCAGAACAATGTATAACTACAATTGATAGTAGATTTAACTACATCCGAATTCATTATGAATTACCAACTTCGATGTCTACAAAAAAACATTATCTTTAATTCCATAACTGATGATTATACTAAACCATCCCTAACATTTGCACGAAAAGCTAAACATAAAAATTGGAAACGATATAAAATTCACAAGTAATATTGGGTTTTACATTATGATTATAGGAACTTTAGGTTTTATAATTACTGGAATACTTTTATACTCTGGAACTTACCTTCCTTTTGAAATGAAACTTATTTATTACACGGAGATAATTCCTTTAAAATTTTATTTGGCTTTTATTATTTCTACACTATTATTATACGTTGGTCTAAAAATCGGAAATCTTGAAAAGTATCAAAATTCAGAATTAATTATTGACGAGTATAAACTAAAATTTGATTTGGGAAATGAAATCAAATTAGCAAGATTTAATCAAATATCCAGTTTTTATCAAGTTGAATCTAAAAAAGGAATAGAATTACGAATTGAAACTAATAAGTTCCAAAAATTTAAATTACAAATGGACAAAACAACATTTGATAAACTAAATGAATACTGTCCAATACAAATAAAAACATTGAGTAACAAATGTAAAAACAAGGCTTAGTTCAGTACTTAATCTAAAGTTTATATATTTTTATTATATCTAATTTCTCTACAAAAATCCTCATACACAAAACCCTAACTTTTCTTATAAAATAAAAAAACTCCAACTGTAAATTACAGTTGGAGTTTTTTTTATGTTATTTATTGTTTCTTAAAACAACTCTTCTACTTCAATAGTTAAGTTGTTAATAAAGCTTTCTGCGTTTTTAATATCGTTATGCAATACTCTATCATCATTTACTACAGGTACATCTTGTCTAAACATTCCTACAAAAGAAGCTAAGAATTCAGAAGTATTGTGTTCTCTAAAAGACAATCCTTGTGAAGCATTCATTAACTCAATAGCTAATACCGAGCACACATTGTCAATTACTTTTTTAGCTTTTACAGCTGCATTTGCACCCATACTTACGTGATCTTCTTGTCCGTTACTCGATACAATAGAATCAATACTCGATGGTGTACAGAATTGCTTATTCGCACTTACTATACTTGCAGCGGTATATTGCGGAATCATAAACCCACTATTCAAACCTGGATTAGAAACCAAGAACGCTGGTAGTCTACGTAAACCAGAAACTAACTGATAGGTTCTTCTTTCCGAAATATTTCCTAATTCAGCAATAGCAATTGCTAAATAATCTAACGCTAACGCTAACGGTTGTCCGTGAAAATTTCCTCCAGAAACTACTATATCTTCATCTACAAACACATTTGGATTATCTGTTACCGAATTGATTTCAGTCACAAATGTTTTCTTTACAAATTCTAAGGTATCTTTTGTTGCTCCGTGAACTTGTGGCATACATCTAAACGAATACGGGTCTTGCACATGCTCTTTAGGTTGCGCTATCAACTCACTCCCTTCTAATAATTCAGAAATACGTTTTGCAGTAGCTAACTGTCCGTTGTGCGGACGTACTAAATGAATCAATTCATTAAAAGGCTCTATTCTTCCATCAAAAGCTTCTAAAGAAACCGCACCAATAACATCTGATAAGTATGATAATTTATAGGCTTTTAATAAATTATGTACTCCATAAGCACTCATAAATTGAGTTCCGTTTAACAATGCTAATCCTTCTTTAGATTGTAAGTTGATTTTCTCCCATCCAAATTTTGCTAACAAGGCTTCACCAGAAATTCGCTCTCCTTCTACATACACTTCTCCTAAACCAATTAATGGTAACGATAAATGTGCTAACGGAGCTAAATCTCCTGAAGCTCCTAACGATCCTTGTGTATAAACTACTGGAAGAATATCATTGTTGTAAAAATCTATTAAACGATCAACCGTTGCTAATTGCACACCTGAATGTCCGTAGCTTAACGATTGTATTTTTAGTAACAACATTAATTTTACAATCTCTTGCGGTACTTCATCCCCTGTTCCACAAGCATGACTCATTACTAAGTTTTCTTGTAATTGCTGTAAATTATCTCCGCTAATCTTTACGTTACACAACGAGCCAAATCCTGTATTAATTCCGTAAATAGGATCGCTATGTGTTTTCATTTTCTCATCAAGATAAGTACGACATTTTTGTATCTTCTGTCTTGATTCTTCTGATAATGAAAGTTTTTTATTTAGTAATACAATACTATGAATATCTTCTAAACCTACTGGTTGTGAACTTATTATATGTGTAGTATCCATTTTTATATTTTTGAGGTGTACAAAGAACCTAAAAAAAGATAAATTTTCAAGATCTTTTCTTATAAAAAAGTGGTAGTATTTAAATTATATGTTAATTTCTTTGATTAAAACGTTAAAAAAACTAACTTCGGCGCCTTAAACACCTTATTTTCACTAAATATTATAGAATGAAAAAACTAGTACTTTTAGCCCTCATAGGAGTTACCATAATTTCATGTAAAAAAGAGGAACAAGCACCTGTAAAAGACTATCTGATTTTATCTGGTAAAGTTGAAAACTTTAAGCGAAGAGATATTACTTTATCTGGCTTTAAATTTGAGAAAAAAATAAAGTTTGATCGAGAAACTGGTTCTTTTGTTGATACCCTTAAAATTGACATAGATGGTTACTACACTTTATTTTTCAATAAAACACCTATTAATTTATATCTAACAAAAACAGAAGATGCTGGTCTTGTATTTGATTATAAAAATGCAGACATTGTTAACTTTGAAGGTTCGCATGCAAACATTAATAGTTATTTATTAGAAAAGAGAAAAACTTGGTTTGAGGTATTAGAAAATGCGAATAAATACTTTGTTTTAGATGAAGAAAAATTCTTAGAGAAAACTGACGAGTATAAAGATGCAGTTACTGAACTTTCTATCTCTAAGCAGTTACCTGCTGATTTCTTAAAGCAAGAAGTTAAAAACATTGATTATGAATGTTTAAGAAACTTATATAATTACTCTGATTACCATATTACATTAACTGGTAACAAAGATTTTAAAATTTCTGAAAACTTCCCTAATCCTTTAGAGAACTTTAACTATAGTAATGGCAACGATTACGTACATTCTTACTTTTACAGAACCATGTTAGAAGACGAGCTTAATAAAATAGCTAAAGAAAAAAACAAAGAAGGCGAAGATTTATATTTAACTTATTTAGAAACTGTTCAAACAGAAGTAACTGATACAGTTGCTAAAAACGATTTATTATATAAAAGTGCTCAAAATAGTATTACCTATACTAGTGATTTGAAAGAATTTTACAGAAAATTTATGGCTTACTCTACTAATGAAGCTCATAAAAAAGAAATTACCAAAGACTATGATCTTCTAAAAACTACCGCAAAAGGACAACCTGCACCTAAATTTAAGGATTACGTTAATTATAACGGTGGTACAACTTCAATGGACGATTTATTAGGTAAAGGTAAGTATCTGTACATTGATGTTTGGGCTACATGGTGTGCTTTTTGTAAAAGAGAAATCCCTTTATTAAAAAGATTGGAGCAAGAATACCATGGTAAAAACATTGAATTTGTAAGTATTAATGTTGACGAAAAAGACAACGAGGAAAAATGGAAAGAAACTATTCAAGATAGAGAAATGACAGGAATACAGTTAATGGCTGGTGATAGTCACTTACGCTTAGACTGGGCTCAAAACTTCTTAATCAAAGGATTGCCTAGATTTATTATAGTTGATCCTGATGGGAATATTGTAAGCCCTAATGCTCCTGCTCCTTCTGAAGGAGAAAAACTAATCAACATGTTTGATGAATTAGGAATATAAACAAACTATATACATAAAAAAAAGCCGCTAAAATTAGCGGCTTTTTTTATGTATATTTTTTCTAAAATCGATTATCTCCGTCTAAAAGATTACCTAAGCCTCCTAAAACACTTCCTTCTCCTCTATCTCCTTTCCCTGTTTGAGGCGCCATAGCTAACACTCTTCCTGCTAATCTACTAAACGGTAACGATTGAATGTATACTATACCAGGACCTTTAAGTGTCGCAAAGAACAATCCTTCACCTCCAAAAATGGTGTTTTTTATACCACCTACAAATTCAATATCATAATCAACATCTTGTGTAAACCCTACAATACAACCTGTATCAACTTTTAAAACTTCACCAGGTTGTAATACTTTTTTAGCCATCGTACCTCCTGCATGCACAAAACCAATACCATCACCTTCCATTTTTTGCATAATAAATCCTTCACCACCAAATAATCCTCTTCCTAAGCGTCTAGAAAACTCAATTCCTATAGACACACCTTTCGCTGCACATAAAAAAGCATCTTTCTGACAAATAAACTTTCCTCCAAACTCAGTTAAGTCAATCGGAATTATTTTTCCTGGGTATGGTGAAGCAAAAGAAACTTGTTTTTTCCCTTGACCTTCATTTGTAAACACCGTCATAAATAAACTTTCCCCTGTTAAGATTCGTTTTCCTGCGGAAAAAATCTTTCCTAATAATCCTTTTTCTTGATTGGAACCATCTCCAAAAATGGTATTCATTCCTATACCTGAATCCATCATCATAAAGCTACCACTCTCGGCAACTACTCCTTCTTGTGGATCTAATTCTATTTCTACATACTGCATTTCTTCTCCAAAAATGCGATAATCTATTTCGTGAGCATTCATAATTTTTTGTTTTTATACTTATAAGAAGAGTTTTTTACTATTTTGTTACAAACGATTCATTTTCTCCTAATACTTTTAGTTCATCTAAAGCTTTAAAAGTTACTTCTTTTCTTTCTTTACTGAAGAACTTCATATCGAAACTCTTTTTTGGAACTACATTTGTTGCAAAGAAATAAGCATTATTTTGAATTAAGACATAACCTACAAACCATCCATTGTTTTCTTCACCTCTAACTGACCAACCAGTTTTACCTCTTAATACATACTTATTGTTTTCAGACATTACCATTATCCTTTTTACAATACTATCGGTTCGATTAGAAATTGGTAATTCAGAATTATGCAATCTTTTTAAAAAATCAATTTGTTCAAACTGATTAATCTTCGATTTTCCTTCTAACCAAAAATCATCTAAAGTCGTTTCATTCACATCCATTGAACCAAAATTCAATTTTGCCAAACTGGATTTCATTCTTTCTACTCCAATTCTTCTAGCTACTTCTTGGTAACAAGGAACGCAAGAATACTGAAAAGCCTCTTTAAATGTTAAATCTTGCTCCCAAGCTTTTAGATATCTAGGTTCTCCATTCCATTTAAAAATTACACTATCATTCTTTACTACTCCAGTTTCTAAAGCAATGATAGAATTCGGAATTTTAAATGTTGATGCTGGTAAATTTCCTACTTTACACCAATCAAAATTATTAGAATAATACACATCTTTATGCAAATCATAAACTAGTATGGCTCCTTCTAGTTTTGTAACATCAAGTATTTCTTTAAACTGATTATTGACTACAAACTTTGCTTCAACTTTCTCTTTTTTGCTCTTTTCTTCGCTCTTACAAGAAAACAGTAGCACTATAATTATAAAAAAATAATTAAATTTCATTCACAAACTAATTTTTAACCTTCAAACTCCATTCATATTCAAACTTCGATACCGAAATACCTTCCTTATTAAAACCTTCTGCAGTAACAATCACTGTTTGTCCTTCACTTGTTTCAATTGCTTTTTGAATCGTTTCTCTTATTAATTGTCCTTGATTACATTCAAAGCGTATTTTTCCTGTTGCCTTTTTTGTAAAAGTTCCGTTCATGTTAGTAACTAACATTGAAATTTTTCTGTTTGATGCAGCGATTTCTTTCATTACCAAAACTCCTGTTGCTAATTCAGATGCCATTCCTTGTACCGCCCAAAACATCGACTTAAACGGATTTTGATTTACCCATTTGTAGGTAACTTTTACTTCAGCAGTATCATCAGTAAGTGATTTTAAACGTACCCCAGTAAAAAAAGCTGAGGGTAATTTAAAAAATAAAAAAGCATTAACTTTCCTAGGTGTAAACTTCATTTTTTCAGTATTTACAGGCAATGTACGGCTTTTTATCCAATTATTTCTCTTTAAATAAATGTTAAATTTTGTTAATTTTTAGTACTATGTATTGCATAATACCTTTTAAAAGATATATATTTGTATTGTAAAGTATTATATAATTCGTTTTATTATGCAACACAATAACCAAAATACCAATGCCTTTTTAATACATATATCTGCTTTTGCAGGATATTTATTCCCACTAGGAAGTATTATTACTCCTTTAATCTTATGGCAAACCTTAAAAGAGAGAGGTGCTTTTTTAGATGATCACGGTAAAGAAGCTGTAAACTTTAATATTAGTTTCGGGTTGTACATCTTTATTGTTAGCGCCTCTTTTATTCCATTCTTTTTCAGAAATGTAATGCACGGATTTAATGGAATTGACATTGACTTTGGAGGGCACCATGGATATGGAGGCCTATTCGGTTTTCTAGGTTTTGCTTCTTTAGCAGGACTTATATCAATTATAAAAATAGCATTGATAATTATCGCTGCTATGAATGCTAATAAAGGTGAACGATACCATTACCCTTTTACAATAAAATTTATAAAATAACCCATAAACCGCATTACATGAAGATAGAAAACACAAAAGCACAAATGCGTAAGGGTGTTTTAGAATATTGCATCTTATCCATTTTACAAAAAGGAGATGCTTATACCTCTGAGATACTCTCTAGCCTTAAAAGTGCAGAAATGATTGTGGTTGAAGGAACCATATATCCGTTGCTTACCCGCTTAAAAAACGCAGGATTACTAAGCTACAGATGGGAAGAATCAACCTCTGGACCTCCTAGAAAATATTACGTACTCACCGAAAATGGCGGAATGTTTTTAAAAGAATTAGACAAAACATGGCATAATTTAGTAAACGCAGTAAACCAAGTAACAAGTACAAAATCAACTAAAGATGAATAAGACAATAAATATAAACCTGGGCGGATTTTTCTTCCATATAGATGAAACTGCCTATCAGAAATTAAAACGATACTTAGACGCTATCGCTCGCTCGTTAAGTGATGATCCGCAAGGAAAAAATGAAATTATAGCAGATATTGAAGCACGTATTAGTGAATTATTATCAGAAAGAATCACCGACGCTCGTCAGGTAGTAAATGAAAGCGATATTGAAGAAATCATCGCTATTATGGGACAACCAGAAGATTATGCTGAAGCTGAAGAAGCGTATAACGAAAACACTTCATACAACTATAAAAGAAACACTGCTAACAAAAAAATGTTTAGAGATGGTGACGATAAGTTTTTAGGAGGAGTTTGTTCTGGACTTGGGCACTATTTTAACATAGATGTTGTTTGGATTCGTTTAGCTTTTCTTATTCTAACCTTAGCTGGTTTCGGTTTTGGAATTATAGGGTACATCATCTTATGGGTATTATTACCAGAAGCTAAAACTACTTCTGAAAAATTACAAATGGAAGGTGAAGCTGTAAACATTGACAATATTGAAAAAAAAATTCGTAACGAATTTGATAACTTATCATCAAAGGTAAAGGAAGGCGCCCATGATTTATCGGATAAAATTTCGAATGCTGATTATCAAAAACTACGTAACCAAACTAAATCAGGATTACAAGATTTTTTAGACACAATGGGTAAAATATTACTAACATTATTCAAAGTGTTCGGTAAATTCATGGGCGTTTTATTAATTTTCATTGCAGGTATTACTATTATTTCATTATTGCTAGGTTTATTCTCTGTAGGAAGCTTAGAAATTTTAAACTTCGATGGAGATATAGTTCAATATCCACCATTCTTCTACGATTCAGTAATACCTAAATGGTTATTAATGACCTTTTTGTTTTTCTTAATCGGTATTCCTTTTATGGTCTTATTTATTTTGGGATTACGAATTTTATCTCCGAATATTAAAAAGTTAAGTACGGCTACTATTCTAACCTTATTCGGCTTATGGTTAATCTCATTATTAGCAATAGGTTTTACAGGTATAGAGTTTGCTACATCTCATGCTTATGATGGTACACATGTTACTAAACATAGTATTACCTACAACCAGCAAGAACCTTTAAAGATTCGAGTTGTTAACGATGATAATATTCATTACCTACATAATTTACGAAATCGTGATAACGCGATGTTGGTGAATATTGATGATAAAGAACTAAAGTATTCTAACAATATTAATATTGATGTTCGTAAAAGTGAAACTGATAGCGCATATATTGAAATTAAAAAAACATCTGAAGGAAAAAAGCGTAATGATGCAAACAATAATGCAGAAGCTATAAAATATGCTTATAAAAGCGATAACAATACTATTGTTTTTGACGCCTTCTTTTTAAGTGCTTTTAAAAACATTTGGAAAGATGAAGAGATAAATGCAGTAATATACATTCCTGAAGGAACAACTATATATTTTGAAGGATCGTCTCGTAACTTTTTAGATGATGTAAAAAACGTTCAAAACGTATACGATCGTGACATGGCTAACCACCATTTCAAAATGACATCTAAAGGTTTTGATTGTTTAGATTGTGATGAGGAAGACATTAATAATGAAGATTCTGATGATTGGGATTCTGATAATGATGATGAAGTAAGTTTCTTATTTGATAGTACAATTAATAATGTAAAAGCTGAATTTATCATTTCAAAAAACACTACTGAAGATGAACTTAACAAATTAATTGACTGGTTTAAAGATCGTAAAAACATAGATATTGATATTGTTGATTCAAAATTTAATAGTGATAAAACAATTAATAACCTTGTTTTAGAAATTGATTGTAACGATGGCTATGTAGGTAGTATAAAAATTTCAAACGGTACATTAAATGATATATCAAAAGGTTTCCGTAGGCTGTATAATGAAGAAGGAGCTTTGAGCTTTAAAACTTGGTAAACGCATAAACTGAAAAACTATGAACGATTTATTTGACTTCTTCTTTAAGGGTAACTTTTTTATGAAAATAGTTACCCTGCTATACACACTCTTACTATCATGGGTAATGAATGGACAAGTACAAGAAATTCCAAACTATAAACCTGTTGACATTGACTTGCACAAGCAAATTGTAAAAATGGATAGTATATTCTTTAACGCTTACAATACTTGTGACATGAAAGCACAAGCAGATATTTTAAGTGATGATATTGAGTTCTTTCATGACAAAGGAGGCTTATCTACTTCAAAAAGTGAAATTATAGCCGCTACTGAAAGAAATATTTGTGGTAAGGTTACTCGTACATTAATAGAAGGAAGTATTGAAGTATATCCTATTAATAAATATGGGGCAGTGCAAATAGGTTATCATAAGTTTTTTAATAATAGAGAACCTAACGCTAAATCTATCCCTAGTAAATTTATTGCTATCTGGAAAAAAGAAAACGCAAAGTGGTTAATAACAAAAGTTATTAGCCTGCATTAACATATAATTGATTTTAAAAACATTAGTTCATTGGTTAGCTAACTCCGATGACACTAATACTTGGTTTTATTAGTTAAGCCAAAGCTGTACAGCTTTGGCTTTTTCTTTATATAAACTCAATAATAAAAATGCTAAAACACATATCTTTGTTTAAAACATTTCTTGCATGAATTTAACCATTGAAAATATTTTATTAATAGGATCTGTTTTACTTTTAATAAGTATTATAGTTGGAAAAACATCCTATAAATTTGGGGTTCCAACTCTTTTGCTGTTTTTAAGCATTGGAATGCTTGCTGGATCTGATGGTGTTGGTGGTATTATTTTTGACGATCCAAAAGCTGCACAATTTATAGGAATTGTTTCTTTAAATTTTATTCTATTTTCTGGTGGTTTAGACACTAATTGGAAAGCTGTCAAACCTATACTCAAAGAAGGATTAGTACTTTCTACTTTAGGAGTATTGCTTACTGCTGTTTCTTTGGGCCTCTTCGTATGGAATGTTACCAATTTTACAATTTACGAAAGCTTACTACTAGGTGCTATTGTTTCTTCTACCGATGCAGCTGCTGTATTCTCTATTTTACGCTCTAAAAACTTAGCATTAAGAGAAAACTTACGCCCCACTTTAGAGTTAGAAAGTGGTAGTAACGACCCCATGGCTTACGTATTAACTATCGCTTTTTTAACGTTGGTAACCCATCAAGATCAAAGTTTAGCATCTATAATACCTTTATTTTTACAACAAATGGTATTTGGTGCTATTGCTGGTTTTTTATTTGGTATACTTAGTAAAAAAATAATAAACTCAATTAAACTTGACTTTGAAGGATTGTATCCTGTTTTGGTTATTGCTCTTATGTTTATTACTTTTTCATTTACAGATTTTATAGGTGGTAATGGCTTTTTAGCTATTTATATTTGTGCTGTTTACTTAGGAAATCAAAACTTAATTCATAAAAAAACTATTTTAAAAATGTTTGATGGATTAGCTTGGTTAATGCAAATTGTACTATTCTTAACCTTAGGATTACTTGTTTTTCCTTCACAAATTGTTCCTTACATTGGTATTGGACTTATCATTTCTCTCTTCTTAATTTTTATAGCTCGCCCTGTGGGAGTTTTTATTAGTTTACTTTTTTTTAAAATGAAGTTAAGAAGACGTTTTTATATTTCGTGGGTTGGTTTACGTGGCGCTGTTCCTATAGTGTTTGCTACCTATCCTCTTTTAGCTGGTATAGATAAAGCTAATATTATTTTTAATATTGTATTTTTTATATCGGTTACTTCTATTTTAATACAAGGTACAACGCTAAGTATTGTTGCAAAATGGTTAAACGTTGCTTTGCCTGAAGAAACAAAAAGATTGAGTGCCACCGATATGCTATTAGAAGAAAACCCGAAAGCTCTAATGCAAGAAATTACAATTACAGAATCATGCAAATCGGCAAATAAAAAAATTGTAGAATTAGATTTTCCTAAAAACGCTATTATAGCCTTGATAAAAAGAGAGGGTAATTATATAACTCCTAATGGTTCAACCACGATAAATGCTGCTGACACTTTGATTGTTCTTGCTGATAAACCTAGCATTTTTAAAGAAATTAACGAGAGCCTTAAAAATTAACTAATAATTAGTTTTAATTTTAATTATTAAAGTAATTTTGTAGCATGAAAAAAATGTTGCGATTTTTGAGCGTCCTTTTTATTACAATGGTATATTTTTCTACCATTGGTTATACTCAAAAAGATCAATCTTTTTCTAGTAAGTTTAGCGACCCAAATCCTTCGCATAAAGAATACAAACAAAAACTTTCTTCTAAGGGCGTAGAACATACCTCAGAGTCAGAAAACTTCACTAATTACTTTAATAACCTTCCTTCAAATAATGTAAAAAATACATTTTCTGAAATTGGTATTAATTTAAAATCTATTGAATTATTTTTCAACAGAAAATATCTTCAATATGTTTCTTTTTCAAGAAATATTTTAATAGCCTATAAAAAATCTGATTTAATATTTCCTTTCCATTATCATTGGTGAGATCTTCATTAAGTTTTAACAAACAACTAATCAATCTTACTAAGAAAACACACTCTTTATAAATTAAAGAGTAAAACTTAATGTAATTAATTTAAAAATAAATGGATTTAGGAACCACAATCGTTGGTGCTGTACTATTAATTATATGTATAGCCCCTTTTATATTAGTACGTAAAAGACAATTAACAAAGAAGAATGAAAAACTTCAAATACTAAATAATCTTTCTCAAGAACACAATTGCTTTATACAAGAGTATGAATCTTGTAATGATTTTATTTTAGGAATTGATAAGTCAAAAAATTTTCTTTTCTTTCATAAACATTCCGAAGAAACCACACATAGTCAAGTTATTAATTTACAAGAAATTGATGAATGTGTTGTTATAAAAAAAACACGAAGTATAAACGATAAAACAATTGCATTAATAGAGCTCAATTTCATTAAAAAAAATGAGGTTACTTCTATTATTATTTATGATGAAAAAACAGATTTATTAATTAGTAACGAACTGTTAGTTGCCAACAAATGGTCTCTTATAATTAATAGTAGTCTATAAAGAATAGTAAATTTCACCCCACGATCTAAACCTTAAATATTTTAAGGTTTAGATTTTTTTAAAATAACTTTTTACTTTTACCTTATATTTTTAAACTAAAAAAAGAGGTAAGTACTTTGATTAAAGGCGATTTACTTTTCTTATTCCTTATAAATTACTATGAAAACACTTTTTAAAATAAATCTAAAACACTTGCCTTTATTATTATCTTCATTTTTAATAATTAGTTGTTTTAACAAAGAAAAAACAGACGAAGAACTACTTGAAAAAGACAAAATAGAATTAGAAGAAAACTTAGATTCCTATAAAATAGCAACTTATAAATTTGGTAAAATTCTAATCAGATCTTCAGCAGAAAAAGATACTATTTCTACAGAATTTCAGTCTTTTAAAAAAGATCTTGATAGGATTTTTAATAAAGTGGTAAAATATGATGTTGAAAACCCAGAAAGTTTATCACTCATAGATTACATTTTAATATATCGTGATTATAAAAAAATGGAAGACTTCATTATGAAAACTGATGAAGATATTTTTCCAACATTAGTAGACTCTTTTAATCTAATTTACGGAGACTCTACTAGCAAAAAAAGAGAGTATTATAAAGGAGAAGAAAAAGAATATGTTCAAAATATAGAGCACGCTATTTTAAGTGCAATTGTAATATTAAGTAAAGATTTAGGTAAGGAAGTATCGCTTTATGAATGCACAAAAACAAATCCTGAATTACTACCTGATTCTGAAATAAAAACTCTACTACAATACTTTAGAGGCTTCTTGTTTTTTGAAAAAGGTCTTTATTATTTATCTGAAGATGAAATTTCAAGAAATATTAACTGGTTAAACAACAATAAAGATGTGGATTTACCCTATACAAGAGCTTTCTTTCAATGGGGAAACCTTGATAATAAAAGTACTCATTTAGGGCTTCATTCTTTAAATCATTTGTTTAGAGGTTTTGACCGATTAATGATGGAAAGAGAAATTGATGAAAAACGTGCTCTTGAAGATTTTGAAGCATTTTTAAAAGATGCTAATAAAATTGGATTAAATAATGAAATTACTTGGTCAATAGAAACCTATTTATATTTAAAAAACGAAGAAAATGAAAAAGCAATTACTTCTTTAACCAAACTTAAAACAAGTACCCTACTCTCTTCAAAAGATAAAGAAAGAATAGATGAATCTATTGAATATGTTAAGAACAGAGAGTCAGGTAAGGTCTTAAATGGTTTTTATGATAAATTCTTTTTAAGTAAAATCGCCACAAAATACATGTACTCAATTTTATCAAAAGTAGATTGGGAAAAAGTAATGAAAGAACAAAATGTACCACATACAAATGAAATATTTAAAACTATTGATAATCTAAAAAGTTTTATTGACAACCTAAAAGAGTATGCCAGTACAGAAGACTTAAAGAATAAAGGAAAGAGCCTTTGGAACAAAACAAAAGAATTAGTTAAATAATACTAACAAATAGTTCTGTAAAAAAGAAACACACAATACATTAAACAACTTAAAAATTAAATGGGAAAAATTAAAATTGAAAGCACAGTTGGTGCTAAAATTTATGCTAACGAAAAAGAACTAGGTTTAATAAAAAGAGAAGATAAAGAATATGAGTTAGAAAATGGTGAATATGAAATTTACGCCAAAGCCTCTTGGTGTGGTAGTCAAAAAATCAACATAAATGTTACTGATGATAAAACCGTAACTTTAACTCTTAACAGTTTTAAGTATGAAGGAGTTATAAGAGCTGTTATGATGGTATTTATTGCTCTATTTATGCTTTCTAAAAGTCTTATTTTTCTGGTTCTTGCTGGAATTATCATTCTATACCCTTTGTATTATATATCATTCGGAAAAGATAATTACTTAGAATTTACTGAAAAGATAAGTTAAGTATAACAAAACTAAATACCTCCATACATGTTTAACTTACCTTTACAAAAACTAACTATTAATTTATGTTAAAAAATAAAGTATATTTTGCTGGACCTCTTTTTAATGAAGCTGAAAGAGCTTTTAATAAAAACCTTACATCTAAAATAGAAAATATTGGTTTTACAGTTTTTTTTACCTCAACGAGACGGTGCTGAATTAAACAAACCTCCTTTCGATGGAATAACTCAAACCGAAAGAAATAAAGCAGTACTAAGCCTAAACATAAAGCCCTATTACTCTTAGTATATACAAAAAACATTAACCACAAGCTGAAAAAACAACTATGATCAAACCAAAAAAATTACAAAAAGGAGATAAAATAGCTACAATCTCTTTGTCTTGGGGAGGTGCTGGAGAAATTCCTAGTAGATATGAAATTGGTAAAAAACAGATACAAGATAACTTTGGGTTAAAAGTTGTTGAAACTAAAAATGCTTTGAAACCTGCTAAATGGATTTATGAAAACCCAAAAGCAAGAGCAGAAGATTTAATGGAAGCTCTCGAAGACACCTCTATAAAAGCGATTATTTCCAATATAGGAGGTGATGATAGCATACGAATGTTACCCTTTATAGACTTTGATGTTATTAAAAGAAATCCCAAAATTTTTATTGGTTTTTCTGACTCTACAATAACACATTTTTGTTTCTATAAAGCAGGAGTAACCTCTTTTTATGGGACGTCAACACTTGTAGGGTTTGCTGAAAATAACGGAATTCATCAATATCAAATAGCCGATATTAAACAAACCTTATTTTCTAATAAAATAATAGGTGAAATTCAACCTAATATGGAAGGTTGGACATCTGAACGCTTAGAATGGAGCAATCCAGAAAATCAAACTATTTCAAGACAATTAACAAAATCTAATGGGTGGAATTTTTTACAAGGTACTAAAACTGTTTCAGGAGAATTGTTAGGAGGTTGTTTTGATGTTTTGGAAACTTTAAAAGACACAAAACTGTGGGTAAGCCCTTCCGATTGGAAAGGTAAAATAATGTTTTTTGAAACATCGGAAGCAATGATGCCACCTCATTATTTTCTTTGGATTTTAAGAAATTATGTTGCTTCAGGAATCATGCATAACATTAATGGACTAATTGTAGGTAGACCCTATAATAATCAATATACAAAGGAATATGAAGATGCTTTAGTACAAGTAATTAGAAACGAAGCTGGTTTAACAGACTTACCAATCATTACTGAAATGGATTTTGGGCACACCTGTCCTATTTTCACAATTCCTTATGGAATCAAAGCGGAAATAAACCCTACAAATAAAACTTTTTCGATAATTGAAAATGCTTTAGAAAAGTAAATCCTTTTGGTGATTTTCAATAATTATATGTTAATTAAAACAAATTGAATGACAAAATTTGCTAAAATTTCTAAATTCTTTGAAACTGAGTTTCCTTTAAATCAACACGGACTCGATGAACTGTTTAGTCTATTTAAAATAGAAAAATACACTAAAGGAACTATTTTACTTCAAGAAAATTCTAAAGAAAAAAAGTTGCGTTTTTTAAATAATGGAATTGTAAGAGAATATTATGCAAATGAAGACAAGGAAATCAATATTAACTTTTATGTAAAACCTCAGTTTATCTCCGATTTACTAACTTTTAGTCAAAATACCGCTACCAAGAAAAACCAAGAGACCTTAACT
The DNA here is from genome assembly GCF_000518405.1 of Tenacibaculum sp. 47A_GOM-205m. Lineage (NCBI taxonomy): Bacteria > Pseudomonadati > Bacteroidota > Flavobacteriia > Flavobacteriales > Flavobacteriaceae > Tenacibaculum > Tenacibaculum sp. 47A_GOM-205m. Next base: position 295,149 of record NZ_JADN01000003.1, on the reverse strand, counting down.
TCTGTAGAAATTTTAAGTATTGAAAGGCAACTCTTTTTTGATTTATTAGAAAAATATCAATGTGGTAAAACCTTTGTTGATGCCTCTTTTCAAAAACTTTTAAAACAAAAAGAGAGATTAGAGTTTAATCGTATTACAAAATCTCCTGAAGAATTATACAACGAGTTATTCATTTACAAACCTGAATGGATACAAAATATACCTCAATACCATTTAGCATCGTACTTAAACGTAACACCAGAAACACTAAGCAGAATTAAAAAGCGTATTTCTTGATTTGAATCAATGAAAACAAATAGAGTATAAAAGACATTTGCAGAACTAAAATGTTATACAATGTTACATATTCACCAAATAAGAAACGCTACTATAATTATTGAAACTGAAAAAGAGGTTATTCTTGTTGATCCAATGCTCGGTAACCAAGGAATAATACCTCCTTTTACACTCTTTAGACATAAAGCTAGAAAAAACCCAACTGTACCACTTCCTAAAAACACACAATCGCTACTAAATAAAGTAACACATTGCTTAATAACACATCAGCATCCAGATCATATTGATAGTACTGCTATAAAATTTTTAATCAAACATAATATTCCGGTTACCTGCAGTATCAAAGATGAGAATGCTTTTAAACAACGAGGACTAAATGTTGTTCAAAGCTTAAAATACTGGGAAAAACAACCATTCTTAGGAGGAGAAATAGAAGGTATTCCTGCAAAACATGGTTACGGATTTGTAGCTAAACTTATGGGAAATGTACTTGGTTTTCACATAAAATTACCAAATCAAAAATCCATTTATCTTAGCTCTGACACCATATATACAGATGCTGTTCATAAAGTATTAGAAGAATACAAACCTGAAATTAGTGTGTTAGCTAGTGGCGCTGCTCAATTTGATTTATTTAAAAACCTGATCATGAACACAGATGACATTATCAAATTTGTTAAAAACTCTCCTGGCTTAGTTATAGCAAATCACATGGAGGCTATAAATCACTGCCCTTTAACCCGAAAAAAACTAAAAGAAATATTAATTCTAAACAACCTAGAAAAAAAAGTTGCTATCCCAAAAGATGGAGAACAAATAACCATAAAGTAAAAAGCATATCGTTTTTTTGTTTTACCTAAAAAAAACTTTTTAAACCATAAAAAAAACCTGTGAAAATTATTTTCACAGGTTTTTTTATAAAGAATTAACTTCATTAATTAGTCATCTAATAACTCTGCTACAGCTTTAAGTTTTTCTTTTAATTGATCAGCTAAATCTTTGTTTCCATCTAGGTCTTCTGGACTAATTTCAATAGTACCATCTTCATTACCATCAATAGCTAAAGATAAATCTACTTGACTTAACATAGCATTCAAATCAAAATTAATAGTAACATCTGTTAAACTCTCAGAAACTACAATATCAGTCACTGCATTTTCAAAATCTACTTCAATTTCTTCTTCAAAGTCGTGCCAAAAGATAAAAGGAATAGCATTTATAGTACCTTTAATAACAACAGTTTTGTTAAACATATCGCTAGATGCATCTGTATTTTTATCAAATTCAAACTCAATTTCTTCGTAACTAGCCTTTGGTAACTCTAAAGAAGTAATATTTGTTGTTCCAGTTAACAAATCTAACTCAAACGGTCCTCTTAATTCAATTTCATCATCAGAATCTATAAAGTTATCATTCGTAGTTTCGTAGTAGCTATCATCAAACTCTAATTCAATTTCTGAGATATTTAGTTTAAATTCAGAAATAGTAACTTCAGCATTATTTACAGTTCTTGCAGCAGTTTTACTTTGACTAAATGTATTAGTTGAAGACGCTTTAATTCTTAAATTTTCACTAGTTCCTTCGTCGCTAGTACAAGAAGTTCCTAATAACATTAATGAGGTTGCGCTTAATAGTAATACTGTTCTTTGTAATGTTTTCATGATTTTATTTATTTTGTTTATATCCTTAAGACAACCCTATCTTTAAATTACCTACCCTTAAAATTTATTTTTTCAAAATAAAAACATTAACATTCTGACAATAAATACATTACGGAGTTAATTTTAACAAAAAAAATATAATTACAAAACAAAACTTATAGTTATCAACACATAATTGAAGCGAAAAAGCTTTGAATTGTTTGGCTAAGACTTATAATTAGAACAAAGTCAAATTGACTTTTAAAAACACTTTTTTAGTAAAAATTATTTTTTTGATTAAAAAAAACACCTCTAAAGAATTAAATTAACCCAAAATAAATATTAATAAAACAAAATTTACTTTTATACGGAGTCAAAAAAATTAAATTCATTTAATTTGCTGTAAATTTTAATAAACTATGTCCTCAAAAAATAAACTAGAATATACAGCTGAAGAATTTGTTTCTCCAGAATACATTCGTAACCGCTTTTCTAAAATTATGTCTGATATGTATAAGAAAGAGGTACCTCTTTATGGTGAGCTTCTTGATTTGGTTCATGGCATAAATGAAAATGTTCTTTCAGAGTCTAAAGAAATTGAAGAACAGTTAGAACATACTGGTGAATTAACTCGACTAAATATGGAACGCCACGGAGCAATTCGTTTAGGTAAACCCTACGAGTTATTTACGATGAGGCGTTTGTTTAAGGTCATGGGAATGTATTCTGTTGGATATTATGATTTAGCTCCAGCTGGTGTTCCTGTTCATTCTACAGCGTTTAGAGCTATTGAAAGCACCGCTCTTAATCAAGCTCCATTTAGAGTTTTTACCTCTTTATTACGTATAGATTTAATTGATGATGCTCAGCTTCGCAACAATGTTGAAACTATTTTAGAAAAACGTCAAATTTTTACAGAAAAAGTTTTACAACTCATTGATAAATCTGAAAAAGAAGGAGGTTTAAATAAAGAAGATGCCGAAACCTTTGTTCAAGAAGCATTAGAAACTTTTCGTTGGCACGATACTGCTACTGTAGATTATGAAATGTACGAAGCTTTACTAAATCAACACAGATTAATTGCTGATGTAGTTGCTTTCAAAGGACCTCACATCAACCACCTAACCCCTAGAACTTTAGATATAGATAAGGTACAAGTAAGTATGGAGGCTCGTAATATTCCTCCAAAAGACAATATAGAAGGACCTCCTGCAAGAAAATGCCCTATTTTACTACGCCAAACAAGTTTTAAAGCATTGACTGAAAAAGTAACTTTTAAAAACAATGTTGAAAAAGAAGAAACAGGTGAACACAAAGCTCGTTTTGGTGAGATTGAACAGCGTGGTGCTGCATTAACTCAAAAAGGACTTGACTTATATCACGAGTTGTTAAATAAAACACGTAAAGCTATTGGTGGATCACCAACTGCCGAAAACGCTTCAGAATACAATGAATTATTAGCAGAAAATTTTAAAGTTTTCCCTGATAACTATGAAGATTTACGTTCTGAAGAATTAGCTTATTTCCATTATTTTACTAATGATAAAGTAAAAACTTTATCTAAAGATAAAGTGTACACAAAAGTAGATGTAAACCAATTATTAGAGGATGGTTATTTAAGCATTGAACCTATGGTTTACGAAGATTTCTTACCTGTAAGTGCAGCAGGAATTTTTGCTTCAAACTTAGGAACAGATGATGCTAAGCGTGAATATGAAGGTACTTCTAATCAAGATTTATTTGAAAAAGATTTAGGTGAACCTGTTTATCAGTTAACAAAATGGTATGAAGATATGCAAGATGAAAGCATACAAAACTGCTTGGCAGAAATAAATGCTTAATCATAAAATCAAATATTTTAAAAAAGTGTGTAGCCGTATATTTGCATTATCGGCTACACTTTTTTCGTTAAAAACGATTGTTTATCTTGTAGCTTATATTAAGTTTATTCTAACAAAATTATTCTTTTGGAAAATCAATTTGATTATATAGACAAACAAATACTTTCAAAATTACGTTTAGACGCTCGTAAAGCCTATTCACAAATTGCGGAAGAATTAAAAGTTTCCAACTCCTTAATTCATCAGCGCATTAAAAAGCTAACCGCTGAAGGTGTTATTAAAAATGCTGAGTTTGTTTTAGAAGAAAAGAACTTAGGTTATAAAACCAAATCATACACAGGTATTCGTTTGCGTGAAGCGCGTTTTGCCAAAGATGTAATGCGTGAATTAGAAAAAATCCCTGAAATAACTGAATGTAATTTTGTGTCAGGAAACTACGCCATTTTCATCTTGATTTATGCTAAAGACAATCAGCATTTACAAAAAATACTTTATGACAAAGTGCATTTGATAAACGGAGTAGCCGGTACGGATACTTTTATTTGTTTCGATACCTGTTTTAAAAGAAATATTCCCATAGAGTAAACACTAATTAAGCACTTTTACAAAATTTAATTATAGATATTTGTAACGATAAAGTAATACTTTACACAATCAATAAAATACCTTTTTTGGGTGATTTAGATAATGATACAAACAACACAATTACAGGTCTTAGAAAAATCGTTAACAGGAGAATTGTTTTTTGACGATTTGCATAAAAACATTTATGCTACTGACGCTTCAGTGTACCGTAAAATTCCTTTAGCGGTAGCCTATCCTAAGAACACAAAAGATATTCAGCTATTAATTGATTTTGCTACGAAAAACAATATCACTTTGATTCCTCGTACCGCAGGAACTTCTTTAGCAGGGCAATGTGTTGGAGACGGAATTGTAGTTGACGTATCTAAACATTTTACCAATGTGTTGGCTTTTGATGAAATTAACAAAACAATTACCGTTGAACCAGGGATTATTCGTGACGATTTAAACCGATTTTTAAAACCTTTCGGGTTATTTTTTGGTCCAAATACCTCAACCTCTAACCGTTGTATGATTGGTGGAATGGTTGGTAATAATTCCTCTGGAAGTACTTCTATCCGTTACGGTGTTACTCGCGACAAAGTTATTGCCATTAAAGGATTGTTGAGTGATGGTAGTGAAGTAACTTTTTCTGAAATAACTTCGGCAGAATTCAATCAGAAGAAAATAGAAAACTCTCTAGAAGGAAACATCTATCGAGCAATTTATACTGAACTTGTTTCAGAAGCAACTCAACAAGAAATAAAAAAAGAATTCCCAAAAGAAAGTATTCATCGAAGAAATACAGGATATGCTGTTGATGAATTTTTATCATCTGATATGTTTGGAGGTAATGAGCCAACTATCAATCCTGCAAAATTCTTATCAGGAAGTGAAGGAACATTGGTGTTTTCAACTGCAATTACTATTCAGTTAGACGACTTACCTCCTACGCAAAGTATTATGGTTTGTCCACACTTTACAAGTATTAATGAAAGTTTAAAAGCTACAGTAACTGCCATGAATCACAAATTATATGCTTGTGAATTGATGGACAAGGTTATTTTAGATTGTACCAAAAACAACAGAGAACAAGCCAAAAATCGTTTCTTTTTACAAGGAGATCCAGAAGCTGTATTAATGTTAGAAGTATCTGCAGATACTATTGAAGAAGCTGAAGTGTTAGCCAATAAACTAATTGAAGATTTAAAAACGAATAACTTCGGATATCATTATCCAAAAGTATACGGAAACGATATTGCTAAAGTGCATGAGTTACGTAAAGCTGGTTTAGGATTGTTAGGAAATATTGTAGGTGATATGAAAGCGGTTGCTTGTATTGAAGATACCGCAGTAGCACTTGAAGATTTACCTGAATATATTGAGGAGTTTACCCAGATAATGGATAAATACCAACAGAATGCTGTGTATTATGCCCATGCAGGAGCAGGTGAATTACACTTACGCCCTATTTTAAACTTAAAGAAATCTGCAGATGTTACTTTATTTAGAAAGATAACTACTGAAACTGCTGAGTTGGTAAAAAAATACCAGGGGTCGTTTAGTGGTGAACATGGTGATGGTATTGTACGTGCAGAGTTTATTCCATTGATGATTGGTGATAAAAACTATCAATTATTAAGACGAATTAAAAAAGCATTCGACCCTAATAATGTATTCAACAAAGGAAAAATTACAGATGCTTTTCCGATGGATCAAAGTTTACGTTATGAAATTGACAGAAACGAACCTGTTATTGAAACCATTCAAGATTTTTCGGATAGTGAAGGCATTTTAAAACTAGCTGAAAAATGTAACGGTTCAGGTGACTGTCGTAAATCTCCTGAAGCTGGTGGAACACTTTGCCCTAGTTACCGAGCAACCCGAAACGAAAAAGAGACCACACGTGCTAGAGCTAATACCTTACGTGAAGTTTTAACAAATAACGCTGCTAAAAACAAATTTGATTCTAAAGAATTAAAAGAAATTCTCGACCTATGTTTAAGCTGTAAAGCTTGTGCTAGTGAATGTCCGAGTAATGTAGATATTGCTTCTATGAAAGCAGAGTTTTTATATCAATATCAAGAAACAAACGGGTATTCTTTCCGCAGTAAATTGTTTGCTAACAATGCTAAATACAACAAGCTAGGAAGTAAATTCCCTGCATTAACCAACTTTTTTACCAATACAACTTTAGCTAAAAAAGTAATGGGAGTTGCCACTGAGCGTTCAGTTCCTAAATTAGCAAAACAAACTTTTGAAAACTGGATACATAGTAAAAATGTCACTTTAAATAGAGCTCAAAAAGCTTTAAAAAAGATTTACTTATTTAATGATGAGTTTACCAACTATTATGATGCTGAAATAGGAAAAGATGCCGTTATAGTATTAGAAAAACTAGGATACGAAGTAATGACTGTTAATCACGAAGAAAGTGGGCGTAGTTATATTTCAAAAGGATTTTTAAAAGAAGCTAAAGAGATTGCAAATAAAAATGTAACTATTTTCAAAAACTTAATTTCTGAAGAAACACCACTTATCGGACTTGAACCTTCAGCTATTTTAACGTTTAGAGACGAGTATATTCGTTTAGCAGATGACAAAACTTCCGCAGAACAAATTGCCAAAAATGTTTTTACTATTGAAGAATTTTTAGCCGCTGAAAATACCAAAGGAAATATTGATACTAACGTCTTTACTAAAGAGATTAAAACATTGAAAATTCACGGGCACTGTCATCAAAAGGCTTTATCGAGTACACATGCTTCTTTTTCAATATTAAACATTCCTGAGAATTATAAAGTTACCATTATGAATACCGGTTGTTGTGGAATGGCAGGTTCTTTTGGGTATGAAAAAGAACATTATAAAGTAAGCATGCAAGTAGGTGAAGATACCTTGTTCCCAAAAGTTAGAAACTGTTCAAACGATACCGAAATTGTGGCTGCTGGTACAAGTTGTCGTCATCAAATTTATGATGGAACCAAACGTATAGCAAAACACCCAGTAACAATTTTAAGAGAAGCTTTACTATAAAACATTGATTTTCATCCGATTATTTTGTACTTTTAAGACTACTAAATCTTAAAAAGTATATTATGGCGAGCAATAGAATTATATTCAGTAATGCTTTGCTAATTTTTGCAGGCATTGCTGGTTACTTTTTAGTTATGAAAATTTTTGGGTTAGAGGATGTTGCTGAACTGCGTTTTTTAAACTTTGCATTTGTTTTGTATGGTATTAACAGAGCTATTAAAACAAACATTATTAGAAATCATGAGTCAGTATACTTCAGCAATTTTTTATTGGGAATAGGAACTTCTATTGTTGCTGTAGCATTAACTATTGTAAGTTTGATTATTTATGTAGACTTTATTGACCCAAGCTTTATGAATGTTCTTGAAAAATCTTCTTTTTGGGGACAAAAGTTAAGTTTACCTCTAGTTGTATTTGCGCTAGCAATTGAAGGAATTGCCTCTTCGGTAATTTGTTCATTTATCTTAATGCAGTACTACAAAAACTATAAAGTTCCGAATAATAGCATGATTGTTTAATCACAGGGCAGTAGCCAAGGGTTTTATTCCATAAGGTCTTTGCCTCTAAAAACTTAAAATAGTTTTCTTTAAATATCTGGAAGGTTTATCTCGAAGTAACCTATTAGTTTTTTGGTAAAAATACCTCAGCCATCATGCAACGAGCACTTCCACCACCACAGGTTTCAATAGTTTGTAATGAACTATGTACTATTTTTGTGTGTTTTTCTAAGCTTTTTAATTGCTGATTTGTCAACGATTCGTAGGCAGAAGTGCTCATTATTAAATAACGTTCGTCATTATTTCCTCTAACTTGTAACATATTTCCTGCAAACCGAGTTACTTGTTGTTCTGAAATAGCAATAACTTCTTTTCCGTCTGACTTCAAATGTTTTAAAAGATTTTTCTTTTCCTTTTTATCATCTATCGAATCTAAACACACCACCGCAAAAGTTTCTGCCACACACATCATTACATTAGTGTGATAAATAGCTTCTCTTTGTCCATCAACCGTTTGGTTAGCTTCAAATAGTACAGGAGTAAATTCAAAATCTTCACAAAATTCAATAAATAGTTCTTCATCTGCACGAGGAGACAAAGCACAATAAGCTTTTCTGTTGTACCTATCTAAAATCATACTCCCAGTTCCTTCTAAGAAAATCCCTTCTTCTTCCGCTTCAGAGTAGTCTACAACATTTTCTATTACAAAGCCTTTTTCTTCCAATACCTCTAACACATCTTCTCTTCGCTCTAAACGGCGATTTTCTGCAAACATTGGATAAATAGCAACATCTCCATTCTCATGGAAAGAAATCCAGTTGTTAGGAAACAACGCATCAGGAGTGTCCGGTTCTTTGGTATCTTCAATAACCACAACTTCTACTCCAACGGATTGAAGTTTATGCACAAAAGCATCAAATTCTTCTTGAGCTTTCGCATTAATTGATGCAGGCAACATTCCTGACAATTTCTGCTGGTAATAATTATTTACTGCTGTTTGCTCATTCATCCTAAAACTTGCAGGACGAACCATTACTATCGTATTCGTTGTTTGTTGCATACTGCGAAGGTAAAGTAAAATCAGGTATCTTTTACAGCGTATTAATTTAACTCTGTTTTAACTAATCTAAACAAAAAAAATATAATCTCTCTAGTTAATTTTATAACAAAAAAATCATGTTAAAGAAAGCAATCATACTATTCTTATTTCCATTTGTTATTTATTCTCAAACAAAAGTTTCTCAAACTGAAAAATATAAACAAATAGGGTTGGTTTGGGGCTTGCTTAAGTATCATCATCCTGATATTAGTAGAGGAATGTATAATTGGGACTTAGAATTGATCTCTTTTTTAGACTCTATAAATCATATTGAAGAACAAGAAAAACTAAATACAAAATTAAATTCCTTTATTTCTAAATATAACAAAGCAACTACAAAACATAAAACCATCTCTCTTAAAATTGATTCTGAAAAAATTTTTAGAAAAAATTTCAATTATGATTGGATAGATGAGTTTGCATTTACACCAGAAATAAAAAGTAAGCTAACTAAACTAAAGAACAATGGTAACATTGGAGATTATTATGCTTCTTCTAGTAAATTAACTAAGATGATTTCATTCAGTAATGAAAAAGGATTCCCTAATTTTAATGCTAAATTAAAAAACCATAGACTATTAGAATTATATAGTTATTGGAACATTATTCAATATTGGAATGTAAATAAATATTTAACAGACATTAATTGGGTAGATGCCTTAGACGAATTAATTAAAAACTTTGTAAATGCTAATACTATTGAAGAATACGAAATTTCTAAACTCAACATGTTTGCCTTATTAAATGATTCTCATTCATATAAAACATCAACCTACTTTTACGAATCACTTTTTAAATATTCACCCGCATTTGGAATAAAAATAATTAATGATTCATTACTTGTAACATCAATATATAACAAAACATTAGCAGAAAACAACAATATTAACTTAGGTGAAATAATAGTAAAAATTAATAATCAGAACATACCCGATTATATTAAGACTAATTTTTCTAACCTTATATCTGTCTCAAATGAAACTTATTTAAAACACAGATTAAATAGACTTATATTAAGAAACAGTTCGGATTCTTTAAAAGTGCATAGTCTGGATAAAAATGGTAATTTAAAAGAAACGAAATTAAAACTATTCAAATCATTTAAAATAGATGGATATAAAACCCTGGCTAAACCCGAAAAAACGAATTGGAAAAAGGTTTCTTCTAAAATAACTTACATAAACTTAGCTAATATTAACTCTAAAGAGTTTTCTAAAGTTTTTAAAGAAAATGAAAACGATGATGGTATTATTTTAGACTTAAGAAATTATCCAAGAAATCTTAAACTTAAGGATTTTTCAAAGCATTTGTTCCCTGAAAAAAAAGAGTTTATTAAAATATTAACTCCTTTAGACAAAGCTCCCTCTTTAGGAGAATATCCTGCTTCGGCTCCTTTAAAATTTATTTCAAACCCATTTGAAATTGGGAAAAGGAACTCTAATTACTTTAAAGGTAAAATTATACTTCTTGTAAACAGACAAACAGGTAGTATGGCCGAATATTTTGGTATGGCAATACAACAATCTCCAAATTGTATTACTATTGGCGAACAAACCATGGGTGCAGTAATGAATATTACCTCCGCTATTTTACCAGACAAACAAGAGTTTTATTTTACTGGTATTGGTGCTTTTTACCCAAATGGTGATATGGTTCAAAGAAAGGGCTTGTATATAGATTATTACATAAAGGAAAGCATTAAAAACTATGATTCAAAACTATATATAGATAAAGCAATAAAAATTATTAAAGAAAATAAACACCTACAAAACTAGTAAACAAAAAAATTGCTACACCTCACAACTAATTAATTTTAGTCTTATTTCCTTTTATTCAAAAGTAATTTATGGCATAATAACTGCTAGTAAAAGCTTTATTAAAACTGTTTAAAATGAATAGAAAATCAATTAAAAAATCGGCTACTATTTTAGCCATGGCTTCGTTAGTATTTTTCTCTTGCGAAAACCAAAGCAATAGTAATACTGAAAAAAGAGTTGAGCAGCAACCTAAACAAGAGTTTGTTGATGAACACAATGCTAAAAACTCTTTAGATTGGGTTGGAACCTATGAAGGAACTCTACCTTGTGTTAGCTGTCCTGGAATTAATACTACGCTTAAATTAAACACTGATTTAACGTTTGAACTGACTGAAGTATATTTAGGTGAAGAGCATAATAGCTTTGTTGAAAAAGGGAGTTTTTCATGGGGCAAAAAAGAAACAAATATCATTTTAAACATTCCTGATAGAAACCCTCAGTACAAGTGTATTGAAGGTGCTTTAATTGCATTAGATACTGAAGGAAAAGTAATTGAAGGTGAACTTTCTAAATTCTATATTCTTTCTAAAACAATTTAAGAACACCTTATTTTATAATAAAACATCAGCTTAATAATTAAGCTGATGTTTTATTTATTTTAAACCTCCTTTTAAGTTTAAAAACGCGATTGTATTATAATGTTCTTCAAGAAATTCAATAGCTCGTTGGCTTCGTACTCCTGATTTACAATAAACCACTACAGGTTTGTCTGTTGCTATTTCTTGATATCTATTAGGAAGTTCTCCTAACGGAATATGTTGTCCACCAATATGATGTTGCTCTCGCTCCCAATCTTCACGAACATCTAATAGATTATATGCTGACTGATTATTTTGTAGTTCTTCCAAAGTTATTTCGTGGGTGGCTGCTTTAATTCCGCAAAAAAATTCATAATCTTTATCTAATTCAGTAATTTCAGCTTTGTCCATCTTTTCAAATTTCAATATCATTTGACGCATACTTAAGGTATCATACATCAATAATTTATTAGCTAACACTTCTCCTATTCCACAAATAATTTTAATAGTTTCATTAGCTTGTAAACTTCCTATAATTCCGGGTAACACCCCTATTACTCCAATTTCTGAGCAATTGGGTGATTCTTCTGGTTTGGGTGGAGTTGGATATAAACATCGATACGTAGCACTTCCTTGATAATTGAACACACTTACTTGTCCTTCAAATTTAAAAATGGCTCCATATACTAATGCTTTTTGAGTGAGTACCGCGGCATCGTTGGTTAAATAACGAGTAGCAAAATTATCGCTCCCATCTACAATTACATCATATTTCTCAAATAAAGAAATGGCGTTCTGATTGGTTAATTTCTCTTGATAGACATGAAACTGAACAAACGGATTTAATTTTGATAACCTATTTGCCGCTGTTTGCGCTTTTGACTTTCCTATATCATCTATCGTATATAAAACCTGACGCTGTAAATTACTTTGATCTACTACATCATCATCTATAATTCCAATCGTTCCGATACCAGCTGCTGTTAAATATTGTAGAACTGGACAGCCTAATCCGCCAGCTCCTATTACTAATACCTTAGCTTGTTTTAGTTTTAGTTGCCCTTCTTCTCCTATTTTATCGAGAATTAAATGACGATTGTATTGTTTTTGTTCTTTCTTGGTTAACATCTAAGCTACTATTTTCGTCTAATCATATATGAATTAAATGACTTTGTAGCTTTCATCTGCTCTTGCCAAAATATTAATGGTATTGCCACTACTATACTAGCTATTGCTCCATAAAAAAACCATAAAATACTTGTCACTATACCCCCTAAAACCAAGCCTATCAATAAAATAAATCTACTCGATTCTGCTTTTATATCATTTACATGTTTTTTATCTGTTCTTCCACAACTTAAACAGTTTACTACAAATTCTTCTCCTTTTTCCATTTGAAGATCAGGTCTCGTTTGAGCACTTGATTTAATTCTTATATCTTTCTTACAAGACTTGCAATTTGTATATAATTTCATTTTCCTTTTAATTTAATAATCAATACTGAAAATGCTCCCAATCTTTCCAAACTACTTCTAATCCTTGACCTTTTAGCATCTCTACAATTTCTTCGGTATTTCGTTCGTCTGAAATTTCAAATTGTTCTAACGACTGAGGTTCAACGCTATATCCCCCTGGGTTTGTTTTAGATTCTGCACTCATTGAGGTAGCCCCTAAATTAACAATATTATTTCTAAAAACTTCGCTTTCTCGGGTAGACATAGACAACTCTACATCTTCATCTAGCATTCTAAATGCACAGATTAATTGCACCAAATCTGCATCTGTCATTTCAACCTTAGGTTCTAATCCTTCTGAATGAGGTCTTAATCGTGGAAATGAAATTGAATACTTCGTTTTCCAGTAGGTTTTCTGCATATATTTTAAATGCAATGCTGTAAAAAAGCTATCTGCACGCCAGTCTTCCAATCCGAATAAAGCACCTAAACCAACTTTATGAATTCCTGCTTTACCTAATCTATCAGGAGTTTCCAAACGGTACTCAAAATTTGATTTTTTTCCCTTCGGGTGATGCTTTTTATATTCTTGCTGATGATAGGTTTCTTGATATACCAATACGGCATACAATCCGCTTTCGATTAACAATTCATACTCATGTTGATCTAAAGGTTGCACTTCTATGGTAATATTTGAAAATTGAGAACGAATCAATTCAATTGCATTTTTAATATAATCGACTCCAACTGTTCTATTGGCTTCACCTGTTACTAATAAAATATGATTGTACCCTTTCGCTTTTAAAAAAGCAACTTCTTTCAGTATTTCGGCATCGGTTAAAGTTCTCCTCGGAATTTTGTTTGTAAAACTGAATCCGCAATAGGTACATATATTCTGACATTCGTTACTCAAATACATCGGAGCATACATTTGAATGGTATTTCCAAAGCGCTTTTTAGTCAACATACGACTTTTTTGAGCCATCTGTTCTAAAAAAGGTTTTGCTGCGGGTGAAATAAGCGCTTTAAAATCTTCCAAATCAAGTTTATTCTTTGATAAAGCATTTTCTACATCTGCAGCTGTTTTATTAAAAATGCTTTGCAACGTATCATCCCAATTGTATTGATTGAATACTGTTTTGAAACTACTCATAATATATTGTTAGTTTTATTAGCTAACTTAAAAAACTCGTTAACGGACTACTTGCTTCTGCTTGTGTTCTTACAGGTGCTAATTTTGCTTCGTAAGCCATTCTTCCTGCTTCAACTGCCATCTTAAAAGCTTGTGCCATGGCTACTGGATTTTGTGATACAGCAATAGCGGTATTTACCAAAACAGCATCGGCACCTAATTCCATAGCATACGCTGCATGAGAAGGCGCTCCAATACCTGCATCTACTACTACTGGAACATTTGATTGCTCAATAATAATTTCTAAAAACTCCAACGTCTTCAATCCTTTGTTACTTCCAATAGGAGCTCCTAAAGGCATCACACATTGCGTTCCTACTTCTTCTAATCGCTTGCATAAAACTGGGTCAGCATGCATATAAGGCATTACAACAAATCCCTTTTTTACTAACTCTTCTGCCGCTTTTAAAGTTTCAATAGGATCAGGTAATAAATACCTTGGGTCTGGATGTATTTCTAACTTCACCCAATTTGTTTCCAAAGCTTCTCTAGATAACTCTGCGGCAAAAACAGCTTCCTTTGCAGTTCTTACTCCTGAGGTATTCGGTAGTAAGTTAATTCGAGAATGATTTAAATGTGATAAAATATCATCTTCTTCATCTTGAACATCTACTCTTTTTAAAGCAACTGTTATCAGTTCACTTTCTGAAGCTAACAAAGCTTCTCTCATTAATTCAGAAGAACTGAATTTTCCTGTTCCTGTAAATAATCGAGAGGTAAATATTTTATCGGCTATCGTTAATTTTGTGTTCATTTTTACTATTTGTTATCACCTAACTTATACACTTGTTCGTTGTTGCTAGGTGCTTTTAATATTTTATGAAATGTAGAAATCGAGTTAAAATTTTGAGTAATCGCTCCTGACACAGCAACACCATACACTCCTGTATTTATAATTTCAGGTACATTTTCTATAGTAATTCCCCCAATAGCTATGATGGGAGTAGTTGTATTTAACGCTTCTAAAATTACTTGATATCCAACAGCTCCTAAAACTGGACTCAAATTCTTTTTAGTTTCTGTAAATTGAAAAGGCCCCAAACCAATATAATCTACTTTTTTCTCTAATAGAATTTTACAATCTTCTAAAGTATTAGCAGTCCCACCAATGGAATACCATTTCCCTAAATACTCACGAGCTTTTAACGGACATGTATCGGTTTTTCCTAAATGAACTCCATCTGCATTGACTTCTTTAGCTACTTTGTAGTAATCGTTTATAATTAACCGTGTTTGAAAGTGACTCGTAATTTCTCTCGCTTTTTGTGCTGTTTCTAAAACAGTTTTCGGATCCAGATTCTTTAATCGAAGTTGTACCCACTCTGCTCCAGAAGCACATGCTTTTTGAATATTTTCTAAATGTTCTTCTGGAGTTTTCCCTTGAGTTATATAATGTAATTTACTTATCATTTATAGTTGTGCTCTCCTAAGAGCGTTTTATTAGAATTTAAAAATTGTTCTGTATACCATTTCGCATATATACATGCATCTTCTAAAGAAAGTTTTTTTGCTATGTTTGAAGCTAAAGCAGAAGACAACACACAACCACTTCCGTGTTTTTCAAAAACGGATGTAGCTTTCGGTGGAATATTTAACTGTACTATCTTATTGTGATATACTTCATCCCATCCTTTTTTGTCTTCTCTGTGTCCACCTTTTAAATAAACATTAGTCTTTTCTGAAATAAACTCAATGGTTTCTTCAATCGATTTATTAGAAAACATAGCTTTGATTTCATCATAATTTGGAGTGATAAAATCACAATGTTGCAATACTTCTTCAAACACTTTTGTATGCTTTTCAGAATGAAAATCAAATCCAGCACTCGCTTTTAAAATAGGGTCTACTACTATTTTTATGGATGGATTATGTTTTTTTAGAACCTGAACAATTTCTAGTAATATTTTCCAAGACTGGATGATTCCTATTTTTACTACTGATATCTTAAAGCGTTCAAATAAAGATGTAATTTGGTTGATGATTACTTCTTTTTCAATCCAAACACATTCTTTAAAGTCCACATCATTTTGGACTGTAACTGCTGTACATACCGAAAGTCCATATAAACCATGTGCTTCAAATGTTTTTATATCCGAAGTCAATCCTGCGCCTCCCGACGGGTCATGACCTGCAATGGTTAATATATATGTCTTATTTTTCAATTATGAATTATGAATTTCGTAATGCCGTTTAATATTTTTAAAACTTTCAACAGGATTTTCTGCATTCCAAACTCCACCTAAAACTCCTATTCCTTGAAAACCTAATGCTAACGTTTTTTCAATGGTATCGGTATTGATTCCTCCCATTCCTATAATCGTTTTATCTATATGATTTACATCAAAACCTCTTCCTTCATAGCCTTTCTTTGAAATAGATGAAAAAACAGGGCTTAATAAATGATAATCAAATTCAATATCACAATTTTCTAATGCCGAAGGCTCATGAAAGGAACTACTCATTGTTTTTCCTATCATATCTAACCCGATAAAATATTCATTTCCATTCTCTAAAGCATCAATTCTTTTTTGTTCTTGAAAATGAATGCCTTTTAAATTGAATTCATTGATGAGCTCATGAAAATAATGAGTGACTATTCTATTATGATATTCTTCATCTATCTGATTCAAATAAGCTACATGCTCTTCATAATTCTTGTCAGGTTTTCTGAAATGATAATATTCCAATCCTTCTTCAAATAATTGCTGAAGAATTTTAATTTCATTCGGGATGTCTTTTTCTGGAGCTATTAAAACAATCATATAATCGGTTTTAAATTATGAATTACGAATTTAGAAATTGTCAACTCGTAATTCATAATTCTATATTCAGAATTTATAGGTATACTTCTGATCCTTTATCTTTAAATTCTTTTGATTTCTCCTCCATTCCTTTTGCAAACACTTCATCTCCTTCTACTTTATTCTCAGCTGCAAAATCACGTACTTCTTGTGATATTTTCATAGAACAAAATTTTGGTCCACACATCGAGCAAAAGTGTGCAATTTTAGCTCCCTCAGCAGGTAAGGTTTCATCGTGATACTCTCTTGCTAGTTCTGGATCCAATCCTAAATTGAATTGATCTTCCCAACGGAATTCAAAACGTGCTTTACTTAAAGCATCATCTCTGTGTTGCGCTCCTGGGTGTCCTTTTGCTAAATCAGCTGCATGAGCTGCTAATTTATAAGTAACCACTCCTGTACGTACATCTTCTTTATTTGGTAACCCTAAATGTTCTTTTGGTGTAACATAACACAACATAGCACAACCAAACCATCCAATCATCGCTGCTCCAATACCTGAGGTAATATGATCGTATCCTGGTGCAATATCCGTAGTTAAAGGTCCTAAGGTATAAAACGGAGCTTCATCACAAGCTTCTAATTGTTTATCCATATTCGCTTTAATCATATGCATCGGCACGTGACCAGGCCCTTCAATAAAACATTGTACTTCATGTTTACGCGCTATTTTTGTTAACTCTCCTAAGGTTTCTAATTCAGCAAACTGCGCTTCGTCATTTGCATCTGCAATTGAGCCAGGACGTAAACCATCTCCTAATGAAAAAGCGACATCATAAGCTTTCATAATTTCACAAATTTCTTCAAAATGTGTATATAAAAAGCTCTCTTTATGATGTGCTAAACACCATTTTGCCATGATAGATCCTCCTCTTGATACAATTCCTGTAATACGTTTTGCCGTCATAGGTACATAACGCAAACGAACTCCTGCATGAATCGTAAAGTAATCTACTCCTTGCTCTGCTTGTTCTATTAATGTGTCTCTAAATATTTCCCAAGTTAAATCTTCAGCAACTCCATTTACTTTTTCTAAAGCTTGATAAATAGGTACGGTTCCTACTGGTACTGGTGAATTACGGATAATCCATTCACGAGTTTCATGAATATTTTTTCCTGTAGATAAATCCATGATATTATCTGCTCCCCAACGACATGCCCAAACTGCTTTTTCCACTTCTTCTTCTATTGATGAGGTTGTCGCTGAATTTCCTATGTTAGCATTAATTTTCACTAAAAAATTACGTCCTAAAATCATAGGTTCTGCTTCTGGGTGGTTTATATTCGAAGGAATTACCGCACGTCCTCTTGCTACTTCTTCTCTAACAAATTCAGGTGTAATTTTTGCAGGAATACTCGCTCCGAAATCTTGTCCTGGATGTTGCTCTGACAAACGTGTCATTTCATCTATTCGCTGATTTTCACGAATGGCAATATATTCCATTTCTGGAGTAATAATTCCTTTTTTTGCATAATGTAACTGTGTTACATTATGTCCTTTTTTAGCTCTTTTTGGTTTACTTTTTAAGTTGAAACGTAAATGGTCTAAGCTTTTATCATTTAATCGTTCGTTGCAATACTCCGAAGTAAATTCATTAAGCTCTTCTACATCACCTCTATCTAAAATCCACTGTTCACGAATACGCTCTAATCCATTATGAATATTAATTTCTTTCGTTGGATCTGTATATGGCCCAGAAGTATCATACACTGTTACGGGTTCGTTTGGTGTTCTTTTTTTAGTCATCGAATCCACAGTGTCGCTCAATTCAATTTCACGCATTGCTACTTTTATCTGCGGATGGATTTTTCCTTGAACATATATTTTTTTTGAATTCGGAAACGGTTGCCTTGTTACACCATCTTGTTTTGGTGCTGTATCTTTTTTCTTCATTTTAGGGTTGTTTGTTTATTCTTGTGAATTTTGTTTGCTGAAAATATTAACCTCCTTGTGTGGATTTAATGATTAAAATATTATCATTATTTTGGAGCATATGTGAAGTCCACTCTTCCTTTTTCACTACGTTACTATTAACTGCAATAGCAATACCATTAGTTTTAACTTTTAGCTCATTAACTAAATCTTGTAACGAAAGTGTTCTAGAAAATTCTTTTTGAGTGTCGTTTACTTTTAAGGTTATCATATAAAACTTATTTTAAAGTAAACTGTAGAAGAAGTTCAGAATCGTTTCTTTAAAAGAAAAACGACACCGAATAAAATGTTACAACTTTTCCCTACGCTGGTGTTAACCATATCAGGTTCTAAGGATGTTTCTCAAACTAGCGAACTAGCTACTCCTAAAGTTTACTGAAGCAAATATAAGTGTTTATTTTTCTAAACTACCTTTGTAAAATAAAAAAGCGAGTATGTACATACTCGCTTTTTTATTTTGTTTTATATTTTTTTATAAAGTCTTTACTTTTTTAGTTACTTCTTCAAGTACTTCAAAAGCAGTTTCAGCCATTTTATTTCCTTTGAAATCTAATAACGGATTTACTTCAACAAATTCTACACAAGCTACTTTTTTACTTGCTAATAATCCATTGATAATATTAATGATTTCATATTGATCAAATCCTTTAGGCACAGGTGTTCCTGTTCCATAAGAAATCATATCACAATCCATTGAATCTACATCAAACGACACATAAATAACATCACAATTAGAAAGTTTATCTAAAGCTTCGTTTACACAAACATCTAATCCTCTATAACGAACTTCAGCAACCATATAGTTTTTAATACCATACTTCTCCATTTGTTTATCCTCTGGTTCTTCTGTATCACGAACTCCAAAGAAGACAATATCTTCTGGCAATACTTTCTGCCCCGGAACACCGATGTTTTTCATACGTTCCCATAACTCTGACGTTTCTCTATCTACATCATTAATTTGGCAGTCTAAATTGTCATCTGAAATTGCAGCAGACAAAGGCATACCGTGAATATTCCCAGATGGCGATGTATAAGGTGAGTGTAAGTCACCATGAGCATCAATCCAAACCACACCTACTCTTTGTGTTGGGTAAGCTGCCTTAACACCACTAATGGTTCCTAATGCTGAAGAATGATCTCCTGACAAAACTATTGGAAACTTTCCTTCTTGCAAATTAACTTTCACATGGTTACTTAAACGTTTACATTGATTAAAAACGCTATCAATTCGTTTTGCAAATGAGTTGTTTACTTTATTGTAAATTGATTCGTTTTCTGTAATAACGTCTTCAAAATCATGCGAATCAAAATAATTACTTTTTTTATTTATGGCTGCTATTTCAATAGCATCAACTCCCATATCAGAACCGCGAGTTCCAGCTCCAATATCTGATCTATTTTTGATAATTTTAATTTCTTTCATCATCAATTATATTAAATAAAAAAATGTCATTTAAATTATTAAATGACACTTTTTTCATGTTTTATCTTTTGTCTATTTCTACGAACTCCCTTAAATTCTCTCCAACATATACTTGACGTGGACGACCGATTGGCTCTTTGCGTAAACGCATTTCTCTCCATTGAGCAATCCATCCTGGTAAACGCCCTAAGGCAAACATTACAGTAAACATTTCTACAGGAATTCCCATCGCACGGTAGATAATACCTGAGTAAAAATCTACGTTAGGGTATAATTTTCTATCAACAAAGTATTGATCTTCTAAAGCTTCTCTTTCTAAACCTTTAGCAACATCTAAAATTGGATCTTCAACTCCTAAATCTCCTAATACTTCGTCTGCTGCCTTCTTAATAATCTTTGCTCTTGGATCAAAGTTTTTATATACACGGTGTCCGAATCCCATTAAACGGAAAGGATCTTCTTTGTCTTTTGCTTTACCCATGTATTTTTTAGTATCTCCACCATCTTCTTTGATAGCTTCTAACATTTCAAGTACTGCTTGATTTGCTCCACCATGTAAAGGTCCCCATAACGCAGAGATACCTGCTGATAATGATGCAAATAAACCTGCATGAGAAGAACCTACGATACGTACTGTTGAAGTTGAACAGTTTTGCTCGTGGTCTGCGTGTAAGATTAATAACTTATCTAAAGCATTAATCATAATTGGGTTTAAATCATACTCATCATTAGGCTTTTGGAACATCATTGTTAAGATATTTTCTACATATCCTAATTTACGAGAGCCATAGTGTAATGGTAGGCCTTGTTTTTTACGTAATGTCCAAGCTACTAAAACAGGGAATTTACCCATAATTTTAACGATAGCCTTGTACATATCTTCTTCTGAATCAACATTTACAGAAGACGGATTAAAAGCTGTTAAAGCTGATGTTAACGAAGATAACACTCCCATTGGGTGTGCATTTTTAGGAAAAGCATCAATGATTTTCTTAATATCATCATCTACAATAGCTTCATCTAATATATCTGCATAAAACTTATCTAATTGCTCTTTTGTTGGTAACTCACCAAAAATTAACAAGTAAGCTACTTCTAAAAAGTCTGCTTTTTCCGCTAATTCTTCAATAGAATATCCTCTGTATCTTAAAATTCCTTGTTCACCATCTAAAAATGTTATAGCACTTTGGCATGAACCTGTATTTTTATACCCTGGATCAATGGTAATAACACCGTCCGTGGCTCCTCTTAAGGCTTTAATATCAATTGCGGTTTCATTTTCTGTTCCTTTTACTAAAGGAAACTCATACGTTTTTTCGCCAATTTGTAATTTTGCTATATCTGACATTTTAAATTTCTTAAATTTTAATGATTGAAGTGAGTTGCGAATATACCATTTTTTGAATTATTTTAAAAGACTCAACAAATAGATTTTTGATATAAATACATAACTTTTTTTTATTAAAAATCTATTTCAAAATGAGCTATTTTATTCTCTATAAATAAAACATTTAAAACTGCAATCCAATTCCAAAGCCGTAACCTGATCGAAAAACAATATCGCTTGGTATTTCAGTCCCTAAAAGAGGCTTTTTTAGCGCATAAGAATCATTGTCCCAAAAAATACTGAAAACAACTCTAAAATCATCAAAATCTGTTAACTCCTTTATAGGAAATTGTAAGCCTACTCGAATATTTCCTTCTCCTGCCTCGTTTTTTACATTATTTGAAACACCAATACTTCTTGCGGTCATTAAATACAGATTGACACCCTCATAATTTTTAAAATAATACCGAAAACTTGCTCCTAATTTTAGCCCTGTAATACTTCCTTGCGATTGATGTTGAATTCCTGCCACGGCTCCAAAAGTTAATTTCTTTAAAATAGGATAGCTTATATTGTAAAATAATTCGAATGATAAACGTCTTTTTAATTCTTGTGCTGAAAAATACTCATCAGTACTAAAACTATATTTTATTTCACTTGGGAGAGATGTTCCAAACTCTATCGTTTGAATAAGTTTTGGAGGTAACTCATTTGAGTTCTTTTCATCTTTAGCAATTTCTTTTCCTGTTTGTACAGTATCATAAATACTTATTTGAGCATTTGAAAAGACACTAATAAATAGCATTATTAGCAGCAATGCAACCATTTTATTCTTCATAAAAGCAATTTTAATAGGTTTGTTGTTAACAATATATTACAAATCAAACCCTAGGTTTAGTTGCAACATCAAAGGAAAAAAGCCGTGACCTCCATCAACATCAAAATAATAAATTGGCCCCATATCAAATAGTAGATGGAAATTTTTACCATACTTACGTTGAATACCCCAAGTTGGTCCTATAGCAAAATCTAATTTATCAGTAACTACATCATCTCCAAAAAGAGTTTTACCTCTTGTTAAGACACGAACTGACACAAAATTTCCTGAATTGTTGGTGGTATCCAATCCTTTTATTTTACGCTTATCAAAATTGTAAAACCATTTGTGCTGTATATCAACAAAAGGATTTATAGCATACACAAGTCCTGTATCTACATCAGAAGCTGAAGAATGCGGATAGCTTCCGCTATATCCAATACCTAAACCAACAGAAAGTGTTGATTTATTTCCTGTTGGCATTTCATATTCAATACCTGGATTTAAAAAATTAATTCTCCAAACACTTTCAGTTTGTTTTTCTTGAGAAAATAATGTCACAGTGATTAAGCTGCAAATAAATAGCATTGTTCTTTTCATAGCTTATTTTTTATTATTAAATAACTTTATAACAATATAAGAGGGCAATACCCTACTTTATTCAAACTTCTATCATATATAAGTACAAAAAAAACTCATACAGTAACTGTATGAGTTTTTATATATACTAATAAATGTTTTTTGTAATTACTTTACTTTAAACGCTTTTTCTTGCGGATAGTAAGCTACATCTGCTAATTGTTCCTCAATACGTAATAATTGATTATACTTTGCCATACGATCTGAACGTGAAGCTGAACCAGTTTTAATTTGTCCACAATTTAACGCTACCGCTAAATCAGCAATAGTATTATCTTCAGTTTCTCCTGAACGGTGACTCATTACAGAAGTATAACCTGCATTATGCGCCATATTTACCGCAGCAATCGTTTCTGTTAATGTACCTATCTGGTTTACTTTGATTAAGATTGAATTTGCAATGCCGTTTTCAATTCCTCTTGATAAACGCTCAACATTAGTAACAAATAAATCATCTCCTACTAATTGAACTTTATCCCCAACTTTTTCTGTTAGCATTTTCCATCCATCCCAATCATTTTCATCCATTCCATCTTCAATAGAAATAATAGGATACTTTTCACATAACTCAGCTAAATAAGCAGCTTGCTCTTCTGATGTTCTTACAGCTCCTTTATCTCCTTCAAACTTGGTATAATCATACTTTCCGTCTACATAAAACTCAGCTGAAGCACAATCTAAAGCTATCATTACTTCATCACCAAATTTATAACCAGCATTTTTAGTTGCTAAAGCAATTGTTTCGATAGCGTCCTCAGTTCCTTCTAACGTCGGAGCAAAACCTCCTTCATCACCTACGGCGGTAGACAAATTACGATCGTGTAATACTTTCTTTAAATGGTGAAAAATTTCAGATCCCACTTGCATCGCTTCTGTAAAGTTTTGAGCCTTTACTGGCATTACCATAAACTCTTGGAAGGCGATTGGTGCATCTGAATGAGAACCTCCATTAATGATGTTCATCATAGGAACAGGCAACGTATTAGCTGAAACACCACCTATATAACGGTATAATGGTAATCCTAATTCATTTGCGGCAGCTTTAGCTACTGCTAATGAAACACCCAAAATAGCATTTGCTCCTAATACTGATTTATTTGGAGTTCCGTCTAAATCAATCATCATTTGATCAATCATATTTTGTTCAAAAACAGATACTCCTAATAATTCTTGAGCAATTACAGTGTTTACATTTTCAACAGCTTTTAACACTCCTTTACCCATATAATCATTTCCTCCATCACGTAATTCAACAGCTTCGTGTTCTCCTGTAGAAGCCCCCGATGGCACTGCTGCTCTACCTACAACTCCGTTTTCAGTAGTTACATCTACTTCTACGGTAGGATTCCCTCTTGAATCAAAAATTTGACGTGCGTGAATGTTGATTATCATACTCATAGTTGTTTATTTTTAAGATACATTCCCGTGAGTTACGACCCACGGGAATGTATTATATTTTTTAAAGATTTTTATTAAGCTTTTACTTTTTTAATATTTTCGATAAACTGATCAAATAAGTACTCTGCATCATGTGGCCCAGGGCTCGCTTCTGGATGGTACTGTACAGAAAATACATTTTTAGATTTCATTCTGATACCTGCTACCGTATTGTCATTTAAATGTACATGTGTAATCTCTACATCTGGATGCGCTTCTGTTTCTTCTCTATTGATAGCAAACCCGTGGTTTTGAGAAGTAATTTCTCCTTTACCTGTCAACAAATTCTTTACTGGATGATTAATTCCTCTGTGACCATTGTGCATCTTATAAGTAGAAATTCCGTTAGCTAATGCAATTACTTGGTGTCCTAAACAAATTCCAAATAATGGTAAATCTTTTTCGATTATTTGCTTTGCTGTATTTTGAGCTTCTTCTAGAGGCTCTGGATCACCAGGTCCATTTGAAATAAAATATCCATCTGGATTGAAATCACTCATTTCCTCAAAACTTGCATTGTAAGGGTATACTTTAATATAAGCTCCTCTTTTTGCTAAATTTCTCAAAATGTTTTTCTTTATACCAATATCTAAAGCTGAAATTTTAATCGGTGCATTCTCATCTCCTACAAAATATGGCTCTTTCGTTGACACTTTAGAAGCTAACTCTAATCCTTCCATATTTGGAGTTTCAGCTAACTGCTTTTTTAATTCCTCTACATTATCTACCTCAGTAGAAATAATAGCGTTCATTGCTCCATTATCTCTAATATAAGATACTAATGCACGGGTATCTACATCAGAAATAGCTACTAAATTGTGTTTCTTAAACCAATCTAATAAATTTCCATCAGAATCTACACGAGAGTGTGTAAAACTGAAATTACGACAAATTAATCCAGAAATTTTAATTCCATCTGATTCTACTTCTTCATCGTTAACTCCATAATTACCAATATGTGCATTGGTTGTTACCATAAGTTGTCCGAAGTAAGAAGGGTCAGTAAAAATTTCTTGGTACCCTGTCATACCGGTATTAAAACAAATTTCTCCTGTTGCGGTTCCTTCTATCCCAATAGATTTACCGTAGAAAATAGTTCCGTCTGCTAATAAAACTAATGCTTTTTTACGTGTTTGATATTTCATTTAGTGGTGTTGTGTAATTTGTTTGCAAAAATATATAAAAAAAGGACAAACATTAAATGTTTGTCCTTTTAAGTTCTTTTATAATGAATTATAATATCTCATTATTTTAAATAAATCTCCTTCATCTTTAAATGACAAGGATTCTCGTTTAGAAAATTTATCTAGCTCTTTTCTTAATTCTCTTGGTAACTCATTTAAAATAGAAGATTTTTTAAGTTTTACTTCTATTAACTCATTTCCTTTTTTGAGAAAATATTTTCCTTTCTTTTTATACTCTCCTTTTTTTATAACCTGATATGTCATTTTATTGACTACTGGTTTAACTTTTTTTAACAAAATTTTCTTTAATAAAGACAAACCCTTTGGATTATAAAAAATTTCTTGATAAAAAACATCATTAATTTTTAAATACTTTTTTCCTTTTACTATGACCTCATTAATATTTTCAAAAACAAAAAGTTCTTTATCTGAAATTTTACTTACAAATTTCTTCCTATTGAGATCATAATTTATATTAGAAAGTTTATATATTTTCCCAGTGGTTAATGTTATAATGGAAGGATTATTCCAGCTATCAAACAAAAAAGGTGTTCCATTCATCTCATTATTTTCAGAAAACTCTGAAAATTCCCCATTATTATAAGTTCCAGTAATCTTTGTTAAATTTAACTGACTTTGTGAAAAAATCACATTAACAAATAACAATAAAGATAATACAGAGATTCTTTCCATAATTTAAATTAATTATAAGTTATCTATGTATCTAAATAAAGAAATTATTTCACCTTCATTTTTAAGAGACAAATTATTCTCTTCTATATAAGACAATGCTTTTTTCTTATTGTTGGTTGTTAAAATCTTTAAAACCTGTCTTTTATTTAAGTCAATACCTTTTAACTTATCTTCCTTTTTAATATAATAATTCTCTTTTTTAACAAACTCTGCTGGTTTAAGTTGTTGGTTTGTCATCTTATTCATTAATGGAGGATTTAACTTCCCAGAATATTTTTTAAAAAATGATATTTCATTACCTTTATAAAGCTCTAAGTAATAATCTCCTTTAATATTAATAAAAGATTTGTCTTCTACTTTTACTTCTTTTAAATCTTTATAAACATAAACACTATCTTTTGAAACTTTAGACAAAAACTTTCCTTCTTCTAAATCAAAATTCAAATTGTTAAGTTCATAAGTTTTCTCTGCCCGAGAAACAATAATACTTTTGTTATTCCAATTATCAAACAAATAAAAAGAGCCTTTAATTCCTTTTTCTGCAGCATTTTTAACTGTTGGTATTTCTCTTTTATATATATAACTTCCACCAAGCATGTTTGGATTAAAATTAGACAAACTTGCCACTTCAGATATAGGGTGCTGGATATTTATGTCATCTGGACTTCCTTTTTGAGAATGACAATACACTGCAAACAACAAACTAAAAACACCCAAAAAGCTTTTTTTAAAATCATTCATAACTTTTTTTTTAGATTAATCTTCTAAAGATATAAAAAAAGGGATAAACATTAAAATGTTCATCCCTTTGATTTAATTTATAAAAATTTTCATTTTTATTCTTCTTCTTGTGAAGTTTGAGTTTCAACAGCAGCAGCTTCAGTTTTCTTCGCTCCACCACGACGGCTACGACGAGTACTCTTTTTAGCTTTGTCACCTTTTGGGTTGTATAACTCGTTATAATCAACTAACTCAACCATAGCCATAGGAGCGTTATCTCCTTGACGGTTTCCTAACTTGATTATACGTACATATCCTCCAGGTCTGTCTGCAACTTTTACAGAAACTTCTTTGAATAATTCTGTAACAGCCTCTTTGTTACGTAAGTAACTAAATACTACACGACGGTTGTGAGTTGTATCATCTTTAGATTTTGTAATTAAAGGCTCAACAAACTTACGTAAAGCTTTTGCTTTAGCTTCTGTAGTATTGATTCGCTTGTGCTCGATTAAAGAACAAGCCATGTTAGATAACATCGCTTTTCTGTGCGCTGTCTTTCTACCTAAATGATTAAATTTCTTTCCGTGTCTCATGACATTTGGTTTTAGCTCTCATCTTGCTACTACCCTAGTTTAGGGGAGCAAAATATGAAAGGTTAATCTTTATCTAATTTGTATTTACTTAAATCCATCCCGAAATTTAATCCTTTGTTAGCCACTAACTCGTCTAATTCAGTTAATGATTTTTTACCAAAGTTTCTGAACTTCATTAAATCACTTTTGTTAAATGATACTAAGTCTCCTAAAGTATCAACTTCTGCAGCTTTTAAACAGTTTAAAGCACGAACTGATAAATCCATATCAACTAATTTCGTCTTTAATAACTGACGCATGTGTAATGATTCCTCATCATATGTTTCAGTCTGTGCGATTTCATCTGCCTCTAAAGTTATACGCTCATCAGAGAATAACATAAAGTGGTGGATTAAAATCTTAGCTGCTTCGGTTAAGGCATCTTTAGGATTGATAGAACCATCAGTATCGATATCGAAAACTAATTTTTCATAATCGGTCTTTTGCTCTACACGGAAATTTTCAATTGCATATTTTACATTCTTAATTGGAGTGTAAATAGAATCTGTGAAAATTGTTCCTAAAGGTGCACCAGCTCTTTTGTTTTCTTCTGCTGGTACAAAACCTCTACCTTTTTCAATGGTAATTTCAGCATTTAACGTTACTGATTTATCCATGTTACAAAGCACTAAATCTGGGTTTAATACTTGGAAACCTGAAATAAATTTTTGTAAATCTCCAGCGGTTAATTGCTCTTGTCCTGATATTGCGATAGAAACTGTTTCTCTGTCAGATTCTTCAATCTGTTTCTTAAAACGAACTTGTTTTAAGTTTAAGATGATTTCAGTTACGTCTTCTACAACACCTTGAATTGTTGAAAATTCGTGATCTACTCCATCGATACGTAATGATGTAATAGCGAATCCTTCTAATGAAGATAATAATACTCTTCTTAAAGCATTACCAACTGTTAATCCAAAACCTGGTTCAAGAGGTCTAAATTCAAATCTTCCTGAAAAATCAGTAGATTCAATCATAATTACCTTATCAGGTTTTTGAAAATTTAAAATTGCCATATTAATTTGTTTTCTTCGTTTTAATTGTTATTCAGTTGCGCGGTTTATAGGTTTGAAGAAGTACGAATAAACCCTTTGGCTAAATACCAATATAATTAATTTATTACTTAGAGTATAATTCTACGATTAATTGCTCTTTAATGTTCTCAGGAATTTGTAATCTTTCTGGAGCTTTTACAAAAGTTCCTGATTTCAAATCAGCATTCCAAGTTAACCACTCGTAAACAGAACTATTAGCAGCTAATGCATTTTCGATAGCTTCTAATGATTTAGATTTCTCTCTTACTGCAACAACATCTCCTGCTTGTAATCTGTAAGAAGGAATGTTTACGATATCTCCGTTAACTGTAATGTGACGGTGAGAAACTAATTGACGAGCAGCTCTACGAGAAGTAGCGATACCTAAACGGAACACAACATTATCTAAACGAGACTCACATAATTGTAATAACACCTCACCAGTAATTCCTCCTGATGCTTGTGCTTTCTTAAATATGTTACGGAATTGACGCTCTAAAATACCATAAGTATATTTTGCTTTTTGCTTCTCCATTAACTGGATAGCATATTCCGATTTTTTACCTCTACGTTTAGCAACACCATGTTGTCCTGGAGGGTAATTTCTTTTTTCGAAGTTTTTATCATCTCCGAAAATTGCTTCGCCAAACTTACGAGCAATCTTAGTTTTTGGTCCTGTATATCTTGCCATTTCTAATTAATTTAGTAGGGATTATGAATTAAGGCGTACTCCTTCGATAATCTTTTAATCCTACTGTTGTTAAAATACTTAATTTTTTGTGCACAAAGGTACACTAAATAAAGTATAAGTTGAATTACTTCAACTTATACTCTTCTTCTTTTAGGTGGACGACATCCGTTGTGTGGGATTGGAGTAACATCGATGATTTCAGTTACTTCGATACCAGCATTGTGGATAGATCTGATTGCAGATTCTCTACCGTTACCTGGTCCTTTAACATACACTTTTACTTTACGTAAACCAGCTTCTTTTGCAACTTCTGCACAATCTTCTGCTGCTAATTGAGCTGCGTAAGGAGTGTTCTTTTTAGAACCTCTGAAACCCATTTTACCTGCAGATGACCAAGAAATTACATCACCTTTTTTGTTTGTTAAAGAAATAATAATATTGTTAAATGATGCAGTTACGTGAGCTTCACCAACTGATTCAATTATAACTTTACGTTTTTTTGTTACTTTAGACTTTGCCATAATTCTTTACTATTAGTAAAAAATAATCAATGATTATTTTTTCTTGTTAGCTACAGTTTTTCTCTTACCTTTTCTTGTACGAGAGTTATTCTTCGTTCTTTGTCCTCTTAATGGTAAACCAAGTCTGTGACGAATACCTCTTTGACATCCGATGTCCATTAAACGTTTAATGTTTAATTGAACTTCAGAACGTAACTCACCTTCAATAGTGTAAGTTCCTACTTGCTCACGAATTGCTGCAATTTGATCATCAGTCCAATCTTGAACTTTGATGCTTTCGTCTATGTTAGCAGCTGCTAAAATCTCTTTAGCTCTGCTTCTTCCTACACCAAAGATATATGTTAAAGCGATAACACCTCTTTTATTCTTTGGAATATCTATACCTGCGATTCTTGCCATATAATTTAGTTTTTAGCTGTTAGCTTTTAGTTGTTAGAATCCTAAACATTTCTATTTCAAACAGATTCATCTAACTACTAATTACTAATGACTAGTGTCTTATTTATTATCCTTGTCTTTGTTTAAATCTAGGATTCTTTTTGTTAATTACGTATAAACGGCCTTTTCTGCGTACAATTTTGCAGTCAGCACTTCTTTTCTTTAATGATGCTCTTACTTTCATCAGTGTGTGTTTTTAATATCTGTAAGTAATTCTTGCCTTTGATAAATCATACGGACTCATTTCTAATTTCACCTTATCTCCAGGTAATAATTTGATATAATGCATACGCATTTTTCCCGAAATGTGCGCCGTAACAATATGTCCGTTTTCTAATTCTACACGGAACATAGCGTTTGATAAAGCTTCTGTAATAGTCCCGTCTTGTTGAATTGCTGATTGCTTAGCCATATTATTTTAATGATTTTCTGTTACTGTTTCCTGTTTTCATTAAACCGTCATAACGACTATTTAATAAATACGAGTTTATTTGCTGAATAGTGTCTATTGCAACTCCTACCATAATGATTAATGAAGTTCCACCGTAAAACATTGCCCAGTTTTGAGTAACTCCAAACTTTACAATGATTGCTGGTAAAATAGATAAAGCTGCTAAGAAGATTGATCCTGGTAATGTAATTTTTGACAATACTGAATCTAAAAAGTTAGCTGTTTCTTCACCTGGTTTATACCCTGGAACAAAACCATTACTTCTCTTTAAGTCTTCTGCCATTTTATTCGTTGGAATAGTAATAGCAGTATAAAAGTAACTAAAGACAATAATTAATAAAGCAAATATAACGTTATACCATAAACCGTTAATATCAGTTAAACTGTTTAATGCTGGGTATTTTTGCCCTAATGCAATTGGTAAAAACATAATTGCTTGAGCAAAGATAATTGGCATTACACCAGCAGCATTCAACTTTAATGGAATGTACTGTCTTGCACCATCAACATCTTTAATGTTTGTAACTGCTGTACGACGTGCATATTGAACTGCTACTTTACGTACTGCGGTAACTAATAATACGGTTAACAAGATTACCACAAACCAAACTATTAATTCGATTAAAATCATCATAATTCCTCCTGCTCCTGCAGTTTGCTTAGAAACTAATTCTTGAATAAATGCAGCTGGGAAGTTTGCGATAATACCTACAGTAATTAATAATGATATACCATTACCAACTCCTTTATCAGTAATACGCTCTCCTAACCACATTGCAAAAATTGTTCCTGCACTTAAAAGAATAATAGATGATACCCAAAATGTTGCTCCTGTTACTAAGAATGCTTCAGCTGGTAACCCCATTTGATTTTGGATAACTCCAATATAAGTAGGTGCTTGAAACAATGTAATAGCAATTGTAAGCCATCTTGTTATTTGCGTAATCTTCTTACGTCCACTTTCTCCATCTTTTTGTAGTTTTTGTAAATATGGTACCGCAATACCCATTAACTGAACTACAATAGAAGCAGAAATATAAGGCATTATACCAAGTGCCATTACTGACGCTCTAGCAAATGCCCCACCTGTAAATGCGTTTAATAAACCTAAAAGTCCATCAGAAGTACTGTCTTTTAATGCTGTTAATTGAGTTGGATCAATTCCTGGTAATGGAACAGCTGCCATAAAACGGTAAACAGCAATTAAACCTAAGGTTAAAAGTAATTTCTCTTTTAACTCTTCTATCTTCCAAATGTCTTTTAAAGTATTTATAAAATTCATCATTTACAATTATTATAAAGTTACTGCTTCACCTCCTGCTGCTTCGATAGCTGCTTTTGCTGATGCTGTATACTTATGTACAGTTATATTTAATTTAGCTTTTAACTCTCCACCACCTAATATTTTTACTAAGTCGTTTTTACGAGCTAATCTGTTTTCAACTAAAACATCTAAATTAACTGTATCTGTTATCTTTCCGTTATCTACTAATGATTGTAACTTGTCTAAATTTACACCAACATACTCTTTACGGTTAATGTTAGTGAATCCAAATTTAGGCACACGTCTTTGAAGTGGCATTTGTCCTCCTTCAAATCCTACTTTACGAGAATAACCAGAACGAGATTTAGCTCCTTTGTGTCCTCTTCCTGCAGTAGTAGCTTTACCAGAACCTTCTCCACGTCCTACACGCTTCCCTTTGTTCTTAGTTGCTCCAGCTGCTGGTTTTAAGTTGTGTAAACTCATCTTTTATTGTCTTATTTAATTTCTTCTACAGAAACTAAGTGTGAAACTTTATTTACCATACCCAAAATTGTAGCTGTTGCATCATGCTCTACAGTTTGGTTCATTTTACGTAAACCTAACGCCTCTAACGTTCTTTTTTGATTTTTAAGGCGACCGATTTGACTTTTTACTTGTGTAACTCTAATTTTACTCATCGTCTTAAATTTTAACCGTTAAAAACTTTCTCTAAAGAAATGCCTCTTTGCTTAGCAATAGTTGCTGCGCTACGTAATTGTAATAAAGCATCAAAAGTTGCTTTTACTACGTTGTGAGGGTTTGATGATCCTTGAGATTTTGATAATACGTCTTTTATTCCAACAGATTCTAATACCAAACGTACAGCACCCCCGGCGATAACCCCGGTACCGTGTGAAGCTGGCTTGATGAATACTTTAGCTCCACCAAATTTACCTTTTTGCTCGTGTGGTAATGTTCCATCTAAAATAGGAATACGCACTAAGTTTTTCTTTGCATCTTCTACTGCTTTTGCAATTGCAGAAGAAACATCTTTAGATTTCCCTAATCCGTGACCTACAACACCGTTACCATCTCCAACTACTACGATTGCAGAGAAACCAAATGCTCTACCTCCTTTAGTTACTTTAGTAACACGTTGTACTCCTACTAATTTATCTACAAGCTCTAATCCGCTTGGTTTTACTCTTTCTACGTTTTTATATCCTAACATAATATAATTTCTTAAAATTTTAAACCAGCTTCTCTAGCAGCGTCTGCTAATACTTTAACTCTACCGTGGTATAAATATCCGTTACGGTCAAAAGCAACAGTATCAACACCAGCTTTTACAGCTTTTTCAGCGATAGCTTTACCTACTGCTGTTGCTGCTTCTACCTTAGAACCAGATGTAATTTCTTTATCTCTTGAAGATGCAGATGCTAATGTTACACCAGCAACGTCATCAATTAACTGAGCATAGATTTCTTTGTTACTTCTAAAAACTGATAATCTTGGTTTAGCAGCTGTACCAGTAACTATTTTTCTAATTCTATGCTTAATTCGTTGTCTTCTTTCAAGCTTTGATAATGCCATAATAATTTCTCTTAATTTATTATGCAGATTTACCTGCTTTTCTTCTTAATACTTCTCCTACAAACTTAATTCCTTTTCCTTTGTAAGGCTCTGGCTTACGGAAAGAACGAATTTTTGCTGCAACTTGACCAACTAATTGCTTGTCATGTGAAGTTAATTTTACGATTGGGTTTTTACCTTTTTCAGATACTGTTTCAACCTTAACTTCTGGAGCTAAATCTAAAATAATGTTATGAGAGAAACCTAAGGCTAAATCTAATTTTTGTCCTTGGTTAGATGCTCTATATCCAACACCTACTAACTCTAACTCTTTAGTAAAACCTTTGCTTACACCTTCAACCATGTTATTGATTAAAGCACGGTATAAACCATGTGCAGCTCTATGATCTTTACTATCTGATGATCTTTCTAAAGTGATCGTACCATCTTCTACCTTTACAGTAATACCAGAAGTTAACTCTTGAGTTAATTCTCCTAATTTACCTTTTACTGTTACCACGTTTCCGTCTACTTTAACTTCAACACCTTGTGGCAATGCGATTGGATTTTTTCCTATTCTACTCATCTTACAAAATGTTTTTTAGTAAACGTAACATAATACCTCTCCACCAACGTTTTCTTGTCTTGCTTTTTTGTTTGTCATTACACCTTTAGATGTAGAAACAATAGCAATACCTAAACCGTTTAATACTCTTGGCATTTCTTTAGCGCCAACGTACTTACGTAAACCTGGTGTTGAAATTCTTTGAATCTTTCTGATTACTGATTCTTTCGTATCACGATCGTATTTTAAAGCTATCTTAATAGTTCCTTGTACTTTATCGTCATTGAACTGATAACTTAAAATGTAACCTTGATCGAACAAAATTTTCGTCATTTCCTTCTTCAATTTTGAAGCAGGAACTTCAACTACTCTGTGGTTAGCTGCAATAGCATTTCTCACACGAGTAAGAAAATCCGCGATTGGATCTGTATACATAGTTAATTAAATTGTGGTTTTGGTTTTTAGCAACCTTACTTTACTTGGTAAAATACTGATACTAAACCTGAAACCAGTTAATATTTATTTAGTTC
Organism: Tenacibaculum sp. 47A_GOM-205m; assembly: GCF_000518405.1. Classification (NCBI taxonomy): domain Bacteria; kingdom Pseudomonadati; phylum Bacteroidota; class Flavobacteriia; order Flavobacteriales; family Flavobacteriaceae; genus Tenacibaculum; species Tenacibaculum sp. 47A_GOM-205m. The sequence goes on along the minus strand of NZ_JADN01000003.1, from coordinate 260,561 downwards.
GTTTTTTAGGTAAAATCTCATAGGTATTATACTTATAACAAGTATTTACTTACAAGGCACAATTTACCCTATAAAAACAGTGTGCAAATATACATAAACTTTTTAAAAATCAAACCATTTTAATAATTATCATTTTGAGCACTAATTTATTGCAGATATTTCAGTTTTAAAAAACTAAATTCCTTCCTTTAAAATAGTATGGTAATCATCTAAAATAACTTGCTTTTTTAAATACAAAAAGGCGTATAACGTTTTATCGTTATACACCTTTTGCTTGTATAGTAAAGAGCTGTTACCAGCTTGCTTTTTTTACTCCTGGAATTAATCCTTGGTTAGCCATTTCACGGAAAGTAACACGTGAAATTCCGAACTGACGCATATATCCTTTAGGACGTCCAGTTAGTTTACAACGGTTGTGCATTCTAATTGGTGATGCGTTTTTTGGTAACTTTTGTAATGCTTCGTAGTCTCCAGCTTCTTTTAAAGCTTTTCTCTTTTCTGCATACTTTGCAACCATTTTAGCTCTTTTGCGCTCACGCGCTTTCATTGATTCTTTAGCCATCTTATTAATTCTTTTTAAATGGTAATCCTAATTCTCCTAATAATGATTTAGCTTCTTTATCAGTGTTAGCAGATGTTACAAATGTAATATCCATACCACTAATTTTTTTCACTTGATCAATATTAATCTCTGGGTAGATGATTTGTTCAGTAATACCTAAGTTGTAATTACCTCTACCATCAAAACCATTTGCTTTGATACCGTTAAAGTCTCTTACACGTGGTAAAGAAGCTGTAACTAATCTATCTAAAAATTCGTACATTTTGTCTCCTCTTAACGTAACTTTTGCACCAATTGGCATTCCTTTACGTAATTTGAAGTTTGCAACGTCTTTCTTAGAGATTGTAGATACTGCTTTTTGACCTGTAATTGTAGTTAACTCGTCAATAGCGTATTCTATTAATTTCTTATCTGCTATAGCTGCACCTACACCTTTACTTACAACAATTTTTTGTAATTTAGGTACTTGCATTACATTGCTATAACCAAATTCATCAGTAAGAGCTTTGATAACTCTGCTCTTGTACTCTTCTTTTAATCTTGGTACGTAACTCATGGTTATATTGCTTTATCTGATTTTTTTGATACTCTTACTTTCTTATCTCCTTCTACTTTATAACCAACTCTTACTGCTTCACCGTTTTCAACTAAAGCAACGTTTGATATGTGTAATGGAGCTTCTTTTTTTACAATTCCTCCTTGTGGATTTGCAGCACTTGGTTTAGTGTGTTTAGACACCATGTTTACACCTTCTACTACAACTCTATCCTTATCTTTGATGATTTGTAAAACTTTACCTTCAGATCCTTTGTGATCTCCTGCTATAACTTTAACAGTATCTCCTGATTTAATTTTAAATTTTTTCATTTTAAAATCTGATTTTATAACACCTCAGGTGCTAATGATACTATTTTCATAAATTGTTTCTCACGTAATTCACGAGCCACAGGACCGAATACACGTGTTCCTCTCATTTCCTCTGAAGGATTTAAAAGTACACAAGCATTATCATCAAATCTGATATATGATCCGTCTTTACGTCTAACTTCTTTCTTAGTACGAACAACAACTGCACGAGATACTTGACCTTTCTTTACAGTTCCGTTTGGAGTTGCAGATTTAACCGTAACAACGATTTTGTCTCCAACGCTAGCGTAACGCTTTTTTGTTCCTCCTAAAACTCTAATCACTAAAACTTCTTTTGCTCCAGTGTTATCTGCGACTTTTAATCTTGATTCTGTCTGTAACATATTATTTAGCTCTTTCTAGGATTTCTACTAATCTCCAACGCTTAGATTTACTCATAGGACGTGTTTCCATGATCCTTACAGTATCACCTTCGTTGCAATCGTTATTCTCGTCATGTGCAACGTACTTCTTAGTCTTTAATACGAACTTTCCGTACATTGGGTGCTTTACTCTTTTTACCTCGCTAACTACGATAGATTTCTCCATTTTGTTGCTAGATACTACACCGATTCTCTCTTTTCTAAGATTTCTTTTTTCCATCTTTAAAACTGACTAGAATTATTGTAATTCTCTTTTAGTTAACTCTGTAGCAATTCTTGCCACAGTTTTTCTTAAGCTACGTAACTCTAATGGATTTTCCAATGGAGTTATGGCGTGAGCCATCTTAAGATCAGTATAATTTTTCTTCAACGCTCCAAGCTTTTCTTGTAAGTCAGCTGTTGATAATTCTTTAATTTCTGATTGTTTCATGATCTAAATAGAATTAAGCGTTATAATCAAAATCTCTTGCTATTACAAACTTCGTTTTTACAGGAAGTTTTTGAGCTGCTAAACGTAAAGCTTCTTTTGCTACTTCCATTGGTACACCACCAACTTCAAACAAAATTCTACCTGGTTTAATAACAGCAACAAAATGATCAGGTGCACCTTTACCTTTACCCATACGTACCTCTAATGGTTTCTTAGTGATAGGTTTGTCTGGGAAAATTTTAATCCAAAGTTGCCCCTCTCTTTTCATATAACGAGTTGCCGCAATACGAGCTGCCTCAATTTGACGAGAGGTAAGTAAGTTCTGGTCTAATGATTTAATACCAAACATTCCGTTAGAAAGTTGAGTACCTCTACCAGAGTTACCTTTCATATTTCCTTTCGCCTTCTGTACCTTACGGTATTTTACTCTTTTTGGCTGTAACATTTTTAATTTCTTTTAAAAATTATTTTCTTCTGCGAGGTTGACGTTTTGCATTACCACCACCTTTGTTAGAATTACCTTTTTGTTTAGATAATCCTACTAATGGAGATAATTCACGTTTTCCATAAACCTCACCTTTCATAATCCATACTTTCACACCGATTCTTCCGTATGTAGTATGTGCTTCAACAAGTGCATAATCGATATCTGCTCTGAAGGTAGAAAGAGGAATTCTTCCTTCTTTATAATGCTCAGAACGCGCCATTTCAGCTCCATTTAAACGACCTGATAATTGCACTTTAATTCCTTCTGCATTCATTCTCATTGCAGCAGCAATCGCCATCTTTGTAGCTCGCTTGTAAGAAATTCTGTTTTCGATTTGACGTGCGATACTAGCTGCAACTAAGTTTGCATCTAATTCTGGACGCTTAATTTCGAAAATGTTAATTTGAACTTCTTTTCCTGTAATTTTCTTAAGCTCTTCTTTTAACTTGTCTACCTCTTGACCTCCTTTACCAATAATGATACCTGGACGTGCAGTAGTGATAGTAACGGTTACAAGCTTTAAAGTACGCTCAATAATAATACGAGAAACACTTGCTTTTGATAAACGAGCGTTGATATACTTTCTGATCTTATCATCTTCAGCAATCTTATCTCCGTAGTCATTTCCACCATACCAGTTAGATTCCCATCCTCTGATAATTCCTAAACGATTTCCTATTGGATTTGTCTTTTGTCCCATTTCTACTTTGATTAATTACTGTTATTTTTAGTTCCTAACTCTAAAGTTACGTGATTAGAACGCTTACGAATTCTGTGTGCACGACCTTGTGGAGCTGGTCTTAACCTTTTTAACATACCTGCGCTATCAACACAAATTGATTTTACATATAATCCTGCATCTTCGATGCTTGCATCTTCGTTTTTAGCTTGCCAGTTAGCGATAGCTGATAACAATAACTTTTCTAAGTTACGTGATGCTTCTTTTGGACTGAATTTTAAGATTTGTAAAGCTTTTTCAACTTCAACTCCTCTTACTAAATCTGCTACCAAGCGCATTTTTCTTGGTGATGTAGGACAATTAGTTAATTTAGCAAAAGCTCTAGACTTTCTAGCTTCTTTTAACTGTGTTGCCATGTTATGTTTACGACTTCCCATAATTTCCTACTATTTTTTACCTTTATTTTTTGCACCAGCGTGCCCTCTAAAAGAACGTGTTGGTGAAAATTCGCCTAATTTATGACCTACCATGTTTTCAGTAACGTAAACTGGTACAAACTGACGTCCGTTGTGAACTGCAATTGTTTGCCCTACGAAATCTGGAGTAATCATACTTGCTCTTGACCAAGTTTTGATAACTGACTTACTTCCTGCTTCTACGTTAGCTAACACTTTTTTCTCTAACTTATAGTGAACGTAAGGTCCTTTTTTTAATGATCTTGCCATGGTTTATTATTTCTTTCTACGTTCTATAATATACTTGTTACTAGCTTTGGTCTTAGATCTAGTCTTAAATCCTTTCGCTGGGATACCGTTTCTAGATCTTGGATGTCCTCCAGAAGAACGTCCTTCACCACCACCCATTGGGTGATCAACTGGGTTCATACGAACAGCATTCGTTCTTGGTCTTCTACCTAACCATCTACTTCTACCTGCTTTACCAGATACTAATAATTGGTGGTCAGAGTTAGACACAACTCCGATAGTTGCCATACAAGTTAATAAGATTAATCTTGTTTCACCTGAAGGTAACTTTACTGTTGCATATTTACCATCTCTTGCCATTAATTGAGCAAATGAACCAGCTGAACGAGCCATAACAGCTCCTTGTCCTGGGTGTAACTCAATACAAGAAATTGTAGTACCTAATGGAATATCGCTTAAGAACATAGCGTTACCAACTTCTGGCGTAGCTTCTTTTCCTGATACGATTGTTTGACCTACTTTTAATCCGTTTTGTGCAATTACATAACGCTTTTCACCATCAGCATAACTAACTAATGCAATAAATGCAGTACGGTTTGGATCGTACTCGATAGTTTTTACTGTTGCAGGAACACCTTGCTTATCTCTTTTAAAATCGATAATACGGTATTTTTGTTTATGACCTCCACCAATGTTACGTGTAGTCATTCTACCCTGATTGTTTCGACCTCCAGATCGTTTTTTCGGAGCTAATAAAGATTTCTCCGGCTTATCAGTAGTAATGGTGTCGAACCCATTTACAACTCTAAAACGCTGACCTGGTGTTATTGGTTTTAATTTTCTAACTGACATTCTGTCTTTTCTTAAAGATTGTTATAAAAATCAATAGTTTCTCCTTCAGCTAACTGAACGATTGCTTTCTTGTATCCACTTGTTAATCCAGTAACTAAACCTTTTTTAGTGTATTTAGTTTTTCTTAATGCTGGATAGTTCATAGTTTTTACAGACTCGATCGCTACACCATAAGCAGCCTCAACAGCTCCTTTGATTTCTAACTTGTTAGCTTTTTTGTTTACAACAAATGTATAACGGTTGTTTAACTCGCTATCATTTGTAGCTTTTTCTGTAATAATAGGTTTAATTAAAATACTCATTTTCTTCCCTATTTACTTAAATTAGACTCAATTCCTTCTAAAGAGCTCTCAGCGATAACTACTTTGTTAGCATTTAAAACGCTATAAGTGTTAATTCCTGAAGCATCTACTACTTTAGAACCTTTTAAGTTACGAGATGATAAGTAAACATTTTTACTTTCTTCACCTAATACAAATAAAGACTTTTTAGCGTCTAATTCTAAAGCTTTTAATACATTGATAAACTCTTTAGTTTTTGGAGCTTCAAAATTGAAATCTTCAATAACAACTAAATTGTTTTCTTTTGCTTGAATACTTAAAGCAGACTTACGTGCTAAACGCTTTAAGTTTTTGTTTAACTTAAAAGAATAATTTCTTGGTCTTGGACCGAAAATACGTCCACCACCTCTAAAAACTGGAGACTTGATACTACCCGCACGAGCTGTACCAGTTCCTTTTTGTTTTTTAATCTTTCTTGTACTACCAGCAATCTCAGCTCTTTCTTTCGATTTATGAGTACCTTGTCTTTGATTAGCCAAATACTGCTTTACATCTAAATAAATTGCATGATCATTTGGCTCAATTCCGAATACCTCGTTAGAAAGTTCAACTTTTCTACCAGTATCTTTTCCTGTAATATCTAATACTGCTACTTTCATTATTTCTCGATAGTTACATAAGAGTTTTTGTGACCAGGAATAGCTCCTTTTACTACGATAAGATTCTTATCAGCAACCACTTTTAACACTCTTAAATTTTGAACTTTTACTTTGTCTCCACCCATACGACCTGCCATACGCATTCCTTTGAATACTCTTGCAGGGTACGATGCTGCACCAATTGAACCAGGAGCTCTTAAACGGTTATGTTGACCGTGAGTTGCTTGTCCAACTCCGCCAAACCCATGACGTTTAACAACACCTTGAAAACCTTTACCTTTAGAAATCCCTGATACATCAACGAATTCTCCTTCAGCAAATAATTCAACAGTAATTGAGTCACCTAATTTGTACTCACCATCAAACTCTTGGAATTCAACAACTTTTTTCTTAGCAGATGTACCAGCTTTTTTAAAGTGACCATCTAAAGCTTTATTAGAGCTTTTTGCTTTTTTGTCATCGAAACCAAGTTGTAAAGCGTTATAGCCGTCAACCTCTTCGGTTCTGACTTGGGTAACAACGCAAGGACCTGCTTCGATTACAGTACAAGGAATATTTTTCCCGTTCTCATCGAATAAGCTGGTCATTCCAATTTTTCTTCCTATTAACCCAGACATATTTGTTAATTTTCAGACGAATAGATTTAATTTATCCAGCGCGTCTATTAATAAATGATTTTTTGAAACGAATGTTTCTGTTTTTCCTTTGAATTTTTCAAAAAAAAAGAGCGAAAAACGCCTTCACTCTGAATTTGCTTTTACCATTTTTCCTTCGCGAAACCCTCAGGACATGTCATTTCTGCATACATTACAGAAATATTTACAATCCGAAACCTAAATTTCGGTGTGCAAAAGTATAAAAAACTTTCGGCTTAACAAAATTAAACCGAAAGTTATTGATTTACTTATACTTTGATCTCAACTTCAACTCCACTTGGTAACTCAAGTTTCATTAAAGCATCAATAGTTTTTGAAGAAGAACTATAGATATCTAATAATCTTTTGTAAGCAGATAATTGAAATTGCTCTCTTGATTTTTTGTTTACGTGTGGTGAACGTAATACTGTAAAAATCTTTTTATTTGTTGGTAAAGGAATTGGTCCGTTTACTACAGCACCAGTACTCTTTACTGTCTTTACGATTTTCTCAGCAGACTTGTCTACTAAATTATAATCGTAAGATTTTAACTTTATTCTAATTTTTTGACTCATCTTAATTAACCTTTAGCGTTAGCGATTACTTCTTCAGCAATGTTACTAGGAGTTTCTGCATAGTGAGAGAATTCCATAGTAGAAGTTGCTCTACCTGAAGATAATGTTCTTAATGAAGTAACATATCCAAACATTTCTGATAATGGAACGATAGCTTTTACTACTTTAGATCCAGCACGGTCGCTCATATCATTAACTTGTCCACGTCTTCTATTTAAATCTCCAACGATGTCACCCATATTTTCTTCTGGAGTTAACACCTCTAACTTCATCATTGGCTCCATGATTACAGCTCTTGCAGCTTTAGCAGCAGCTTTATAACCCATTTTAGCAGCTAATTCGAATGATAATTGATCAGAATCTACAGGGTGGAAAGATCCATCCTTTAAAGTAATCTTCATCGAATCCATCTCGTATCCTGCTAATGGACCATTTTTCATTGCTTCTTTAAATCCTTTCTCTACAGAAGGAACAAATTCTTTAGGAACGTTACCACCTTTAATGATAGACTCAAATTGTAATCCTGTTACACCTTCATCAGCTGGCTCCATAGTAAATACAATATCAGCAAACTTACCACGTCCACCTGATTGTTTCTTATAAACCTCTCTGTGATCTGCAGTAGCTGTAATAGCTTCTTTGTACTCTACTTGTGGTTGTCCTTGATTTACTTCAACCTTAAACTCACGCTTTAAACGGTCTACAATAATATCTAAATGTAACTCACCCATTCCTGAAATTACAGTTTGCCCTGAAGCTTCATCTGTTTTTACAGTAAATGTTGGATCTTCTTCAGCTAGCTTTGCTAAAGACATTCCTAATTTATCTACATCAGCCTTAGTTTTTGGCTCAACAGCAATACCGATTACAGGATCTGGAAAATCCATAGATTCTAAAACAATTGGATGTTTTTCATCAGATAACGTATCCCCTGTTTTAATATCTTTAAATCCTACTGCAGCTCCAATATCTCCTGCTTCGATATAATCGATTGCATTTTGCTTGTTAGAGTGCATTTGATAAATACGTGAAATACGCTCTTTTTTACCTGAACGATTATTTAACACATAAGAACCAGCATCTAAACGACCAGAATATGCACGGAAGAATGCTAAACGACCTACGAAAGGATCGGTAGCAATTTTAAATGCTAAAGCTGAAAATGGTGCTTTTGCATCTGGCTTACGAGTTTCCTCTTCACCTGTATCAGGATTAGTACCGATGATATTTTCTCTATCTACCGGAGAAGGTAAATAACGACATACAGCATCTAATAAGAACTGAACACCTTTATTTTTAAATGAAGAACCACAAACCATAGGAATGATAGACATATCCATTACAGCAGCTCTTAATGCAGCGTGCACTTCTTCTTCTGTAATTGAGTCTTCATCTTCCATGTATTTCTCTAATAAGTTTTCGTCATAAGCAGCAACCTCTTCGATTAACTTACCACGTAACTCACGAGCTTCTTCTTTTAATTCTTCTGGAATATCTACAATATCAAAAGTTGATCCATGATTTTCATCATGCCATACAATAGCACGGTTCTTAACTAAATCAACAATCCCTTTAAAATCTGCTTCATCACCAATATTTAATACGATTGGCACTGCATTAGATTTTAACATATCTTTTACTTGCTGACAAACTGCTAAAAAGTTTGCTCCTTGACGGTCCATTTTGTTAACGAAACCGATACGAGGCACTTTATAGTTATCAGCCAATCTCCAGTTAGTTTCAGACTGAGGCTCTACTCCGTCTACTGCAGAGAATAAGAACACTAATCCATCTAATACACGTAATGAACGGTTTACCTCTACGGTAAAGTCAACGTGACCTGGAGTATCAATAATATTAAAATGGTATCCTTTAGCATCTGCGGTAGGCTTTCCATTTTCTGTAGGGAATTGCCATGTACAAGTTGTAGCTGCAGAAGTAATTGTAATACCTCTTTCTGCCTCTTGTTCCATCCAGTCCATTGTAGAAGCTCCATCATGAACTTCTCCAATTTTATGAGACACCCCTGTATAGAAAAGGATACGCTCAGTTGTTGTTGTTTTACCAGCATCAATATGAGCAGCAATACCAATGTTTCTTGTATATTTTAAATCTCTTGCCATTTCTTATTAAAATCTAAAGTGTGAGAATGCTTTATTCGCTTCAGCCATCTTATGAGTATCAACTCTTTTCTTAACAGCAGCACCTTCTTCTTTAGCAGCAGCTAAAATCTCAGCAGCTAAACGTTGTGCCATTGTTTTTTCATTACGCTTACGCGCATAAGAGATCATCCATTTAATCGCCATAGAAACCTTACGGTCTGGACGAATTTGCATTGGAATTTGGAATGTAGCTCCACCTACACGGCGAGAACGTACTTCTACGTGAGGCATCACGTTAGATAAACCATCTTTCCACACTTCTAAAGCCGACTTTTCTTCGTCAGTTTTCTTTTCATTTACGATATCCATTGCATCGTAAAACACTTTGAACGCTACAGATTTTTTACCGTCCCACATTAAGTTATTCACAAAACGTGTAACTAATTGATCGTTAAATCTTGGATCCGGTAACAAAACTCTTTTTTTAGCTCTTCTTTTCCTCATGTCTTTACATTAAAAAAGTTACTAATTATTTTTACTTTTTGTCTTTAGGGCGTTTTGCACCGTACTTAGATCTACGTTGGGTTCTACCCTCAACTCCTGCAGTATCTAATGCTCCACGTACCACGTGATATTTAACACCTGGTAAATCTTTTACCCTTCCACCTCTAACTAATACTATCGAGTGCTCTTGCAAGTTGTGCCCCTCACCTGGAATATACGCGTTGATTTCGTTACCATTTGTTAAACGAACCCTTGCCACCTTACGCATTGCTGAGTTAGGTTTCTTAGGAGTAGTGGTATACACACGCGTACAAACTCCACGTCTTTGTGGACATGCTTGTAAAGCAGCCGATTTACTCTTCTTAGTTATTTTGGCTCTTCCTTTACGAACTAATTGTTGAATAGTTGGCATACTAAATTATTACTTATTTTTAATTTGTACTTAAATTACTCTAATTTTTAGAGGCTGCAAATGTACGATAATTTTCTAATTATTCAAATATCAAGAAGTTATTTTTAACAAAACACCTCAAACCCTACCCCTTACCTTGTAATTATTTCAAGAAACACAACCAAACCATATAATCTAAACTTTACACCTATTAAAAAAAAGAAACCAAACCAATAAAAACAATAACTACTTCTCATTTATTTAACACAACAACCTAAATAAACCTCGTTTTTTTTAGATTTAATTAACAAATACCTTGTTTTTTTAAGATTTATTTATGATTTTTGGCTCAATTAATTCAAATAATTACATAATGAAAACAAAGTTTAATGGAATTTTGACGCTACTTCTAGCGTTGGTTGTGCAGATTTCCTTTGCACAAGACAGAACGATTTCAGGTACAGTTTCTGATGAAACAGGACCATTACCTGGAGTTAATGTTTTAAAAAAGGGAACAACTTCAGGTGTAGAAACTGATTTTGACGGAAAGTTTTCTATTCAAGCTAAGAACGGAGATATACTAATCTTTAGTTTTGTCGGAATGAAAACTATTGAAAAAACCGTAGGGACTTCAAACACAATGTCAGTTGTTATGACTAGTGACAACGTTTTAGACGAAGTAGTTGTTACAGCATTAGGTATCAAAAGAGAAGCTAAAAGTTTAGGTTTTGCTCAACAATCAGTAAAAGGAGAACAACTTACTCAAACTAGAGAAGTTGATATTAACAACTCCATAGCTGGTAAAGTTGCTGGTGTTCAAATGCTAGGAGCTCCTAGTTCAGGGTTTGGAAATGCCTTGATTCGTTTAAGAGGAGAAAGTGACTTACTATATGTTGTTGATGGTGTTAAAGTAGAAAGCTCTTCAGACATAAACGTTGACGACATAGAAACTTTAAACGTTTTAAAAGGTAGTGGAGCCACAGCATTATATGGACCAATTGGTAGAAATGGTGTTGTTGTTATTACTTCTAAAAGAGCTAAAACTGGAAAATCTTCATTTGTCATAGATCAAGCTTTACAGGTATCTAATGTTTATATCATGCCAGAATATCAGAATGAATATGGTGGTGGATACTCTCAATCTTTTAGTACCTTAAATGGTCAAAACATCCCTAACTATGCTGCAGACGAGTCTTGGGGTCCAAGATTAGACGGTACATTAGTTAGACACTGGGACAGCTGGATACCTGGCACTCCAGAATATGGAGAATTAAGACCGTGGTCTCCTAACCCAGACAACGTTAAAAACTTCTTTGAAACTGGTATTACAAACAACACTACATTTACTTTCTCAAAAGGTGGAGAAGGATATAATGTAAAAGCAGTTTTAAGAAATGTAGATATTGAAGGTATTTTACCAAACACTCAGAGAAACTTAAAACAAGTTAACACAAGTGCTAAGTTTAATATTTCAGATAAATTTGAAGTTTACACAAACTTTAATTATCAATACAGAAAAACCCTTAACAATCCTATTGATGGTTATGGCAGTATTGCTTCTAACTTCAACCAATGGTTCCAAAGACAATTGGACATGGACAGATTAAGAGATCATTACTACCAAAACGGTATTTTTTACACATGGAACATGAAAGCTGCTGGTGACACAAGACCTCAGTACTGGGACTCTCCTTATTTCGAAACAAATCAAAACCTTAAGACACAAATTAAAAATGGTACTTATGGTAACTTTGGTTTAAATTATGAAATAACTGACAATTTAACATTCAATACAGAACTCAGAAGAACTGTTAATGTTTATAAAAGTAATTCACGAGTTGCTTTTGGTGGTTTAAACCAAACTGGATTTAGAGAGACAGATGAAACTATTAGTTCTACAGAATTATTTGCTATGGCAACATACAACAAAGATTTAAGTGATAAATTAGACTTAACTGCCTCTGTTGGTACTGAATTAAGACAATGGAACAGAAGATATGTAGACGCAGAATCAAGCGGTGGTTTAACAATTCCAGGAATCTACAGTGTTGCTTCTTCAAAAGACAGACCTTTATACACTAACAGAGAATGGAATCGAAAAAACAGAGGTTTATTTGCTACTGCTTCTTTTGGTTATGACGATATGTTATATTTAGATGGAACAATTAGATCAGACTGGAACTCTACCGCTAACCCTGATAGCAACCGAGTACTTACTTATGGAGGATCTTTAAGTTTCTTATTTGACAAAGTCATCAACTTAGACGCATTAAGCTTTGGTAAATTACGTGTAGGATACGCAGAAGCTCCTAGTTTCCCAGGGATCAACGAATTAGTTCCTGCTTATGACACAGGCGCTTCAAACAATGGAAATGTTCCTTTCTTCCCTCAATCTAATGAAGCTAACCCTACTTTAGAAGGCGGTGTAAGACAGGAGTTTGAGATAGGAACAGAATTAAAGTTCTTTGGTAATAGATTAGGATTAGACTTTACTTATTTTGACAGAAAAGATGTAAACCTACCTATTAATGTACCTTTATCTGGTGCTACAGGATACACTTCTTCAAGTATTAACTCTGGTAAGTTTACTTCTAAAGGTATTGAAGTTGCTTTAACAGGTACCCCTATCAAAAACGAGAACTTAACTTGGGACATCGGTCTTAACTTCTCTACTTTAAAAAGAACAGTAGATGAATTATACCCTGGTGTTGATACAGACGTTTTAGCTTCTTCTTGGAGAGGCTTAACTCTTGAAGCTAGAGTTGGTGAAGAATGGGGAGCATTTTACGGTCGTAAAATTAGAAGAGACGATGAAGGTAATATGCTTATAGATAATAGAGGAGACTATGCTTATGATCAAAACCAATATTTAGGTAATTTATTACCTGACTTTACAGGAGGTTTAACTAACTCTTTTACTTACAAAGGGGTTAACCTATCTTTCAATATCGATTTCCAAAAGGGAGGGAAATATTTCTCAGTTACTCAAATGTTTAACAACTATTCTGGTTTAGGTATAGCTACTGTAGGAAACAACGCCTTAGGTAACCCTGTAAGAGACAATGTTTCCGGTACTCATCCTTTAGATGATGATAATCAACCTATTGAACATTTAGTTTATGCTAATACAGCTAATTCTAACTCAGGAGGTGTTTTAGTAAGCGGTGTAGATTCAACAACTGGAGCTCCTGTTTCTTACTATGTTAACGCAGACACGTATTGGCCAAATAAATTTGCCTTACATGAAATGTGGTTATATGATGCTTCTTATGTTAAATTAAGACAACTTTCTCTTGGATATACTTTTCCTTCAAAATTATTCAAAAATGGTCCTATTGAAAGCATAAGCGTAAATGCATTTGCTAACAATTTATGGTTAATTTATTCAGAAGTTGCAGGTGTAGACCCTTCAGAACTTGAAAACACAAATGGTGGTTCTGGAACAGGACAAGGATTTAGATGGGCTGAAGGAGGACAATTACCAAGTAGCAGAACTTTTGGTATGAATGTAAAAGTGAAATTTTAATTAAACTACAGAAAAAATGAAAAAAACAATATATAAAGCTTTAGCCTTAGCTGCTTTAATAGCTTTTGGATATAGTTGTGAGTCTTATGACTTTGGAGGTACTAACGATAATTTAAACGACCCTTCACAACCTTTACCTCCATCGCTTTTAACAGCTTCTCAAGCTAAACTAGTAGGAGCTCTTAGTTTATCAGGTACAGCTACGCCATCTCTCTATGTACAACATTTATCTCAAACACAGTACACAGAAGAGTCTAGATACCAAACGATAAATTTTGGATGGAACATTGTTGGTAGTGGAGACAATACAACAGGTAATCAGCAAGGAGCGGTAAATATATATAACGCACCTCTAAAAGCATTAAACGATATAATTATAGCAAATACCGAGCAAGCAGAATCAATGGCTACTTACGGTTCAAACAATAACCAAATAGCGGTTGCTCGTATTTTAAAAGCTTATTATTTTCAATGGATGACTGATAGATGGGGTATGTTACCTTATACAGAAGCATTTGGAGGAGTTGCTAATCCTAACCCTGCTTATGATACACAAGAATTCATTTATAAAGATTTATTTAATGAAATTGATGCTGCGTTAGCTCAAATAGACGGTGGAGATGGACCTTCTGGTGATACATTTTTTGGAGGTGACATGAGTATGTGGAGAAAGTTTGCAAACACCCTAAAAATGAATATGGCTATTCGTTTATCAAAAGTATATCCTGCACCTGGAGACTTTGCTTCTACTAAATTTAATGAAGCTATGCCTGGAGCAATATCTTCAGTGTCTGAAAACATTATGTTTGCTTGTCTTGCAGATGACCAATATGACAACCCATACCAAGATGACTATGGGGATGATGGAAGAACTGACGAATGTTTAAGCGATGTTTTAGTTAACAACATGACTGCAAACAATGACCCTCGCTTACCTATGTTTGGAGAGCCAGCTGTATCAACAGGTACTTTTGTAGGATTACAATATGGTTGGGCAGATGCTGGTACTGTTGCTAATGATGCTGTATCATTCATGAATGATAATTTAATCTTCAACGGAACTACTCCATTACCAATGTTTACTTACGCACAAATTTCTTTTAACAAAGCAGAAGCTGCTCTTTTAGGATGGCTACCTGTTGCTGATGCACCTACTTATTACAATGAAGCTATTAAAGCTTCTATGGAACAATGGGGTGTATCATCTACTGATGCTGATGCTTATTTATTAGAACCCAATGTAGTATACAATCCTGCTAATGCAATGAATCAAGTTGCTGAACAAAAATGGCTTGCTTTATTCTACCAACCCTATGAGGCTTGGGCTGAATGGAGAAAATTTGATTACCCTATACTAACACCTGCTGTTGATGCTATTAATGGTAATTCAATACCTGTAAGACATGGGTATCCTTCTTCGGAACCTGCTCAAAATAAGGAAAGTTATGACGCTGCTGTAGCTGCTCAAGGAAGTGATGATTTATTTACTCCATTATGGTGGGATAAATAAAACAAAAACTTAATACTATCAAGCCCCATAGAGAATTCTCTATGGGCTTTTTTATTTAATAAAACTCCTGCTAAACAAACAAATCTAAAAGGTTAACTAAATCTTTTAATGTTAAAAAATTGTTTATTTAAGATATATTTATGATTTTAGCGCCTAATTAATTCAAATAATTACATCAATGAGAACAAAGTTTAATGGAATTTTAACGCTATTCCTAGCGTTGATTGTGCAAATATCATTTGCGCAAGAAAGAACAATTTCAGGTACTGTTGCGGACGAATCGGGTCCATTACCTGGGGTTACAATCTTAAAAAAAGGTACTACTCAAGGTACTGAAACAGATTTTGATGGAAACTATTCTATCAAGGCTAAAACTGGCGATATTTTAGTTTTCAGTTTTGTTGGTATGAAAACAGCTGAAAGAACAGTTGGTTCTAGCAATTCAATAAACATAACTATGGAAGGTGACAATTTACTTGAAGAAGTTGTTGTTGTTGGTTATGGTACTACTACTAAACAATCATTTACTGGTACGGCTAAAGTTGTTAAAACTGAAGATATTGAAGCTAAATCTGTTTCTAACGTATCACAAGCTCTTGCCGGTGAGGTTGCGGGTGTTACAGTAATTAATACTTCGGGACAACCTGGTAGTGTTTCTACTATTAGAATTAGAGGTATTGGATCTGTAAATGGTAACAGTGCTCCTTTATATGTTGTTGATGGTGTTCCTTTTGGTAATACTCTTAACTCAATTAACCCATCTGATATAGAAAGTACAACTGTATTAAAAGATGCTACTGCAACTGCTATCTATGGATCTAGAGGTGCGAATGGGGTAATCTTAATCACTACTAAAAAAGGTAAGGCAGGTAAAACAAATTTCGAAGTAGATATAAAAACTGGTGTAAATACTCGTTTATTACCTACTTATGAATCTTTAAAAAATACTGGAGAATATTTAGGGTCGGCTGATCCTAATGCATATGCTGCTGCTAACTTATTTAGTGGTGGTGGTATTCACCCTGATTATAACATGTGGAATGTAAATAACGGAGGTGAATTAATCGATCCTACTACAGGTAAAGTAAGAGCAGGTGTAACAAGAAGATACACTCCTGAAGACTGGTCTGATTATGGATACCAAACTTCTATTAGAAAAGAAGCTAACGTAAAAATGAGTGGTGGTACAGACAAGACAACTTATTTTTCTTCTTTTGGTTTCTTAGATGATCAAGGATACTTAATAAACTCTGACTACAAACGTTATTCTACTAGGTTAAACTTAACTCATAAGCCTACTGATTGGATTAAAGCTAACGCTAATATCGATTACTCTTATGGTGTTCAAACAACAAATGGTCAATCTGAAGATTCTGGATCTATTTTTTGGTTTGCAGATAACATCCCTAGCATTTACCCTTTATTTTTAAGAAACCCTGATGGTAGTATTACACAAGATCCTATTTATGGTGGTAATCAATACGATTACGGTTTAAATAGAGGTTTTGGTGGATTAACTAACGCTATTGCTGATGCTCATTATGATTTAGACAGAAATCATCGTCATGCAATGAACGGTAATTTCTCATTTATTTTTGATATTACTGAAGGTTTATCTTTTGAAACAAAATATGCTGCTTCTTTTTACTCTTATGAAAGAAACGCTGTAACGAATCCTTTTTATGGATCTATTGCAGGTGGTGGTTTATACAAAGAACAGTTTAGAGGTATAACTCAAAACTTCTTAAACATGTTAAGATATAACAAGTCATTTGGAGATCACTCTTTCTCTCTTTTAGCGGCTCACGAAACAAACCAGTGGGAACGTGATAGAAACTTTGTTAGTAAAAGAACTGTTGTTAACTTAAACAATGGATTAACAGATTTAGATAACTATATTAATGATAGTGGACCTGCAGGTGGTAATACTGATGAAGTAAACTTAGAAAGTTATTTTGGTCAGTTAAATTACGACTATAAAGACAAATATTACTTATCAGGAGCTATAAGAAGAGATGGTTCTTCAAGATTCTTCCAAGATAAATGGGGTACTTTTTGGTCTGTAGGAGCATCTTGGATTGTTTCTAAAGAAGATTTTATGGCAGGTAGTTTCTTTGATTTCTTAAAGGTTAAAGCTAGTTATGGTGTTTTAGGTGACCAAGCGGGTGTAGCTTTTTATGCTGGTCAAGATGGTTACGATATTGATAACTTAAATGGTAACATTTCTTTAATTGTAAGACCTATACAAGATAGAAATATTACTTGGGAATCTAGTAATCAATTCCAAACAGGTTTAGAATTTGGTATTTTAAACAGTAAAATTGAAGGTTCATTCGACTACTATAGAAAAAACACAACTGACTTAATCTTTGAAAAACGTTTACCACCTTCAAGTGGAGATGCTTTAATAACAGTTAATGATGGTGAGTTAATTAATAATGGTTATGAATTTGATGTTACTGCTCATTTAATTGAAAAAGAAAATTTCAAGTTAGATTTTACTATTAATGGAGAAATTTTAGATACAGAAATTACTAAAATGCCTTATGATGAATCAATAGGTGGGCCTAAGGTAATTGATATTGATGGTAACTTTGGTAGATCTGAAGGTCATGGAATTTATGACTATTATATGTCTGAATGGGCCGGAGTTGATCCTGCTACTGGTGATGCTTTATGGTTCCAAAACTGGTCTGATGCTAATTCTAATGGTGTTTATGACTCTGGTGAGGAGGTATTAGACTTAGCTACTTTTGAATCTCAAAATCCAGACGCAGTAATTGGGGAAAGAGTTACTAAAACTTACGCTGAATCTACACAAAGATATGTTGGAAAATCTGCTATTCCAGATGTAAGAGGTGCATTTAGATTATCTGCTGAATCACATGGTATTAGCTTAAGCGCTCAATTTGCTTATGGTATTGGTGGTTATTCTTACGATGGTGCTTATGCCGGATTATTCCAAAACAGACAAGCTGGAAGCTCTTCTTATCACGTAGATATTGAAAATAGATGGCAAAAACCTGGAGACATTACTAATGTTCCTAGAATTTACAGTAACCAAAACGTAAGAGTTACTTCTGCTTCTACAAGATTTTTAACTAAATCTGATTATTTAGCTTTAAATAACATAAGATTAGGGTATAATGTACCTTCTAAATTTCTTGAAAAGTCTGGTATTTCTGGTTTAAACTTATGGTTATCTGGAGACAATTTATTCTTAGCTTCTGCTAGAAAAGGATTTAACCCTACAACAAATATAACTGGTGGATCGAGTGTTTATAGATACTCTCCTTTATCTACTTTTGCTTTAGGTGTACGTGTTAAATTATAATTTTTAAAAAGTAAAAAAATGAAAAAAACAATTATAAAATCAATATGTGTGTTTGCTGTTTCTCTCACACTATTTAATTGTAACAAAGATTTCTTAGAAACATCTCCTACAGAATTTATTTCTGTAGACGATGTTGGATATACAGCTCAATATAACCCAGTAATTTTGGAAGGTACCTTAAATGGTATTTATTCTACAATGGTTAATGCTTTTACCGGTGGTACAGGAACTCACGAAGATTTCGGTCAAAAAGGTTTTGATATTTTTAGTGACTTCTTATCAGGTGATATGGCTTTAACTGCCAATAACTATAACAGATATGGTGCTTTTGTAAACTTATTAGCTACCGTAGATTATACAGATGGAGATAATTACATGGCTTGGAGATATTACTATAAAATTGTACGTAGTTCAAATCTTGTAATTAAATCATTAGGAGGTAACGATGCAGTTCCAGAAAAAGTTGAAAATAAATGGGCTCTAGGTCAAGCTAAAGCTTTAAGAGCGTATGCTTATTTTTACTTAGCTCAATACTATGTTAAAGGATATGATGCTTCAGCCACTATTTTACCTTTATATGACACATCTGATCTTTCTGTAGCAGCTCCAGTTGAAACTAGTGTTATTTATGACTTCATTATTAGCGACTTAACAAGTGCTATTACTTTACTTGATGGGTTTAACAGAACTGGAATTACACCTATAAATCAAGATGTTGCTAGAGGATTATTAGCTTATACTTATGCCGCTATAGGTACTAGTGAAGCTAACATCGAAGCTAAGAGGTTGGCTGATCAAGTTATCGCTGCTGGATATCCAATCATGTCTTCTAGTGAAGTAACTGGTGGATTTAACTCTGCAAATACTCCTGGTTGGGTATGGGGATTTGATATCACATTAGCTAATGACTTAGATTTAGTTTCTTGGTGGGGTCAAATGGATGTTTTCACATATAGTTACCAATGGGCAGGTGATAAAAAAGGGATAGACTCTGATTTATATGCTTCTATTGATGCTAATGATATCAGAAAAACACAATTTGATGTAAATAATGCTTTACAACCTAGAAATAAGTTTTACAATGCTAATAGAGTAATTGGAGGTCAAAGATATATTGAAGATGATTATGTTTTCATGAGAATTTCTGAAATGTATTTACTTTCTGCTGAGATGGCAGCTAAAGAAGGAGAAGATGGTTTAGCTAGAACTAATTTAAAAGAAATTCTTTCTAGAAGATTTTCTGACCCAGCTGACTATGCTTATGTTGATGGTCTTTCTGGTCAAGCTTTAGTAGACGAAATCATTTTACAAACAAGAATCGAGTTATGGGGAGAAGGAAAGAGTTACTTATCAATGAAAAGAAATAAGTATAATGCTAAAAGAGGGTCAAACCACGTTTTTCATCCTAACTCTTCAATTTCTTATGATGATGACAGATTAAGTTGGGTTGTACCAATTCAAGAAGTACAAAACAATCCTTTTATTAACTAATTATTAATTACGCTACTCTCATATATAATTATGAGAGTAGTTTAATTACAACTAAACTCAACTAATAATGAAAAAAATTTCAAAATATTTAGCTATATTATTTATAGCATTGTCTTTTTCTAATTGTGAAGACAATATAGAAACTTCAGATTTAAACTATATTAATTTTGGTAAAGCTTTGTATTCAACTGGAGTTGATGTTGGAGCTACTACTACTTTTGATGTTTTTGTATATACATCTACTACATCTAATTCAGATAGAACTTTTGGTGTTTCTATAGATGAAGATGCTACAAATGCTGCTGCTGGTTCTTATAGTGTACCTACTTCAGTAACCATTCCTGCAAACTCAAATGAAGGAGTACTTAGTGTTCAATTATCTGATGTTAACTTAGGAATAGGCGTTAATAAATTAGCTTTAAAGTTTGATGCTACTGAAGGACTTTTTATTGGTGGTGAAACTGCTATTAATTACATACAAAATTGTAATGAAGTTACAGGAACTTTAGATATTGTTTTTGATGGATATGGTAGTGAAACCAGCTGGGAATTACTGGATTCTGAAGGAGGAGTTGTTGCTTCTGCAGATAAAGGAACTTATGCTGATGGTCAAGCATCTGCTTCTATACCTGTAACATTATGTGGAGGTAGAACTTTTACTTTTACTATTTATGATGTTTATGGAGATGGTTTAAGTTATCCTGCAGATGGTACTTATACCCTTACCATAGGAGGTACTGTTAAAGCTTCTGGAGGAGGAGATTTTGGATCTTCTGAATCTACTAATTTTGACACTAACTAATTTAAGAATGACTTTCTTAATAGAATATAAAAACCACCTTTAACCAGGTGGTTTTTTTATACCATAAAATGAACTACATTTGCAGCATGGAACAAAACACAAACATTTTTGGTATTAGAGCTATTATTGAAGCTATAGAAAGTGGAGCTTCAATAAATAAAGTATACCTTCAGAAGGGCTTACGAGGAGACTTGTTTTTTCAATTAGACAAATTGTTGAAAAAAAACAAAATATCAACCAGTGTAGTTCCTACTGAAAAATTAGATCGTTTATCTAAACACAATAATCACCAAGGAGCGGTTGCCAAAATTTCTCCTATTGAATTTGAAGATTTAGATACTTTGATAGAAGAAACTTTAGAATCTAATAGCACTCCCCTGTTTCTATTATTAGATCAGGTTTCTGATGTAAGAAACTTTGGAGCTATTATTAGAACTGCCGAATGTACTGGTGTTAACGGAATTATCATCCAAAAAAGTGGTAGCGCCCCTGTAAATGCAGAAACAATAAAAACTTCAGCTGGTGCTGCTTTTAAAGTACCAATTTGTAAAGTAGATCATATTAAAGATGCTATTTTTCAATTAAAAGCTGCTGATATTAAATTAGTTGCTGCTACTGAAAAAACTGACGATTCTGTTTTCGACATCAATTTTAATCAACCAATAGCTATTGTTATGGGGTCTGAACACAAAGGAGTAAGTACATCTGTTTTAAAGCTGGTGGATTATAAAGCCAAACTACCATTATTAGGTGAAATCGAATCATTAAATGTATCGGTTGCCTGTGGTGCTTTTTTATATGAATCCGTAAGACAACGTCTATAAAAAATTAAATCCTGCTTTATCGCAGGATTTTTTATTCTTACTCTTCATCATTTTCTTTATAAATGTACTTGTAATTAATTTCTTTTAGTTCATTTTCTTCTATAATTTCTGGTGGAATGTAATTTCCATCCTCATCAAACATCTTATCAAATTCTGTTTTAGAAAACTCAAACTTTTCTTTTACAATCCCTCTTTTTCTATATAAGAGGGCGAAAATAAATCCAGTCATTAGACCTGATAGATGCCCTTCCCAAGACATGCCTTCTTTAATTGGCAATACATACCAAACCATGCTTCCATATAAAAAAATAGTAATGAAAGAAACCGCTACAAGACGGTAGTTCTTTCTTATAATACCACTAAAAAGAACGAAACTAAAAAGTAGATACACAATCCCACTGGCTCCTATGTGATACGATTCACGAGCTATTAACCATGTTAATAATCCGGTTATCATTCCCCCATAAATCAAAACTTTCACTGAAATCTCCTTATAAAAGTAAAAAAGACATGCAGAGAGCACAAATAAAGGAACAGAATTATTAAAAAGATGATTTGTATCACTATGAATAAAAGGAGAGCAAAAAACCCCTTTTAAACCACTAAAATTTCTAGGATACACCCCAAATTTATTAAAATTCCATCCAAATTTAATTTCTAACCAATACACAAACCATATTGCAAAAACAAAAATAAGGGGAATTGTAAAAACCGTTGAAGAAAATTTTAATTGTGGCTCTGTTTTCATAAACATGAAAATAACAAAAATAAATCCAAAATAGTATTTCTGAAGTTCTGTCATAAATCTTTGCTATTTTTACAAAATGAATCAACCTTTGGCAGAAAGAATTCGTCCACAAAGTTTAGGTGACTATATTAGTCAACAACATTTGGTGGGTGAAAATGGTATTTTAACTAATCATATTAAACAAGGAATTATTCCTTCTTTAATTTTATGGGGACCTCCAGGAATTGGTAAAACTACTTTAGCAAATATTATCGCAAATGAATCAGGACGTCCTTTTTATACTTTAAGCGCTATTAGCTCAGGAGTAAAAGATGTTCGTGAAGTTATTGAAAAAGCTAAAAAAAGTGGAGGACTATTTACTCAGAAAAATCCAATTTTATTTATTGATGAAATTCACCGATTTAGTAAATCACAACAAGATTCATTATTAGGTGCTGTTGAAAAAGGTTGGGTAACTTTGGTTGGTGCTACTACAGAAAATCCAAGTTTTGAAGTTATACCTGCCCTACTCTCTCGATGCCAAGTCTATATTTTAAATTCTTTTGATAAAAATGACTTGATTGCTCTTTTACATAGAGCTATGGAAAAAGATGAAATCATTTCTCAAAAAAAAATCAATTTAAAAGAAACCGACGCTCTGCTTCAGGTTTCTGGTGGTGATGCCAGAAAACTTTTGAATATTTTTGAGTTATTGGTCGCTGCTGGTGATGAAATTGAGGTTACTAATGAATTAGTGTTATCTAAAATTCAAAAAAATACTGTTCGTTATGATAAGACTGGAGAACAACATTACGACATTGTTTCTGCCTTTATAAAATCTATAAGAGGTAGTGACCCCAATGCTGCTTTATACTGGTTAGCACGAATGATTGAAGGAGGTGAAGATGTGAAATTTATTGCTAGAAGAATGTTAATTGCAGCTTCTGAAGATATTGGCAATGCAAATCCTACGGCTTTGATTCTAGCTAATAATACTTTTCAAGCTGTTTCAGTTATTGGTTATCCAGAATCTAGGATTATTTTAAGTCAATGTGCTGTTTATCTAGCGAATTCAGCTAAAAGTAATGCTTCTTATATGGCGATTGGCGAAGCTCAAAACTTGGTAAAAACTACAGGAGATTTGTCCGTTCCTCTTCACTTAAGAAATGCTCCTACTAAACTAATGAAAGATTTAGAGTACGGAAAAGAGTATCAGTACTCGCACAACTATGCGGGGAATTTTGTGAACCAAGAATTTTTACCTGATGAAATAAAAAACACTAAATTGTACGAACCTGGAAATAATGCTCGTGAAAATCAATTTAGAGAATTGTTAAAACAACGTTGGAAGGATAAATACAACTATTAAAACCTATGGATTTAATAAAAATTAAACCTGTTTATTTGTATTTATTATCTGGAATAATACTCCCTTCTTCAATAGTCTTTAAAGAAGAAAGGAGCTATTTATATTATACTTGTTTAGTAATTGGTTTTAGCCTTTTTCTCTTAGCAGTTATTAAATATTTAAGAGAAAAATAATTAAAACTTCACTTGGTATTCTTCCGTTATTTTACCATCATTATTATAGTATTCAGCAAACCAAGAATTTCCATTTTTATATAAGATTCCGTTTTTATCTTTTATCACAAAAACATCTTTTACATTAGTTTTTAACACTTGAAAAACAACCTTTGGTTTCATGTTTACTAATTGAAATCCATTAGCTACAGGCTGTGCGAATAATTGTTCTTTAGCCTTAGCCGGCTTTTCAACAACCTCATCTGGTGTGCTTTCAACTACCTTTGATATGACAGTTACGGCTGGTACTTCTTTGTTTTTAGTTACAACATCTTCTTGTAACGGAACATATGTATATTTTAAAGCTTCAATCGATTTAAAAGCATTACGAATTGCTTCTTGATACGCTTTTTTATATTCCTTTTCTTTACTTCTACCTTCTTTTGACGTGAATACAACTTTGTTGTAACAATCAGTTAGTTCAATAACACTTTTAGTGGTAAACATACTTGATTCATCTTTTACAGTTCCTGTTAAGGCTAAACATCTATTATTAGCAATTTCTGCAGGTAACTCTTCATCATCTAAAAAAGCAGTGAATCCATATTTATTAAATAAGAATTTAGTTAATGAACTTGTTTGATATTTATCTTTTCCTTTAACAAAATCAAACTTGCTTGGTACGATTACATATTTGTAATTATTGATGGATTTCTGTGCAAAACTTGCTGTTGAAATAAACAATGCTACTAAAAGTATTCTTTTCATTTTATGTCTTATTAGTTATGATTTCTTTATTATTGATAAACTTATAAATAATTTTTTAATTCTATTAATGAGGCCACTCTCTGTACTCCATTATTTTTTGCTTCTTCTGAAAAATGGATTGCCATCATTCCTGAATTTAAAGCTCCCATTATATCTGCTTCATAACTATCTCCTATCATAATCGATTCGTGAGCTTCTGCTTCTGCCTTGCTTAAAGCAAATTCAAAAACTTTTGGATTAGGCTTTTTTACTCCAACACATTCCGAAGTAATTACTTGCTTAAAATATTTATCAATCCCTGATTTTTGAAGTTTTAAATTCTGTACCTCTTCAAAACCATTGGTTATAATATGTAAATGATATTTATTTTCTAAATATTCTAAAACTTCTACAGCATCAGAAAAAAGATAATTATAACTAGGCAAATAACGAATGTAATCTTCAGAAATTACATCAATCATATCATCAGAAACCTTATAGTTTAAAGCATCAAATGTTTCTTTTAATCTATGATACCTTAACGCTTCTTTTTCTATTTTATCTTCTCTATACAATCTCCAATATTTTAGATTTATAGGCATATATACTTCTAAAAAATCATCGATAGAAATTGCAATATTTTGCTCTTGGAAAATTTTTTGAAAAGTTAGTTTTGAATTTTTATCAAAATCCCAAAGTGTATGATCTAAATCAAAAAACAAGTGTTTTATTTCCATATTTTTTATCCTTCTTTAACTATTTTAAGCATTGAATTATACAACCTACTCCAACCTCTCCATCTCAAATAGTTGCTCAAACTTTCGTTATGGAAAACCGTAATAAAAGTACCACTGACTGCTTTTACCTCATTTTTTAAATCTCTAATTTTTCCCAGTGACTGCTTGGGTGTAAACCTCATATAGTCATTAAGCGTTGCATCCATCAACGCAAATGGAAATATTTTTAACGGCGTTTGAATTTCAAAATCTAAATCATAAAAATAAAAAGGAGTGCATGTACTTGCTCTAAAACCGACATGACTAGCATATCCCATTGAATAATCTTCTTCTATTTCTAAATCGATTAATTGCTGATAAGTTTCAGGCAACGAAACTCGTAAATAATGTTGTTTCGATCGTTTAATAGGAATATTGGTAATAGCCTCTAAACGTTCTTTTTCTTTCTTTAACAAAGAAACATCGTTCATGCTATAATATGACGGGTGCAAAGCTACCCGAGCATAATCTACCATATCTTTTATCAACAACTTGAATTTTCTTTTTGAAGCAGAAACATTGGTATCAAATGTTGTGTAATCTCCTATTAAAAAGAAAAAAATAGTTCTTACGTTATACGTTTTCTTTAATTCTATAATCTTTTCAAAAGTGTCAAACGGATCTTTTTTTAGATTGAAAAGTACCGCAAACCTATCCCAAATTGTAAAAATTTTAAATTGTGAAGCATCTTTTAAAAACCCTCCTATAGTTCTTATAAAACTTTTGTGTTTGTATGCATAGGCATTATCAACATCTATAGTTGAAATATATTGATATGCTCTTGCTTCGTTTTCAAAATCAGGAAATTTATGTTTTAAAACCTCTAAAAACTTGTATGCCCAAACATCAACTAAAGGTTTTTCTAAAAATCCGTTCTGATAAGCAATACTTTGATTTGCCGAAAAACGCCCATGTTTATCTTTAATATGTGGTAAATATTCTTCATACCTAGTAATTAAATAAAAACTAGCAGCAAAAATATCAAATGGAATTTCTGAAGCTTCAATTGCAGAAAAAAAGCAAGGTACATCATCCCATTCTTGTATATTGATTTCAACATCTTTTATACCTTGTTGAAATAACAATTCATTACTCTGAACAAAAAATTCTTTACCTAAAGGAACGTTAGTATATGAAAATTTTGGTCCGTTAAAAGCAACAAACTCTTCTACTTTACCTGTAAAATCTATTTCAACCTGTAAAATGCGTGTAAAAATTTGTTTGAAAACATAACGAACTCGAGGAGTAACTTTATGGGTGTAAATCAGTATCATACTCATTAGATATTAGTTGTAAAACCTACAACTACAAAATACTTTCATCTGCAAAGCTAAAATACGCTTTTTCAGTAATAATTAAATGATCTAACAATTTAATATCTAAAGTCTCCCCTGCTCTTTTTATTTTATGAGTTAGCTCTATATCCGACTTACTAGGCTCTAACTTTCCTGATGGATGATTATGGCATACTATAATTCCTATAGAAGATAACTCGAGTCCTCTTTTATACAATAAGCGTATATCTACCAATGTAGCCGTAAATCCGCCCTTACTTAATTGATGTTTTGCTAAAACTTTGTTCGAATTGTTTAGGTACAACACCCAAAACTCCTCATGCTGTAAATCTCCTATTAATGGTAGCATAATTTTTGCAACATCTTTAGAGCTACTTATTTTTGGTGTTACTACTTTTTCTTCAAACTGTCTTCTTTTTCCAAATTCTAAAGCAGTAACTATTGATATTGCTTTAGCCTCACCTATTCCTTTAAACTTCATTAATTCTTCTACAGATAGCTTAGCCAACGAACTTAAATCATTATTTACTGACACTAAAATTCTTTTAGCCAATCCAACAGCACTTTCATCTCTATTGCCTGACCCTATTAAAATTGCTATTAACTCTGCATCCGACAAAGTTGATTTTCCTTTTAACAATAGCTTTTCTCTTGGCCTATCATCTAAAGCCCATGATTTAATTGAAATCTTTTTCATCTTTTTTCTTGGTAGATTTATAAAGATAACATTTTTTGCACAACCAAAAGAAGCACAGTATCTTTGCAGTCAGTCTTTTTTTAAATTTTACTATGAAGATTATAATAGCCGGGGCTGGAGACGTTGGTTTTCATTTGGCTAAACTCCTTTCTTACGAAGCTCAAGACACCTATGTAATAGATTTTGACGGTGAAAAATTAGAGTACCTAAACAATCACCTAGATGTTATCACTAAAAAAGGTGACGCTACCTCAATTAAACTTCTAAAAGAAATAGGAGTTAGTTCGGCTGACCTATTATTAGCTGTTACTGAGAGCCCTAATACAAATTTCACTATTTCAGTAATAGGAAAAGCACTAGGCGTAAAAAAAACTATTGCTAGAATTAGTAATCCTGAGTTTTTAGATAATCCTTGTATTAATTTTAAAGATTATGGGGTAGATTTTATGATTTCTCCTGAAGAATTAGCTGCAGAAGAAATTAAATCACTCCTACATCAGTCTTCATTTAACGATACCGTTGCCTTTGAAAATGGTGTTTTTAACATTATGGGGACAACTTTAGGATATAAATCACCTATTCTTGATCTTACAGTAAAAGAGACGAAAGAAAAATATTGTTTAGTAGATTTTATTACTATAGCTATAAAGCGTGAAGGTACCTCTCAAACAATAATTCCAAGAGGAGATACCGAATATAAAATAAACGATCAAGTTTATTTTTCTGTCCCTAAATATAGTATTGATAAGCTTTACCCTATTATTGGTAAAGATCATATAGATATTACTAACGTAATGATTTTAGGAGGGAGTCGTGTTGGGCGAAAAACAGCTAGAAAACTCTGTAACGATAACTTTAAAGTCAAGCTTATTGAAAAAGACAAAGACAAAGCTTTACAACTAGCAGAAGATCTTCGCAACACTCTGGTTATTTATGGAGATGGTAGAGATTTGGAATTGTTAGAAGAAGAAAGCATTAGAGAAATGGATGCTTTTGTAGCTGTAACAGGTGATTCTGAAACAAACATTATGTCTTGCCTCGTAGCAAAATCTAAAGGAGTTAAAAAAACAGTTGCTTTGGTTGAAAATATGGATTATATAAATATTTCTCAAACCATAGGAATTGATACTCTAATTAATAAAAAACTAATCGCTGCTAGTAATATTTTCCGCCATATTAGAAAAGGAGAAATTGTTGCCTTAGCTAACTTACATAATGTTGACGCTGAAGTTTTTGAATTTGAAGTAAAACCTAACGCAAAAGTTACCAAAAAAATAATTCGTGAATTACGCTTTCCCAGAGAAGCTATTATTGGAGGTGTTATTAGAAATGGCGAGCCTTTAATGTCTTTTGGAGATTTTCAATTACAAAGTGGAGACAAGGCTATTGTTTTTTGTTTACCTGAAGCAATAACAATTGTAGAAGATTTATTTAACTAATGGGAAATCTTAATCTAAAATTAGTTTATCGCTTTTTAGGAGTTACAGCTATCCTTAACGGGTTATTTATGTGGCTAGCACTTCCTGTTAGTATTTATTATAATGAAACTGCTAAATTAGGGATTTTAAACGCAGGAATAATTACAATTACCCTTGGTGCTTTACTCTACTTTTTTAATAAACCAGACAACAATAATATTCATAAAAAAGAAGGGTACCTTATTGTAACTCTTGGATGGTTAACATTATCTTTTACAGGAATGTTACCTTATTTACTTACTGAAACTATTCCAAGTGTTACCAATGCATTTTTTGAAACAATATCTGGGTATTCAACAACTGGTTCTTCTATTTTAACTGATATTGAATCAATGCCAAAAGGAATTTTATTTTGGCGTAGTGCTACTCACTGGATTGGTGGTATGGGAATTATTGTTCTTACTATTGCTATTTTACCTTTATTAGGTATTGGGGGAATGCAGCTTTTTATGGCAGAGGCTCCTGGGCCTTCAGCTGATAAATTACATCCAAGAATTACCGATACAGCTAAACGTTTATGGTTAATTTATGTTTTATTAACTGCTGTTGAGTTTTTACTATTAAAGGTAGCTGGAATGACTTGGTTCGATGCTATAAACCATGCAATGGCTACGGTAAGCACTGGTGGATTTTCAACCAAAAATGCAAGTGTTGCCCATTGGAATGATACTCCTTTAATTCAATACATCATCATCTTTTTTATGTTTATAGCTGGTACTAATTTTGTACTTACCTATTTTGCATTAAAAGGTAAAGTGAGAAAAGTTATACAAAGCGAAGAGTTTAAATATTATTTATTTGGAATTATTGGTATTTCTGCTATTGTTGCTGTAATGATTATATTTTTTCAAGATCCTAATTTACAAACAACCATAGCGCACCCAAAAGTATGGGGAGAAGTAGAAAGTGCTATTCGCCATTCATTATTCTCTGTAATTTCAGTAGTTACAACTACAGGTTTTGTTACTGCCGATTTTACCATGTGGAGCTTTTTTGTTACCGCTATATTTTTCTCTCTATTTTTCTTAGGTGGCTCAGCAGGATCTACCTCTGGAGGGGTAAAAATTGTTCGACACATTATAATGCTGAAAAACAGTTTTTTAGAGTTTAAAAAATCACTACACCCAAATGCTATAATCCCTGTTCGTTATGATGGTAAAGCTGTGAATCAAACGATTATATTTAATGTACTTTCATTTTTTATCCTATACATGTTAATATTTATAATAGGTACAGTTGTGTTAGCTCTTTTAGGTTTAGACATAAAATCTGCTTTAGGTGCCTGTGCTTCTTCCTTAGGTAATATTGGACCTGCCATAGGTAGTGTTAGTCCTGTAGATAATTTTAATCATTTATCAGCAGGCGCAAAATGGTTTTGTTCTTTTTTAATGTTAATTGGTCGTTTAGAGCTATTTACTGTGTTAATTTTATTGACTCCTTTCTTCTGGAGAAAAAACTAACTTAGCTAATACACTTACCAATAAATAAGATTTCTCCTTAAACGTATATACCTTAAAAATATACGTTCGCATATCAATCAAACACGCTTAAACAATAGAATTAAAGTTTAGTTTAGTTTGTCTTTAAATTTGATTTTAGAAAAAAATATTCAATATTTAGTAATTTCACAAACTTGCAACAAACAATGTAATTAACAAATAATTAGATAGTTACGTGAAACGCATTGTTTTTTTTACTAAATTGTTGATCTAAACACTAACTACTAAACTTTTATTACTTATGGATCCATTTATAGGAGAAATTGTTATGTTCGGAGGAAACTTTGCTCCAAGAGGTTGGGCATTATGCGACGGCCAATTATTACCAATATCACAAAACACTGCTTTATTTTCAATTTTAGGAACCACTTATGGTGGAGACGGAAGAACAACTTTTGCTTTACCTGATTTAAGAGGTAGAGCCCCAATAGGTCCTAGACAGGGACCTGGTTTATCTGATTATAGATTAGGTCAAAGAGGAGGGGCACAAACTAACATTTTAAATGTAACCCAAATTCCTAGCCATAATCATGCTGCGACAGGGACCGTTAAAGCTTCAAGCTCTGACGGAACTACAAACGACCCTACAGGAAATGTTTTAGCCACTGGAAAAGCCCCGATAGATAGATCTAATATAGTTGATGCTAACATCTATACTAGTCCAGCCCCAAATACTAACATGGCTGCAAATGAAGTAACTGTTACTGTTGGAAATACAGGAGGAAATCAACCAATAAACAATTTGCAACCTTATTTGGCTGTTAATTACATTATTGCTTTAGTTGGTATTTTTCCTTCTAGAAACTAATTATAATTAACTTTTAAAATAGATAAACAAGCATTGATATATAATGTATCAATGTTTGTTTTTACTCAAAAAGCTTCAATAAAGAAACACTACCTCTCTGTTAATAACGTTTTTATTGAATTTATATGACTCATTTACAAATTAAGGCATTATGAAACAAAGCTATTTTATCTCGTATATATTATTTTTTATATACTCTATTACAATTAACTCTTCTTTTGCACAAACAACTTATACTTTTTCAGCACTAGGTAGTAGTAGTAATGGTTTTAAAACAATAACAACAAGTCCATCGGGAGCAAATATTATTGTTTCTGATAATATGACTTTTTACAATCCAATAATAACAGTTGGTGTTTCCAGTACCGCTAGTTTTACCTGTACTATTAAGGGAGATGGTGTTAATACAGGAACATTTACTTTTGATGATATGTTATGGGGACCGTTCACTGGTTCGAGAACTTTAACTAATACTCAAATTGTCTTTAAAGATTCTTCTGGTAATACTATTGATACATGGACTCTTTCAGCTGCCTATCAAGTCCTTTTAAGTTTTGATTCGGAGGTCTCCGCTAAAACAATTTTTGGTGAAACTAATTCAGTAGCTAATGTTGCTGAAGTTATAATTACTGCCGACTTAGATGGATCCTCAAATTCTGATAATATTGAGTTTAAAAACATAACATTAAGTTCAATTACTGCACCTGTAATAAACACAGCACCAGTAATTGGAGGTACAAGTGCTGGTCAAAGTGTAAATGATAATAGCACTATTGCTCCTTTTTCTAGTATTACAACCATGGATGCAGATGATGATAATTTATCTGCTACTATTACTTTAGATAATGATGCAAAAGGAATACTAACAGGTACAGGGCTTTCTGGTTCTGGTCCTTATACTATAGCGAGTACTACACCTACTGATTTACAGTCAAAACTAAGAGCTTTATCTTTCAACCCAACTGACAACAGAACAGCTACTTCAGAAACAACCACTTTTACAGTAGTTATTAATGATGGTACCACTGATGATACGGACAACACTACAACTGTAATTTCAAATGCAGTTGCACCTACTGTTTCTAGTGTGAGTGTACCTGCCAATGCTACTTATGTTACGGGACAAAACTTAGATTTCACTGTTAACTTTAATGAAAATGTAACCGTTAATACTACAGGAGGAATACCACAAATAGCTATTACTATCGGAGCTACCACACGCCAAGCAACTTATATTAGTGGCAGCGGAACAAGTTCTTTAGTTTTTAGACACACAATTCTTACAGGAGATCTTGACACTGACGGTATTGCTGTTGGTTCGTTAGCTGCCAATGGAAGCACTTTAAAAGATGCTGGAGGAAAAGATGCAAACCTGACTTTAAATAGTATAGGTTCTACAGCCGCTGTTTTAGTAGATGCTGTTTCTCCAACTGTTACAAGTGTTAGTGTTCCTATAAACGGTAATTATCTTACAGGTCAAAACTTGGACTTTACTGTAAATTTTGATGAGAATATAACTGTAAATACTACAGGGGGAACTCCTCAAATAGCTATCACTATTGGAGCCACTACGCGTCAAGCAGCTTACCAAAGCGGAAGCGGAACTAGTGCCTTAGTTTTTAGATACACAGTACAATCAGGTGATTCAGATACTGATGGTATAGCTGTTGGTACATTAGCTGCAAATGGAGGGACGTTAAAAGATACCGCTTCTAACGATGCTGTTTTGACATTAAACAGTGTAGGTAGTACCACCAATGTTCTTGTTGGTATAGGAACCGTTACTTGGACAGGGTCTACTGATGACAATTGGAATACAGCTTCAAACTGGGATCTTAATGTAGTTCCTCCAACCAATGCAAATGTTGTTGTTCCTTCTGGTTTATCAAATTATCCAACTGCCTACTCTGCAGTTACCTTTAACTCATTAACCATAAACAGTGGTGCTTCATTTATACCACAAAGTACTGTTACTGGTACTGTTACTTATAAAAGAAGTTTACCAACTACATTATGGTACTTGGTATCACCTCCTGTTGCTGGTGAAACTTTAGAGGATATTATTGCTAACCATACCTTGGCTAGTGGAAGTGGTGGTAATTTAGGGTTAGCTCCTTATAGTAATATTACTGGACCTGCATGGTTATACGCTCAAAGTGGTAGTACAGGAACAATAACTAATGGAACAGGTGTTTCTATTAAGTTAGCCACTCCTGGAGAGGCTTCAATAAGTGGAACAGCTAATACTTCTAATATTGCTAAAGCAATTACTACAGGTAGTAGAACTAATTACAACCTTGTAGGGAATCCGTATACATCTTACATTAACTCTGCTAATTTTGCAGCTGCGAATACAGCTATACTTACTAGTGAGACCATTTGGTTATGGAACGGAACACAATACACTACCCGAAACGCAGCTAACCCAATTGAAATTGCTCCTGGTCAAGCTTTCTTTGTGGAAGCTGCAGCAAGTAACAATCTTATCTTTGCTTTCTCTAATCAAAGTCATCAAAATTCAGATACATTCATGAAGCAAGAACCTATTCCTTCAATTGAATTATCTGTCGAAAATGGTAACACAAAAAGATCTACACAAGTCTTTTATATTTCAGGAAAAACTACAGGCTATGATAGAAGTTATGATTCGAAAATGTTTGGAGAAGATACTTCTGGTTTAGCTATTTTTACTGAGTTACTCACCAATAACCAAGGAAAACAATTAGCTATTCAAACATTACCAAATAATGATTATGAAAACATGATAATTCCTGTTGGTTTAAGAGCTTTAAGCGGTAAAGAAATAACTTTTTCTGCAGATATTAAAAACTTACCAGATAACTTAAATGTGTACTTAGAAGATAAAGTGAATAATACATTTACCAACTTGTCGGAGAAAGAGTATACCATAACACTTAATAACAACTCAAACTCTACAGGTCAATTTTATTTACATACTAGTGCTAAAAGTTCAAGTCCAACTTTACCGAATGAAACAAAAGGTATTGAATTATTTAAACCTAAAAACAGCCAAGTTATTATAGTTAAAGGACTTCAAAGTAAAAATGCTACTTTAAAAATATTTTCTTTATCAGGTAAGCAAGTTTTTGATACTGTTATTAATTCTAACGGTTACTCTGAAATTTCAATTCCTAAACTAGCTTCAGGTGTTTATCTTGTTGAGTTAGTTTCAGATCTAGGCAAAATTCCTGCTAAAATTATTTTAGACTAATTTAAACTCTAAGAATCATGAAAAAACAAACTGAAAACAACAATAAAGATATAACTAGAAAAGAGGCTTTAAAAAAAATAGGCAGCTACAGTAAATATGCAGCTTTAACAGCTTTAGGTACTTATATAATCTTAAACCCTCAAAAAGCACAGGCACAAAGCCCAGCTCCAGAAGGTCCAGGGCAAGATTTTTAATATCAAAGAATAATTTCACTCTAAAACC
Source organism: Tenacibaculum sp. 47A_GOM-205m (assembly GCF_000518405.1). Taxonomy (NCBI): domain Bacteria; kingdom Pseudomonadati; phylum Bacteroidota; class Flavobacteriia; order Flavobacteriales; family Flavobacteriaceae; genus Tenacibaculum; species Tenacibaculum sp. 47A_GOM-205m. The sequence goes on along the minus strand of NZ_JADN01000003.1, from coordinate 225,922 downwards.
TCGAGAAATTCTCGAGGTTTTATTACTTTTATAAGTACATGACTAATAAACAAATAGAGAACAAGCAAGTTGTTTGGTTTCAAGACAATAATGAATATCTTGTTGTAGAACCTTTGGTTGCCGAAATATTATCTCTTTTAAACAAAAAAATCAGTAAAAAAGAAATTGTTTCTCAAATAACTAAGCAAGTTAACATACCTTCTCAAAAAGCAGTAGAACTTGTTACTGATATTGAAGCTTTACTTATTTCTTCAGAAAATAAAAACAATAAAAAGCTAATACCTGTAACTAAGTCTAAAACTTTTGAGGTTATAAAATACTATAGTATAAACAGTTTGATATTTAAAGCAAGTTACGCTTCTGATGCCGAAGCTTTCTTAATACATCCAAAATTTGCTCATTTAGAAGTTGAAAATATTACTAATATCAATCATCTATTTGAAGTATATAGTAACGACAATGCTATTTCTTTTTCTGTTGACAATACCCTTATTGGTACCTGGAACTTAAAAGAAGTGCATTACTTTCAAGGGAAGTTTTCAATGGAGTTAGTACAGAAAATACATCAAAAAAATGAAGAAGAATGGATAGGTACTTTTCATGCTTCAGCAGTTAGTAACAATGATAATTCTATTTTATTTTTAGGTGATTCTGGAAATGGAAAGAGTACTTCTTTAGCATTATTACAAGCCAATGGCTTTACTTGTTTAGCTGATGATTTTGTACCTGTTGATAATTCTTTAAATGTACACAGCTTTCCTTCTGCCATATCTATTAAAAAGAATAGTTTAGAAACGCTACTTCCAATCTATCCTGAATTAAAAACATCTGCTGAATATCATTTTAAAAAGCTAAATAAAATTGTTCGCTACTTACCTACAAACAATTATGATTATTCACTAAATCTTCCTTGTAAAGCTCTAATTTTCATTAAATATCAAAAAGACAGTGACTTAATCATTAATAAAATTTCAAGCATTACAGCTTTCGAGCAGTTGATTCCTGATTCTTGGTTATCTCCATTACCTCAAAATGCTGAGCTATTTTTAGATTGGTTTGAAAAATTGCCTTGTTATCAGCTAACTTATTCAAATAATGAAAAAATGATTTCAACTGTAAAAAAAATATTTGCTGATGAATTATAAAGAAACATTGTTATTTATTGCTAGGTGTTTAACCATAACACATGAAAGAATTCATCAAGAATTAATAGAAGAAACAATTAAATCGGGATTAATTAATTGGGATGCTGTAGTTAAAGTAAGTACAGGTCAATATGTATTTCCAGCTTTGTATTGTAATTTAAAACGAGCTGATTTATTACACTATCTACCTGTTGATTTAGTTGAATATATGAAGCATATTACCGATTTAAACAGAGAACGTAATCAACAAATCATAAAAGAAGCTAAAGAAATCAACGAGCTTTTACTCTCAAACAACATCACTCCTGTTTTTTTAAAAGGAACAGGTAATTTATTAGAAGATCTATACGAAGATATTGCAGAACGTATGGTGGGTGATATTGATTTTTTGGTAGATAAAAAACATGTTAAAACCACTTTTGGAATCCTAAAAAAAAACGGTTACACAAATAAAGTTTCTGAGCTTTTTGAAGACCACAGACATATACCCAGAATTACTCATCCAAATAAAATAGCTGCTTTAGAAATTCATAAAGAAATGTTACGAAAGGAAAAAGCTACATTTTTTAATTATGAAACTGTAGAAAATTCTCTCCTTACAACTAATAACATTACAGTTCTCTCTTATGAAAACCAAATTAAGCTAACCGTGTTTTCTAAATTGATTAATGATAATGCTTACTTTTTAAAAAACATTAACCTCAGAGGAGCTTACGATGTTTTTTTATTAGGTTATAAATTAAAAGTAAAAACTGAAGTATTTGATAACAATCTTTCTAAAGAGCTAAATGCTGGCTTAGATTTATACTGTAACCTTTTATCAAAACCTCAAAATCTTGAATACACTTCGGATAAAAAAAGCCAACAATATGTTGTAGATTGTTTCCAAAATTTAACTCCTAATCGATATAACAAAACCGAAAAAAGGGTTTTAAAATTCTATGTAAAATCAATTACAAGACTTCAAATCTTATTTAAATCTTTATTTAACAAGTCTTACTTTCTGTTTGTTATCTCTAAAATAACAGATATAAACTGGATAAAAACAAAACTAGGTTTTAAACCAAACTCTTAACCTCTTCAAAGTCTAATCCACCATAATTACCAGAGCTCATTAACAACAAGGCTGTATTATCTATGTCTTGGCTGAATAAAAACTCTTTAAACTCTTGTGGATTCGTATAAATTATTAAATCATCTCGTTCAAAAGCCTTCGCTATTTGCTCTTTTGTAACCTCTTCTAATTGTTTAATTTTTACTGCATGTGGAGAGTAAAAAACAACTGCTTTGTCTGCCTTATCTAAAGCGCCTTTATATTCCGATAAAAATTCAGCATTTAAACTAGAATATGTATGTAACTCTAAACATGCTAACAAAGTTCTATCTGAATATTGATTTTTAACCGCTGCAGTAGTTGCTGCTACCTTAGATGGCGAGTGTGCGAAATCTTTAAACACAACAGCTGATAAATTTTCAGCAATCTTTTCTAATCGCTTACTCGCTCCTTTAAAACTAGCTATAGCTTCGTAAAACTCGTCTTCATCAATTCCCATGTGCTGACAAATCCATTTTGCTCCTGCTAAATTCTGTAAATTATGCTCTCCAAATATTTCCAATGGTAAATCTCCTTCTGATGTCTCTAAATAGGTTATTCCATTTTCTATAAAATAATCAGGAGTTTTGTATGGATATTTTTTTATTGGGTGCGTTGAGCTTTCAACTACATCTTTTAAAATGGCATCTTCTTCATTATACACCATTATTCCTCCGTTAGTAAGTGAATCTGTAAAAATTGAAAACTGTTCTACATAATTTTCAAACGTTGGAAACACATTGATATGATCCCAAGCAATACCACTCAACAATGCAATATTTGGTTTGTACAGATGGAACTTCGGGCGCATATCTATAGGTGAACTCAAATACTCATCTCCTTCCAACACAATAAACTCGTTTTCTTCAGTTAAATGTACCATAGTGTCAAAACCATCTAACTGTGCCCCTACCATATAATCTACTTCTCTATCATGATAATTCAACACATGTAGAATCATAGACGTTATAGTTGTTTTCCCATGAGAACCACCTATAACCACACGTGTTTTATCTTTAGACTGTTCATATAAAAACTCTGGATACGAATAAATTTTCAACCCTAATTCTTCTGCTCTTAACAGCTCTGGATTGTCTTTTTTAGCGTGCATTCCTAAAATTATAGCATCTAAGTCGGTAGTGATTTTTTCTGGATACCATCCAAACTCTTCTGGCAACAACCCTTTGTTTGCTAAACGGGTTTTTGACGGATCATGAATCGTATCATCACTTCCTGTTATTTGGTATCCTTTTTGTTGTAAAGCAATAGCTAAATTATGCATTGCACTACCTCCAATGGCTATAAAATGAATTCTCATATATTAAGTTATCTGTAGTGTATAAAAACCCAAAAATACAAAACCAAGTAAGAATTTTAAGTATCTTTAAATCGAAACTCATTGAAAAGTTACATACACTCACTCAAATGCTATTATTACAAACTTTAACTTGTGATAAATTGTCATTTTTTGGTGCTTTGTAGGAATAAATGAATAATCACGTTATGAAAAAATTGACTTCTATTTTGCTAATGATTTTATTTTCAACCTTAGTAAACGCTCAAGAAAATTATAAAGACTTGTGGGAAAAAGTTCACAAGTACGAATTGGATAATTTACCTAAATCAGCATTAAAAGTGGTAAACACCATTTATGAAAAAGCTGAAAAAAGCAACAACTCGCCTCAAATTATAAAATCGCTATTTTATAAAAGTAAATACTCATTGACTCTAGAGGAAAATGCACAGTTGAAAATTATTAATCAATTCAAAAAACAAATTGATAAAAGTAGTTTTCCTATACAAAATGTGTTAGAAAACATTCTAGCTAATTTGTATTGGCAATATTTTAATGAAAATAGATGGAAATTTTACAATCGAACACAAACACAAAATAAGGTTGATGAAAACGATTTTAGAACTTGGGATTTAGATACACTTTTTGCTGAAATTCATTGTCATTATCAAAATTCTCTAGAAAATGAACGTGAACTTCAAAAAACAGATATATACACCTTTGGTGATATCATTCATGCTGAAAAAGATTCTAAGAAGTATCGTCCTACCCTATTCGATTTTTTAGCTCATAATGCTTTAGCTTTCTATAAGACTACAGAAACCAACATTACAAAACCTACTTATCAATTTAAAATAGATAATCCACAATATATAAGTAGTGTTAAAAAATTTCCAGCTTTAAAACTTACTTCTAAAGACGATTTATCTCTACAGTTTAATGCTTTAAAAATCTATCAAAAACTCATCAGTTTTCATTTAAAAAACAACAATTTAGATGCTTTGGTAGATGTTGACATTCAACGACTACATTTTGTTAATCAGCATGCAACTTTTAGTGACAAACAAGAACTGTTTTTACAAACCTTAACTACATCAGTTACTAATTATAATAACAAAGAAATTGGTAGCTTATATAACTATGAAATTGCTCGAATTTACAATCAACAAGTTAACTTATACAAAACTGATAAAAATAAAGACTTCCGTTTTAAAAATAGAGAAGCTTTAGCCATTTGTAATGAAGTTATACAGCAATTTCCTAAAAGTTTAGCTGCTAAAAAGTGTAAAACACTACAACAACAAATTACAACTACATCATTAAATCTTCTTTCTGAAATATTTGTTCCAACAAATACTCCTTCAAGAATATTAGTTACTTACAACAATATTGATAGCCTTTATTTTTCAGCTTATAAAATCAATCAAAAACAATTAGAAGAACTTCAAAAAATATACAAAGAAGAAGATAGAATTAACTTTATAAAAAAACTTACAAAAACCGCTTCTTGGAATAGTAATTTACGAAACGAAAAAGATTACTTACAACATACAACCGAAGTAGTTGTTCCTAAACTTAATCAGGGAAATTATTTAATTGTTGCTCATAAAAATACTACCTTCAATACTACCTCCTTATATGCTACCGCTAATTTACAAGTAACTAACTTAGTCCTTGTTGAAAGTAATAATAAAGGAACAAGAACATATCAAGTTGTTGATAGAATGACTGGAACACCTATTAAAAATGCCCAATTACTTCTTCAAAACAAACAATCTCGGTACGGAAAAAAAATTCATAAACTATTAACCACTGATAAAAATGGTTTTGCTTTATTTAAAAGTGAAGTGAACTACAGTAATGTTTACATTACAGTTACTACAAAAGACGATACTGCTATTTTTGGCAACTATTACTTGTACAAACATCATGAACAAGAGTTAGCCAACAACAAAGAACAAATACGTATAAAACCTTTCATTTTTACCGACAGAAGCATTTACCGACCAGGTCAAACAGTATATTTCAAAACTATTTTTATTCAACAAAAAAGAGAAAAATCAACACCTTTCACCAATGAATATGTACAAATAACACTGAATAGTGTTAATGGCGAAGAAGTAAAAACTTTAGATTTAAAACTAAACGAATACGGTGCTGCTTCTGGAGAAATTATACTACCTAATACTGGATTAACTGGTGAGTATTGGTTTGATATTGATGAAAGTGAAAAACACGAAAGTACCTTTTATGATTCTGCTGATTTTGACTTTGACCAATACGATTATATTACTCGTATTTCAGTTGAAGAATACAAACGACCAAAATTTGAAACCGAATTTAAACCCATCACCAAAACCTACAAAGTAAACGACAGTATAACTGTAAATGGATTTGCCAAAGCTTTTGCTGGTTCAAATATTACAGATGCTAAAGTGGTATATCGAGTACATCGTAAAGTGCAATATCCTATTTGGTGGTATTGGCGTAAACCTCAGTTTATTTCAGAAGCTCAAGAGATTACACATGGTGAGTTAACCACTGATGCACAAGGAAATTTTGAAATTACATTCAAAGCTTTACCTGACGAAAGTGTTGACAAAGAAAGTTTACCTGTTTTTGAGTACGAAGTCACTGCTGATGTTACCGATGTAAATGGAGAAACTCGCTCAGCAACCTCTATTGTTAAAGTTGGGTATCATGCACTACTTGCCAGTATACAAATTCCTTCAACTATCAATAAGGATGATAAGAGCTCCAAAATTAAAATCTCGAGTAAAAATTTAAATGGAGAGTTTGTTCCTGCGGAAGGAAGTATAAAAGTTTATAAACTTCAAGCACCTAAAAATCCATTACGTGAAAGACCATGGGACACTCCAGATTATCAAGATATCTCTGAAACTGAATTCAGAAAACTATTTCCTCATGATGCTTACACTTCAGAAGAAGAAAACCCTGATAATTGGAGAAAAGGAACGCTAGTTTTTGAGCAAACTTTCAACACTCAAGAATCGAAAGAAATTACTCTTACCAGCTATAAAAATTGGAATTCAGGAAAGTATATAGTTGTATTAGAGTCTAAAGATGAATTCGGGCAAAAAGTTACTGACAAAACTCGTTTCACATTAACTTCTAAAGATGAAAGAAGTATAGCAGATAGTCAGTTATTTGTTTACAACACTAATAAAACAGTTTACAACCCAAACGATAAAATCGAATTACAAATTGGTTCTGCTTCAAAAGATGTAACTATAATAGTTCAAATAGAAAAAAGTCAGGAAATTATAAAAACCAAACTTGTTCATGTAAGTAATAACCTAAAAACTATCAAAATTCCTATTACGAAAGAAGATATAGGCGGATTTGCTATTAAATACTACTTTGTAAACTATAACAGCTTTGTAAGTGGAACTATTCCTATTTCGGTACCGAATGAGCAAGAAACTATTAGTATAGAAACCAATACATTTAGAGATAAACTACAACCCGGAGCAGAAGAAACTTGGAGTTTTACCATTAAAAATGATAAAAACAACAAAGTAACCGCTGAAGTATTGGCGAGTATGTACGATGCTTCTTTAGATGAATTTAAACCACATCATTGGGAATTCAACCCCATCGTAACTCCAACCTATTACTCTTATGGAAACAATGCTAATGCATATCAAAGTTTTGGTAACGAACATTTCAGAGTTTTTAATAGACGCTATCCTAAATCTTATTATCCAACTCAGCAATATGACCAATACAATTGGTTTGGATTTAGTTTTAACAATCATCGTTGGGTTCAAAAACGATTTACACAACAGCTTGCTAGAGCTCAAAAAACTACAAGAAGTAATTATGACAGAATTATTACAGGGGTGGTTCAAGACGAGTCAGGTCCATTACCTGGAGTTACTGTATTAATTAAAGGAACTGGCTTCGGAACCGAAACTGATTTTGATGGGAAATATTCAATTAAGGTTAAAAAAGGTGATGTTCTTGTTTTTAGTTTTGTTGGAATGAAAACTGAAGAACGACAATTAAATGAAGCTTCAGAAGTAATTCTTACATCAGATAATTTATTAGAAGAAGTAGTCACTGTCGCTTACGGAACAACAAACGATCAGCCTTATACTGCTCTAAAAGGTAAAGTAGCAGGTGTTGAAATTGTAGAAAGCCAAGAAGCTGATAGTGTCGTTAGAATTCGAGGAAATGCTTCTACAACTGGTAAAAAAACTCCTATCTATATCGTAGACGGAAAAATTGTTGATTCATTTAATATAGCTAGTAACGATATTATTTCTTCAACTGTTTTAAAAGCTAACGAAGCTATCGCTCTATATGGTGAAAAAGCCAAATTTGGCGCTATTGTTATTGTTACAAAAGCTGGTCAATCAAAGTTAGACAATGAATTAGCAAAAGTAAAAGCTCGTAAAAACCTTCAAGAAACAGCTTTTTTCTATCCACATTTACAAACTGATAAAGAAGGTAATATTACGTTTAGTTTTACCACTCCAGAAGCTTTAACACGCTGGAAATTGCAGTTACTAGCACATACAAAAGAATTACAGTCGACTACCAAGACATTAACTACTGTAACTCAAAAAGAGTTGATGGTAATCCCTAACGCTCCAAGATTTTTAAGAGAAGGAGATCAAATTACATTAAATACCAAAATAGCTAACATCTCTGATAAAAACTTACAAGGTAACGCACAACTTGTACTAACCGATGCGGTTACGGGAAAAGAAATTAACCTATTAGACAATTCTGCGAAAAATCAATCTTTTAGTGTTGATGTAAATGGAAACACACAAGTTTCTTGGAACTTGTCTATTCCTGACACCTACCAAGCTATTCAATATAAAGTAGTTGCCAAAGCAGGAGATTTTTCTGATGGAGAAAAAAATGTGCTACCTGTCTTATCAAACCGAATGTTAGTTACCGAAACACTACCAATATGGGTACGCAGCAATCAAACCAAAACATTCACTTTGGATAAATTAAAAAATAATACTTCTAACTCTTTAAAAAATCACAAACTTACTTTAGAAGTCACCTCTAATCCTGCATGGTATGCTGTACAGGCTTTACCATATTTAATGGAATATCCGTACGAGTGTAGTGAACAAACCTTTGCACGCTATTATTCAAATACTTTGGCTAGTCATATCGCAAATTCAAATCCAAGAATTCAAGAAGTATTTAATGCTTGGAAATCTTCAGATGCTTTGTTGAGCAACTTGGAAAAAAATCAAGAGTTAAAATCGTTAATTATTCAGGAAACTCCTTGGTTACGTGATGCTCAATCTGAAACCGAGCAAAAGAAGCGTATTGCTTTGTTATTCGATTTAAACAAAATGAAAAACGAACAACAAAACGCTATTAACAAACTATCTCAAATGCAGTTAAACAATGGCGGATTTCCTTGGTTTAAAGGTAGCGATTACCCAAATGCTTATATCACAAATCATATTGCTACTGGTTTTGGGCATTTACAAAAATTAGGTGTAACCAATTTTGATAAATCAACTACTGCTATTGTCCAAAAATCAGTCAGCTTTTTAGATGCTGAAATTGAAGAAGTTTACAAAAAGCTTCTAGAAAATGCTGAACGTATCAAGACTAAAAAAGGACAAAAGAAGTACGAAGAATTCTTACAAGAGAATCATTTAAACTATTTTATCATTCAGTATTTATACATGCGTTCTTTTTATAAGAATATTGATATCAATAGCACTACTAAAACAGCTATTGAATACTACAAAAATCAAGCGTCCAAATATTGGAAAGATTTTAATTTATATGGAAAAGGACAAATAGCTTTATTACAATTTAGAAATGGAAACACTTCCATAGCTAACAAAATTATTGCCTCTTTAAAAGAAAATAGTATTACCTCTGAAGAACTGGGTATGTACTGGAAAGAAAATCAACCTAGTTGGCACTGGTATCAAGCTCCAATAGAAACACAATCATTATTAATTGAAGTTTTTGCTGAAATTGAAAATAATACCGAAACAGTTGACAATCTTAAAATTTGGTTACTAAAAAATAAACAAACCAATCGATGGAAAACTACCAAAGCTACAACCGAAGCTGTATATGCTTTATTATTACAAGGAAGCGATTGGATTTCGATAACCGATATGGTAGATGTAAAAATTGGAAACCTAATTATTAATCCATCTAAATTAGAAAACACTAAAATTGAGGCAGGCACAGGTTATTTTAAAACTTCATGGAATGGTTCTGAAATTACTCCTAATATGAGTACCATAAGTGTCTCTAAAAAAGGAAAAGGTATCGCTTGGGGCGGACTATATTGGCAATATTTTGAAGATTTAGATAAAATCACCTCCGTTAAAAATCCGTTAAATTTGAACAAAAAATTGTTCAAAAAAATTAACACAGACACAGGAAAAAAACTACAAGAAATCACCAAAGACACACGCTTAAAAGTTGGAGATATAGTTACCGTTAGAATAGAACTTCGTTCAGATAGAAATATGGAGTTTGTTCATATGAAAGATATGCGAGCAAGTGGTGTTGAACCAATTAACGTATTATCACAATACAAATGGCAGGATGGTTTAGGGTATTATGAAAGTACAAAAGATGCGGCAACAAATTTCTTTTTTGAACGTTTACCTAAAGGAATCTATGTATTTGAATATGATGTTCGTGTAAATAATGCAGGAAATTTCAGCAATGGGGTTACTACAATACAAAGTATGTATGCCCCTGAGTTTGCTAGTCATTCTAAAGGAGAAAGATTACTAATTAAATAAAATAACTATCTTAGCAACACATAACATTAAATTAAAAATTATGAAAAAAATCTTTTTATTTATCGGATTTTTAACCCTTTCGTTTTTTACAGCTAATGCCCAAGAAATTTCTGATAACGCTATTGGTCTTCGTTTAGGAGATGGAGATGGTTTTGGTGCTGAAATTTCTTACCAACGTAGATTAAGCGATAACAACCGTTTAGAACTTGATTTAGGTTTAAGAAGTGGTAATGGTTATGATGGTTTTAAACTAGCAGGATTATACCAATGGGTTTGGCAATTAGACGGTAGATTCAACTGGTATGCTGGTGTTGGTGGTGGTCTTGGGTCTTATAGTTTTGATAACCCTCTATCTAATGGTGATGATAGTGAAACATTTATTTTTGCTGCTGGTGATGTTGGTATTGAATATAGTTTTGATATCCCTTTAATGCTTTCTCTAGATGTAAGACCTGAATTTGGTTTTGGAGACTTTAGAGATGATTTAGATTTTGATATTGCGTTAGGTATCCGTTACCAATTCTAAAAAGACAGTAATAAAATTTATAAAAAACCTCCAAGTTAACTTGGAGGTTTTTCTTTTTATGCCCTTATAATTTAAACGTTAAATGTTTTTATAAAGTAATTTTTACTTTAATTCAAAAACACCAAAACATCATTAAAACCTTAACCAATTAACATATAATCAACTCTATAAATACATTTTAATAATTTTTTACTAACAAATTTGAAATCTGGTTGCTAGTTATCATAAATAATTTCGCCGTGGATAATTCACTAAAGATTTCAAAATGAAAAAATTAATTTTAATTACTTTATGCTTTGTTAGTATTTTAGGATACTCACAAAGTAAATCTGGATTAAAAGGAAGAGTTTTAGACGAAACAAATCAACCTTTACCCGGAGCTACGATTAGCATTCCTTCTTTACAAGTTGGATTTTCTACAGACTTTAATGGAAACTACGAACTTTTAAATCTACCAATAGGGAATTATGAAGTTCAAATATCTTTCCTAGGTTATCAAACTCTAACAGAAACTATTACACTTACAAACAGTATTCAATCTAAGAATTTTTCTCTAACGCCTAAAATAGATAGATTGGATGAAGTTGTTATTAAAGGAAGTATTGGTAAAGGACAAGCCAAAGCCCTTAACCAACAAAAAAATAAAGAGAATATAACTAATATTATTTCTGCAGATCAAGTAGGAAAGTTTCCAGACGCAAATATTGGTGATGCCTTAAAGCGTGTTCCTGGTATTTCTATGCAAAATGATCAAGGAGAAGCTAGAGATATTGTTATTCGTGGATTAGCACCTCAATTAAACTCGGTAACTTTAAATGGTGACAGAATTCCTTCTGCTGAAGGAGATAACCGTAGAGTTCAAATGGATTTAATTCCTTCTGACATGATTCAAACTATTGAAGTTAACAAAGCAGTAACTCCAGATATGGAAGGAGACGCTATTGGTGGCTCTGTTAATTTAGTTACACGCTCTGCTCCTACTACTTTTAGAGCTTTTGTTGCTAGTTCTTACGGACAAAACCCTGTAAGAAACACGCCTAACTATAATGTTTCTGCATTAGTTGCCAACAGAACTTTTAAAGACAAACTAGGATATGTTATCAATGCTTCTTATAACTCTAACGATTATGGTTCAGATAATGTTGAGTTTGAATGGGAAAAAGAAAATGGTAAAGTCTACATTGGTGAACACGATATTAGACGCTACGACGTAAAAAGAAATAGAATGAGCATTTCTGCTAACTTAGACTGGACACCAGACAACAACAATACAATTTTCTTCAAGTCTATGTACAATCAACGAAACGATTATGAAAATCGTTACAGAGTGCGTTTTAGAAAAATAGATGAACCTGATGCTACTGGATTATCAAAAGCTGAAGTACGTCGTCAAACTAAAGGTGGTATCAACAACAATACAAACGACAACACGCGTTTAGAGCGTCAAAGTACTTACAATATATCTGTAGGTGGAGAACATATTATTTTTGGGAACATTAAGTTGAACTGGAAAACAGGAACTGCCAAAGCAAAAGAAGAGCGTCCAGACGAACGTTACATAAGTTTTGAGAATGATGATATTGAAGTTATGCAAGACTTTTCGAGAACAAACTTCCCTGTATTACGACCAACAAACAATGACTTTAACGATCCTTCAACTTTTGAATATAAAGAAGTAACACAACAACAAGGATTTACACAAGAACGTAAAATCAGTTCTAATTTTGATGTTTTGGCTCCTATCAATGCTACTGGAGCTTATAAAAACTCTTTAAAATTTGGATTTAAGCACAAATACAAAGAAAAAGTAAGAGACAATAGTTTTTATGAATATGATTTAGAAAATCAATTTCCAACCATGAATACCACTACTACTAAAGACTATACCATTAATGGTTATTTAGCCGGCGATGATTATAAATCAGGGCTATTTGTTTCAAAAGAATTTTTAGGAAGTTTAAACTTAACAGGAGGTGAACTTGTACTAGATGAATTTGTTCCAGAAAACTACAATGCTAACGAAAATATTTATGCCTTTTACGGAATGTTGCAACAAAACATCAATAATAACTTTTCTTTTATTGCAGGTGTAAGAGTTGAAAAAACAACAACTAACTATAATGGTTTTGCTATTGATGTTGAAACTGCTGAAGATTTAAGCGACGTAACTAAAACATCAGGAACTCGAAACTACACAAACTGGTTACCAAACTTACAAGCAAAATACAATATTGATAAAAATACTATTGTTAGAGCTGCTTGGACAAACACAATTGCTAGACCTAACTATTACGATTTAGTACCTTATAGAAACATTAATAGTGATGATATTGAAGCTGAGTATGGAAACCCTAATTTAGATCCTACTGAAGCGATGAACTTTGACTTAATGTTTGAACACTACTTTAGCAATGTCGGAATTATATCAGCTGGAGTTTTTTATAAAGATTTAGATAAATTTATTTACAATTCAGTTACTGAAGAACCAATTACCATTGGAGGTGTTACAGAAACTTATGATGTTACACGACCTTTTAACGGAGGTACTGCCGAAATTTATGGTTTTGAAGTTGCTTTACAACGTAAATTAAACTTCTTACCAGGTTTCTTAAGAAACTTAACAGTGTATGGTAACTATACCTATACAGATTCTAAAACAGATGGTATTGCTGATAGAGAAGATGGATTACCTTTAGCTGGTGCTGTTAAGAACATGTTTAACGGATCGTTAGCCTATGAAAGTTCTAAACTATCTATTAGAGCCTCTTTAAACTTTGCTGATGATTATATTTTTGAATACGGAGACGATACCTTTACTGATGTATTTTATGACGAACAATTGTTTGTAGACCTAAATGCTTCTTACCGTATTACCAAAAACTTACAAATCTTTGCTGAAGCAAAAAACTTAACCAATCAGGAATTACGTTTTTACCAAGGTACAAAACATCAAACAATGCAAGCCGAGTTTTATAACTACAACTGGAATGCTGGTTTAAAATACAATTTTTAAGAATGAATAATTTATATAAAATAACACTTACTTGCCTTGTTTTAAGTGCTTGTAAGGTTGAAAAAATAGTACATCAAAACCCACAAGTTAAACCAGTGGTAGCTTTAACTGCTGATGCTGAAACAGAACCCGTTACTTCTTTTGACGACGCTGCTGATGATCCGTGTGTGTGGGTAAACCCTGCTGATGTAACAAAATCAACCATAATTGGTACAAACAAAAAAGAAGGTTTAGAGGTTTATAATTTAGATGGAAAACGTTTGTATTCTTATAAAATAGGACGTGTAAACAATGTTGATATTCGTGACGGATTTTCATTAAACGGAAAAGAAGTTTCGGTTGTTACTGCTAGTAATAGAACACACAATACTATTTCTATATTGATTGTAAAACCTACAGGTGAATTAGAAGATGCTGCTGCACGAAAAATAACTTCTAACTTAAAAGAAGTATACGGTTTAGGAATGTATAAAAGCCCTAAAACTAACAAATTTTATGTTTTTATGGTTGGTAAAAAAGGCGGTGTTGAGCAATGGGAATTGTTTAAAAACAATACTAAAATTGATGCTAAGTTAGTTCGTGAATTTTCATTAGGAAGTCAAGGAGAAGGTATTGTTGCCGATGATGTACACGCCAAAGTATATATTGGTGAAGAAGATAAAGCCTTATGGAAATATGATGCTGAACCCAATGCTGAAAACAATCGTGTAAAGGTTATCAGCACCAAAGACTTGAATATGAAAGATGATTTTGAAGGCGTTACCTTATACGATGCTGGAAACGGAAAAGGGTATATTATTTTATCATCACAAGGAAATAACAGTTATGCTGTTTTTGATAGAATTAGCAATCAATACCTAGGAAGCTTTTCATTAAAAGATGGTGCTATTGACGGTACCTACGATACGGACGGAATTGATGTAACTTCTGTTAATTTTGGCGCAAAATACCCTAAAGGATTCTTTATTGCGCAAGATGGTGCTAATACCCAAGGTAAAGACAGTTTACATCAAAATTTTAAACTGGTTGATTGGCAGAAGATATCTAGAAATCTACATTTAGATTAGTATACATAGTGTGTTTGTTGTGTAATTTGAAAAGCCTCTAAGTTAATTAGAGGCTTTTTTAACTATCTTATTTTGGCGGATAGTTATTAAGCACTTTACCAACTACTTTTTGAAAATGTAATTTCTTTTGTTCTGGAGTCGCTTTTTCTCTTAATTCGCTAGTAACAATTCCTTGCCATATTAACTGGTTATCTTTACTCTCAACAAAATCAATTGTTAATTGCTGATTTATTTTTCTACTCTCAATAGGGATACCTCCTGAAATTCCAAACCCAACATTTCTTCCCCCACTTCCTAGTCCGACACCTATTGTATTTCTATTAACTGATTCTCGTTCTTCAGATAAAATATTGATATACATATCTGGGTTTTCAGTCAATTGCATTCCTTTAGCTTTTAAAGCAGCCGTTATTTCATAAGTAACCCTTTTTATATCCAACTCATTTAAACCTTTACCAGCATCTTCAAAAAAATTAAAAGTTTTGTATTGCCTAAAATCTGTTTGACTATCGTAGTCATATACTACTTTAGAAGAGGAGCACCCAATAATAACTAGCAGAAAAAAATATTTGTAATACTTCATATATAAATTCTTTACAGTGTATTTAATCAAAAACTATACCTTATAAAAATACAAAAAGCCTCGCGTAAACGAGACTTTTTCTAAGGTTAGTTAGTTGATTTTTATTGAACCGCTTTTAAAGCATCAATATTTCCATATCCAAACTCTGAATGTTTGTTCGGATAAAAATCAGCGGATTCTTTCATTTTTTGTAAAACTTGTTCTCTTGACCAAGAAGGATTTTTAGCCCATACCAATGCAGCAATACCTGCTGTGGTAGCAGTTGCTACAGATGAACCTCCAACATAATTTGCTTGCCCATCATAATAACTTAATACCGGAATTTTATTATCCGTTCCGTTAGTACGTTGCATTTGTACCGTAAAATCAATTTGTGATCCTGTATGACATACATCACACTTGCTATACTGTCCTTCTTTAACACCTGTTACTGCAACAGTTTCAGACATACTTGCTGGAAAAATTACTCCATACCAAGTAGTAAATGAAGTAGAAGTTCCTCCAGCTGCTAAAATCATCTTTCCTTTGCTATGTGCATACTTAACTGCATCCGACACATTTCCAATACTAAACGGATAGCCAATTGACATAGAAATTACTTTTACATCATTTCTATTTGCTAAAGCTGTTAACGCTTCTACAACTCCTCTTTTTTCATGATAATCATCTATTACTACATTTTCAACAGCTCTATATGTTACTAGGTTTGCGTTATAAGCAACACCTACAGGTAAATTATCATTATTTCTTGGAGCTGTGGCTACTGCTGCCATTTTAGTTCCATGACCACATTTATCATTCACTCCATCATAATTATTAGACCAAGCCCACCAAGAATCTACAAACGTTCCATATTTCTGAACTGTTCTTCCTGATGAATATCCATCATTAAAGTATTGATTCATCCATTTTTGCTCTGGTGATAAACCTGAATCTACAATTGCCACCGTTACTCCCGATCCAGTGCTATAATTCCAAGCTTGTGAAATATTATGTGCATCAAAAGACCAAGGTAATCTAGCTCCAGGTGATACCGTACGATAATCACCCATATTTAAAGTTGCAGTGCCATAACCACACCCTGAAGAACCTGATGAATCTGATTTAGCCTGAGCAGTTGCCTCTAAAAAATTATACGCTGCTGGCTCAATATAACGTACTCTGCTATCTTTTAATAAAATACTAATAGTTTCTCTACTCGTTACCTTTATGTCAAGGTAATTGATATTCTCATCTACATATAATTCCGAACTTCCTTTTGCCGAAGTTGGTTCATTATTTTTTACTAAAGCTATTAAAGCTTCTTTAATATTTTCTGTTTCTGTATTTTTTGCAAAATTATTTTTGGAATTACCATAGCCTATTGTTAAAATATTTTCTCCATGACTTACTGCACTCCAAATTATATGTGCATCTTGCGACATCCAGTTAAAATCTCCTGTTTCTTGTAAAGAAGTATTTATTATTGCGTTAATTTCTTTTTTGGTAAGTATATCTTGTTCTTTTTCTGTTTCTAATGTTTCATCATTATTAGAACATGAAATCATAGTTAAAACAACCGTTAAGCTTAAAAGTATTTTTTTCATTTTCGAAGGGGTTTAAATTAAAACTTTTCGAATATAGTAAAATTTTAATACAATTTTAACACTTTAATTAATTTAACTAACACAAAATTAATATTTTACTAAAAACACAATACCTGATCCCAATAAAAAAGGAGCTCATGGCTCCTTTTTTACTTTAAGTTTTCAATATGTTTACTCCATATTAACTCTAGTAGGTGTATCTTTTCCTTCAATAATGCTTTGAGTTCCTCTAGCAACTGCTTTAACAGTTTCTGTTAAAACAGTCATATTTAACGTTTCAGCCTCGTCTGTTACTTTATGATAATCAGCATCAATATCAATTGGAGTGGTTGAAAATGTATGAGACGGTACACCTAAACGTGCTAAAGAAGCATTATCTGATCGTAAGAACAATTGAAATTTCGGATATGGATCTGGAAATAACTTGTATCCTGATCCTTCTAAGTTCTTCTGAATTATTTTACCAAAATCCGATTTATCAAAACCTGTTAACCATGCTGTTTTAGGTCCTGTTTTTGGTTGTTTTCCTATTAACTCTAAATTAATTCCAGCTACAAATTTACTAGCATCAATTCCTTTTCCAAAGTATTCAGAACCTACTAATCCCATTTCTTCAGCTGTAAAACATACAAACAAAATACTACGTTCATTATTTCCTTTTTTAGCATAATATTCAGCTAATGATAATACACCGGTAACACCAGAAGCATCATCATTCGCACCATTAAAAATTCTATCCCCTTCTCCGTCTTTCTTTACCCCTAAATGATCGTGATGTGCAGATACAATAACAAACTCATCTTTTTTAGACTTTCCTTCTAACAAGCCTATAATATTGCTCATTTTAATACCCTTGTATTCAAAATTTTGACGATATGTAGTTAATGTATCAAAAGTTTTTAAACCAATTCTTTTGTATTCATTTTCTATATACTGAGTTGCTTTTTCCATTCCCTCAGTTCCTGGTTTTCTACCTTCCATTTCATCTGAAGCAAGTGTATATAAGTGTTTTCTTACTAAAATAGAATCAATTAACTCTTCTTTATTTTGTTTTTTCTGAGTTACCTCAACAGTATTCATAGCAACCTCGCTACTAGTATTTTTAGTTTGCTTACACGACAGTAAAACTGATACACTTACAAGTGCTAATGGATATAAAACTTTTTTCATTCTTTATTTATTTAAAACCCTAAATATAGCCAATTTAATTTCTTACATTAAATCACTATAAATTTATGGGCACAATTTTTGCTTTACAAAGTTTTTTAGTTTAAATATGAAACAATTTCTTTTTATATTATTTCTTCTTATTACTACCATTGCTAGCGCTCAAAACTTTTCTTTAGTTGAAAAAAAAGTTAATGGTTACCCTAAATTTAATAAAGTAGGAAATTTAGCTCAACAGATAGCAAGCGACTTTAAAACTGAAGAACAGCAAGTACAAGCTGCTTTTTATTGGCTAGCTCATAATATTAGATATGATTTAGACGGGTATTACAATCCAAAGCAAAAAAGAATTTCTTTTAGATACAGGAACGAGCAAGAAAGGTTAGAAAAGCTACAGGCCATAAAAGATAATATTGTTAACGAAACACTTATAACCAAGAAAGCTATTTGTGAGGGATATGCACAAACTTTTGCGAAAATTTGCTCAATACTTCAGATTGAGAATGAAGTTATAAAAGGATATATCAGAAATTCCTCAAACGATATAGCTAATCCTAAAACCAACTCAAATCATGCTTGGAACGCTGTTAAGCTGAATGATAAATGGATTTATATTGATGCTACATGGGCAGCTGGTGTTGTGAATAATAACAGATGGCAACCTTCATTTAATGCTTACTACTTCAATTTTCCAAAAGAAAAATACTTTAAAACACATTTTCCTGAAAAGAAACTTTGGCAATTAAGAGTTGGTAGAATGGATAAAAAAGATTTTTATAACCAACCAATTTATGATGCTGCCTTTTTAAAATCAGATTTAGAATTAATAACTCCTTCTAAAGGGCTGTTAGAAAAAGATTCTATTATTGAATTAAAAATAAAAAATCTACGTCCTAATCAATCAGTTTCCTTTGGATATAGTGGATACCGATATGCAGTAAAACCACACAGCAAATCTATCAAAAATAATATTGCTACAATTACAACCTCTCCTCTTGAAAATAGCAAACGGCTATTTTTAATTATAGATAAAGAGGTTATGCTTGAATTTTTGATTCAGTAATTATTTCCTCCAAAAACCTTTATGATTGTGTTTTGCTACTTCATCTATAACTTGTAGTAGTATTTCTTCGTTAATTTCTTCTATTGATGAATAACGGAGTGATTTTACCACTGCTCTTCCTTCCGAAACTAAAAAAGCATCAAAAGCTTCTAAAACACCTTTTGCCCAAAACCCAACGTCAACAAATCCTTTTTTATGAGATGCATTCATATAGCACAGCTGTTTCCCGTTAATATAATATACTGGTATTTTCCACTTATACTTTAGTTCTAAATCCTGAAAATTACTTTCTATCAATACTTGCAGGTGCAGTAAAATAGACTTGAATGGTTCTGGTTGTTTGAGTATATATTCTTCAGCTGGTTTCATTTACCAAATTTAAGAAACTCGGCGAATTTTCCTCAAAATATCTTCTAGTCCGTTTAACTTCAATTCATAAACCAACTCTAGCATTGTACCTAATTTACCTTTAGGAAAACCTTTATTTTTATACCAAACAATATAATATTCAGGAATTTCAATTAAATACGTTCCTTTATATTTACCAAAAGGCATTCTCATGTTTGCTGTATCAATTAAAAATTGCTTGTCTGGTATCATATATAAATAAAAAATCCCGCCGAAGCGGGAGTTAAATTGTGTTATTCTTTTCCGTCCACGTAATCCTGCAAATATGCATAACGTTCGGTTAATTTACCAGTATTAGTTGTCATTTTTGATCGAGCTAAAATTCCATCTTTATCATTGTTATAAAATGCAGGAATTACATGCTCTAAAAACATTTCTCCAAAACCTTCACTAGCATCTTTTGGTAATTCACAAGGTAAATTATCTACAGCCATTACCGTGATGGCTTTTTCATCTTTATAATCAATTTCTGATTCCGTTTCTGGATTGTAACCATAAATAGGATCAGCTATTGTAGAAGCTCTTAATGTTGATGCCACAGGTCCGTCAATATCACATGAAATATCAGCTACATACTTTATTCTAAACTCAGGATGTTTAGCATCTTCACGTGTAAATAAATACGGTGCTCCGTCTCCATAAAAATGTCCCGCTATAAAAAAATCAGTTTGTTTAGCATACGCCATAAAATTACTTTCGTAACCAGTTGGATCTTTATAAAACTCAAACTTATCTCCTACTTTACCATCTTTACGTTTTGCATATTCCATTACATCAGCTATACAATATACTGGCTCAGTAAACTCACTTGTTAAATACAAAGCATCACTTACTTGTTTAATTTTTAGATGGTCTAATATTTCTTGAGCTCCCTTGGCTACTTTTCCTGTTCCTGTTAGCAATATTTTTATGTTAGGTAAACTAATTTTATCTAATTCAGCTTTTACCGCATCTAAATCGGCTAAGGTTTCTACTTTAGGTAAATTGAATAAACCTTCACGTAAACCCAAAGACCTGAAACCATTGTATGCACCTACTAAACCAGCATAACGACCAAAACCAATTAATCGTGCTCCGTTTTCTTGAACAATGGTTTCATGATCAAACATTTCAATATTTTTTTCTAACATAGCTTTTAACAACTTACGATTGTATGGTTGCTTTTTTATAGTATGACTAAAGAAAAAGTATTTTTTATTTGGTATTAAATTGTCTACAGGAACTTCTTTTACTCCTAATAACACATCGCAATCAGAAACATCATTGGTTACTTCGAACCCAGTATTTTTATAGGCTTCATCAGAAAAAACTCGGATATCAGAACTTTCTACCACTATTTCTGCTTGAGGAAACTGTTGTTTAAACTCTTGCAGTTTTTCTGGAGAAAATACGACTCTTCTATCAGGTGGATTTTTACGCTCTTTTATAATTCCGAATTTCATTCTTTACTTGTATTAAAATTAAACAACTTTACGTATAATGTTATATATATAACAATAGTGGCGAAAATACTTGTTTTAAAGTGATTGTACAAATAGTATTTTTTTATATTTGCCACCCATCTGTATTTTATAAATACAAATTAAATCATAAAACCTGACATTCTGTTATTTTATATAGAAAGGAATGGTTTTTGACATATCTTTGACATATTGGGGACGACTGGTTTTGACAGCAAGACGAGTGAAAATGTAAGCATACCGAGGAGTGAAATGATAACTCGTTAAACTTATTTCAAACATTTAAACGGCGAAGATAACTACGCTTTAGCTGCTTAATCTGAATTTATAGTAAGATAGAGCCTCGGCGCACTAGGTGCGCAAGCTAAATGTCCACGAAAAGCCTTGGTTTACGGCGTTTCATTTATGGGCATCGTAAAAGTAAAC
The DNA here is from genome assembly GCF_000518405.1 of Tenacibaculum sp. 47A_GOM-205m. Classification (NCBI taxonomy): domain Bacteria; kingdom Pseudomonadati; phylum Bacteroidota; class Flavobacteriia; order Flavobacteriales; family Flavobacteriaceae; genus Tenacibaculum; species Tenacibaculum sp. 47A_GOM-205m. The sequence continues at coordinate 204,315 of NZ_JADN01000003.1, read as the reverse complement.
ATAGAAAACTTAGTGCTTCGATAGGTTTTCGAAACTAAAGAAGATAAGTTAAGATTGGGCAGTTTTTGGTCAGGTCTTAATCGAAAATTAAACAAAAACTAAGTATGTAGAAAGCCTTTGAGCTGCTTGTTTGGACCCGAGTTCGATTCTCGGCGTCTCCACTATTAACCCTTATAAACCTAGTGTTTATGAGGGTTTTTATTTTGAGTTGATAATTCCGTTGATAACTCGAACTTCCTTATTGTCAAAACTTTAATTTGCTGTTCCTTACCAAAGTTAATACTTTTATGATTATTAACACTAATAACACATAAAATTATGACATCATATTATTTTTCTTTTTTTACAATTATTGGAATACTAACATTAATACTCACGCATATTGTTACTAAAAAGTACGCACCATATTTACTCAATTATATAATAAACGAAGATCTTAACTGGAACCCTAATTCTGATAGAATAAAACTCACATTTGTTATTGCTTTTTTTATTGCTCCTTTTGTGTTTCTTAAACAATTATTGGATTTAAATCATGAAAACGACTTTTTTAATTATACATGTCTTTCGCTTATCATTTTAAGTATGATATTTTGTATTTGGATGATTAAAAAAGTAATCAATACAGATTTTAATCTGAAATCAAAAAAAACTAATAAAATTGAGTCAATCAAACCTAAAGTTTCTAATTATACAGAAAATAATCAAGTAGAATTAGTAGTAAGTAAAGATAAATATGATGATTTTTTGGAAAACATTTCAAACTTTGAGTTTTTTGACAAGACTTCTAACTCTTTCGAATTAACAACCTTCAAGATTAACCTAAACAACTCATTAAAATCTAAACACGCATATATGATTTTAATCGTTTTTTGGTTTGAAGAAGTATTAAAAAGCAAATCCTATATAGACAAATTAGATAGTTCTTATTATGAGAAAATTAATAATCTTTATTTGAAAAATATTAACTCTACTATTTCAAAACAAAACTGGGGGTATTTCAAGAAACAATACATTATAGATTTAAAAATTAATGATTTAAAAGAATCTAATTTTTATAAGGAATTATTGAAATTTTATAAAAGAAAACGCAGTAAGTAAAAGAGGTAAAACAGGTAAAAGTCTTTATTGTATTTATTTACAGTATTAGTCAATAAAATTTTTATCATGAAAAACTTCAACGATCCCTTTGGGCATATTTTTAATCAACTGTCTGAACTAAAGAAAATTGTTCTAGATATTAAAAATGCTCCTAAAGAAGACTACACGAACAAATACTACACCTATCATCAAGTTGCAGATTTACTACACGTGGACTATCAAAGTATTCGAAACTACGTTACTTCTGGTTTTATAGAAGCTCAAGAATTCGGCCCTCGTAAAAAACTTATACATCACTACCAGATTTTCAATGAAGACCAAACATTGAAAAACTTCAAATACAAAAGAAAAGCGTAATGGCTCTCATCCATTACGCTTTAAATATTTTCTAAAACAGTATTAACTACCGTATAAGACAAATATACGGTAAAACATCCACCATAAAAAATGAGTGAACCAAAACTTCGTATTGTCGAAAATATCGACTTGGAACTTGATTACCAAAAGTTTGTTGGTACAAATATTAATCTATTCCCTACAAATGTTTTACCCAAAATACTTCAAGAGGTAGTTTATGAAACTAATAACAAATTTCAATTCGCTCTTGATTATATATGCGCTGGTATTTTAAATACTGCTGCATCTGCTATTGGTAATAAAATAAAAGTCAAAGTCAAAGAAGGGTGGATTGAAAAATGTAACCTTTTTACTGTTATCGTTGGAAGACCAGGTGATGGTAAAAGTCATGCTTTAAATTTCTGTTTCAAACCAATCCACATAAAAGAAAACCACTTATATGAAGAATATGAAAAACTTCTAAAAAAACACGAAGAATCAACTAATGAAAATAAAATAAAACCAAAACTAAGCAAGTATTTAATTACTGATTATACTCCTGAAGCATTAATACTTCATCATACAAATAATAAAAAAGGACTTACAATATATGTTGATGAGTTATTAGGTTGGTTAAGAGGTTTTAACCGGTATAATAATTCAGGTGAAGCTGAATTCTATTTAAGTTTATGGTCAGGAACTACAATTTCTTCCGATAGAGCGTCTGGTAAGAGCCTCAGAGTTGAAGATCCTTTTATTGGAGTTATTGGCAGTGCTCAAATATCAGTTTTAAAATCTTTTGGAAAAGATGGCAGGACTACAAATGGATTTTTAGACAGGCTCTTATTTGTTTACCCTGAAAATCAGAAGACACTCAAGTGGAATATAGACAATGTTGTTCCTCAAAAGCTTGAGAACTATTATAATATTATTTCTAACCTTATTGAGTTATGCGATTCGATAGAATCATCAATCTCAATTCCAATTGAAAAAAAAGCTAAACAACACCTTTTTAATTGGCAAAACAATAGACCCGAAAACCACCTTTTTGATTTTGAACGCAGTATTGATATCAAATTACAACAATACGTTATTAGATTTTCTTTAATAATACAATTGTTACATCATATTACAGATAATAAGTCTAAGGATCAAATAGAGCTTTTTGCAATAAAAGGAGGCATTGAACTCTATAATTACTTTCATCATAACGCAATGAAAGTAAGACGTATAATATCCAACGAAGGATACCTTGAAGGATTAACTGAATTACAAAGAACAATATTCGAGGAATTACCTAATAAATTTTCAACAGGTGAAGGAATAAAAATCGCTTGCAAACTAATTCAAGGTAAACCAAGAATCAGTGATAGACAGTTTAAAAAAATACTAAAAGACAAAAAATTATTTAAACGAATATCACACGGTAAATATGAGAAGATAGATATATAGGAGTTCACTTTCTTCATTTTTTCACTTTAAACACATAAATCGCTAACAAACAAAAACTTAACACCAGTTAAAATAATCCAAAAAGTGAACAAAATGAAAAAATAATAATCTAATTTATTTAGAAAGTGAACAAAATGAAAACAAAATGAACATAGAATCATCTCTCAACCTCCTATTAATAAAGAAAAAGGAACAAAATGAGGAAAGTGAACTGTATGTATAAATATACACTACATAAAAAATCAACAAAACATACATGTCCTAAATGTGGTAAGAAGAGATTTGTTCTATACATAGATAACGAAACGGGGCAATATCTATCTGAAAAAGTTGGCAGATGTGATAGAGAAATAAATTGCGGATACCACCATCCTCCTAAACAATATTTCCAGAATAATGGAGAAACCTATAATTATATAATTAATGATGCTAACAAGCTAGCTATTGAAAATTTGGAGACTTCTTATCACAGTGATTCCGATTTAGATTCTTCATTAAACAACTATGATAAAAATCAATTCATAAAGTTTCTTACTTCTAAAATTGACAAAGTCAAAGTTCAAAAGATGATTACTGACTATAGAATTGGGACAGCTGATTTTTGGAATAACGGAACCATTTTCTGGCAAATTGATAAAAACAACCAAATAAGAGGAGGAAAAATCATTATTTATAGCACTGATGGGAAAAGGACGAAATACATCAACTGGGTTCATTCATATCTAATGAAAAACAAAAAAGTTGATAATTTTAATTTAAAACAATGTTTGTTTGGTGAGCATCTCTTATCTAAATATTCAAAACCTATTGCTATTGTTGAATCAGAAAAAACAGCTTGTATTATGAGTATGCTCTTTGATAAATTTTTATGGTTAGCGACAGGAAGTTTGAGTGGACTATCATTATCAAAAATTGAGAGTTTGAAAGATCGTAAAATCATTCTCTATCCAGACTTAGGAATTAAAAAGCAAAATCTATCTCCTTTTATAAAGTGGAAAGAGAAATCTATCGAATATCAAAAGAAAGGATTTGACATTCTAGTCTCCAATTTATTAGAACAAAAATGCTCTCAATCTGATCGAAAAAAAGGGCTTGATATCGCAGATTATTTTTTAGAAAACCTAAATATTAAACCACGAAAAATTGAATCTAAATCAAATAGTAATCTTCTAAAAATGTATATGAAAAATAAAAACATTAAGACCCTTGTAGAGGTTTTTGAACTAACAAATAGTAGTGGAAGGAGAATTAAAATTGATTAGTATTTCGAGATGTGTCCTTGTCAGGACAAATCTCGCTTTTTCTCCCTACGGTCGCAAAAGTTGAGCAGCAATATGAAAAATTATAAAATCGAATTTAGATGTAGTCTTTACGAAAAGAAACTTTTAAAAGTTAAAGCAAAAAAAGCTGGCTTATCGTTAAGTGAGTTTTGCAGAAAATCCGCAAATGAAAAAGAAATTTCTGAACGATTAACAGACGAACAAATTTCTCTTTACAAAATGCTTGTACAGTATCACAACAATTTTAAATCAATTGGAAATTTGATAAAAAACAAACATCCTGATTTGTATCAAAAAGTATATCAAACGGCTGATGAAATAAAAAATCATCTTAAAAAATTTTAAAAAATGATTGGTAAAGGAAAAACAATATCACATACAAAAGCTTCCATCGAATATGGATGGAATCAAGAAAAAGATGCAGAAATAGTTTATAAGCAAAATCTAGCAGGTGAAAATCCTAAAGAAATTACTGAAGAGTTCAAAATCATTCAATCGATGAATGATAAATGCGAACGTAATACTTTCAGTTTTGTTATTAGTCCAACTATTGAAGATGGTAAAAAACTAGACTTAAAAGATCTTAATAAAATAACCTCTGAATTTGTTAAGGACTTAAAATTAGAAAATCATCAAGCAATTGCATTTGTTCACAACGACAAAAACCATAAGCATATTCATTTATATGTGAATCGAATCGATTTTAATGGAACAGCTTACAAAGACAATTTTATTGGAAAACGTTCACAAAAAACAGCAGAAAAAGTCGCAGAAAAGCTAGAATTACAAACTGTTAAGCAGGTCAAAGAACAGAAATTAGAGAACTTAAAAGAAATTAGAAAATATATCAAAGAAAAGCATGAGCTTTCATTTAAGCTTTTTCATCCTGAGAATTATCAGCAGTATATCAATCAAATGAGACAATTTAACATCCAAGTTAAACCTGTAATAAATAAATCTAATCAACTTCAAGGATTCCGATATCAACTTAACAACATCAATCTAAAAGGTAGCGAGGTACATAGAAGTTTATCTATAAACAAACTCAAAAGTAAATTCTTAGAAATTGCAAAAGCTACTCTTAAACAAATCTCTATAACTAAATAATCATGGCTAAAATCGAAGAAATAACTGCTTTACTCATCGAGGAAATTGAAAGTTTTCAAAAAGCGGTAAATCAATTAAGTAAAGACACTGATAAAATTAAAAATCACAAGATTACTGTTGACACTTCTCAAGTTCAATCAGTTTTTAAAGAGTTTAACAGTGAACTAACTTCTACCTTAAAAGAACAACAAAATCAAATTCGTACACTTCAAAACAAACTGAATAAAACCATCATTGTTCCAAAGTGGATGATAGTTTTATTCAGCTCGTTTTTCATTATCTGTCTTTTGAGTATTTCAATAAATTTTTATCAATATCAAAAATTTAAAAATGTAGAGGAAACTAGCTATATAAAGGGGGGGGGGGGGGGGGTGAAGAAATAACGAATCATATCCAAGAGTTTTTCAAAAAGAATCCTGAAGCACTCAAACAATATCAACAATGGAAAAATAATGACTAACATGGGAAAAATTATTTTAATCACACATCAAAAAGGTGGCGTAGGTAAATCGACGTTTACTTTCAACCTAGCTCAAAACATATCTGAAAACGCTTCAGTAGTTATTCTTGATTTAGATTTACAAGGTAGTTTATCTCAAGTTAAAAAATTAGCTTCTGGTTTTGATATTATTCCTTACAAAGGGAAGATTAATCAAATTCAAAATCTGGAATATGACTTCATTTTTATCGATACCCCCTCCTTACCTATCCAGTCAATTACCTGAGCTTATTCAATTAGTTGATTTAATCATCATACATACAAAAGCTGATGTCTTAGATCTATTAACTATTAAAAGTATCATAGAGGTCTCATTGAAAACAAAAACAAAACTAATAATGTAATGATATAAAGAAAAAAATAAACTTTTAACAAAAGACAGTATACATACGCTGCATTTTCTCTACAACCCTAAGGTAAATACATAAAGTCCCAATCCAACATACTCATTGAATCGGGACTAAGGAAAACTACTCTACGGGAAACTTATTACTTATCTTAACTATTTATAATCATTTATAATTATAAATTTTGATCGTCGGTTTTCTTGGTGCTCCTCTTTTGTACAAGGAACGCCGCTAGAACATTTGTTTACTAAGTGTTTTTCTCCATAACCTATAGCACTTTCTATTCTATTGGTAGCTATTCCTCTTGAAAATATATAATCTCTAGTAGATTTTGCTCTCTTATCCGATAAAACTTCATTATAACTATCACTTCCCCTACTATCGGTATGAGATTCTATTTTTATATTCATTCTTGGATGATTCTTTAATACCTGTACTATATGCTCTAACTCATAGGCTGCATCTGGACGAATATTCCATTTATCAAAATCGAAAAATATTGGATTTATAACAATCTCATCTCCTATTATTAATGAGGTTAAATACAAGTCTAATTCTATATTCTTATTATCATCATTGGTCGTTAGTACATCTTTTAAATCGTCTTTATAATCACTTTTTGAGCCTCTGAGAACATATTTCTTTCCACAATTAACTTCAAAAAAGTAAGAACCATCTGCCTGTGTTGTAATTGTTTCTAAAACTTTCCCTCTTGAATCAACAAGTTCTACTAACGCTTCTGATAATAACTCTTTTGTCTTTTCATCAAAGACTTTTCCTGATATAAATTGCTTACATTTTTCAAAGCTATATATATCATCGTGTCCTTTTCCTCCAGGTCTGTTTGATGAAAAATAACCTGTTTTATTGTCTTCATTTAAAAAGAAGGCAAAGTCGTCGTAACCACTATTAAAAGGTGCTCCTATGTTTTTTACTTCTGATGAATTGTTATTTAATATACTTGACTTATAAATATCTAACAACCCCAAGTTTGCATACCCATCCGAAGAAAAATAAAGTGTGTAGTCTTTTGCTACAAAAGGAAACATTTCTCTTCCTGTTGTATTAATTTTATCTCCCATGTTTACTGGAGCTCCATAAGTTCTATCTGGTAATATTGCTACTTTGTAAATATCTGTTAAACCATAACCTCCTGGTCTATCTGAAGTAAAATATAGGGTTTTCTCATCTGGACTCAATGCTGGGTGTCCGCTTGAATATACTTCATCATTTAATGAAAGTTCTTCTATATTATCCCATTGTCCATTAACCAACGTAGCTTTATATATTTTTAAGTGAGAGGTTCCTTCTTTATCATAATCTAACTTATCTCTTTTATTTAAGTTATTTCTGGTAAAGTACATGGTGCTACCATCTTTTGTTATAGCTACACTTGATTCATGAAAACTTGTGTTTATTTTTGAAGAGGCTATTGGCGCTACATCTTCTATAGTTTTTAGTCCATTCTCTACATTTATTTTCGCTTCATACAAGTCTAAATAAGGCTCATTATTCCATTCATAAATTTTACCCTTTTTGTTTTTTGCTGATGAAAAAACAAATGTATTTCCTCTTACATAAGGTCCAAAATCCGAGTTTTTAGTATTTATCTCTAAATTATAAATATTAATCGTATCGTTATTTAAGCTCATCAGGTTTTCATAATCTTCTTTTGATACGCCGCCTTTAGCATCGGGTAACTTTTCTAACCATTTATCTGCCTTTTCATATTCTCCAATACTTCTTAATGCTTGTACGTATCTTTGAATATTCTCTTTACTTAAACCCTCTTCACTTTCTGAGGCTAATTGATACCAATAAACCGCTTGTTTTGAGTCTGAGTTGTTATAATAACAATCGCCTAGTCTTGCTAACGTATAACTTGTACTATCTCCTTTCTTTACTGCGTTTTCATAAAACTCTGCTGCTTTTACATAAGCATAGTCTCTAAAAAACTTATCTGCTACTCGTTTTTGTGAAAATGAATATGAGAATGTAAAAATTAAAAGTAAAAGTGTAATTTTTGTCTTCATAACTATGCTTTTTAAAAATATCTAGGAGATTTAACTCTATTTACTTTATGCAATTCAAACATTAACAGTACTTCATGCGTTCCATTTGAATACTGATTTATGTCTGATAATGGGTGCTCATATGCGTAACCTATTCGGAACTGCCGGGATACTTGAAAGTCTACCAAAGCACCTAAAGCGCCTGTATATTCATTTAGCCTGTAAGAACCTCCTAACCAAAACTTTTCGTTGAATAAAAAATTGGCTGTAATATCGTATGATAACGGTGCTCCGTTGGTTGCTTTAACTAATGTTGCTGGCTTAAATTTTACATTCTCGCTTAAATCAAAAACATACCCTCCTGTTAAGTAATAGCTTACCCTATCTATAACTCCGTAATTAATACCGTTTACTACCAAATCATTATGATCTATATTTAATAGTCTTGGGGCAGAAAGCCCTACATACCACTTGTTGGTATGTAGTAACAATCCACTTCCTATGTTTGGTTCCCATCTATTTTGAATCCCTGAAATTCCCGGATCTGACCCTTCTGCAGCTATTAAAGCATTATCAATGTTATATTGTGTAAACCCTGCTTTTAGTCCAAAGGCTAGCTTTACTTCTTCATTAAGTCGAATCGTATATGAAAAATCTCCATATAAATAGGTAAAGTTTTCATATCCTAATTGATCATTTATAAATGATAAGCCTAATCCTATCTTATCATTTCTAAGAGGAGTATGAATAGATAAAGTTTGTGTTTCTGGGGCTCTATCTAATCCCGCCCACTGACTTCTATGTAACCCTACAATACTCAATACTTCTCTACTACCTGCATAAGCTGGGTTTATAGATATTGTATTATACATATACTGAGTAAACTGGGGTAGCTGTTGTGATTGAACTGTTAAAACTGTTGTAAAAAACAGTACTACAACTGCATGTAATAGTTTATTATTATGGTTCATAGCTATTATATTATTTTGTTCCTAAGTAAATTGCTCCTGTAAATGGTTTTAAACCACTGTTCTCTAATATTACAATGTAATAATATGTACCGGCTGGTAATCTTTCTGCTCCGCCAAACGTAGATCCGTCTGAAACTCCGTTCCAATTATTTGCATAATTGTTTGATTCATAAACTCTAGCTCCCCAACGGTTGAATATTTGTACTTTGGTTATAAAACCACAGGATTCTACTCCTGTAACTTCGAAAAACTCATTCCATGAATCTCCATTTGGAGTTACTGCTTTGGAAATTACCACATCTTCTCTGCTACATGTCAACACTACACAATCGTCATTGATATTAATAGTTACTCTTGTTGCTATTAAACATTCACTATTTGATGATGTATAGGTAAAGATGTAATCTCCTAAGTTTAAACCTGATGGATCAAAAATCCCACCGTCTGATAACGTTACACTTCCTTGGGTTACCTCCCAGATTCCACCTGTACTTTGAGTAGCTAAATAATCATTCAAGTCAATTGTTCCATCTTCAATACATCTTGAATCTGCTATTTCTGTCACAGAGGTCTTTACTGTTACTGTAATATATTGTGTAAAGTCTGCTACATTCCCACAGTCATCTGCTACCGTCCATGTTCTTGTGATTGTATAATCACTATCACTTCCATCAAATGTGCTTGTTTCTTCAAAACTTGTTTGCGTTACAGTTGAAGAACAATTATCTGTAAACTCCAAAGTTGGAACCGATGGAATTGCATCACATTCTACATCTATATCTTCTAATGTGGATACCAATTGTGGGGCTTGTGTATCTTCTATTGTGAATACTTGTGATACTTCTACTGCATTATTTCCACAAGCATCTGCAACATTCCAAGTTCTGGTAATGGTTCCGCCACAAGCAGTACCTACAAGAGGTCCGTCTACGCTAGTTACCATACCACCAGCATCACAGTTATCTGTCCATGCTAAATCCATTGCTGCTGGTAAATCATCAATACACTCAATAGTTGTATCTGCTGGTGCAGCAGCGATTACAGGTACAGTTGTATCCTGAACAGTTATCCTTTGTATGTGAACGGCTTCATTGCCACAGTCATCAGTTGCTGTCCACTCTCTTGTTAATGTGTAACTGTTTGGACATGATCCTGCTGTTGTAGTCTCTACAAAAGTTACTGTAGCTGTTCCACAGTTGTCAGTAGCTGTTAAAGTTTCAGCAACTGGAACGGCATTACATTCTACGGTTACATCAGTTGGTAAGCTTTCTACAAATGTTGGTGCAGTCGTATCTTCTACGGTGATGGTCTGCGTATGTACGGTTTCGTTGCCACAAACATCTGTAGCTGTCCAATTTCTTACGATTTCATAATTGTTTGCACAACTTCCTTCAACAATTTCTTCATCAAAAGTTACAGGAATGTTACTTTCTCCTGGCATAAATACAGATACGAATAACTGTGCTATACTAGAAGTAGGCTCTTCTTGTTGAGCAATTAGAGAAGTTCCTCTTCCTCCAAAAACCTGAGCTGAATTTTGAACAGTTACATCTCCTGAGTTATAAACTATATAAGGACTAGTAAGTGTAGTAACTATATTTTGGTCACCAAAAAAGTTAACTCCAGGAGATCCTGGGAATGGATATAGCTGATTTCCATCTCCAGAAAAAGTCAATTTTTCTCCACTTGTTAATGTAGGATTTCCAGATATTTGGAAGGTTATTGGTTCTGAGAATGTAAGCGTAATTTTTCCATTATAAAGTGCAAAACCCACATTGTTTTGACGTACTCGAGGGTTAAGAGCTCCTGATACTGCTTCTGTTGTAAGTGATACTGTAACACCATTAAAATAGTCTATCACATCCTGAGAAACACCATCTTCTAATATATCTGTTACTAATATATCTGAAAATATTGTTCCAAATCCTGAGTTATTAGAATCATAATTACTGATTATCTTATTCATATCAAGATAAAAGTCATTTGTTAGATTCTGTATGTTTTGATTTATTGGATTAGTACAATCTGTTGCTGTAAGCTCTACGGCATCTGGTATTGTATCTGTACACTCTAATGTTATATCAGCTGGTAAAGTTTCATTAAACGTTGGACCAGTAACATCATTAACTGTAATAATTTGTGGGTCTGAAACAGTTTGATTACCACAAGTATCAATAGCTACCCAACGACGTTCGATAGTATATTGACCAAAGCAAGCACCATCGGTACGTAATTCGTCTACATAAACTGTTGCATCACCACAGCTATCTGTTGCAGTAATTGTTGCAGCAGCAGGAATATCCTCTGTACAGGCTACCTCGATAGCATCTGTTGGTGGTGTGGTGTTGAATGTTGGTGGTGTAGTGTCCTCTACGGTGATAGTCTGCGTATGTACCGTTGTTAATCCACATTCATCTGTCGCAGTCCATGTTCTTGCTAAGGTATAGCTGCTTGGACATGCTCCATCGGTTCTTGTTTCTGCAAAGGTTACTGTGGCTGTTCCACAGGTATCGGTAGCTGTTAAAGTCTCAGCTACGGGTACTGCATCACATGCTACGGTTGCATCGGCTGGTAAGGCTTCTACAAAAGTAGGTGGTGTGGTGTCTTCTACCGTGATAGTCTGCGTATGTACCGTTGTTAATCCACATTCATCTGTCGCAGTCCATGTTCTTGCTAAGGTATAGCTGCTTGGACATGCTCCATCGGTTCTTGTTTCTGCAAAGGTTACTGTGGCTGTTCCACAGGTATCGGTAGCTGTTAAAGTCTCAGCTACGGGTACTGCATCACATTCTACCGTTACATCTGCTGGTAAAGCTTCTACAAAAACTGGGGCAGTGGTATCTTGAACTGTTATGGTTTGCGTATGTACTGTTGTTAATCCACAAGCATCTGTTGCAGTCCATTCCCTTGTTAACGTATAACTGTTTGGACATGAACCTGCTGTTGTAGTCTCATTAAAACTTACTGTTGCAGCTCCACATGTATCAGTAGCTGTTAATACATCCGCTGCCGGTACTGCATCACACTCTACTGTTGCATCCGCTGGTAAAGCTTCTACAAAAACAGGCGCTGTTGTATCTTGAACGGTGATGGTTTGAACACACTCTGTAAATAATCCACATTCATCTGTAGCTGTCCATGTTCGTTCTATAGTTTTTGCATTACCGCAAGTAATGGTTTCTACATCATTATGGGTAACCGTTACTGGCTCATCAACTTGAGTGCTATAAATTGTTGTTTCAAAGAAATAATCAAGTGCGTCTTGGACACCATCAAAAACTCTTCCTCCACCAGAATTAATATCACTAAATTCTGACATCCAAGCAACCTTACTGGTATTGTCACTTGAAGTTAATTCAATTCGATACAATTGACCAGCTGTAACCATAAATGGTGCAGGTAACTTAAACGTTACCGGATAACTATTAGTTGGACCCGGGCCAGGCACTAATACAGGTGGTGTACTTGGATTTCCATCAGCATCTTGAAACCCTCCACCTAATTTAGGTAACGGAAGATTTGTTACCATTGGTGATGATATAATATTTCCATTGCCTGGATCTGCATCTAAGTAAAGATCTAATGTGTGGTCTTCTCCACTTGCCCCCAATTGAAACAACATTATAGTAATCTCATTAATTTGACCAGTAGAAGTAGCTGTAAAGCTTTGTCCAATTCTATAACCACTCGTAGTTACTATTTGAGTGCCACCATAACTATTAGTACCTATGTAATTTATTTCAGCAAGCAATGGGACATTATCAGCTACATAGGTGGCCTCTCCGGTATCTATCGGTTCTGTTGAATCGCCACACTCTACCGTAATATCTGCCGGACAGGTAATGGTTGGTGGGGTATCATCTTTAAATACAATGTTTTGTACACAAGTACTATAGTTACCACTATCATCATAGGCATACCATGTACGTTGTATGGTATCGCCCGTTGCACAATCGCCAGTAACAACAACATCTGTATAGGAAACATAGGTATTGCCACATTCATCTGTAGCGGTAGCCGTACCATAATTGCCCGAAAGGTCTAATGCAGAACTTAAAATTTCTACATCTGCTGGACAGGTAATCACTGGTGGTGTGGTGTCTTCTGCAATGGTCACATTTAACGTTCCTATAGCATAGTTATTTGTGTTGGCATTTTCTGTAATACGGTATTCTAAGGTATAGGTTTGCCCTGGAAAACTACCAGCAGCTATATCTACCGTACCGTCGGCATTGACACTCAATATTCCTTCGGGGTCGGGGGTTTCTTCACTAATTGTATAATTGGCTTGTACTACAGGATTGCTAAACTCGGTATCGTTATCCATTACATTGCCAATAGCCAGTTCTTCTTCAAAAGGACAAACGCTAGTTAGGTCGTCTTGATTGGTTATTAAATCAGAGGCAATAATATTAATGGTTACTACGGTGGTATCGTTGCCTGAGCAAGTGCCACCTACGTTGTATTCGAATTGATACGTACCTACGGTCATGGTAGAAGCATCCCATACTTCATTATTTAATGTTCCTGTATTAGACAGGTCTGTCCACGTTCCCCAATTGTCGTAAGGGGCGGTATCATAATCAAACAAATTAATTAACCCTACATTTTGTTGTAAAATATCAACGGTTTGCCCTGTTCCTGCTTCTTGTGCCAGCTGTGGGTCTGTTACCGTGAAACTTAAGGTTTGTGCAAAACAGGAACTTGGGTTGGAAGGATCTGTTAATGTAGCATAATACGTCCCCTCATCGGTTGCAGAACTGTAAGGATTAAAGGTTAAAGTGTTCCCTGTTGCTATAACTGTAGGATCTGCATCTTTTGTCCACTCGATATCTAAAAAGGATAACCCATTTATAAATAATTTACCTGTTTCGCCATCGCATAAATTGTCTGGTACTATTACCGGTGCTTTTACCTCATCTGTTTTAAAGGTAAAAACAGCCGTATTGCCACAACTATCATCAATTTCTACAGTGTATTCTCCCGGTGCCAGTTCTGAAAATACAGGGTCGGTACCATTATCTATAGTTAATGGTGCACCATCAAACTCGGTAATACTATAATTTAAAGGGGGAACACCTATGGCATCAATAACCAACTCGGTATTACCACTTGTACAGTTGGCTACATAATAATTATTTAAACTAATTCCATTGGAAGGTGTATTAAAAGTATCTAAAGTTTCTCTACAATAAAAATTATTCGATATTCCATTACTATGAATTACAGATTGTACTACAACCCTAAAATGTCCTGTCTCCGCTATATTATTAAGAGTTCCTGAAACAGTTTGATACCCTGAATTATTGTTAGACCCATTTATCTGCATACCTGTTGTTGATCCTATTTGATTTCCTTCAGTGTATAAAGTTCCAGTGGTAGGATGTCCCCACTGTCCTAATGCGGGATAATATTTTTGAAGCCACATTACTTCATTTCCTAAATAAGAAGAAATTGATGCTGAAACATTAAAGCTACCACAATTTTGGGCTGGTGTTACTGTAGAAGTAACGATTTTATCATAAATGGTAAAGCTACCTGTTGCGGGTAAACCACATTCCCCAATACCTTCTACAGTATAATCTCCAGCAGGTAGGGAGTTCATATAAAACTGCCCATTTGAAGCAATGTTATAAGACACATCGTAAGGCAACGCTCCATAATTGGTAACAAACTCAGCTGGTGCCGAAGTAATGTTTACAGAAACAAGATTGTCTGCTTGGGCTGAAGAACTGCTTGTTTTAATATAGAAATTGACTGAACCCTCATTATCTCCACAACCGGAGTAATATCTTCGAACATTAATACTGTAAGATACATTATTAACTATCGTAAAATTTTTAATCTCTGTTCTACCACAAGACGTTGTCTCAATAGTGTAGTTCCCTTCTGGCACTCCTACTGAAGAAGCATCCCCAAAAAGTACTGCATTAGGTAATGTATTATAAGTATTCGAATATGCTCCTGGGGTAAAATCGGTATTATAATCGGCCGGATCAAAACCTGTCGGGTATGCCGTAAATGCTACTTCAACAGGAGCAAAATGATAACGAAATAAATCCATACGAAGAAATTTTGTACCACAGTTAGCTACTAATTGTCTTAAACGAGTTGAAGGTGTAGCGTTAATGGTATCTGTGCGGGTGGTGACTACTCCACAGGCATCTGTATACGTAACCGTGTAATCATAGGATTGCCCGTCATGAAATGGTATTAAAACCAGTTGACTATTGTCGGCATTAGAAGTCCACGTACTGTTTATAACCGTATTAGGCCCTCCAAACGGATCCTGAATTTCTATGACTACATCTATAGGAAAACGAACTACGGGAATATTGTTACCACCATTATACTGCAATTTTTCAATATGCCTAATTGTATTACAATCTTCCTTTGTCCAAAAACCATATATTCCATTGTTTCTTTGGATACCATAAACTGCTGGGTCATCTGTTACCGTAACCCCTAAGGACGTACTATTACCACACACATCAGTTACTACAACCGTATAATCGCCTGCCGCAACAGATGAAAAAATATTAGAGGCTTGAGGGCCTGTTACTAAAGTGTTGGATGTATCATACAGTTCGTAAGTATCCGGATTACCTGCTGTTACATTTACCGTTATATCGGCGCCTGAGCAAAGCGGTTCTTGAGATAAAGTAAAAGCCAAATTTTCTATATTACTTGCTATAGTTACATCTGCTTCTTGTTGGTTAGTTTCTATACCAACCGTTTGTGTAACAATTACATGGTAAGTACCACTTGGTAATGCGCTTATGGTATGTTGTAGTGTAGTACCTGTAGCTGTAGTACTTTCTACTCGTATAGGAGTTACTAGGTTTGAGGATTCGTAGATTGTAAATTCAAACTCGGCACCTGTTTCGGTATTGTCAATATCGATAATAAATTGCCCGTTACCAGTACAGGTTTCGTCTACGGGCGTTACAACCATGGTAAATGGTGTTACTTGTGCATTAACTGTTACACTTACTGTTAATACAAACATTAAAAACACCTTCATTATCCCCCTTTTTAGAAAAGTAGTTTTTTTCATATTGTTAAGTTTTTATTAAGTCTCTTTTTTATTGGCTCAAAAGTTATGACACTTCTTTTTAAAAAAAGTCACAACTTCACATTTACACGCAGCATATAACTAACTTATTTTAATTATATTAAAACCTCTTTAACAGTTTTTTCTTAAAGTATTTTTCTTTTTAATATTCTAAAACAATTTAAATTACACGCAAATTTTTCAGGTCAAAAACTAACTCTAAAAGGATTATCTCTATGATAAAATTGAGAGGTTTACCCTCAATTATTCATCTTTGGAGAAAGACAATACTGTAACAAAGAACAGGAATATCTATAAACCAACATGATAAAAGTTAATCATCTTAATTTTTAACTCGAATAAGAACAAAACCGAAAATGTGTTTATAATCTTTTAAAAACAGAAAATTACAAAAAAACTTATTACATTTGATACTGAGCCTAATAAATCATCTATTTTCAAAAAGTTGAGAACAGGAGCCATAAATCGAATAATGAAAATGTAAAAACAGAAAAATATATGTATTTTTGAGTTTTACCTATTAATTGAAGTGAAAAAAAATCACATTGTTTATAATAGAGATTAAGTGATTTAGAAAGTCTTTTTCCATAAAAAGAAAAATTAAATATCCCAAAAAAAAGACTTATATTTTATTGAGCCTGTTATCACTTTACAACATAGTTAAAGATTTTATTTTAAAGTGTGGTATTATTTTTGTTCTATTGGAGAATATAACTGTATTATATATGAAAGACTTATTATTGGCAGGATTATTGTTTTTTAGCACATATTCTTGGTCGCAAGAAGATATAAACACTCCTAATTTAACTATTTGGACAACTTCTTACAAAGAAGCTTTAAAAGAAGCTAAAACCAATCGAAAACCATTGCTAATCTACTTTAAAGGTTCGGATTGGTGTAGCCCTTGTAAAAAGTTAGATAAGAAACTTTTTACTACAGAAAAGTTTAAAAACTTATCTAAAGAGAATTTTGTTTTGTATGAAGCAGACATTCCTTTTAATGAAGATTTAGTAACAAAAGAAAAACTAGCAATAAATAAAAAGTTAGCAAAAAAATTTAAGATATCTTCATACCCAACATTACTTTTTATTAATTATAAACAGAAAATAATCGATTATAAAAAAGGTTTAATTCTTACAGAGTATTATTATCCTTTTTTTGAATCTGTAATAAATAAAAATCGAGAGTAATAATTACTCTCGATTTAAACCCTTTAAAAAATCAATCAGTTATTGATTAATTACCCTAAATTCTGTTCTTCTATTTATTCTATGCTCAGCTTCTGTACAGGTAACACCATCTGAACATCTATTTTTTAGTTTAGACTCTCCATAGCCCTTAGCAACTAATTGACTTGGGTTTATTCCATTTGAAATCAAGTAATTTACTACTGCCTGTGCTCGTCTATCTGATAAATCTTGATTAGCCTCTCTAGAACCTCTCGAATCTGTATGAGAAGCTAGTTCTATTTGTACACCATCTTTTAAAATAGGCAACAATCTAGAGTCAATAAGTTTTTTTGCTGTTGAAGTTAAAGTAGCACTTCCAAAATTCCAGTTTATAGGTAATGGATTATAAGTAAGTAATTTACACTCTACTTCTTTCCAACTTGTTAATCCTCCTTTACTAACTAACACTTCTTTACTTACGGCTTTATATTTAGCAGGTATAATAACCTCCTCTTGCCATGCATCTTTAACTAAAACACGCTTAGTAATTTCATTATAAACAGCTGGCATCTTAATAACTCGTGTAGTGGGAGGTGTTGTCATTACTCTTTTAGTATAAGTTTTTTCAAAACCAGATATAGGGATTTTTTGAGTAGTAGCATTACTATTTAGTTTTGTTATTGGTATAGTTACAAATTGAGCTGGAATTGGTTTATAACACCAATATCGACAATCATTAGGGTCGCTTGACTCACAATCTGGAGCCTTTTCACTCATTTCCCATTTGGCTGATGCCGCTTTGGTTTCTATAACTTCTTCATCTGGCTTGAATGTTGCCTTGATAACCCTTAAACTATTCGCATCATCTTTTGCTTGATATGACACAATTTTATCTTCCCAAACCGCAGGCACTATTTCTAAACGTTCACCTGCTTCTTTTACTACAACTCTTTCCGTAACTGTTTTGTATTCTGCTGGGTGAGTGACGATTTTTTTATAAGTAGGTGCAATTTCTATTTTGACATCTTCATTTTTCCATATCTCTGGAGTTTTACAACGGACATAACATTTTCCTGGCTCTGGATTTTGAGGCAAATCTTGAGAGTAACTAACCATGGAAGTAGTAACTAACACTCCTAATAATAGTTTTTTCATAATTTAATAAATTTAAATAAGTATTTAACTTTAAAAAATTTGACACATATTAAGGTGTAAAGTCACATTTAACACTTCTATGTAACTATAAATACTTTTTGTTTTTCTTTTCTTCAGTACTCAGTTTCTTTCTTAAACAAGCTAATTTAACTTGTCCTCATATTTCCTTTAGTAATCTAGTATAGTTAGTAGGCTGAATATTTTTAAATATTATATGCGATACAAATGAACACTATACTAGGTTTTATTTATAATATTAAAAATTCTCAAAAACAGACTTAACTGCATTTATTTTTGCGTTATTATCGACTTGATGATACATATTAAAAGTCTTCAAATCTTTGTGCCCACTAATACTCATAATCGTTTTATCAGCAATTCCTTTATTTCGCATAATGGTTATAAAAGTTCTTCTAGCAGTATGAGTGGAAACACGCTTATAAAATGGCTTTATAAAAACTTGCTGCTCTACCCCTTTGGTTCTTGTATATTCAACCTCATTAGTAAATCCTGCTTCCTTTAAAATATCTTTGATATAATCATTCTGTTTTTGATTAGATATTAAAGGCAACTCATAATTATACTTTTCTAATATTGATCTTGAAATAGAAACCAAAGGAATTTCACGAGTCGGTTTAGAGCTATCCTTTTCTTCCTTTAATATCACACAACCATTATTATTAATTGTTCTTTTATTTACTCTTTTTAATTCCCCATAACGCATTCCTGTTAAACACTGAAAAATAAAAACATCTTTAATTTTATTTAGTCTGTCATCTTCACAAGTAAAACTATAGAGAGTTTTAATATCCTCAAAAGACAAAGCTTCTTCCCTAGTTAAAACTCGTTTCGGTTTCTTAAAATCAACAAACTTGTTATTGTAAGTATGTTCTTTTTTCAAAGCCCAAAACATAAATGTTTTGAATAGTCCTAAGTTTCTATTAAATGTATTAGTATAATGATCTTTATACTCATAGCAGAAATCGATAAACTCAGTATAGAACGTATTATTTATTTTACTAAATGTTAGTTTGTACTTCTTAACCTTTTCAAATTCTTGTAATAAGTTCTTAATATTTTTATATCGCTTTATTGTTGAATATTTCCATTCTTTCCTTTTAATTTTCTCCTCCGTAAATTTATCATAAACTTCAAAGAACGAAGTTTGACTTAATGTTAAATTATTAAAAGTTTTATCTAGATGCTCTTTTAATAATTGGCTTGTAAATTCTGTTTTACTCATTTCGCAACGAGAATACATTTCCTCAAAAGCATCTGTATATTCATTTATTCTTTTTGTTATTCCTTTTTGGTCTTTAGATATATTTTTTCCTTTATTTTTTGGTTTCTTATTTTCGAAATCCCAATGATCAGGAAGTATCGATTTTCTAATTGAATATTTGAATTGCTTTTTCTCATTTTTAAAGTAACATGAAAAAACAATTAATGTTTCTTTTACATCTTTTGGTTTTCTTAAACAAAATGTATGTTTCATAATTTTTATTTGATTTTTTACGCGTTGATAATTGAGTTGATAATTTTCTTATATCTTATTAGTGTAAAAGTTATTAACAAGACATAAAAAAAGCCACCAAACCCCTGTATTTAAACAACATATAAAGATTTACTGACAAATAAAAATTAAGCTAAAGTATATTCGGCGTCTCCACAATTAAAAACCTCAACTAACTATAAAACAGTTAATTGAGGTTTTTTAATTTATTTTTTAGTCAGTATTTAGTCAGCTTTATAAAATAAATACTACTTCAATTCTTCAAGCAACTCTAATATTTCGTTTTTCTTATAGTATACCCTACCTCCTATTCCGTATGATTTAATCATTCCTTTCTTTGTCCAATTATTTAACGTTGGTAAAGATATATTAAGAAAGTCTTTTGCTTCACTTCGAGTTAATAAATCTTTATCTATAATAATAGGTTGAACATTTTTAACAACCTCAACTTTTTCTTTACTTGAAGATTTATCTTGTATTAAAAAATCATTCTTTTTCTTTACTTTTAGTGCTTCTTCTGTAATCTCAATAAAATTCCTTGCTCTTTCTGAAATTCCAGAACTTGAGCTCTTCATTAAGAACTCTACAATAACATTCCTAACTATTTCAATAATTTTGATATCATCATAAGCAAAAATCGCATGAATCGAACTAGGATTAAAAATTTCATCATTATTATTTTCGTAAGTTCTTACTATATACTGTAAATATGCGCTTTGTCTAATTATCAATTCTTTATTCTTAATTTTTTTTGTTTTTTCACCATAAAATATAATGTTATCAATAACTGAATCATGAGGAACAAAAGAAAAAAGATGCGACATACCTAAAGCCTTACCAATCTCATATAACAAATCACAATATATATGGCTAAAATACACCGTCCATATTGTTTTCGAATTCTTATATTCTAATAAATCAACATAGACTCTACACCATCCTTCTTCCTCTTCAGCAGAAAACTTATTCTCCTTAAAAATTATACTGTTTATTGATTTAATATTACTTTTACTAGACTTCATTTGTTTTATAAATATACAAACAAAAGTAACGTATTTTTCAAGCACTATAACTCACTATTTTTACTTATAAGAGAGCTAATAAAAAAAATTAAAGTAGTTGAATATTCAACTACTTTAATTCTTTCTATAAACCTTGATTATACTAAAAACTAAACAACTAATTCCTGCTCCTATTGCCATAGGAACTGTTAAAGGAATTCCTACCGCAATCGCTAAACCGAATCCAACTGATGCGCCAGACGCACTAACCATTGCAATAACTGCACTTGCTTTATTTTTTTCTTCATTCATATTTGGTGATATATTATTAAGTTACAACTAAGGTCTTTCCTAAACTAATTAGACCTAAAAAGTCAAACAAAACTTCCATACAAAATGAAACGAAAAAAGTTTTTCAAAACTCAGACGTAGTTCATAAAAAATCAAAATAATTGGCTTTCTCTAGCTTAGAATACTATTGTTTTCTAATTTGTAAATTCTATCACAAAAGGATAACTTTAATGTTTCAAAAGTTAATTTTTTTAATGCAAAATCTGTCATAATGTATTTATACTATTATAAGTAAAAGAACACTATGACAGATTTTGCAAATAATTAGAGAGCTTAAAACTTACATTCTTAACTGTTAATTTAAATGGTTTTGCTTTAACTTATTCATTAAACTCATCTAAACTAATTACTTTTAAAAACATTATTAATATCCAAAAGATTATCAGTTGTATATTGAATATTTTTAAGATTATCTTCAAGCATTCCGCATTTATTTATTGCTTCTATTTTTGCATTCTTTACATCATCACCAATACCAAAATTACACCAAACACTTGTAAATTCAGTAATTCTATTTTTTCTGTGTTTTTTTGAATCGAGTTGAGGATAATATATAAAACTATCATTACAGCTCATATTACGTAACATTATTACATCTTGTTTAGTTTTAACAACCCATTTATTCAATTTTGAATCCCAAAAATTGTATTTAGTATCTCCATTGAGTTGAGATTTAACTAAAAAACCTTCTAGCTCAATGTTATCAATAACTTTTCCATTAGATTTAAGTTTAAAAAGAGTTTTAATACGATAAGAACTTACTACAACATATTTATCAAAGCCTATATCCCCTTCAGTAACATACATCTTTTTAGAAGTATACATATTCTCTTGACCAATAATATTTTCAACAACTTCTAACTTGTAAGAAATCCCATTTTCATCTGTTACAGAAGAGTTATTCATGTAATAACGAAGCTTTTCCAACTTCTTTTCTTCTTGTTTTTTCTTTGCTAATTCTTCTTCCTTTTCAGTTTGAGTAACCTTCTCTGTTAAGTTATCTTTCTCAGAGTTCTCCTTAGGGGTTTCTTCTTTTGTGGTTGTTCCACATGATACTAGAAAAGAAATCATAATACTTGTTAAATATTTTTTCATAAGATTTTATTTTTAATTCGCTCAAATATAGAAGAAATATTTCTTTTGCGTCTGTTCGTCCGCATTATTTTTTACAACTATACATTCATTTGCTGTATGGATGTAAATAAAAAAGTTTGCAATTACATAGCTAAAGAGTGGATTAAACCAAGTAAGTCTAACAGAAACTTTGCTCTTGACCATAATATTGACGAGAAAACTGTTAGAAAGATTCTTCAGACAGATGGATATAGAATTCCTTTAAAAACTTTACATAAGATTTGTGAAGCTAGAAACCTTAAACTTGAAGATTTTTTTAAACTAGTTAAGATTTAGAGGTCTTTTATTTGACCTGTTAACCTTATTACTGAACAAATAAACATTTACGATAATCGTAAGTGTTTATTCTCTCTATAAATCAATAGAAACACGTTAAATATCACATACAAATGTGGGGGAAATATGCAACTTATTAATAGAAGTAGAAACTCTCCCCCCATTTGTATGTTTTAAATTTAAAGCATAAATAATCTTTATGTAATACTAAATTAATGAGGTAATAAATATCAAAAAACTTTAAATTTGATTTAGTAAAACTTTTTTAAGTTATATTAAAGTAATTATTTTAAAAAAAAATTAAAAACATATCTCTATGGGAAAAACACTTCGTCAATTGCATTTTGAAATACAACATATAATGGATCTAAGTATCCAAGAATTAGAAACGACTCCAAAAGAAGAGTTGAAAGAATTTCTGAAAGAATTGAAATGGAATTGTCGATATGTTATAGCCGAGAAACAGAGACATACCTACAGCAACAATATTCAAGCTAATGCAGAACGTCGTATCATAGATATAGAAATGCAAATGGAAAATATTAGTGAAGTTTTAAACAAGGAAGAAATTACCAAAGATAAAGACAATATTATGAAAACCTCACACCCATTTGTGGATGATGAAACACTATCTATTTTCAATAATATAATGGAAAAATGGGATTATGATAAAGATATAAAATACGCTTACATCTTTAATGAATTAATGCCTGAAAATCATCCACCTAGTGAATACGAAAAATATATTCGTGAGAATTATAACAAGTTAATTGTTAAGTTTAACTACAACAATGCGAATTCAAAAAAAGTAAAACAACGTTTAAGAGAAATAATTAGATCTAAATAATTTTATAGATAAATTATCCTAATTTATCTATACATTTTCAGCTTAAACTCGTAAGATATTTGTGCCATCATAAAACTATTAACAATGGTAAAATATATTACAACACAATTATCACCAAAAGAATTAGTGAACTTTTTTAACTGTAAACCTATAGAGGATGCAGTAAGCTTAAAAATTAAAAAATCAATCTCTATAAGAAAACCTTTCTTAACTCGAAAAGAAACTGTACAGCTTTTCGATATTAATCTCAATTATACTAAGTTACTGGAGCAAAAAGAAATTCTAGATTCTCTTAAAATAGATCGAAGGAAATATTTTAAAGAGTTCGACTTTTTCAATCTACTGTTCCAGTAAATATACATAGCACTAATTCTTTTATACTGTCATTCTAGAGGACATATAATTTGATTTCTGCTAACTGTAATAATAATTACAGTATCAAACCTGTATTAGTTATAGAACCTATACAGACAACTTAATCTATAAGTAAACACCTTACTTTTTTAACCTGTGTACCACTTTGGGGAAGTGACTCTTTATTCTATATAAGAATTAGATTTCCCAAACTGGAACACCCTAAAATTATAAAATGAACAACAAGTATTATTACTTTTCAACCCACACAACCAATCCGTTGATATATGATCGCTTGGAAGCCTACAAGACATACAAAACATTAAATGAAGAAACCAAAGACCTACTAGATGTCTTTGTAGATAAATATCCAAAGGGAGAAGCAACAGAAAGCCCTATAGATTATTGTTCTAAATTCATAATGAAACATAAGGAAGAGCTTTATGAACTTGACAAACTAAAAGCAATAAAGCCAAAACAATTTCTTTATAACTTCTTAGGGTGCTCCAACCAATGGAATGCCAGTACAAGGTCTTTCGGGAAAAACAGAAAAGAAAGAGCAAATACTATTTCAGAACAGGAATTAATCGATGAAATGACAGATCCAAATGAATCAATTAAAAAATTATTAGACTCCTCAGGAGGAGATTTGTCAGCTGTAAAACCTTTCTTACCAGCTATTATGATATCACTTGATACAAATACAAGAGACAAATCCAAAATGGAGTTTAAACATACAGGTAAGTTTTGTTTTGATTTTGACAAACTAGAAGACTCCAATGAAGCTATTAAATGGATGAACAAAGTATGGTATGGAACAAAAAATATAAAACCATACATGGCGTTTGTATCCCCTAGGGGTAAAGGATTTAAAATATTCTGTCAAGTAGATCTTTCAAATCTTGATTTTCAAAGTGATTTTAGTTTAGAAGAAAGAGAAAGTGTTATGAGACATCATAAGGTTTGGTATGAAGGAGCTAGAAAAGAATTAGCAGCTGCTTTTCCTGAACTAGAAGATAAAATTGATGTATCTACAAATGACCCTCAACGTCTAACTTACCTACCTTTCATAGCAGACAAAGCCAATAGTTTCAAATATGATCCTTCTCAAATCTCTAATTACTCAGAAATTGTAACTATTGAAAGGGAACTAAAGCAGAAGGAACTCCTTAAGAAGATCTCTGAAAATATAGTTGAGGTAAAAAACATTATGAAAACTCACAATATAACTTCAAAGGTAGATGCTTATCACTTATTAATCAAAAATAGATCTAAGAACTTTAATTTAGAATATGAGACTGACAAGTTCATCAAAGTTATTGACTTTTTAGAAGATCTATCAAATGAAGATCATCGAGTTTCTAATTGGGTACACGAAAAGTTTGATGATTATCACACATTAAACAAGTTATGCTGGGTACTATATGGAGTATTTGGTGATTTAGCTATTGAACAATTAAAAAGACTAATTCCTGAAGGATCTAATAAATTAGATGAAGATCATAATGATTATCGTTGGGCAATCAAATCTAAAAATAGTTATACTGAAGAACAACTAAGTTCATCATCACTTGGAGCATTTTACGAATTGATTAGAGAGCTAGGAGAGGTAAAAGATTTTCTTTCTGAACAGTATAGATTATCCTCAGGTGAAGTAAACGACTTTAAACTAATTAATAATTATTATGAGATTTATATTAGAAATAAAGTTTCATATGATGAAGATAATAATTCAGCGGATTTATCTGAGTTTTTAGATGAAATCACCAATTATATTGATAAAAAGAAAGTAAGATTACCTTTAATTGAAGAATTAGAGACTATTACAGCAGAAATTACTCTTGGAGAAGAAGAGTATCTAGACAAGAACGTTATGCATGACTTATTTCAAAACAAATATGCTGAGAAAAGAATATTTTGTCTTAGAAGTCAATGTGGTACAGGGAAAAATAGTATTGCTGGTCACCCAGACTATAAAATGAATGGTAGAACTATATTAAGTGAACCATTTATGTCAATTCAAAATCAAATTGCTAAAGAAGCTTGGGATGAAGAAAATAGACCTGATCAAGTTTTTGTCAATTCCAATATTGAAAATACACTTAAAAGCTTTAAAAAGAAAAATACTGAAGTTATTAAGGTTAATTATGAAAGTACCTTAAAAGGAAAAGACCTACCAAAGTCTGATGATTTAGTTGTTCATTGTACCTATAACCAAGTGTTGAATCTGAGCCATGAACAATTGGCTACTTTTGATTATATCTTCATTGATGAAGCTCATACATTGTCAGATGGACTTGACTATAGAGCTGATGTTATTTCCAACCTCATACACCATATTATTGAGTTTGTTTCTAGAAATAGAGATTGCAAGACGAAAATTATATTCATGTCAGGAACTCCTAATGTTGAAACTCATGTTATACCAGAACTAATGGAACGTGATCATATAAAATCACTATTCCAAAGAATTATAGTTGATAAAAATTACAAAAGGAAACCAATTATACACTTAACTAATTTAGATACGGATGACTCTAAAGAAAGATTTGATGAGGTTGTAAATCAAATGAATAAATATTTAAAACAAGGAAGAAAAGTATGTCATATTTTTAACAACAAAGCTAAAATGGACGAATGTATCAGAGAAATTCAAACCAAATTATCTTCTGATATTAAAGTTGGATTATTTTATTCAGGCTCAGAAGGAAAATGTACCCAAAATATACTATCGGGTAAGTTTGGAGATTACGATATAGTTCTTGCAACAACTTTTTTTATAAACGGTATCAATATAAATAAAGATGGAGTCACAGAAGATGAGATAAAACAAGGTAAAATCTCTCCTCAAAAATATGGAGTGATCATAGATTTAGGAGTGACTCATACTAAAATTAGTGCTATAAATGCAATCCAAGCAATTAATAGATTTAGAAACAGACAAGTTCATAGTACAGTATTCTTACCAAGAATATTTAAACCAGATCCAAAGAATTCTTCAAGAGAGTTTAGTTTTAGAAATGCAGGGAAAACAATTCTTGGAATCAATAAATATAATTATCATTTACTAAGTGTTAATGAAGGCGCTACTCCAAACAAAATAGTAGAAGAGGATGAAAAAGAGAAATTACATTTATTAGAAGAAGTAAGAAAAAACCCTGAACAAGTAACGGTAAAAAATATTTCAATATTTGCTCAAGAAGAGGAGAATAAAAAGCTGGTAATAGACAGTATCAGTAAAAAGGCAAGAATGTACGAAGATTGGTTTTGCTCTTTAGATGGTTATCATTATTTAGCCAAAGATGCTGGATTTAATTCTATCATAAAGCATAAAAGTATTGGTGAACCCCTTAAGGAAATGACCGAAGATCAAATAGATTTAGAAAACGAACTTATAAGAAACTTCTTGAATGATGAAAGGGCTATGGATTATCTTGAAAGCCAAGTTGATCCAGAGAAAAGAATGTGTGTGAAAGCTTCTAAAAAGGTATCAAATCCTCTAAGTACAGATATTGGTAATTTTCAGGTTATAGATAATATTAACGATTGCTATATCATTCAAGGAGACTTTCATTTTTCTCATGAAAGAGCTGTAAATAAACTAATAAAATATCATTTAAGATTATGCTATTGGTATGGAGTTGAAGAAGCTATTAAAATCCTACATTTTTTAATAAATCCAGAAGCAGAATTATCAAATTCCGACAGTCCTAGTTACCTTAAAAAGATTACTAAGTATATTGATTCTTGTAATTCAACTCAGAATGATAAACTAATTCGAGGTATAAATTATATAAAGACAATAGACTTCCTTTCTGATAAGAAATTAGGAATTGTTAAGAAAGTAGAACCAACTTATATATCCTATACAATTCATAATATAGAATTAGTAGAAGCTCTAAAAAACATGTGGGCTAAACAGCAATACGAAGACACTATGTATAAGTTAGAGACATCTAATTCTAAAGAAAAAAAAGACCTAAAGAAATATTATTCGAATAAGGAATTAATAAAAACAATTGATTTAAAAGAATTAGAAACCCAATTAAACAGATTATCTAAATACACTCCTTTAAATTATACTAAAAAAGGGAATCTTAAATCCTTAGAAACTATAATAATACCTAGAGTTCTCAGAAGTAAAAAATTACTAGTTGATATGGATCTAGATATTAGCAAGTTTGTTGAACCTGAATTATCCACCACTACAGATAATTTAAATGAGTTGACCAAAATTTGTAATAATAGTTTAAGAAACCTGAAAGCTTATGCAAAACCATTATTAAAATCTAATAATATATACATACAAGATATATTTAATTCTCTTGAGGAGAAATTAAAAAAGAAAGACATTTATGGCTCCATAGAATATGTAAATGATTTAATTGAAAATCCAACTGCGCCTAATTTCTTAGGAGAATCTAATATACTTAACAAATTAAAAATTGATCTTAGCAAATGGGATGACTTATTATTAACTTCTTTTAAAACTTCAGAACACAGTACTTATAATAAACTTAAAAATTTAAAATATGTTCCCTTTGTACGTCAAACATTTTTCTGTGATGAAGAGTTTAAACTAGAGAGTTTAGATAAAAAGTTTACTCTAGATTTAAATGAAGAAGATGTATTTAAATCTTTGAGAAAAAATTCAAACCAATATAGTGGTACTAAAAAACCAAGACCAAGAAAGAACTTCAGTAGAGTTACTATAAATAATAATACAACTGAGACTTCTTTTGTAGTTCTAAACAAAAATGGTGACATTATTTATTCAGACTTCTCTCTTACCAAAGCTTGTAAATTTTTATGCCAACATGCTTATAATAATCAAGGATTTGTATTGAAAGATCGAAGTACTCCTCCTAAAAATTTTAACAAGGGTATCTATAATCCTAATACATTTAAAAGAGATTATTATGCCAATAGTTCTAAAAACAAATCTATTGCGAATTATAGTATAGTTCTATTTGATGTCAATATTCAAGACTATAGAGACCATCTAGATAAATTAAAGATAACACCAAAGAAGAAGAGAAAGAAAACTGCTTAGTTATCTCAAAAATGATCTATTAATCTTTGAAGATAGTGTACCACTTGGGGAAACCTAATTCTTATATAGAATAAAGAGTTACTTTCCCCAACTGGAACACTTTTTATAGAAATAAGAAGGTAAATCCAAGTCCATTTTCCTTATCTCATTACATACCCTAAACTATTTCTTTTAAAATTATAACTGTTGTGTAATTAATGACTTAATTAAGCTAATAATATTTTCTGCTCCTTGACGATTTAAAACATTGAAATTCAAAGATGGACTCCACAAGCTACTATGCCAAATCGTGTGATAATCATATATATTAGCAACCCTATCTACCTCTTTAACAGTCATTCCTCCAGTTCTTGTAGCACAAACAATAATATCACAATTATCTTTAGCTAATCGCTCAACGGTATTATCATGTATCATCCTGCTATTAGGGTCACCTTGGCTTTCTAATCCAATTTTTACATTTCCAATAGTAATAGTTAAAAAAATATCTCCACTATAGTCAATGTTAGATATTGAAGGAGAAGCGTCTGGATAAGTTTCTAATAATAAACTACATACCTTTTTAATCGTTTCTGATTTACCTTGATTAGCTTTTCCATAAACTGATATAATTGTTCTATTCATTTTGTTTGCAATTTTAAAATTTATTTAAAACCCTAAAATACCAAATTCTAAGAAAACAAAAAGATGAACCTAAGTCCATCTTCTTGCTTGTTTTAATTATGTTACTTCACTACTAAGAATTATCTTCTACAGTAGCATTTGGTGCATTCTTTTTTACGGAAGCTATACCATTTTCCATGGCATCTTTAGTTTTTAGTTGAATAAATTCTTAATGAAATTATTTATTTTAACATCATAAGCTTTATAACTATATACTGATTGAAAATACTTCTTACAATCTTTACAGTAAAATTGTTGTTTGTTATTACGAATACCTTTTTTGATGTAATTATTGGAATTACATTTTTTACATTTCATAGCACTTTTTTTAAAGCGCCAATTTAATACACGTGTCCTAAACAAACCTATATTTTATAAGCTCTAACAAAACTTTACTATTTAAATGAACGTAATATACCGCCCTTTTAGAGCGGTATATGTTTTGTAATCACCTAGTTTTCAGTATTTATTTTTTACTAAAAATCAAAAGCTCCATTTTGATACATTACCCTTAGAGAGCACAGCAGGACATTACCTCCTTTTTCTATTATAATAAGTTTTATTTTTTATCAATAAGCCTTTTAAAGCCTGCTGCCCATTCTTGCTCATTTATAAGACCTCTTCTTGCATAAAAGCTAATCTTATCGTCATCTTTATGAACTAGAATAACTATTGGCTGCCCTAATTTGAACATTAAGTCTATATTGTTCTCTTGTCCATAACTGACTGATTCCTCTTCAAGATTATAAGCATAAATAATATCTCTATTCCATTCACTATCCAGCGGATTAGATGTTCTGGTCATCTTTGTTATAATTCCCTGTTTTTCTATAAAGTCTTCCTCATTATAATCCTCATATTTCTTTTTTCCACAACTAAATAAAAATAATGAGACTAAAATTGTTGAAATAATTATCCTTGATTTCATAGTAATTAGTTTTATTCTATTATTCCATTTTTTAACTTTCTCCACCTCATAGACATATGTTTCATATACGTTCCTCTACCTTTAAACCTACCTCTATATAAGTGGCTAAATTTAATATGAAAATCTCTAAAAGACATATTTTTATAATATGATGAAACACTATTGTTTATTACCGTAGGTGGAGTAGCTGTGGCAGATACTATTCTTGGTTTTATACCTCCTCGAATTCTGCCTAAATAACTTGCTTGAACTGATCTAGCAAGACCTTCATTCCCTGGCTGAGTAATAGACATCATATCAAAATAACTCACAAAATTTCTTAAATGAGCGACATCTCTATTTCCTACATATGCAATATGATTTCTAGCTGTCAAGGGCTGGAATTTACCAAGGCTTTCAAGAGATAATATGCGCATTCTTAGACTTCTTCCTTTTCTACTAGAAAAAAGCTTATCTCTCATTTTAAATCAACATCTTTTACTCTAAACTTTATTTTCTTCTTTTCTTGAAACTTAATCAACTTATTAAGAATTGTAGTTCTCTTCTTTATAGTAGATTCCGAAACTCCTTTCTTACCGTCTTTATTGGCATTATATTTAAGCCTCTCAATATATTGCTCGGTATAAGCAATTAAATAATCTATTTCCTTTATCTCTGACTTCCCTAAAAATTTAGCGATTGATTCTTGCAACCATAAAGAAGTCACCTTTATTCCTTTTGTATTGCTCGTGTTAAGCTCTTTTTCTATATAAACCTCCAAATTCTTAAGATCTACTTTTAAGTTCTTATTAAAAAGATTGTTCGTCTTTGGATATCCTGTTGCTTTACTCCATTCTTTAGAGTCAATAAAATACCCTGTCTTTCTCTTAAAAGAAATACTCTTACTCAAAGACAACCTTAAATAGATTTGAGAATTACTAGATTTTCCCTGTAGAATAAACTTAATCTTTGCCATATCGTTTTTCAACAAAGATAACAATATTTAGTCAGCATTTAGTCAGCCATTCATTTATTCTATTTTATCTTATTTAATAAATAAGTAAACAAAAAGCACCAAAAACCCCGTATTTATTAGTATTAATGTTTTTCAATAATAAAATAGAATTAAATAAAACAAAGTATTGTAGTCTCGGCGTCTCCACTTTTAATCCTTACAAACCCAGTGTTTGTAAGGGTTTTTATTTTTAAACCATAATAACCCATTTCTTCACTATCAATACAGTTAAAACTATTTTAATTCAACATATGCTTTCTTCCATTTTTTTTAACGTTTCCTCTTCTTACCTTAAATGAATTATTAAGTATTTTTACAAACTGATTGTTTAATTAGTGAAGTTCTTAAACAGGCACCTTAACCTTGTTCAGTTTTTAAAGACAATTTTCTAACTAAAAAATCAACCTAATTTTTTATTATTCAAATTATATTATGAAAAAAACAAGCCTTTTTTTAATTGCTTTTTTAATCTTACTTCCTGCTTCATTATTTGCCAATGAAGGAATGTGGTTTTTAATGCATATCAAACGTTTAAACGAACGTGATATGCAAAAAATGGGACTTCAGTTAACAGCTGAGGAAATTTACAGCATTAACAACCAAAGCCTTAAAGATGCTATCGTTCAATTTAACGGTGGTTGTACTGCTAGTATTATTTCAGATAACGGTTTAGTACTTACAAACCACCACTGTGGTTATGATGCTATTGCAGAATTATCTTCAGAAGAGCAAAATCACCTTAAAAACGGTTATTGGGCTAAAACATTAAAAGACGAACTTAAACCAGAAAGTCTTTTTGTAAGGTTCTTTGTTAGAATGGATGATGTTTCAGAACGTATCCTATCTAAAGTAAACGATTCTATGACAGAAAAAGAACGTGAAGCTACTATTAACAAAGAAATTGCTAAAATCGAAAAAGAAAACAACGAAGGTGGTAAATACACAGTTTCTGTACGTTCTTTTTTCCAAGGTAATGAATATTACTATTTTGTTTACGAAGATTATAAAGATGTACGATTAGTAGGTACACCTTCTGATAAAGTTGGTAAATATGGTGGAGATACAGACAACTGGGAGTGGCCTCGTCACACAGGAGATTTTTCTTTATTTAGAGTGTATGCCGATGCTAAAGGAAATCCTGCTGAGTATTCTGAAAACAACGTACCATTAAAAGCAAAATACCACTTACCTGTAAATATTAAAGGGGTAAAAGAAAATGATTTTGCAATGATTTTAGGATATCCTGGTAGAACAAACCGTTGGATGCCAGCTGAAGGAATCGAGCAAAACGTAAACTACGCATATCCTGCTTGGGTAGAAGGATCTAAACTTAGTATGGATGTGATGAAGAAATATATGGATGAAGATGCATCTATCAACTTAATGTATGCTTCTCAATATGCTAGAATTGCCAACTATTGGAAGAACAGACAAGGTATGATTGACGCTTTAACAGCTCATAAAACTGCCGAAACTAAACGTAAAGTTGAAAAGAAATTTGACAAATGGGCTAACAAAAAGTCTAACAAAGCTACTTACGGAAATGTTGTTACTAACATTAACAATTACTACAGCTTAACCAACAACAAGGCAAAACACGACAACTACTTAATGTTATTATTACGTTCTAGTAAATTCGCTGTTTTACCATATCAAATTGGTAAAGGATTAGAATCTTATATTAATGCTAACGAAGCTGCTCGTAAGAATTTAATGCCTAGATTGAATGCTTTTATAGAAAGTAGTTACACAAACTACCATTTACCTTTAGAGAAAGAAATTTTAGCTGAGCAACTTAAGTTATATGCAGCTAAAGCAAATTACGAATTGCCTGAGATTGTAGCTAAAATCGCTAAAGATGGAGACATTAATGATTATGTAAATTCTATTTTCGAATTAAGTATTTTTACATCTAAAGAACGTGCAACAGCTTTCTTAAAATACCCAAATAAAGAATTGTTAGCTAACGACCCATTATATATCTTATCTTCTCAATTATTAGGTAAATATAGAGAGCAACCTGAAAACTTAATACAACCTTTAAACGATTACCAAAAGTCATTTAGATTATTAGTAGATGGTTTACGTAAGTCTGGTTTAAGTAATATTAAATATCCAGACGCTAACTCTACTTTACGTTTAACTTACGGAAAAGTAAGAGCATTACCTAAAGACCCTAGTAACGATGCTAGCATTAACAACTACACAACGTTAAAAGGAATGGTAAAAAAATACAAGCCAAACGATAGCGAATTTGATTTATCTAAAGATATGTTAGACATCTATGAGAAAAAAGATTACGGAAGATACGCTAACAGTAAAGGTGAATTACCTGTTAACTTCTTGTCTGATAATGATATTACAGGAGGAAATTCTGGTTCACCAGTTTTAAACGGAAAAGGTGAATTAATCGGTTTAGCATTTGATGGTAACATTGAAGCAATGGCTGGCGATGTTATTTTCGATTCTAACTTACAACGTACCATTAATGTGGATATTAGATATGTACTTTGGTTAATCGACAAATATGCCGGTGCTAAACGTATTGTAGACGAATTATCTATTGTAGAATAATTTAAATTATTATTAAAAATAATAAGAACCGCAACCAAATTGGTTGCGGTTTTTATATTCTATTAGATTGCAACTAACTTTCTTTTTTCTGAAAAAAGTTTTCACTCTGTCATTTCATTAATAATCTCTAACGCTTCAAGCCCAATATTACGTGCTTTAATTTGATTATTAAAATCTAATTCTTTCCATAAAGAAATAGGCAACTTTTTTGCTTCTTTACTTAAAGCCTCTAACTTATTAAACACTTCTTTATTTTCAATTATGTTTTTTTGCTTTAGTACTAATTCTAATCCTATTGAAACATCATTTATCAAGTAATAATCCCTTAAATCTGTATTTTCAACTGATAGCTTTGAAATAATAATCTTCATGTTAAATATTTTTAAAATTCATAAAAGACAAATAACTAAAGAACTTACTTCTTAAAATAGGACACTAAATTAACCCTAAGGAAAATATCTTTTTATTTATAGAATAGCTTACTATATGGCACTCCTACAACAAAAAACGCAACCAAATTGGTTGCGTTTTTTCTATTTTATATAGTTTTAAAACTATTCTTCTTTAAACAATTGCTCTTTATAAGCTGCTTTTTGCACTTGAGCTCTTTTAGTTACAGAAGGTTTAGTGTATTGTTTTCTCTCTCTCAACTCTTGTAAAACTTTTACATCTCTAAACTTACGTTTATAACGTTTTAAGGCTCTGTCAATATTTTCACCTTCTTTTACAACTATTCTTAACATATGATGTGATTTTAATTATTAGACATTTTAATTTTAAATCATACAAATTATCTCACAGTACTACACAATGCAGCCTGTGATTTTATACGATATTATTTTAGATTAAAAATTCTATTGAAAATGCTTTATAAAGCAACTGAAGACTAAAAAACTGAAGTAAAAACAGATAGATAGTACAAAGACTCGTAGATTTTCTCCTGAAAAAGGAATAGAACATTAATACCCTACAAAGGTAGGGTTTCTTTATCGGCTCTACAAGAATTCCGAGTTCTAATTCTATTTTGATAAAAAAGGCGTTATTATTTCTGATTACTATTACTTAGTACCCTATCCAATACATTTGTTTATATTTAAATAAGTCAACCCCTTATACAAAAAAGCTTTACTTAAAGGGTAAAAGCTTATGTATAGTTCGAGAATCGAATAGTTTTTTTCGATGAAACATAAAAAAAGCTGTATCAAGAAGTTTATAAATTATATTCTCAATACGTTTTTATTCCGTTTCATTCCACAAAAAACACTCAAATTAATTATAACTAACTTATCATGAATTATATTAAAACCAAAACAAGCTGTATAGTTATCCCCCGTAAATTAAATTTTATAAATTATTTTTTAACTTTTGATAAATACTTTCTATAAACATACTTAGTCGGTGTAAAAACTGTAAATTTATACTTGTTTTCAATCTGATTTGATTTTTTGTTATTTGAAATCACAGACACCTGAATAATATTTTCTGTTTTTTTATTGACATATATTTTCTCTAATATATTTTCTGTTTTTATCTTGGTCTCAACCAAAATAAAGTCAGGGTATTTCAAATCACTATTTAATTCCTTAAAATAATCTTCCTTTATATTTTCCACGAATACCGTGTTCGTTTTTTTGGACACAATAAATCCTGCAACGACATCTTTTTTATTAACAAACGAAATGGTATCTGTTTTGCTATTTGTTTTAGCACGGAGGAAAGAGAATTGATTTCCATACATGTACTCTTGAAACTCTTCTAAATTTAACTGGTTTAACTTAATCAGGTTTTCGAGCTTAAGATTTTGTGCATGTCCCTTTGTAAAAGATAAAATGCAAAGAAAAAATAGTAAGATTAAATACTTGTATTTCATCATAATTAGTCTGTTAAACGGTTTAGTCTAAGTTTCAGTTTAGTTATTAATTTATAAAAACAATGACCACAAAACTTAGCTATTTGTAGCCATTGAATTCACATCTTCTCAGTAAAAGTTAATTCTTTGTAGATCGTTCATAACTGAACCCTCCTCCATTATCATATATAGACCAAGCTGTAAATTTAATATCTATGTAAATATTATCAGTTATTAAATGAACAACCAAATCTTGATTCACTATACTATCCGGGTACGGGTAACTATTTTTCATGTCTTCCCAGTATTGAAAAGTTAAGCTCCCAATATCTGCTGTTGTTCCAATTGCCCATTGAGTATCTGATGGAGGGTTTAAAGCCCTAGTATAATAATCTTCTACCGCAATATTAAAAATACCATGATAATCTGCTCTAGTAATCCAAACATTGTCAGTTATCCTATCTTGGTTTGCTTCTTGTGTCCAGTCAGCATTATCTTCTTTTGTAAAAGTAATTTTACTCCCCTGCCAAACGGTATTAGGATTTAGAGTGGCATTTGTATCATCAATATCATCTGAATTAGAAACGAAGTTTTCTGGCTGAGTACATGATAATTGAGTTACTTCAGAGTTCCCAAAGCCATCTTTGTCACTATCCTCATACCAAACAGACTCAATACAAGAGTCATCACTATTACTGCATGAACTAACGGTAAAGACTATTACTAGTATTGCTAGTATTTTAATTTTCGTCATTTTTATAAATTTAATTGATTCAGCTTAATCTAATTTTCGATCTTTAAGTTTTGTTTTTTAACTTTAGTAAAAAATAAATAGCAAAAAAAACAGTAAGACTAAGCACTTCTATTTCATCATAATTAATTTGAAAAAAGAGCTAAAATCTCATTTGTTATTTTAGCTCTTTTAAGTTTAATAAGTAAAAGACTACTTTTTATTTGGATTATGCTTTAAGTTGTTCTCCATATCAAGATACTCATCATCGCTTTTCAATTTATAACCTTTTACACGAGCTGTAACAAAAAACCTTTTACGTTTTTGATCAACCATAAATACAGGATTCAACACACCATCTGCTCCACTTTTTATAGCTGCCTTTTCTGCTTCCATAAAAGCAGCCTCTTTTAATTGATCTACTGTGTATTTTTTAAACCTTTTCTTGTTCACCACAGTTCCTGTAAATGGTTTCTCAATCAAACTATAATCACTTCTTTTTAACTTTGAATCTACTCGTTGAGTTTGAGAATTAATTCCAGTTTGATATGGTGTCACACTACCACAAGAACCTAACATAGTCGTTGCTAAAATCAGTATTGTTAATCTTAGAAGTACTTTTGTTTTCATCATTTTTTTAATAATTAGTTTGTTAAACATTTTTTAAGAATTGAATTTTGTTAAATTATACATGAATAAATACAAATGTTTTTTGTTTGAATTTATAGGTTCAAATGTACAGGTGTTTCATTATTTCCCTTTGGTAAAAATCATGCAAAAACTTGGTGTTTTTTACGCATTCTTCAATTAAAAAAAACCATAAAACAATAAATACCAGACACATAAAAAAAACAGACTTGATAAGTTTAAAAACTTATCAGGTCTAAAATTTTGTAAAATTAATACGCTAAATGATGTGTTTTATCTTTTTACCGAAGAAGGCGAAAAGCCAAAATGTTTTTTGAAAACCTTACTAAAATAAACTGAATCTTTAAACCCGACTTCCCAAGTAACATCTGCTACACTCTCACCGTTTTTCAATAGTTCAACAGCCTTTTCTAAACGAATATTACGGATGAAGTCGGCAGGAGTTTTTCCTGTGATAGTTTTAAGCTTTCGAGTAAGCTGACTTACTGACAGAAATACGTCTTCTGCCAAAACATTTACCCCAAACTGTAAATTGGAAATATTTTTTTCTACTGATTGTGTTATATCATCTACAAATTTTCTATCTCTGCTATTCAATTCTGAAGTTTCTTCTGCCGTAGGAATAGTATTTCCTTCAAATTTTTTACGGAGCAATTCTTTAAAACTCAAAATATTTCTTACACGGAGCTTTAGCTCGTTCAGTGAAAAAGGTTTAGTCAAATAATCGTCAGCTCCTGTTTCCAAGCCAATAAGTTTATCTTTTTGTTCTGCTTTTGCAGTCAATAACATAATTGGAATATGAGAAGTAACCACATTACTTTTTAGTGTTTCACACAATTCAAAACCATCTGTGTCAGGCATCATAACATCACTGATAATCAAATCGGGTAATAATTCTTGTGCTAACCTAATTCCGTCTTTACCATTTGACGCTTCTAAATAACAGTATTCATCTCCTAGATTTTGAACTATGAAGCTCCTTAATTCAGATTGATCTTCCACAACAAGCACCAAAGGAAGCTCTGTACCTCCTTCTTCATCATTAGTAATATTGTTTTCTTCTTTAATTGGAAACGCAATATTTTGAGGAGTTGATGCTGTACTTTCGACATCTTCAGCCTCTGAACTTTCTAGCCAAAAAGTAAAAACACAACCTCTTTCGGAAGGAGATTCTACCATAACATCACCTCCGTGCAGCATTACCAACTCTTTAACCAAAGCTAGTCCGATACCTGAACCAGCATAAGCACGTTGTCCTGGTTCATCCACTTGATAAAAGCGATCAAAAATTTTAGGTAAATGTTCCGCTGAAATACCTTTTCCTGTATCAGAAATACTTACAAACAACTTGTCATCCTTATAATCTATAGTAGCCTTTACGCTTCCTCCATAAGGCGTATATTTTATAGCATTAGAAATTAAATTAGTTATAACAACAGCTAAAGCTTCTGGTGAGTAGACAAACGAGGTTTCAATCAAAGTTTTTGCTCTTTCGGTTTGTTGCAGTATAAGCGAAATTCCGTGTTGTTCTGCATACGAATGAAAAGATTGTACCAACATACTTACTTCGTTCAGTACATTTCCTTTTTTGTATTTCAACTTATATTGTCCGCTTTCCATTTTCGAGAGGTCAAGCAACTGATTGATTAAAGTAAGAAGCCTTTTTCCGTTTTGTTCCATTTCATCAAAATGAGAAAAATCTTCTTTCCGCCCGTTTTCTTTTAATACTTCTAGGTGTCCGTTAATTAAAGTAAGCGGTGTTCTAAACTCATGTGAAATATTTGTCAAAAAACGAGATTTAAACTGCTCGGTTTCCTTAATAGTTTCCACCTCTCTACGTTGCAATTCCAGGTTCTGTTTCTCTACTTTTATTTTTTTATTTCTCAACCTGAAAGAATAAACGCTAAAAAAGGCTAACACTACCATAACCCCTAAACCTGCATACGCTACGTTGCGCTGTAGTTTTTTAGTTTTAAGTTCTGCTTGGATAACTGCAGTCTTTTTCTCGTATTCGTACCTTATAGATGCTTGTAGACTTTTCTTTTCGTTTTCTTTGTTAATTAAGCTGTCGCGATATACAATGAACTGCTTGTGGTTTTCGTAAGCATTTTTATAATTACCTAGGGCGCTATCTGCTAATGTAAAATTGTAATAAACGTCTCTGATAAGACTATTCATTCCTATTTCTCTAGCAAGAGTTAAGGCTTTTTCGAGGTGTTGATTAGCAGAAGCCAGTTGGTTTAATTCTATTTTAACAAGCCCAATATTATTATTAGCTCGTGCTATTCCCGATTTATCCCCTATTTCTTCACTTATTTTTAAAAATTTAAAATAATTTTCCATTGCTTCGGGGTACTTACCTTGCTCTTTATAAATAACTCCAATGTTATTATAGGCACCTGCTATTTCCTGCTTAATACCCAGTTCTTCTTTTATTTTTAAAGATTTTAATTGATTCTTCAAAGCTTCAGAGTACTTACCTTGAAGTTGATAAACATTCCCGATGTTATTGTAAGACATCCCTATTCCATGTTTATTCCCTATTTCTTCATACATTTTCAAGGCTGCAAAGTAATTTTTTAGTGCTTCTGGATACTTACCTTGATTTTTATAAATAATCCCAATGTTATTGTAAGCATTAACAATTCCTTTTTTATGTCCGAGTTCTTCAAATCTTTTTAAGCATTCAAAATAACTTTTTATAGCTTCAGGATAGTTCCCTCTATACATATTAGTAATCCCGATGTGGTTATATAAATTTGCTATCCCCCATTTATCATCAATTTCTTTAGATATTTTTAAGCCTTCGAAATAATTTTCTAGAGCTTCCGGGTACTCGCCTTTGTACACATTAGCAATCCCAATGATATTGTAAGCATTTACTTCATCAATTTTAAAACCTAGCTTTTTTGATATTTTTTTTGCTTTTTGAGCATAGCTTATCGCTGAATCTAATTGCATTTCCCTTACCAAAAGATGAGCAAGTGTGTTCATTCTGATTACTGTCAGACTATCTGAAAAAGATTGTTTATCAAGAATAGCCGTAAGCGAGTCTATCTTTTTTTGTTGAATCTGACTTTTTTCTTGCGCAAAGAGTGTAAGGTTGATTAAAAAAGTAAAAAATAATATACTATAACGAATGGTGTAGGAGCTAAACATAGTTAATCTTTTTCAAAAGACTAAATTAAATAAAAAACTAGTTGAAAGAAAGGTAATATAAAGGCTTGTCGATTTTTTTTTGAAATAGGGATAAAAGATTAACGCGCCTGAAAATCAAGGTTTATTTATCCGCTCTATAGGGTTGTAGAGGCTTCTTTTTCGATAAAATAAAAACGCTACCATTTGGTAGCGTCTTCTTATTAAATTGTTTCTCCTAATTCTTTTAGTTTAGAAGTATTTTCTGCGAGCATTAACTCGTCTATAATTTTCTGAATATCTCCATTTACAATGTTTGATAAATCGTATAAGGTCAATCCAATTCTATGATCGGTTACACGTCCTTGAGGGTAGTTATACGTTCTAATTTTTGCAGAACGGTCTCCTGAAGTTACCATCGAACCACGTTTTGCAGCATCTGCTTCCTGCTTCTTCGCCAACTCCATATCGTATAAACGAGAACGTAATACCTTAAACGCTTTCTCTTTGTTTTTATGCTGCGACTTTTGATCTTGACATTGCGCCACTAACCCAGTGGGAATATGCGTTAAACGTACTGCTGAATACGTAGTGTTTACCGACTGACCTCCTGGTCCTGATGAACAGAAGAAATCGATACGTACATCTTTAGGGTTGATCTCTACATCAAACTCTTCTGCTTCTGGGAATACCATACAGGTTGCTGCTGATGTATGTACACGTCCTTGAGTTTCTGTTTGTGGTACACGTTGCACACGGTGTACACCTGCTTCAAACTTTAACGTTCCGTATACATCTTCTCCTGTAACTTCAAACTGAATTTCTTTAAATCCACCATTAGTTCCTTCAGAAAAATCTACCGTAGAAACTTTCCACCCTTTACTTTCACAGTATTTGGTGTACATTCTAAACAAATCACCTGCAAAAATACTCGCTTCATCTCCACCAGTACCCGCACGTAATTCTACTACAGCGTTTTTAGAATCTTCTGGATCTTTTGGAATTAATAAAAACTTAATCTCTTCTTCCAATTCAGGAATACGAGTTTTTGCTTCATCCATTTCCATTTTCGCCATTTCAACCATTTCTGCATCCGAACCGTCTGCTATAATTTCTTTGGCTTCTTCTATATTGTTTAATAAAGTTTCATACTCGTTTGCTTTTTTTACAACCTTTCCTAAATCTTTATATTCCTTATTTAATTGTACATAACGTTTCTGATCAGAAATAACATCTGGTTGGATGATTAAGTCTGAAACCTCATCATAACGTTGTTTAACTATCTGTAATTTATCTAGCATAGTATCTTTTCTTGGGGTGCGAATTTACGATTTTTTATCTAATTTTATTCATATCTTTAGTTCATTAAGTCTTTTGTTATGCGAATTTTAATCTTATTTTTTATTTGTACACTACTTTTTTCTTGTCAGCAAGAAAAGAAAATCACAAAACCTACTTGGTTGTTTGGTAAATGGGAACGTGTTCATAACGAAGCTGATAAAAGGACTTACGAGTTTTGGGAAAATGATTTTTCTGGAAT
Source organism: Tenacibaculum sp. 47A_GOM-205m (assembly GCF_000518405.1). Classification (NCBI taxonomy): domain Bacteria; kingdom Pseudomonadati; phylum Bacteroidota; class Flavobacteriia; order Flavobacteriales; family Flavobacteriaceae; genus Tenacibaculum; species Tenacibaculum sp. 47A_GOM-205m. The sequence goes on along the minus strand of NZ_JADN01000003.1, from coordinate 162,221 downwards.
TGGTTTTTCCTTACAAAAAAACGATACTGTATTTAAAGAGATCTTACACATCATTACTAAAAACGATTCGTTGTTTTTACAAGTAACTGGTGTAAATGAAAATCCTACTTTATTTGCCTTTACACAACAAACAGATACTTCTTTTACTGCGGAAAATAAACTGAATGAATTCCCTACTTCTATCCATTACTGGAAAGAGAATGGTCAACTAAAAGCTACCGTAGCTAACGATGAGTTTTCTATTGATTTTGTTTTTGATAAAATGAAATAAAAAAATCCTCAGATTTCTCTAAGGATTCTATATTACTTTTATCTTGTTGAATTAATATTCAAAAGTTCCATATTCACTTTTAATAGTTAATTGCTTTTTATCAGACGCCTCTACTCTACCAACAACTTGTGCGTTTACATTAAATGATTTTGAAATAGCAATGATATCTTCTGCTACTTCTGGAGATACATATAATTCCATTCTGTGACCACAATTAAAAACTTGATACATTTCTTTCCAATCTGTTTTTGATTGTTCTTGTATTAGTTTGAATAATGGTGGAATTGGAAACATATTATCTTTTACAATATGTAAGTTATCTACAAAATGTAAAATTTTTGTTTGTGCTCCTCCTGAACAGTGAATCATTCCATGCACATCTTCAGAAGAATATTTTGATAAAATTTCTTTAATAATAGGTGCATACGTTCTTGTTGGTGACAACACTAACTTACCCGCATCAATTGGTGAATCTGCTACCTCATCTGTTAGTTTTGTATTTCCTGAATACACTAAATCTGACGGTACAGATGCATCAAAACTTTCTGGGTATTTCTCTGCTAAATATTTATGAAACACATCATGACGTGCAGAAGTTAATCCATTACTTCCCATACCCCCATTGTATTCTTTCTCGTAAGTAGCTTGTCCGAAAGACTCTAAACCAACAATTACGTCTCCTTCTTTGATATTTGCATTATCAATTACATCAGCACGTTTTATACGAGCAGTTACTGTAGAATCAACGATTATTGTGCGAACTAAATCTCCTACATCGGCAGTTTCACCTCCTGTTGAATGAATCGTTACTCCGAATCCTTTTAACTCATTAATTAACTCTTCTGTTCCGTTAATAATTGCTGATAAAACTTCTCCTGGAATATTGCTTTTATTACGTCCGATTGTAGATGACAACATAATGTTATCTGTAGCACCTACACATAATAAATCATCAATATTCATGATTAAAGCATCTTGAGCAATACCTTTCCATACAGAAATATCTCCTGTCTCTTTCCAGTACATGTAAGCTAAAGACGATTTTGTTCCTGCACCATCAGCATGCATTATTAAACAGTAATCATCATCATTTGTTAAGTAATCAGGAACTATTTTACAAAAAGCTTTTGGAAATAATCCTTTATTAATATTCTTGATTGCGTTGTGTACATCTTCTTTAGATGCCGATACTCCGCGTTGTGCGTAGCGTTTAGATACTTCGTTACTCATGTGTTGTGTTGTTGTTGCCGCGAAATTACTTTAAAAACAGGAAACTATCAAAGTAAATATTGTTTTTTACTTCGTCTTTCATACAATACGGTATCTCTCCACACTCCATCTAATTCTGCTATTTTTTCTCGATAACCTATCTTTCGAAAGCCATATTTAACATGTAGTTTAACACTTGCTTCGTTTTCGGGAAATAAACTTGAATATAACGTCCAAATACCATTGTTTTCTGAAGATTTTACAACAGCATCCATCAATAAACTTCCTATACCTTTTCCTAATACTCCTAACTTCACATAAACACTTACTTCTGCTACTCCTCTATATTCAAATCTTGTTGATACTGGGGCTATAGCACACCAACCTAATACCTTGTTATCCTCAATAGCTATAAACCGAGTATGTTGATGATGTGAGGTGTTCCATTCCTCCCAACTAGGAACTTTTGTTCTAAACGTAGCATTTTTTGTAGCGATACCTTCTTTATAAATTTCAGCTACTTCCTTCCAATGATTTTGAGTAAGTTTAACTACCTCTATCATATTATTTACCTTAAACTATTTAGTTCAATGTTTTTTTAAAGCATATACTTGATTCTACAACTTTATAAGGGCCATAGTTTGGTATAACATCATATTCATTTTTCTTATACAAATGTACCGCTGGCTGCATGGTTTTACTAGTTTCTAAAACAACAGAGCTAAACTTCTCTTCTCTTGCCCATTCTTCCAGTTCTTTTAAAATCAAGGTTGCTATATTTTTTCCTCTGTATATTGGTTTAACGTACATACGTTTAACCTCAACAGTTCTATTATCAATTCGCTTAAAAGCACCACAACCTGCCGCTACCTTGTTTATGTAACACACCACTACATACTGTAGTTTATCTATCGTGTTAAATTCCTTAAAAAAAGTATTTTGATCGCCGTTAATTCCTGAGAGGTATTCGTCTAGTTCTTTTACTAGACGAATAAAACTCTCGTGAGTGGAATTTAACCTTTCTAAACTTATTTTATCACTCATTACCTAGTAAACAATAACTCTCTATACTTAGTTAAAGGCCAAAGGTTATCATCAACCATTAACTCTAACTTATCACAGTGATAACGAATTTCGTCAAAATAAGGTTTTACTTTGTTACAATATGCATCTGCATTTTTCTGCCCTTCCAGCTTATTGGCTTTTTTGCGTTCTTCAATCATATCTTCAACTTTTGAATTTATTTCAGCAATATGAAGCGATATTTTTTGAATTAAATCGATTTGCTCATTGGCATATTTTTCAAAATTATTTCCAAAAATCTCTTTCAATCCTCTTACATTTTCTATCAACGTATTTTGGTATTGAATAGCTGTTGGTATAATATGATTTCTAGCGATATCACCCAATACTCTACTTTCTATTTGAATCTTTTTTGAATACTCTTCTAATTCAATTTCATGTCGTGCTTCAACTTCTACTTTATTCATTACTCCCATTTCTTCGAAAAGTGAAATTGCTTTCTTAGAAATTTTTGCTTTTAAAGCTTCTGGAGTTGTTTTATTATTTGATAAACCTCTCTTTTTTGCTTCTTTTTCCCAAGCTTCTCCATACCCATCTCCTTCAAATCGAATACTTTTTGATGCTTTAATATATTCTCTTAACACATTAAATATCGCCTCATCTTTTTTAAGTTTCTTTGTATCAATTAACTTATCAACCTCTTCTTTAAATTCATTTAATTGTCTAGCTATAATCGTATTTAGTACTGTCATAGGTCCTGCACAGTTAGACCATGAACCTACAGCACGTAACTCAAACTTGTTTCCTGTAAAGGCAAAAGGTGAAGTTCTATTTCTATCTGTATTATCTAATAAGATTTCAGGAATCTTACCTACAATATTTAGTTTTAGATCTGTTTTTTCTTCTGGTGATAATTTTCCTTTGGTAACGTTCTCTAATTCATCCAATACCTCAGATAATTGTGAACCTATGAAAACTGATATGATTGCTGGTGGCGCTTCATTTGCCCCTAAACGATGATCGTTACTTGCACTTGCTATAGACGCCCTTATTAATTCTTCATAATCATGAACCGCTTTAATGGTATTTACAAAAAAGGTTAAGAATTGTAAATTCTTCATTGGAGTTTTTCCCGGACTTAATAAATTAACTCCTGTATTGGTAGATAAACTCCAGTTGTTATGCTTTCCTGAACCATTAATTCCTGCGAACGGCTTTTCATGGAATAACACTTTAAATTTATGACGTTGCGATACTTTTTCCATGACATCCATTAATAATGAATTATGGTCTACCGCTAAATTGGCTTCTTCAAAAATTGGTGCTAATTCAAACTGATTCGGCGCTACCTCGTTATGACGCGTTTTAACTGGAACACCTAACAGCATACATTCATGTTCTAAATCACGCATAAAGTTCAATACTCTTGTAGGTATTGATCCAAAATAATGATCATCTAACTGCTGACCTTTTGCCGGAGCATGTCCTAGCAATGCTCTTCCTGTCATCATGATATCAGGGCGTGCCGCTGCTAATGCCGTATCAATTAAAAAGTATTCTTGTTCCCAACCTAAGGTTGCGTTTACTTTTGTTACATTCTTATCAAAATACTTACACACTGCTGTAGCAGCAGTATCTACAGCTTGTAACGCTCTTAATAATGGTGCTTTATTATCTAACGCTTCACCTGTATATGCTACAAAAACTGTTGGAATGCATAAGGTAGTACCATAAATAAATGCTGGTGATGTTGGATCCCATGCCGTATAACCACGTGCTTCAAAAGTATTTCGGATTCCTCCATTTGGAAAACTAGAGGCATCTGGCTCTTGTTGCACTAACTGACCTCCTCCAAACTTTTCCATCGCACCTCCATCAATAGTTTCAAAAAATGCATCGTGTTTTTCTGCCGTAGATCCTGTTAATGGTTGAAACCAATGTGTATAATGTGTTGCTCCTTTAGATAAGGCCCAATCTTTCATACTTACTGCAATTTGATCTGCAGTTGTTCTATCTATCTTCGTCCCAAACTCAATTGCATCCATAACACTTTGGTAAGCTTCTTTTGTCATATGTTGACGCATCGCTTGTTCGTTAAATACGTTTTTGCCAAACAATTCCGAACGACGTTCTTTTTCTTCTAAAACGATAGGTTTTCTATGTAAAACCTCTTGTAATGCACTGAATCTTAAAACTGACATATATAATAAGGTATAAAAGTTAAACATTTCAAAAATACATAATTTTTTATCTTCAAAACACATACCCCTAAAAAAACAGGGGTCAAATTAACTTAAAGTTAATTTTAAACAATAATACCCCTAAAAATTTTGCTCTAATAAAAAAAATACTCACTTTTGCATCGTATTTAATTCCATAACAACACAAAAACAAAAATCATGAGTAAATCAAAATTAGAATACATTTGGTTAGATGGTCATGAACCAACTCAAAACATGCGTAGTAAAACTAAAGTTGAAGAAAACTTTAGCGGTAAATTAGAAGATTGCTCTATGTGGTCTTTTGACGGAAGTTCTACTGAGCAAGCATCAGGAGGAGCCTCTGACTGTTTATTAAAACCTGTTGCTATTTATCCTGATCCTGCGAGAGAAAATGGATACTTAGTAATGGCTGAAGTTTTAAATGCTGATGGAACTCCACACGCATCTAACGCTCGTGCTACTATTGACGACGACAACAATGATTTTTGGTTTGGTTTTGAACAAGAGTATTTCTTAATGGACACTAAAACTGATTTACCTTTAGGATTCCCACGTGGTGGATTCCCTGGACCTCAAGGAAAATATTACTGTTCTGTAGGTGGAAGATACACTTGGGGAAGAGATTTTGTTGAAGAGCACGCTGATTTATGTATCAAAGCAGGATTAAATTTCGAAGGAATTAATCAAGAGGTTGCTCCAGGACAATGGGAGTTCCAATTATTCGCGAAAGGAGCTAAAAAAGCTGGGGATGAAATTTGGGTAGCTCGTTATTTATTAGATCGTTTAACTGAAAAGTACGGTTACTACATTGAATACCATCCAAAACCAATTAAAGGAGACTGGAACGGTTCTGGTATGCACGCTAACTTCTCTAACACTACTTTAAGAACTTGTGGTTCTAAAGAAACTTATGAAGCTATTTGTGAAGCATTCAGACCTGTTGCTGAAAAGCATATTGATGTTTATGGAGCTTATAACGATGAGCGTTTAACTGGATTACATGAAACTGCTCACGTATCTGATTTCAGTTATGGAGTTTCTGATAGAGGTGCTTCAATCCGTATTCCTATTATCACAGTTGAAAAAGGATGGAAAGGTTGGTTAGAAGACAGAAGACCTGCTTCAAATGCTGATCCATATAAAGTAGCTGGAAGAATTATCAAGACTGTAAAAAGTGCTAAGATATAATTAACATACACCAACAACACAACTAACTAAAAAAAGCCGCTTAAAAGCGGCTTTTTTATGTCTTGATTTTATCTTTATGAGATTGTTAGATATACAAAAATGATGTAAGAAGCCAACAATAAAACTCCATCTCTCCACCCTAAACGTAATCCTTTAGGAATAAACACTAACGGTAATATTGCAAACGAAACACCTAACATCCAATAAATATCATTATTAATTAAACTATAAGCATCTGGTTTTACTTCTATTGGAGTAATCATTGCCGTAATTCCTAATACAGCTAAAATATTAAACACATTAGACCCTACTAGGTTACCCAATGATATTGCTTTTTCTTTCTTTAATACTGCAATAATTGATGCAGCTAACTCAGGAACACTGGTTCCTACCGAAACAACTGTAACTCCAATAATCGCATCACTCACTCCAAAATGTTGTGCCATAGCTACCGAACCATTAATCAATAATTCTGAACCACCCCATAATCCTACTCCTCCAATAGCTAAAAACAACACTATTTTATACAATGGTAAATCCTCATCATCTTCAGGCATTTCATCAACAACTGCTTGCTTTTGAAAACGTAAAAGGTAAATTAAAAAAACTATAAGTGTTGTAAACAGAATCACTCCTTCATAAAATTGAATTGTTTTATCATTTACAATAAAAAAATACAACATAATAGAAGCAATCATCATCACTGGCCAATCAGTCTTGTAAAAACTTTTTTCTACATCAATTGATGATAGTATTACTGTTATACCTAATACTAAACCTAGGTTAGCTATATTAGACCCAATTACATTTCCTACAGCTAATCCTGTAGCTCCATCTAAAGCTGACTTTATACTTACTATTAATTCTGGTGCTGAAGTAGCAAAAGACACTACCGTCATACCTATTACAATTTTTGGTATATTTAGTTTTAGCGACAAACCTACCGCTGCTTTCAACAGCCAATTTCCTCCTAAAACCAACAATGTTAAACCAATAATAATGTATAGAATGCTCATAAAATATTTTTTGGGCGAAGATAAGATTTTTAGCAAGCAAATATGAAAACAAATTCAGCTACTACCTCTAAGAAAAATGTTAATTAACAGTCTTTTTTAATCGTTTAGTTTTTGAGCTATAAACCTTATACCCTGTGATTAATAAAATTAAAGGTACCAAACCTGATATGAACACTAAGACCCTACCTAATACCCCAACTATTTCTCCTATATGTATTGGATAAAACTGAGCTGCTATCCTATTATTATTTGGATCAAAATCAAAACTTGATAACGTTCGTAACTTACCTTGTTGATTTAGCTCCATTTCTTTTGTTCTTCTAAATCCTGATTTGATAAATCGATCTTTTATATATCTTAGTTTATAAACTCCTAAACTGTCTTTTGGATAATAAATAGCTCTTAATACATATTTCCCTTCGGTTTGTAATACTGCCTCTTCCAAGGAAAAAATCTTATCTTGTTTAGCTTCATCATCCAAGATTGTTTTATCTGAACCATTAAAAATAGATAAAGCTGATTTATAGGTTTTATGATACGTGAAGTAACCTCCTGTAAATGCAATTATCATTAATGGCAGCAAAAAATAAATTCCGAATACTTTATGTAAATTGAAATGAAAACGTTTCTTTTTAGGTTTCCACTTCATCGTAAATCCTTTTGATAGATTATTTTTATATGCTTTCCACCACATATAAACCCCTGTTGTTAACAAGAAGAAACAGAATAACAAAGCACTTGTGCCTATAATATACTTACCTATTGTAGGTATTCCTAATGTACGGTGTAACTTCAGAAGTATTTCAAAAAACTGTATTGACACCGATTTTTCACCTAAAAAAACTCTTGTTTTCGGGTGATAATACAATGTTTTTCCGTTTTTATAATTTATTGAAATTGTTTGCTGCTCTCTGTAAGGCAAAAAAACTTTATTTACTTTTCCTTCATTCTGCGCAGCTAAAAAATACGCAGAATTTAAAATTGTTTTTTCTTTTATTTTAGAAAAATCTTCAACCTTTAATAATTTGGAATTCAATAATGAAGTTATTTCAGGTTGCCAAACATACAATGATCCCGTTAAGCCTGAAAATGATGCAATAATCCCACAGCTAAGACCCAGCCATAGGTGTATTTTCCAAATTATTTTATGTATCTGCTGCAATTGATATCTTTTATTTTTAAAACCCAGAGTCTAAAATAAAATAGACACTGGGTTTATAATTTTGCAAATGTAAGATGTTATTAACTCTCTTAGAAGTTATACAATACACTTAATTTAGCGTTTGTTCCTTCACCTGTACCAGTAAAAGTTCTTAAAGGTGCTGCCCATTGTGATCTTGCTGGTAAATAATATTCGTTTAACAAGTTATTTACCGCTAATGAAACTGATATATTTTCTTGCAGTTTATAGTTCATAGACCAATTAAGTAAAGTGTATCCTTCTACTGGAAATTGTGTATGTCTAAACGTATAATTATCGTTTGTATCTAAATACGGATTAAAACGACTTCTATTTCCTAAATTAGTCATTCGTAAAGAGGTACTTATTTTGGTTGTTGGTAACCATGTTACATAAGCCGTTAACTTAGGTGCTGAAATAACATCTCCTCCTAAATAAGTTAAGTTGTTTTCATCCCCCACGTTGTGAGTAACACCTTCAACGTAAGAATAAGATGTTCCTACTTGTAATTTATTATCAAAAGCAGTATAGTCAATTGCTACTTCTCCACCATAAATATTCTGTGGCTTTTTTGATGGCACAAAAGAATTTATATTTTCATCAAATACAACCCCTGTTCCTAAATTAGAAACACTGTAATATCCTACAGCCTCTAATCTAAAGTTTTTGAACTTTGATAAAAACCCGAACTCATAATTTTTAGTTACAGCTGGTTCTAATTGAATATCTTCAATATTATCAGCCGTTGCAGAACGTAAAACAGAACCTAAATCAGCAATTGAGAAACCTTGAGAGTAGCTTACATAAGGAATAAACTCTTGATGTTTAATATACCTAACACCAGCATTGAAAGCTAAATTATCAAACCCTATTTCTCCTCCCTTTACTGCCACAGACGAATTAAAATTACCGTCTCCTAAAGGTGAATATGGTAAGGTATTATAATCATCTATTGTAAGATTCATATCGTCATATCTTAACCCTACCTTTAAAACCCATTCATCGTTAAATTTAATTGTAGATTGTACGTATTGTGCCCAACTAAACATATCAATATTTGGCACCCATAATCTACCATCTAACAATCCTTGATTGGTTTTATCTTTTAACAAATCCAAACCATAGGTTAATGTGATTTCAGTTGATTCACTTGGAGTAAGTGTAGTGTTAAAATTTGGTCTTAAACCATACTTTTCTGCATTAATTACTGATTGACCTCCATTTTCAAATTTGTCTGAATAAAAGAATATGTTTTTTGTTTTTTGATAATACACATCAGCTGTAAAATCTGTTGTTCCATCAAAAATATTATTTAAGTTATATTTTAAATTACCATTATACAATTTAGACCCTGTTGGTTCTTCTCCTTCAATAGATCCTTCAACACCATAACCAGGTTTCAAGGTATAATCTCCATTCTCATTATATACTTCAAAAGATCCTGGAACAGGTATAAAAGGTGTGTCTTGTAAAGAATTATATAAATTTCCTCCAATACTTATTTTTTGCCTATCAGATATTTCATACTCTAATTTAGCTAAAGCAGTATAAATTCTTGTATTATCCAACCCATAAGTAGGAAGTATAACTTTACCATTTGCATCATACTTATTTCCTGTTTCCTCATAACTTCCACTTACATAATAGTTGAATTTATCTATTTTTCCACGCAGTGATTGATAAGCTCCAAATCCAAGAGCATCTTTGGTTTTTGCCAAATTAGAAGTTCCCCAAATATTGGTAGTTCCTTCAATTTTTTTACTTGCATTTGGCTTCTTGGTAATATAATTTATAAAACCTCCATTTCCTCCATTTCCAAAAATAGACGTTGCTCCTTTAATAACCTCTACTCGACTAATATCGTTAGGACTTACCGATTTTATTCCTAATTGACCATTACGTAACGGAGTAGATTGCGGAACACCATCAATCATCACCAACAAAGAACGACCACGTAATGTTTGTCCCCAGTTAGAAAAAGTTCCTGTAGATACTGCTAAACCAGGAACTGTAAATTCTAATATTTCATTAATATTGGTTGTTGAATTTGATAAATCTACTAACTGTTTTTGGTTGACAACAGTTATTGATGCTGGTATCTCTGAGAGATATTCTGAACGCCTACTAGCTGAAACAACAACTTCGTTTAAACTCTCTTCATTTTCTTTTAGTACTTGTACTATCTCAACTGTACTATTTTGAGTAAATGTTATCTCTTTTGTTATAGTTTGAAATCCTACCATACTAAATGTTACCTTCCAAACACCTTCTTTAATATCTGTTAATAATAAGTTACCGTTAGAATCAGAAGTTGTTCCTTTTTGAAGATCTGATATAAATACATTCGCTCCATAAATTGGTTGACCTTGCTCATCTTTTATCTGCCCTTTTAAACTAGATTGAGCAAACAGCCCAGAGGTTAATAATAACGTAGTTATAAACACGTAAATTCTCATTAGTTTTTATTTAGATTTAATTTAAATTGCAAATATATCTTCTCTGAATTTATTAGCAAACATTAATTAAAAAAACTTACTTCTAACCTGAAACAAAAAAATCAAACCACTAAAAATGAGGTAAAAAAAAGAGCTTATTTCCTTTACTTTTCAAACTAACATAAAAAACACCCTTTAAAACATTACTACTTAAAACAACAAGTAAGCTTTTTAATTACAAATAAAAACCTTGTTAAAGATTTTATAGTTACATATTAAAACCATAATAACTTTTTCAACTTCAATTATATATTTAAATTAATTAAATCCTATCTAAAAATTTGGTAAGCATATTCTCCTTGCTATATATTCATAAAACAATTCCGGAATTGATAAAGAATTATCAACTAAAAAATATTAAAATTTAAATGATTACAATCGCATTAAAACTAATACTCTTAACAATTAAAATTGCTTACTTACTATTAGACTTGATTTTTTAATCTTTATTATTATTTGCAAAACAATGTCATTTTGAGCGAAGTAAAGTAAGCTTCGCTCATCATAACTAATAATTTTTCGTTATTTTTGATATAGAATCAACAACTAATGAAAAAAAGCATTTTTAAGTTATTAGCTAAACTAAACAAAGCGCTATTACCCTCTTTTACTAAAAAAGAGCTGGATGTTACCAAAGCCTCAAAATTTCAATTAGCAATTATTGGATGGCGAGCTTATATTACAATAAATTCGTTGGATTAAAAATTTACCATTATGAACATGCATATTAAAGTTTTCTCAGGATCTCAAATCTTTGCAAACAGATTAAGTCAATTACTTGATGAAATTGAAGTTCCCTATTTAGTAAAAGATAACAAAGAAGCTGGAAGAGTTGCTGGTTTTGGAACTTTAGGTAATTCTGTTGACGTATATATCTATGAATCAGACCTTGAAAAAGCTCAAAACACTATCGACGATTTTAAACAAGAAATAGAAGCTGACAAATAATTGAAAAAGGTTGAAAAAAAATTATTTTTTTGCTTTAGATTTTAAAAAACATTCTTATATTTGCACCCGCAAAAAGGCCTCGTAGCATAACTGAATAGTGCACTTGATTACGGCTCAAGAGGTTGCAGGTTTGAATCCTGCCGAGGTCACAAAAAAACCCTTTAAAACATTGATTTTAAAGGGTTTTTACTTTTTTAGGCGGCAATATTGGTGGCAGTCAGATCAATTTATTTAAAAAACACTTCCATAATAATAAATGAATCATTGTCTATAGGCTCTCTTTTGTACTCATTAATATCAGAACCAGACCCAACCCTCCATATATCTATATCTCTATACCTGATTGCCATCAACATCGAAACTAACGTAAAAGGTTTAGGCCCTAAAGGCGCTATGATAATACTATATTCATTCTTTAGCAAATAATACAATGAAGTTAACTCTCTCTCTAAGAACCTTAAATCGTTAATAGGAAAACTTATTACATTTTCACTCCTGTTCAATAAAGCTAAATTATTTTCTTTTATTTTTTTAGTAAACCTTTGATCAAGAGCTGGTTCAGAATAAAAAATATAATATTCTTTAGGATCCAAATGCTCTATAATACCTTCAGCTTTACTTTGTTCATAACCCAAACAAACAATCAAAGCTTTTGGTTTATCTGTCGGTACAATATATTTACCTGGTAAAGGGGCTATTTCAGTATTTGATTTTGGAGGTTTTGGTTCATTATACTTTGAAGGTGTATATACAAAATAAACCTTAATAGAGTTAAAATCAGTTCTTTTTTTCTTCAAGTAGAGTATAACAGTATAATACCATGATTTTGTCATGCAAGAATAATCAACCACCATTACAAACTCATCTAAACAACTACCTCCCAACTCCTTATCCAACAAACCAGACACCTGTTGATGCCCTTCTATAATTACACTTTCAAACCCTTCTTTTTCCAATTCAATACAATTTCTTTCATAAGAAAGAGAAACTGTCTTTAATATTTTATTTTTTTTATTTATTTTTTCATAAGCTGTTAAGACTCTATCTTCATGATTACTAGCCAACAAGAACAAATCAATTTTTTCTCCTATCAGTTCTTCAACTTCAAGTTGTTTTCCATACTTTATATTCATTTTCTCTCCTAATTAAATAATGAAACCTGTTTAGTAGAATCATTTTCCTCCAAACAATCACTTAACTTTACAGGATTGTAACTTCTAAGAGGTAAATTATACAATATATAAAACAAGTAAGACAATTTAAATCTCTTACCTCTTACTTCAAAATCAAAAGAGTTATCATTTGAATCTAACAATATAAAAGCTCCTTGAGATACTCCTTTATTAATTAACTCTATCAAACTTTCATGAACTTTCCTTTCATCTTCATCTACAATAAATGTACCTCTAGGATCCATTTTAAAATCTCCTCCTAAAATTTCATTTTTAAAATACTCCCCAATTCTATCTATAATCTTAACCATATTTACATTGCTATTACCTACAGGAATATTAGCAATTACATTCTTAAATCTCTTAGACGCATTTAACAATTCATTATATTGATCTTCTTTACTGATCTTTGAATCAATTTCATTTCTTTTAGAAATTAGCTGACTAATTATACCTATTAACCACCTTGGATTACCATCACAAACCTTGGAGATAACTTCATATCCATGAAAGAGATCTATAGATTTTTTTCTACTCCTGTACTTTGGATGTTTGTTTATATTACTTAAAAGAAAAAATTCTCTGAAATAGACTATCGGCTTTATTTTTCTAAACAAAGTGTCTTTTTGGCCTTTCAACAATGGAACTGGATTAACCAAATCTACTCTCTTATCCTTTAAAAATAACATAAAGGACTCATCTTTATCAATTAGATTCAATAATTTTTTATGAAAAGCACTTCCTTTAACATAGGAGTTTTGAGACTTATTATATATCTCATTACTTCCTAAAACCTCTTTAACATCAAGATCTCCTCCTAAAAAAGAATTTATTATTTTTTTTGAAAAATCTTCAGAGTCTGCTGATGCCCACATCTTTATCATATCAACATCATTTCCAGATGTAGGACTATATTCTCCCTTAAATAACTTTTCAATTTTAGACGGTAAAATTGGACTAGCGCTCAGCTTATATAGTATGTATTGCGTCCTACTTCTCAAAGAAGCAAACAATTTCTCTTGCAACCAAATAGGCGCGAATTCCAGTTCATCAAAACATAGAGCCCATTTCTTAACTCCTTCTATATTATAAATCCTTTCAAACTTTGGTATAATCAGCTCTAATGAAGACTCAAATGCTAAGTTGAAAAAGTCTGGGTAAGGAATTTCATCTTCTGGTTTAAAGTTAAATATTACGTCTTGAATAAATTGATTTACAGTATCTATTCTCTCATTTAACGCCTCCCTTATAAACTTTATTTTAGGCACTACATAATCTAACTTCCAAGCTTTAATTAAAGCAACTGACAATTCAACTTCTTTTCTCTCATCATAATCATTTATTTCCGTGCTTATAATATTTATAAAAGTATCACACAATGAAATAAAAACATTACTATTCACTGAAAAATGAGAAATCCTATCAGCAAAGTTTCCATACCTCTCCAACTGTGCTCCATAAGTTTGATTTTTAACATTCCAATAAATATCTGTTGACACATATATTCCATAAAAAGGAATAGTACTTCTAATATTGGAAGACAAAGGATCATTCTCCCAAGAATACAAAGCTGGAATTGTTAACATTTTCATTAAAGTTGTTTTCCCACAACCTCTAGCTCCCAATATAATTGAATGATTATTTTGTACTAATCTTTGAAAATTATTAGAATATATAAATGTTTTAGCTACATCACTTGGAGCTAAATGTCTAGCATTATAAGTATTATGAAATGACTCTTTCATTCTCCTAATTTGATTTAGTATTAAACAAATACTCTGGTGATAAAGATATATTAGAACTTAAAATAATTCCTTTATCATTTAACAACTTCTCCAACTCCCTAGCTTCGCTTGGCACCAAAAATTGAACCCCTGGAACAACCTTGATCAAATCCTCCCATTTCATCATCTTTTCCTTTTCTAAATAGTTTTCAATTTCGCTAACCAGATTTACTATCTCTCCTTTAAAACCAAATCCCGTATATGCATCAAACCCACCTTCATCTCTCATCATACTCCAACCGCTTCTAGGCATAAAAGTCCATGTTTTTACCTTCCCTAAAGCTCCATTCCCATCTTCCTTTATAACATCTATTATATGGAAATTATTTCTTTTTCCTGTCCAACTTAAATTACTTGTTGAAGAAAAACTTCCTGATGATAATACAGGTAATTTATATGTGGTCTCATAACAGCTATGATACCTAAGAAGTGGATCATGTTTATGTCCATGTACAAACAAATCAAATCTATGCTTCCCTAAGATTTCAAGCAATCTATCTGCATTACTTATTTTATCATACTCCCCTAAACTTAGTCTTGAATGATCAATTGGATGATGGTGGGACATAACAATTGATATTTTTTCCTCTTTCACCTTATCCATGTATTGATCAACATAATCAATCAAATCATCATCTACTCTTCCTCCAATGGCTGATTCTCTATTATAATGAAAATGAGAACTATTAATTACCAAAACCCTGTAATCCTCTTTTTCAACAAAAACACAACCTCTAGACCAAAAAACATCTCTATAATCTGAATCTTTAATAGGAAAACCTTTTTTTATCCCTTTTGCTAACTCTATACTATAACTAGAGTTAATCCCATAAACATCTACATCATGATTACCAATTGTTGCAATAATTTCATTAGAATTTAATGCATTATTTATCTCTAGAGAAAAATCCCAACCAGATATAAACCCTTGCTTATCTGACTTATTTGTAAAGTCCCCAGGACAAAGAGTTAAACACACTTCTAACTCATTACTTTCAATTAATTGAATTAAACTTTCAACTGGATGGTCATTTGCAGGAGTTCTCAACATATCCGTTTTTAAATAGGAGTCATCCATTACTCCCCCTTTATTATCTTTACTTTGACTATGATGACAATGTAAATCACTAATTATAGCAATCTTAATTTTTTTTACACCCATATGATAAACTTACAATGGTCGAGTATTATAAATTATTACCTCATTATACATTCCTCTTGTTTTATTTCTTCCCCCAACTTGACTATACCTAGACAATGTATCTATTCTTCCCACTCCATTATACAAGTCTCTTATAGACTCATGACTAGCGTTCGTTAAAATAAAATATGCTCCTAAGTTTGATATCTCCTCTATGAATTTTTTCAATTCAACTTGATCTTCCCATGAAAAAAGTTTTTGATTATATTCTATAAACCCATTATTCTCATGTGCAACAGTATAAGGTGGGTCTATAAAAACTAAGTCACCCTCTTTTATTTCACCTAATCTTGATTTATAATCAGAACAAATTAATTGTACTGATTGTAAAGAATCACTCACTTCTCTCAATCTCTTTTCGGTAACAATGTCTACATTTTTCCTTCTTCCATATGGTACATTATACTCACCTTTAGAATTTACTCTATATATACCATTAAATGAACATCTATTCAAATAGATAAACTTTGCTGCCCTTGTATGAGGTCTTAATAATTTAGATTTTCTAACCTTGTAATACTCTTCTTCAGAATTTTTAAATTTTTTAAGTGTATTGAGAACTAAATCTAAATTATCTCTAATCTCCTTGTAAGTTTCAATTAATTCAAAATTTATATCAGACAAAAAAACCTTCCCCTTAGGATTTAAATAAAAAAAGACAGAACCTCCCCCTAAGAAGCATTCATGATAACTATTATATTTTTCCGGAAGATAGTTTTTAAATTCATCGCGAACCAACCAAGACTTTGAACCAGTCCATCTTAAAAAAGGCTTACCCCTTGAAGTTTCATTTTTTAAAACAGTATTTGATTTCGACATATTTTATAAAGTATGATCAAAGATATAAAAACTACATAAATGTTACCATAAATAATATTTTTAGTTATTTTTCTAAAAACACTAAAAATTCACCCTATAATTACCAAATTATGATAAAATAGCTTTTAATTTGACATAAGTTTATTAAACAAAACTCATTATCAAACAAATCAAAAATGGACAACATTGCTAAATCAATAATAGACGCCTCTAAAGAAAAAATTAGAAACCCTTTTTTGGGAGCTTTCATGTTCACTTTTGTTATATATAACTGGAAAAAAGTAGCTGTTTTTATTCTTTCCAATAAAGATATTGAAGATAGAATTTCAATTATAATTAAAGACTATAACTTTTTTATCAATTTTATAATCCCCTTAGCTATTTCAATAGTTTTAATATTTGCATTTCAAGTCCTAAACCTTTTGATTGAAAAGTATTCTTCTAAAATAAAAAAAGAAAGGAAAAATATTCTTTTAGATCTTCTAAAGCACGAATTGGAGAGAAAAAAAGCAATAGCTAACCTTGAAGGAGAAATCATAGCCATTAAAACACACAATCAAGAAATGAAAAACCTCATTGAGAATGTAAACAGTTTAGAAGGCAAAGTTAATTTACTTGAAAATGAAAAAAAAGAAACTCAAAAAGTAATATCCCAAAAAGATAACACATATAAAAACACCCTAAGAGTCAATGAGCTTCTTACTGGAGAAATAAAAGAACACAAAAGTAGAAATCAAGAAAACTTTAAATATATTAATGAGTATTTTCATTTTAGAAATTCTAGTTATTTTAATGATTTCTTAAAAATGGCTATAACCATTTTAAACAGCGGAACTCTCCCAGAAAATAAAAAATCAATTGAGTATTTTTCAAACAACAATTATATAATAGAAACAAAAAAAGGTTATGAATTCACGCATAAAGGAGAATATTTTTATGACATATACTTGCACGAAAAATTATACTCTTCCAATTAGAAAATAACTATTTTTAATTATATTTGAGTATCTCCAAACACTTTTTGGAGGTACTTTTTCTTTTTCATAGCAATTTACCCACTCTTTGAGTGGGTTTTTAGTTTTAGTCATTTTAGATTTTATTCACTTTCTCTTTTAAATTAAGTTAACGAAGTGAAACAAGCAAAGACTTGAGATAAGGAACGGATGTGACTTAGCGTTGGTTTTGCGAAGCATGAACGAGATAACTCAATTTAAAAATTGACACTATCACTAAGTTTGTTTTTATATAACAAAAAGAAAACCCCAGCACTTGCTGGGGTTTTAGAATTATAAATCATACCAATCAACCGAAGCCTTTTTTTCTGTTCTGACTCCATTAGAGTCAATAAAAATAAATTTTACCTCTCCTTTCTGAGGCTGCACGCCTCCTTGTTGGGTAATAGCAAACCTACCTTCCCTAAAAGTTCCCATATCTAACACTTCACCTGGACCAATAATTTTTCCTGTATTATATTCTGTCAAACTTGTTGATCCTAGACCACTTGTCTCATAATAAAACTTATATGTTAAGGCTTGATTTTGTACTTCAGGCGGGATAATATTAAAACTTGATGATAAATCAAATTGATAAAAATTAGAAAGATCATTAGAACCCAATGTAACTTCAAATTCTGTTGGTAAAGACTCAAAATTGACTACTACCTTCTTCATTACTCCATTTGAAGCTTCAATCTCAAATTCAATCGGGTTATCATTTATTTCAAATGCTTTATATTCCATAGAGAAACGTCCTCCATGAGTATTATAAACACTCCCATTCATAAAAGAGTCACTCCCTCTCACTAGCTTCCCTTGCTGACCTCTGAAAGTTAATTTATAATTTAAGGCTTCCGTACCATTTGATAATATTTCGAAATCAAATCGAGTTAGCTCATTTACATAGTTTTTACTTTTAGAAGGATAAACCTTAAACTCAAAATTTGTCTTTTTAACTAAAAAATTAACTGCCACTTCATGTTCTTTACCATTTGAAGCTTTTACTAAAAAAGTTAAACTAAAGTCCCCTGCCTCTTTGGCTTTAAAAATTGTAGAGATCTTACCTTCAGGTAAATTATTAAGCAACTCACCTTCTTTAAGTTCATTGCCTCCAATCAATAAATTACCAGATAGAGAACTTCTAATATATTTAAATTCATAAGCTAAATTTTGCTCCAACTCATTTGCAAGTTTTTTAATATTAAAATCAATAGCTACATCTTCTTTAAAATAAACTTCATTAGCTGATTTTGTCACGATGACTTGAAAATCATTTAAACCAACTATTTTGTAGGAGATTAATTTTTCTACTTCTAAATCGCTATCATTTTTTACAACTACCTTTACTTCGTTTGATTCTAGTTCTTCAGCTATATAAACAATTTCTGTCTCTAAAGATTTCAACTCATATTCCTCTCCTGGTATTAAGGTTAAACCATCCATCTTATATAAACCTTTCCCTTTATTTAGTTTGTAAGAAAAGTAATATTTTGTTCCTTTTACGATTCGCTCTGGATTTATTTTAATAGAAGTTTTTATTTGTTCGCCTATGCGGCTAATTTCTTTTTGTTCTGTGGTAATATCAAAATCAAAATTGTCTTTGACTATTACATCTAAACCACTATCACATGATATGAACATTATTATTAATAAGGTGTATAAAAGATTTTTCATAATTATTTTTTTTAAAAGATTACATATTTTAAACCTAGACCAATCATAAATTTAGACTTGCCAACTTCACTGTTTGCATGATAAAAATGAGTATATCTTCCTAGCAAATGAAATCTATTAGATATGAATAAATCTGCTTGTACAGCTCCAAAACCCCCATAAATAGCACCTCCTTTACTTGTTATTAAAGCTCCGTTAGGCAGCTCGTTATTTCCATTATTTATACTTTCTTTTCCTAAAACCCCTCCAATTCCCACATAAGTACACACTAAACCATTTAAAGTTGATAAAGGCTCTATTCTCTTAAAGTAACCTAGATTTACACTGTGTACATTTACATTGACATTGTATTCTGTTTTTCTTTCCTTAAGGTAACCTGAATACACACTTGCTTCAAGGAAGTCGTATTTTATATCGTTAAACGAATAGGAAAAACCAAAGAGTGTAGCTATTCCGTCATCTGTGTACCCCACAAATCCAGCGAGATTTTTTTGACTTTGTGCATTTGAAACTGGGATGTAGAGTATGAGAATTAATCCCAAGAGTATTATTTTTCTTAATTTATATGACATTTCTATAATATTTTTAATTAATGTTAAATTTGTTGAGTAAGATGGTAAGTACCAGTTACCATCTTACATGACATTTCTTAATGTTGGGTAGGACGTTATCTAATAACTCCTACCTTTTTTCTTCTTACTATTTATTCATTGGCTATTATATTTCTATATTAAATTTACTCATAATCTGTTGTTTAACCCTTGTAAAATCTCTGTTTTTAGGGGTTTTGCTTTTCTCTCCCTATCAACAGGCGATTTGCTAAAACTTTATAAAATCATCGTCTTCAGAAGTTTTTACTGAGGTTGGTTCTAACAAAATAGATTTAGCCTCTTCAATTATTTTTCGGTAGTTTTTTTGCACATCTTCTTCAGAAGCTTTGAACTCAAATTCTAAATCTGTAGCTTCAATATCTTCATCTACTAAAAATTTGGTTTTAAGAAGTTCTTTTTTATTTCCTTCAGCTATAAATCCATAAAACTCTCCTGGTTCTAAATTCATTATATCTGTACTTTTTACTCGATCTCTTTCCTGTATGGTTTCTGACATATTCTCACTGGAAGAGTTTACATGTTTTCCAAAGAAATCTGAATCATGGAAAGAATCACCTTTGCTTTTTGTTTGGTATTTTTTATCAGCTCTACCAAACATTTGAGTTATCATTCTAGCAGTATTATTATTGACAGTTCTTCCAAAAAATTGATTTCCCATGTTACTTAGGATAACTTGAGCTTTGTCATTTTTATACCTATCGACAAGCTGACTAAAATCTTGCGCCCCATAAACAGTAGCTACTTTATTACTACGTGCGGTTGCTGGTATCTGTTCAAAATTTGGAATGTATAATGTAGGTGCCTCATCCAAAACAATAATAGATTTATGCTTATTAGGCTGATTCATTTGCTTAGCTGCTACAGAGATAATTAAAGAAATGATTGGGGCATAAGTTTCGGATAGTGTACTTTCATTACCAATACACACAAACTTAGGATCGTTAGGATTATTAATATCTAAATCAATGTCATTTCCTGATAACACCCAGAAAATATCTGGAGTATTAATTTTTGATAGATTTGCTTGTAAAGTACTTACTACTCCCGCTACCTGTTTTGACGCATTGTTTTTGATTGCTTGATTCAAACTTGCTACCAATCCTGCTGTTTCAATGTTTTCTGCTATTTTTTCTAAAAGAATATTGATATCACTATACAGAACCAAAGAAATAATATGTGGTAACGTACAAAACCGAGGATATTCCTTTTTGAGATACCAAATAATCCCTGTAAGAACACTTTTTGCATCAATCATAAAGTAATTCTCATTCTTAATATTGCTAGGGGAAAGATTATAAAGCAATGTCTGAGAATACTCATGTGCATAGGCTGTTTTAACCATTAAATTTGGGTTTAATGGATTTATCCTCACACTTTTTCGAGCTTCTTTAAAATCTACGAAATAAGGCTTAACATTTGATTGATTTCTTAATATTTGACTAATCGTGAAGCTTGATAATTCAGGACTTTTAAAGTCATACAACAAACCTGTGAATCCTTTTTTTGCAGCCTGTTTTAATATAGGATATATCAAACTAACACTTTTTCCTGATCCGGCTCCTCCTTGTACAAAAACACCTCTAAAAGCGTTGTTCAATATTACATTTCCTTCTTCTGTTAAAAACACAAATGCATCATCACTTATTTTGTACTCTTCTTCTTTTTCTCCTACCTTCTTATTTTTCTTATTAGGTTTAGTAGAGAACATTTTAAACAAAGTATATCCAAGAATATACACAGGTACTGTGATGGTAAATGGAATTATCATTGCAGGAACAAATGCTATTACAACTCCTATCATAAAAGGAAGCTTAGCTTGTTTCTGTAAGAATATGGCGTAAATTCCAGTAGTTATAAAGATATTTATCACTCTATAAAACCCTAGCCAGTAAACATATTCGTTAATAAATTGATTCATGTTAATATGATATTTGATTATTATTTTGCTTCTCTTTTTGTTGTTTTTCTGTTTCTATACGTTTTCTTAGTTCTTGTTTTTCTTGAAATGTTCCATTTTTCAAAGTTCTTACTACCTCAAACTTTTCTTCAATGTCTCTTGTGTAATCAAACTTTTCATCAAATGATTTCTCATTGAGAAGTTTATAGTTACTTCTGTCAAAACCTCCCTTGACTGACCTTGAGTTTAACACGAGGTTTTTACTATTCCTAGCATTAGCTAAAGGACTTAAACTAACACGGTAGTCTTTATGCATTCTTGAAATAGTTATATGAACATGACTATTTAAACCACCTTTTAATTCTCCACTTTTGGATAATCCTTTCTTTACTTCTTCGTCATATCCTTTATATCTTCTTTGATGCTCTACTTTAGCATGCCAGACAATATCATCTTTCGCTATCTCTTTATTGAAATTACTAGCGTAATTTTCCATAGCCTCTTTGGTATATTCTCTAAGAAGTTTGTTGTATTCTTGATATTCTTTCTGAGTTAGCTCTTTAACTTCAGATATATCTTTACCTGAAACTATCTTTGCCAAGTGTTTTAATTCTTTGCTACTAAAGTTTAAAGTGACTGTGAAGTATTTATCTTGAGCTTTTTTCAACCCTTTTCCTTTAGCATTTTCATCAATCATACTTATTGCATTTACCGTAGATATTTTATCTTCATATTGATTAAAAAAGAAGTTCTGTTTCTCAGGAATTCCATCTTTTATATACTCTGAATTTTCCTTGTTCAAGTAAAAACCATATTTAGAAGAACTTCCTTTATTGTTGTCTGACGTTTTATGAATGATTGTTACAGGCATTTGACTTTTTAAGATTGCTCTTTTATCTTTTGAAAAATTTTATTTAAATTCTGAATCAACTTTTCAAATAACTCTTTTGTCATATCCCCATTATCTTGAATTTGCTGTCTCATCGGATAAAGTATATCAGCTTCTTGTGTTTTAAAGAATGAAACAATTCGACGATCAATCACCTTTATCATTTCTGTGGTACTTTTTCCTTTAATAATTCTTGGATCAGTACCCGTCTTTTTGAAAAACAAAATCATTTCTTCTGTAAAACCTCCAATACTTCTATTGTGATCTGACGCTAATTTTTTTAATTCTTTATGACCTCTTTCAGAAATTACTATGCTTTTTTTCATCATTAAAACTTTATCCAAAAGTCAAGATTTTTAGCCGTGAAGATTTTGCACTTTGAAGAGAAGTGCAATTTTAGAATTATAAGTAACTAGATATTAAACTTTTGCAAAACAAGTTGTTTTGATATTAAGTGCAACAGGTTTTATAAAACTTAACACTAACAATCAAGTAGTTAGCCACACCTTTATATCTTTTTTATAATTGGTTATAATTTTTAAAAACCTAGACAAGTCAGGCGTAGCCTTCAAGCTCGATGCAATCGCGAGCGGGAAAATCATCGCGCAGCGTGATTCCCGCTCGCTATTCTTTGAAAAAGAATAATCTTCGACAAGTGAAATTTTATTTATACTATTGTAAGAGATATAGCAACCTAACAATTAAAATATTTTTATGGTTTATGAAAATGTCTTGGCTGGTTCTTTTATTTACGCTCTAGGAGCTTTAGCAGGAAAAACGGCAGAACCCAATGAGATTATAAAAGATAGTGTTAATTTTTTTCAGCAAACTCCAAGCGATCAAAAGTTATCAGATCTTCTAGCTAATTGGAAAGGGAATAACTTTTTAATCGAATTTAAAAGGACTATCAAGGACGTTAATAGAGAAATGGAGAAAAATCAAAAAGTAAAATTAATTTCTGAACTAAAAAAAAATAACAAGCTTTTAATCAACTCTAAGAAATGTCATTTTATTTGTTATGGCCTCTATAAACCAGCATCAGATAACAAAATTACAACTGACATTTGTTTTAACTTTTACTTAGACGCTTTCTCAAAAAACATCAACAAAGGCGTAAATTGCAACAATTTTATAAGTACTATATTAAACGGAAAATTAGGTATATCGGATCAAAAGGAATTTAATGAATATCTTAATTTTTTACTAGAAATAGAAGAGTCGGAGAACCTAAATTCAGGTTCTTTTGTAAATAAAAAACAAAAACCAATAAAAGGTATTTTGACTAGTATTACTAACGATGGTAAAATTATATTCATTGAATATTCAGGATACAGAAACTTAATCCTACAATTGAACCAAAAACATAACTTACTTCAATCTTTATCAATACAAAACAATAAAGAAATATCAGCTGTAAAACACAAAGTAAGAACTAAAGGAAAAGGACCCTCCTTGTCCTAAAACAGAGAACCCACAACCTCATTAAACAACATAACTTTCACACATCAAAAACCTAAACAGGCAAAATATTCACAACTCTAACCAATGCGGCAACTTTTCCACACCGAAAAAACATCTCTATTTTACTTTTCTTGTTTTCAATTTTTCGTTCAGAATTCACTTTTTGAAACCAAAATCACTTAAAAATCTACTAACTTGTAATATTATTGTAGGTTAACCTTATTGTACTCGCTCTACAGCCCTTTGATATCAATGGTTACAGGAAATAAATCACACTAATTTACTACTAAAAAAAGTTGAATTCACACCAATTTACTACTAAAATCACACTAATCTACCACTAAGCCACTTTATTTCACACTCTAAAAATCAGAAGTGTGATTACATTTTATAAAAAACGGTGCATCTTTTCCACACCGTTTAAAAACCCTAATTACTAACTCCTAACTCAGGAAGAATTACAAATCTTAATAAGTTATAAATATCTGCTTTACTCTTTTTAGCAGAAGTAAAATCATCATCCAATCTACAAAATCGGTTGTAAGCCTTATTAATATAACCTCTCTTAGCTATCTCCTCTGTAAAAATAAAAGCAGAGTTATCTTTGTTGTTAGGGAAGAAAAGCAATAAAAATCTATAGACATAATTATACTCTTGTTCGTTCACAGTTATCTCTATATCATTCTCTAAATGTTTATTTCTGTGTATTTTAATATTTATATAATCATAACTCCTCCCACCTCTCTTCTCTAAAGAATAATTAAAATATAAATCTGCTTTTTCTTTTAGTTCTCTCTTTGCAACCTCTAAAACTTTGTTTCGTAAGTGAGCTATCTGCTTATACTTATCCTCAACCTGCAAATAAACCCTAAAGGATATTAAATCACTATTAAACCCTCCTCTATCTACCCATCTACAACACAATTCATAAAGTATTTTAGAGTGTATAGAATTAAGGTTTAATGCTATATTTTTTTGAATAGCTGTAAACCCTCCTCCGATATAACAAAAGAAAACACATGCAGTTGATGGAATTACTAACGTTATATATTTAGACCTTACTTCGTATTCTAACGCCCCAACTATAAAGGATAAGTTTTTCCTAACCTTATTCTCTTTTGGTATTACTAAATCAAACTCAACTGGTTTTGTCGCCAAGGATTTAACCGCCTTCCTAATATTGGAGTAGTTTTTATTTTTATCAAGCTTACTGAGTTCTAGAGTAATTTTTTGCTCTTTATACACTTCAAATGGATCTTTAGACTTAACCTCCTGAAGTTTCTCTATAATATGATAAATTATATTTTTTTCAATACAAGTATATCGGAACTTTGCTGTAGAAACATGATTAGGTTGTATTATAAAATGACCTGTTTTAGAGCGAGTCATAACACAACCTATTTACCCGCTTTAATTAACTTTCTGTTCTTTCTTGCGACATCAAGAAGCTCTTTTTTTGAATAAAAAATTGCTCTACTTCCTGGCACTTGGTAAAAAGGCACTAGGCTTTTCTTTTTCCAGCTAATCAAACTAGTTACTGAAATTCCTAAAAATTTAGCCGCTTCTTTTTGAGTCAACCTATCTTCTTCAGGCGTATTATTGAAATCACTTACTACTTCTGTTTTCCTAATTTCATTTAGAATTAATCTAACAGCTCTTACTAAATCTTCTTTATTATGTGTGTAGAAAAGTACGTTTGACATATTTAAACTTTTTTAAATTCAACTTGTGTTTACACTGGCTAAATTCAGTTTAAATACGTCTCTTAAATTTGCACCTAAGTTTTGAGTGCAACTAACTTTTATTTTTTTATCTAGCTTACTATAGAGCTAGAAGGTTTATTTTTTTTCGACAAGTGCAATTTTACATCATAACAAGCTTTGCTATTCTCATATTTTTTCAACACCTCTTCATTAGAATAGAAAACTGTACTAATTAAGTTCTGCCTTTTGTTAGCCTTTCCTGCTTCTATTTCATCAGAAAACATAAAGTAATTATCTTTTTTAACCTCTCCTTTTAAAGTTCTGATTCCAAAACCTAAATCTTCATTTTTATTTAAAAACTGTGACAGTATTGTAATTGCATCTGTTTGATTATTTAAAATATACCCCGAATAAGAAAGAAACACAAAAAACTTAACAAAATCTACTCTATTTGCCTTGTTCTTTTTTCCTTTTAAAAAGACAAATTCTTCGTTATTAAATGAATTTACATCTCCTTTTAAAACATAATCAATAAACCCTTTAATTAAATCATTTAAATTCTCTGGAAAATCTATATTCATAGACCTTAATAGTTCCGTCAAACCTTTAAGTAAAACGGTTTTATTACTCTCATTAGATAATATTATTTTTAATTCATTGTTTTGCCTATACTTAAATTTAGCATCTAATTCCTCTATATTAATTTCATTTAAAAATTTTATATATTCCGAAATATTTTTTCTTTCGCTTATATTATACCCCATCACACTACCCCCTTCTTTTTCTATTAAATAAGTACTATCTTCAACCCTAGCATTATATACTTCAGAACTTTTAAAAGGCTTTTCTATGATTACTTTTAGCTTTAACAATGTATTAATCATCTGTTGCCTAATCAATTCACCACTATAACCTTTTCCATTGATGTTTTCAAGCACAGAATCTTTCCATCCTTCAAACCCACTTAAAAAAGGAGAAACTAAAAACAAACTCTCATCCTTGACAAAATAAGAATTATTATGATCTGGTCTCAAAATAATCTTATTCTCTATAATTGAATCACAAAGATTTTGTATTTCAATTGAAATATATCTTCGAAAAGCATCAATATCAACCATCTCGAAAAAATCAAATTGATACTTTATTATTTCAACCAAAGAAACCAATTCCTCTGATTCAAATTCAGAAAAAAGTACAGTTTTAGCTTTAAATTTTTCACCCAACAAAAACACCTCCCTCTCTACTATTTCCATATTCTTTCTATACCTACTCAATACTTTTTCTTTGAAAACAATTAATTTCAGCAACAACTTTGACTCTTCAAACTCTTTCCTCCTATTTTTAAAAAAAATCTCTCTTATGTTCTTAAAATCAGAAAATTTACTATACTGCACACAACAAGCATCCTCTCTTTCCAACACAAAAACTCTTGTATCATATTCAATCAAAAAAAGCAAATAAATTAACTCTTCTTTTTCATTACTTTCATCTATTTTTTTTAACTCAGGTAACACTTTAGCTAATAAATGAATGTATTGATAAAAAGTTAAGCTCCTTAACAATCTTTTTATTCTCTTTTTCTCACTTATATCTATATCATACTTAAAGAAGTTAATTAGTTCTTTTATCTCATAAGTTTTTAAATCAAAGCTTTTCATTTTTATTATTTTAACTTATCCCAAGTATTATCCATTTCTTGTTTCTTAAAGTCTTCTGCAATTTTTACATAACGCCTAAAGGATTCTTCCTTTTTATGCCCTGTAATGTTACGCACAACCATTTCTTTCATTCCAAGAATAAGAGAATTCGTCACAAACGTTTTTCGAGCTGTATGCGTCGTTATAAGTTCATGTTTAGGAACTGTCTTATCAATTCTCTTTTTACCTACAAATCTTGTTGTAGAAGTTGGCGTATTAATTCCAGCTAGCTCACAACATTCTTTTATGTACTTATTCATTTTCTCTCTGGAGATAACTGGAAGAGGTTCATAGATTGTCTCCTTATATTTATCTAGAATTTCTTTAGCAAAGCGATTCAAAGGTATTTTATGATCTATCGTTTTTGTCTTTTGAATATTCAACTTTATATAATCATCAAAAACATGAGAAGAGTTTAGCTGCTTTAAATCTGAATATCGAAGACCACTAAAGCAACCAAAGCAATAAGTATCTTTTGTGTGCTCTAACCTTGGAGATTCAAATTCATGCTTGTAGAGCTGCATTAATTCTTCCATTGTTAGATAAACTACTTCTATTTCCTGTTCTGGAGCTTTAAATTTTTGATATGCTATATTTTCATGATATCCTCTATCAAAAGACCAATTCATAAAAGTCTTTAATACTGAAACCAACTTAGCGAAGTAGTTATTTAACGTATTTCTTTCTTCAAAGGCATAATCTCTAAAATCCTCAAAAAAATCAATCGTTATATTATCGAAATGAAGCCTGAAGTTTTTAGCTTCAGAAAAATCTTTATAAAAATTAAGTGCAGTTCTATAACGTCTAAGAGTTCCATCTGTTTTAATATTCTTGCCTTTCTCTATAAACTCTTCAAAGCAATCAACAAAATCATGAGTCAAGTTTACTTCTAACCCTGAATTAAGCTTATCTAAAACAAACTCTTTTGTAGGCTCAATGTTATTCAACATCAAATACCTAAAAATGCTTTTTACAACCCCCTCTTGCTCATCTAACTTCTTATTGTACTCTACATGATAATTATATTCTTCCGATTTCGTAGACGGCTTTATTCGTTGGTCTTTTGCCTTCCAATGCTTTTCTTTTACTCTTACGTCTTTTACGTCCTTCCTTACCCTTTCTCCTTTAAACGTAATCGTCATTAAAACTGGCATAAATCCACTTTTGTTAACCTTATTCTTTCTTAAACTAAATGAAACTTGCATTCTTATTTAACTATGTTTAAACGGATTAAATTGGTGTCATTTATGGTGTCAAATTTTAAACAAAAACTAATAAAAGTTAATTTAACAAGACAACACTAATCCCAAATATAGTAATAAAGAGAGAGTTAAGTAAGTAAAATTTTAATTAAAAATAAATGTACTCCTGCCGAGGTCACAAAAAAACCCTGTTAGATTTCTAACAGGGTTTTGTTTTTATATTACATCATAAACGTTTTAAGATTAAAATCACAGAGTTTTACTAACTTATCAATATTTCTTTATCTTAAAACATGTAATCTCACCTTTCTTAAACTAACTTAAGTTTTAACTTTACGAGGAGTAATACCTTTGGTTTATAAAATTTAAAACCATGAAACAAAGACTAAACATTCAAGAATTAGAACCTAATGCTTACAAAGCTATCTTAGAAATTTTTAAATATCTTGAAACAACATCCCTTTCAAAAAACATTAAGAACCTTATAAAAATAAGAAGTTCTCAAATTAATTCTTGTGCTTATTGTATAGAAATACACACTACTGAAGCTTTAAAAAATGGTGAGAAACAAAACAGAATTTTTGCTTTAAGCGCTTGGAAAGAATCTCCTTTATTTTCTGAAAAAGAAAAAGCCTTGTTAACGGCTACTGATGAAATAACACAAGTAAGTAATAATGGATTAACAGAAGATACTTTTCAGAAGCTTAAAAGTTACTTTAGCCACAATGAAATAGCACAAATTATTATACAAATAGGAGAAATTAATATTTGGAATCGTATTGCAGTATCTACACTAATGTTTCATCACCCATCATAAAAGTTTACAATAACATTTTACCTAAATTTCCAATAAAGCTATTCTGTTTGAGTAGCTTTATTTGTTATCTCTCATTATGCCCTTTACCTTTAAACATTTTAGGTATAGATTTTTCAATTCTTGACAAACGTGTTTTTGATTGTTCTGCTTAAGAAAAATACAATAAATAACTTTTTTGTCTTCCTGGTGTTAATGCTTCAAAAACTGATTTTACATTTGAGTTTCTTTCTAGAATTTCTTTAAACTCACCTACAATTTCAAATTCTGAAGTTTTCTTAGTTTTTACTTTTAAACCTGCTTTTTCAACTTCTATTGCTTCGAAAACATAGGCTTTAATAGTTGATGCTAAATCAACAACCTCTTCTGGTTTAGTAAACCTAATTTGACGAGCAGATTGTACATTTTCTGTTTGTTGAATTAAAATTCCGTCAGTATCTTTTAACAAAGCTCCTTTATAAAAAAGTAATGCACAATAATCTTTAAAACCATGAATTAACACAATGTTCTTTCCTTGAAAAGTGTAACAAGGATGCTTCCATTTAAAGTCTTCTTCAAGACCACTGTCCAAACAAATTTGACGTAGCAATATTGTTTCTTCTTTCCATTTTTTTATATTTCTATATACTTATCTACTTTTTCCATTGCAACTTTATTTGTGTTCACTTTAAATATATAACTTCATTTAAAGTTATTAATTTTCTTAAAAGTATGATAAAACAAAAAAAGTGTAACGATTTTAAAATTTCGTTACACTTTTTTAAAAATTAGTGATTAGACGTTTCGTCTGCTTTTACCTCACCTTTTAAACTCATTTCCATATTGTGATCGTATTGACAACATCCTGGTAAGTTCCCATAAGCTTCTTCACTACTAGCTACTTTATCAGTATCGTAACCAGATGCTGCAATTGCGTTATGAATAGCATCTAAATTAGTCTTAGAATCATCAAACGATACGTTGATTTGCTTTCTTAATTTATCCCATTCTGCCGATGCTACTCCATCAACACCATTTACTGCCTTTTCAATTGTGTTTTTACACATTCCACAGTTACCTCTTACTCCAAAAGTTGCGTCAGTCATTGCTACTTCTTTAGTAGTTTGCTCTGTTTGTACTTCTTTTGTTTCTGTTTCTTTTTTAGCTTCGTTTTTACAACTTACTAAACCAATAGTAGCCAACATAGCTACTCCTAAGATTGCTCTTTTCATTTTGAATTGATATTTAATTATTATTAATTGTTTCTTTTACTTCACCACATTTTAGCATCATATCACCAAAATACGGATTTAACACTTGTTTTTCTTTACTTAACCAATAAGCTCCTTTATCACTATCTGCCATAGGACAGTACTGTTTATAAGCCACCTCATTAATCCCGAAAGATTGTACTGCCACAATAAAATGTTCTGACAATACTTTAAAATACTTTCGTTGTGTATCTACATCTGTTGTTTTTGCTATTTCTATGTTACTTGACTTTAATGCGGGAATTAATTGCATCCACTGTTTGTGAGCTTCTTCGTTAGTTAACAACTTCATATCAACTAATGTTAACTCTTTTTGTAAGTTTTCTGCACTTGTTTTGGCTGCATTTGCATCAGTTTTTACTAAAGCGTCTTTTAAACCTATATATCCATCATAAGCTTTTTGTAATTGCTCTTTAAATGCTTTAGGAGTACTAAAAGATTCTATAATTTCTTTTGTATGATTCATCATTGACTTTTTTCCTTGCAATTGTGCTGAAGCGTCTATGGTAAATATTCCATTCGTAACAATTTCTTCTCCTGACTTTAACCCTTTTTCCACTTGATAGTTGTCTCCTGCTTTTCCACCTAATACTACTTCTCGCATTTCAAAAACTGGTTTACTTTCATCGGGTTTTACATATACAACTGAACGCTTTCCTGTCCATAATACTGCTGTTGCAGGAATACTTAATTGTTCCTTTGTCTGTTTCTCTGTAGCTTCCACTTTTCCTGTAACAAACATGGCTGGTTTAAACTTCCCTTTACTATTGTTTAGTACAGCACGCATAGTTACTGTTCGAGTTTCTTGATTTAACACAGGGTTTATAAACGAAACTTTTGCTTTGAAAGTTTCATTAGGATAGGCATTTGTAGTAATTGATATGTCTTGACCTACTTTAAAGTTACTGATTTGATTTTCATACACATCAAAATTTGCCCATACTGAATTCAAATTGGCTATTTTTAGTAATGCTTGTCCCTGACTTACATAATCACCTTGCTCAACTAGTTTTTCAGATACTGTACCAGAAACCGTAGCATATACAGGAAAGTTTTCTTTTACTTTTCCTGTTTTTTCTATTTGATTGATTTGATTTTCAGAAAGCTTCCATAGTTTCAATTTATTTCTAACTGCATTGTACAATGCTGGTTGACTTTCTTTTACTGAAGCTGCTGTTAACAATTCTTGTTGTGCTTTTACCAATTCTGGAGAATATACCGTTGCTAACAACTGACCTTTTCTTATTTTCTCTCCTGTAAAATTCACGTTTAAACGTTCTATCCTTCCTGCAAAATAGCTTACCTGCACTGCATTTGATTTTTCGTTTTCTGCTATTTTTCCGGATAATGTAATTGTATTATCTGTACTTATAGCATTACCAATCACAGTTGTTTGTACATTAGCCAATGCCATTGCATTTTTAGTCAATTTAAACTGATTTGCAGCTAGTCCTTCAGCTCCTGCTTCCGCAGGGATTAAATCCATTCCACAAATAGGACAATCCCCAGGTTCTGGTTGCATAATTTGTGGATGCATAGAACAGGTCCACATTTTATTTCCTTCTGCTACTTCACTTGCATGGTCATGACTTCCTCCTTGTGAAGAACCTCCAAAGAGTAACCATCCTAACGCTACCCCAACAATTAAAATTACTATATAAACTATATATTTTTTCATCTGTTTATTTTATTAAATAATTAATAATGGTACTTTGTGTGTAATAAGTTACTTCTGATGTAATCATGTTTGTTTGAAACTTTAATTGTAACTCTTGAATATCTAACACATCGTTAAAATCGATTGTACCTGTCTCGTAACTTTTAACTAAAATTTGTTCAGCATTTTTTGCTTGTTCTAAATTTTTAAGTTGTGTTTGATGACTTATCATTGCTGCGTTTCTGTCTGATACAGCTCTATACAATACAGTCTCTAACGTATTGTATCGTTGTTGTTTTTGCGAAAGAATTTCTTCTTGCTGTAACTTATTTTGCTTAGTTATAGATTTATTCTTCTTATTGAATATAGGGATTGATAATGACACCATTGGCATTACAATATCCTTCCCATTCTCTGGCATATCCATATCTGTACGTTTGGCTACATTTACATAATCAAGACCAAAACCAATCATAGGTTGTTTATCTTTTTGATTTAACAACTCAGATTTCTCCACTGAAGTATACATTTTATCAAACTTAACCAACTCTGGGTGCAACTGTAAATTACTCGGCTGTATTTTAGCAGCCTCCGCTGGAATCGGTAAACTATCTACAACCCTAACAGAAGTTCTAATATCCTGATTTAACAATTTATTAAATGCTTTTTCTATACCTGAAAAAGTTTCTGCTAGTACTTCATTTTGCTGGTTTAATTCATTTCGCCTTATCTGTAACCTTAACACATCTACCGCAGATGCTTTACCTACTTCTACCGAAGTTAATGCAAGTTTCTCATACGTCTTCAGCAATTCTATATTTTCATCTAATACTTTTTGCTTTGCTTTAATTTCATAGAGTTTATAATACAATTGTGCAACCGAAGTCATCAACTTACGTTTTACAACCATCATATCTTGATAACTAGCGTCAGCTAATGATGACACATAGTTTTCTCGTGCAGATATAGTTCCAAAAAAAGGAATCATTTGTTTTACTGAAAGCTTAAACTGCTGTGGACCTGTACGTGTTTCTGGTTCACTTACAAAATATCCTGCTCCAAACTCTGTGTTAGGCAAAGTATTTACTTCTTCCTTTTTTTCTGAAATACGTTTGTATTGCGCCTCAAACTGCTGTACTTCTGGATTGTTTTCTAAAGCTGTCTCAATATATTCCTGTAGGTTTTGTCCTTGCATTGTAAAAGCAAAAAACACAAAAGCTAGAAATAAGATTGCTTTTTTATTATTTATTTTAAAACTCATCTCTTTTCGTTTTTCGTTTTAATAAAAATTCTTCACGCCAACTATACAGTACTGGTACAATAAAATACGAAGTCACATCTATAATCATTCCTCCAAAAGCAGGAATAGCCATTGGAATCATGATATCACTACCTCTTCCTGTTGAAGTTAATACTGGCAACAAGGCTAAAATGGTGGTTGCCGTTGTCATTAAACATGCTCTAATACGTTTGTTTCCTCCATGTAATGCAGATGCTCGAATAGCTTCAATTGTTTGAGGTTTATCTCTATTAAATGTTTGTGTTAAATAGGTAGCCATTACTACACCATCATCGGTTGCAATTCCGAATAATGCGATAAATCCTACCCAAACAGCAACACTTAAATTTATTGGATGCATTTGAAATAATTCTCTCAAGTTTTCTCCAAATACACTAAAATTCAAGAACCAATCTTGTCCGTATAACCACATCATTATGAATCCACCTGCAAAAGCTACAGTAATTCCTGTGAATACCATTAATGAAGTAGCTACTGAACGGAACTGAAAATACAGTATTAAAAAGATAATCATCAACGCCAATGGCACTACTACTGATAGTGTTTTTTCTGCTCTTAATTGGTTTTCATAAGTTCCTGTAAACTGATATGATATTCCTTTTGGAACAGTTAGCTCTCCTGAATCTATTTTTTGTTGAATTACTTTTTGAGCTGCTTCTACCACGTTTACCTCAGCAAAACCATTTAACTTATCAAACAATACATATCCGATTAAAAAAGTATCTTCACTCTTAATCATCTGTGGTCCTTGCTCATAACGAATTGTTGCTAATTCGCTTAATGGAATTGGCGATCCGTTAGCTACTGGTACATAAATATTTTCTAAGTCAGTTGGGGATGAACGTAGTTCTCTTGGATAACGAACTCGAATTCCATAACGCTCTCTTCCCTCCACCGTTTGCGATAATTGCATACCTCCTACTGCTACTTTCAATACATCTTGTACCGTTTGAATAGCTATTCCGTAGCGTGCCAATTTTTCTCTATTAATATCAATTAATAAATACGGTTTCCCTACAATTCTATCAGCAAAAACTGCTTCTTTTTTAACTCCTTCAACCTCTTTTAAAATTCCTTCGAGTTCTACTCCGAAAGCCTCAATTTGTTTTAAGTCTTGTCCTTTTACTTTAATTCCCATTGGAGCTCTCATTCCTGTTTGCAGCATTACCAATCGAGTTTCTATAGGTTGTAATTTAGGTGCAGACGTTACTCCTGGTAACTTGGTAACTTTTACTATTTCGTTCCAAATATCATTTGGTGACTTGATGTTTGGTCGCCAATTACGATAAAACTCACCATCTTCATCTTCTATTAATTCATTTGATGAAACCTCATAAAAAACAACTTCTGATGTCTTATCTGTCAAACTTGGGTTCGCTACCGTTTTACCGTTTTTCAACAGAAACAATCCGTCCTCATTTACCCTATAACGTTGACGTTTTCCTTCAGAATTTAACGTATATTCTGGCTTGTAGTTAATCACATTCTCATACATTGATAAAGGAGCTGGATCTAATGCTGAATCTGTTCTTCCTGCTTTACCTACAACCGTTGCTATCTCTGGAATGTTAGCAACCGCCATATCTAATTGCTGTAATACACGTTTGTTTTCTTCCACCCCTGAATGCGGCATAGAGGTCGGCATCAATAAAAATGACCCTTCATTTAATGAAGGCATAAACTCTTTTCCTGTATTTTTAAAAATTAGGAATCCACAAGTTAATACTGTTAACGGGATAGTTAAAAACAGTAATTTGTTGTTCAATGCCCATTGTAATATTTGATTGTAATATTTTTGCAGTAAGCTAAAAAAGCCTAACAGCCCGAAACAAACAAGTGCTACAAATAAAAGATTGGTAACAATACTTTTATCTACTCCCAGAGGTCTCCAGTATTCTGCTAACAAACCAACAATTGCCAATGCAGATATAATGATATTAATGGTATTTACTGACAATATGAAATTATAGTTGAAAAACGAGAAATGAATTGTTGTCTTACCTGAATAATTACTCCAAAACTGTATAGCTCCATAGGCAACTAACACAATACCTAACCAATATCCATAAAAAAGTGCAATGCTTCCTAAAGTTATTAAAACTCCATTTATAATATATTTAAAGTTTTTTGTTAACTCTTTTTTCTTGAATAGAACAGCCGCAAATGGTGGTATTAAAAACAAGGCAACTACAATAGCTGCTATTAAAGCGAAAGTTTTGGTAAATGCTAATGGGCGGAATAGTTTTCCTTCAGCTCCAATCATTGTAAACACAGGTAAGAAACTAATAATAGTTGTCATTACCGCTGTAACAATTGCCCCAGAAACTTCTGCTGTTGCATTGTAAACCAACTTATTTATTGGCAACTTGTTCTCGTCTTTCTCTAAATGACTAATGATATTTTCGGAGAGTATGACTCCCACATCTACCATGGTTCCAATAGCAATAGCAATTCCTGATAAGGCTACAATATTTGCATCAACTCCAAAGGCTTTCATTGCAATAAAAACCATCAATACTGCCACAGGTAATAATCCTGAGATTAACACGGAAGCTCGTAAATTGAAAACCATCACTACGATTACTAAAATGGTGATCAGTATTTCTAGCGTAAGCGCCTCATTTAAAGTGTCTAAAGTTTCATGAATTAACTCTGTACGGTCATAAAACGGAACAATTGTTAGTTGAGAAGTTCTACCATCTTTTAACTCTTTACTTGGTAAACCTGCACTTAGTTCTTTAATCTTTTCCTTTACATTAGTAATTACTTCTAAAGGATTTGCTCCATAACGGGCTACTACTACACCTCCTACTACCTCAGCTCCTTCTTTATCTAAAATCCCTCTACGAGGTTCTGCTCCTAACGATACTTTTGCAATATCTTTTACTCGTATTGAAGTATAATTTTTAGCAGTTACTACAGCGTTTTCAATATCTGCTATTGACTTTACATATCCTAAACCACGGACTAAGTATTCTGCTTGATTTATTTCTATAGTTTGTGCTCCAATATCCTGATTACTTTGCTTTACCGCTGCCACAATTTGCTGTAAACTGATATTGTATTGACGCATTAGTTCTGGCTTTACATCAATTTGATACTCTTGAACATATCCACCAATAGAACTTACTTCAGATACTCCATTTGCAGACGAAAGAGCATATTTTACATAATAATCTTGTACGCTACGCAATTCATTCAAATCCCAACCACCTGTAACATTTCCTTCTTCATCACGCCCTTCTAATGTATACCAAAAAATCTGCCCCAATCCAGTGGCATCTGGCCCTAATGAAGGACTTACTCCTTCTGGTAGTAAATTACTTGGTAATGAATTTAACTTTTCAAGAATTCGAGAACGACTCCAATAAAAATCCACTCCTTCATCAAAAATGACATAGATACTTGAAAGTCCAAACATAGAAGAACTACGGATAGTTTTTACTCCAGAAATTCCTAATAAAGATGTTGTTAATGGGTATGTTATTTGGTCTTCTATATCTTGCGGAGATTGTCCGTCCCACTTTGTGAAAACAATTTGTTGATTTTCACCTATGTCTGGTATTGCATCAACAGCTACAGGATTGCTTGGTAAAAAACCTGTATCTAAATTAAATGGTGCATTTACAGTTCCCCATCCTACAAATAAAACAAGTAATATAACTGCTACCAGTTTGTTTTCTATTAAAAATTTGATGCTTTTATTTAGCATAAAAAATGATTTTAAACAATATTAAACATTGATGTTTTTAAAAACATCGAATACGACAAATCATCCTATTGAAATTCTCAAAAGGACAAATAGTTATTGCTTAAAAATCATATTAAATATACTTCATCAAGTACATGAATATCCTTGACGACGAGTGGAGGTGTATAATCTTTGAAAGGAATTACTTTATCGTGAATTCCTTCAAATAAATTAATGTAGCTATAGTAAAATGAAGCTATAAAAACTTGTTGATCAAAAGGCAATTGATCAAAAGAAGTAAGCTTTAGAGTATCTTGTCCTTCAACTACAGAAGCAACATCTTGACAGCAATCTTTCTTTATTACAGAGCACTCATCAGACCTTTTTTCTTGTTGCATATCCATACCACAAGATTCGGCCTTAACAAAATAGCTTGTAGCCACTAACATATCACCACAAAAGTGACTATTAATGGTAAATGACATTGTAGACAATAATACTACAAAAGACATTAAAATAGATGCTATTTTACCAAATGTTTTTTTCATTTTACATCACAAAAGTACAAAAAATTAATTTTCAAAAACTTAAACAATCCTTAAAACCATTTCTTATGTTTAAAATAGCCCAACATTATTAAAACGATTAGCAGAATAACAGCTAACATCGTGAAATATCCATAACGATATTTTAGTTCTGGAATATACTCAAAATTAGTTCCATAAACACCTGCTACAAATGTTATTGGTATAAAAACAACCGAAAAAATAGTGAGTATTTTCATTATATCGTTTAAACGATTGTTCACATTGGTTGAATATACAGTAAGTTGTTCGCTTAACATATTTTTGTAATTTTCAACCAAATCATAACTTCGTTGAATTAAATCTTGTAAATCATTAAAAAAGGGCTGTTCTTTTTTAGTAATCAGATCCGTTTTAAATTCTTTGAAATTACTTATTGCTTCACGAGCTGGTCGTATTGCTTTTCTAAAATAGTTAAGTTCTATCTTATTTTTATTAATCTCTTCTAAAATATCTTTATTAGGTTCTAGTAAAATTTTATCTTCTAAATCCTCTACTTTTTCACCAAAAGTTTCCATTAAGAAATTGTAATTGTCTACTATCAAATCTAATAAACAATATTTTAAATAGGTAATGTTATAATTACGAACTCTTCCTTTTTTATTGCGTAATCTTTCTCTTACTGGCTCAAAAATATCTCCTTGCTTTTCCTGAAATGTAATCAGTATATTTTTTGTTAGGTACATGGAAATTTGTTCCGCTTCTAGTCGGTGTTTTTTCTCATCTAAAAACATCATTTTAATACTCGTAAAAATGTAATCTTCACCAATATCTACTTTTGGTCTTTGACCTGTATTTGCAATATCTTCAAGAACAAGTGTGTGAATAGAAAAAAGTTTTCCTATTTCTCCAAGTAGTTCAACATCATGTAACCCATCAATATTAATCCATACTTTTTCATACTTATTTAAAAAATTTGAAAGTTCGTTTATAGTTTGCAATTCTACTTCAACTATTGTATCTGTATCATAACCAATTAATCGTATTCTTGTATTTTCTTCCTTTTGATTTCCAACAAAAATTGGGTTTCCAGGAATTACATGTTTTGTATGTTTTTGTTTGGTGATAAATCGCGTCATCCTCTTTTTTTAAGCAAGCTTAAACAGCTTATATAATTTAGCAAGAATAATAAGTTCTGATTTATTTTTACCTGCTGTAGAATTAGAGATTTCGTGTGCAGCCACCAACAAATTATGAATTACATCTTTAGAAAACTCTTCTTGATGCGTTAAATAGTAGTTTTTAAAATTCTCATAAGCTTCTTCTGAACTTGACTTGTCTTTAATAAGACTTCGTAAAGTTTCATAAACTTGTTCGCTACCAGATTTGTTTGAGTTAGACCAGTTTTTTTCAACTCGTTTAACAATACTCTTTTTCTCTTCTACGGTCATGTTTTTATCTGCCATTGAAACGGCATAAAACAAATTGGCCAAACCTTCGTAAAATTCTTCTGTAAAATTCATGATTAAACTATTTCTGGTAATATTAATATCGGTATTTTACTATGAAATGCCGATTTTTTTATTACATTTTCTTCTAATAAACGGTTAAAGAAATTGTGTTTATGATTTAACAACACCAGCAACTCACTTTGGGTTTCATCTATATGTTTTTCTATAGTTTGAGTTTCTGAACCTTCCAAATCTATCTTTTTATAAGTCACATTTAAATCTTGCAGTAACTCTCTTAACTTCACTTTATTTCTTTGCTGATTTTCTGTTAAAAAAGTTTCTTCTGATAAATTTACAACTTCTAATCCACACTTTTTCACAAGACTTAGGTTAATTAAAAATTGTAATTCATTTTTCACGTACGATCTTTTATAATTTGTTGAGAATATAATTTGACCTAGTGGCTTGTATTTATAGTTCATTGGAACTACGATTAAAGGACAGTTTTCAATAGCATTAATCATTTTCATAGTATTGGTTCCTATAAAGGTTTCTGCTAAACTTTTAGCCCCTTTGGTTCCTGTAACAATTACATCAATATTCTTTTCTTCAATTGTTTTGGTTACTGCTTTAGTTAATGAATTTGATGCTACCAAACTTTTGTAAGTAAACGAACTTTCTTCTCTATTTAAAACCTCTAATAAATATTTTAGCTCATCCTCAATTTCATTATCCATTTCATTAAACCATTTATCATTTTTTTCATCACTTAACAATTCAGAAGGCTGACTTACATACACATCTAATAAATAAATAGTTGCTTCAACTCCTTTAAATAATTGTTTAGTATAATTCAACGCATTGATAGCTGCTTCAGAAAAATTATACGGAATTAAGATGTTTTTCATAATGAAATAGAATTATGATTACCTATCAAATATAATTTTTTATTTCGATATTATATTTACGAAACCAGAAGTATATTTGTATTAAAAAAACTTAATCATGAAAAATCGTTTTTTAGAATTGTCTTTCTACAATCCATTTATACAGTTCTTGCTTTTAGTAGCAACACTATTTTTTTTGATTTATATTACCAAAAAACTTACTAGATCGTATATCGTAAAAAACGCTATTGAACCTCATAGGAGAAAGCTAATATTAAACCTAAGCTATTTTTTATATTATACATTAGCTCTCTTTATTTCATTAATTATTTTTGGTATTAATTTTAAAGAAGTAATTGTTTTTGCTTCTTCAATACTTGCTGTACTGGGAGTTGGTTTCTTTGCTCAGTGGTCAATTTTATCAAATCTAACAGCTAGCATCATCTTATTTTTTTACCATCCAATGCGTATAGGTGACACCATAAAAATTATTGATAAAGACTTCGATTTACAAGGTGTGGTAAAAAACATTACAGGTTTCTACGTTCTTTTATACATGCCAGAAGAAAAAAGAGAAATAACTGTGCCTAACACAATTATATTATACAAAGGAATTGAACTTATAAAGAAACAAAACAATAGTTAAACCACTGTAAATTAATTTTTTAAAAAAAATAAAAAAAAGTTTGTTGTATTAAAAAATAGTTTACATTTACGACATCTTATTATATAAGTCGAATGTTACGTTTTACTTATTTCGGTAATAACTTTTACGGGAAGATTAAGAGTTGTTTAGTGTTTTGGAAACACAACGAAAAAATTAAGGATTCTTCCATTCCTCAATACTCTCTACCACTGAATTTTTATAAACAGTGCGGTGATTGCTTAGCTTTAAGAGTCTAACTATTCATATTATTTTGGTCTAACAATCTTGTTATAAACAACAATGATACTTGTTATACATTTTATTTAAAAAAATTTTGGCGCATGCCTTAACTGCTTTTTGAATAATCTTTCTGTACTTAAAAAACAGATACAACTAAAAATAATAATGAATACTAAATATAAAGACTTAATAGAACAAACGTTTGATTTTCCTCAAGAGGAGTTTCACACAGAAAACAACAATTTATTTTTTCACGACATTGATTTAATGCAGTTAGTGAAGCAATACGGTGCGCCATTAAAGTTCACTTATTTGCCAAAAATATCAGAAAACATAAATAAAGCTAAGAACTGGTTTCATAATGCTATTGAAAAGCACAATTACAAAGGAAACTACAATTACAGCTACTGTACTAAAAGTTCTCATTTTAAATATGTGTTAGATGAAGCTTTGAAAAACGATATTCATATCGAAACATCTTCTGCTTTTGATATTGACATTGTAAAATCCTTAAAAAAAGAAGGAAAATTAAAAGACGATGCCTATGTATTATGTAACGGTTTTAAACGCGATCAATACATTGCTAATATTGTTAGTTTAATTGATGGTGGACATACAAACTGTATTCCTATCATAGACAATTATGAAGAACTCGATTTAATTTTAGACGAAACTAGAAGTAAATTCAAAGTAGGAATTCGGATAGCTTCGGAAGAAGAACCAAAGTTTGAATTTTACACTAGCCGTTTAGGTATTGGATACAAAAACATCGTATCTTTTTACGAGCGTGAAATCGCTAACAACCCTCAAGTTGAATTAAAGATGTTACACTTCTTTATCAATACAGGAATTAGAGACAACGCTTACTATTGGAACGAATTAATGAAATGTTTAAGTGTATATATTAAACTAAAAAAAGTATGTCCAACCTTAGATAGTTTAAATATAGGCGGAGGTTTCCCTATTAAAAACTCATTAGCTTTTGAGTTTGATTATGAGTATATGGTAGATGAAATCATCAATCAAATTAATGAGGCATGTAAACAAGCTGAAGTAGATGTTCCAAACATTTTTACAGAATTTGGAAGTTTTACTGTTGGAGAAGCTGGAGGTGCTATTTACGAAGTTTTGTACCAAAAAAGACAAAATGATCGTGAAAAATGGAATATGATTAATTCATCTTTCATTACCACTCTACCTGATTCTTGGGCTATTAATAAACGTTTTATCATGCTTCCTGTTAACAAATGGAACCATAGATACGAACGAGTGTTATTAGGTGGATTAACCTGCGATAGT
This sequence comes from Tenacibaculum sp. 47A_GOM-205m, assembly GCF_000518405.1. Taxonomy (NCBI): domain Bacteria; kingdom Pseudomonadati; phylum Bacteroidota; class Flavobacteriia; order Flavobacteriales; family Flavobacteriaceae; genus Tenacibaculum; species Tenacibaculum sp. 47A_GOM-205m. Next base: position 119,805 of record NZ_JADN01000003.1, on the reverse strand, counting down.
GATGATTATTACAACTCAGAGCAACACGTAAATGCTATATATTTACCTGTATACGAAAAAGAATCTCCTTTATATGTAGGTTTTTTCAACACAGGAGCTTATCAAGAAACTATTGGTGGTTTTGGCGGATTACAACACTGTTTAATACCAACACCAAAACACGTGTTAATTGATAAAAACGAAAATGGTGATTTCACCACTAAATTATTTAAAGAACAACAAAAAAGCGAAGAACTATTATCAATCCTAGGGTACTAGTTTAATATTAATAAAAATGGAAAAAAGAAATTACGCAGGTATTCCTGATCAATACGCAAAATTAGAAACTGCTAAAGTAGTACTAATCCCTGTTCCTTATGATGGAACTAGTACTTGGCAAAAAGGAGCTGACAAAGGTCCAGAAGCGTTTTTAAACGCTTCTGAGAACATGGAATTATACGATATAGAAACTAATAGCGAAGTATATAAAGAAGGTGTTTATTTAGCTCCTGCTGTTACCGAAAACACTTCTCCAGAAGCAATGGTTGAAGCAGTACATGCAACTACCAAGAAATATATTAACAAAAATAAGTTTGTTACTCTTTTTGGTGGAGAACATTCTATTTCTATAGGAACCATTCGTGCATTCAACGAGTGTTTTAATAACTTAACAGTATTACACATCGATGCACATGCCGATTTACGTAAAGAATACGAAGGAACAAAGTGTAACCATGCTTGTGCTGTTTACGAAGCAAGTCAAACCACTAACTTAGTACAAGTAGGTATTCGTAGTATGGACATTACTGAGAAGTCTTCTATGAATATGGAAAAAGTATTCTTTGCTCACGATATGGCAGTAAACGAATATTGGATGGACGATGTAATTGATCAATTAACAGGAAACGTTTTTATTACGTTTGATTTAGACGCGATTGATCCTTCGTTATTACCAAGTACAGGAACACCAGAACCAGGAGGGTTATTCTATTATGAAACATTAGAGTTCTTAAAGAAAGTATTTACTGAAAGAAACGTAGTAGGTTTTGATATCGTAGAATTATGTCCTAACGAAAATGAGAAGTCTTCAGACTTTTTAGCGGCTAAATTATACTATAAAATGTTGAGCTATAAATTCACTTCTAACATGGAAGATGAAGAAGATTACAGCGATGATGACAGCTCACCATTTAATAAATTATCAAAGTTTAAAAGTAACGACGACGATTATTAAAATGCGCTTAGAAACCATTGCGTATCATTTAGAAAAGCGGATTTTACTCAGTCCTGTCCGCAAACAATTTAAATCGTTCAACTTAGTAAAAAGAGAGCATTCCTTTTTGCTATATAGAACTGAAAACAACTCGTATATTTATGTAAAAGACTACGGAAGTGTTGTTTTCATTAATTGTGAAGATGTTTTAATAAATGAAGTTGTTAATTTTTTAGCTGGAAAAGAAACAGCAATCCTCAGTCAATTACCTTCAGAAAAGTACGCGATTTCTTTTTCTGATACAATTGAAGTTGATTTTGGAAGCATTCTAATTAAAGAATTAAACGATGATGTAGCGCATACCATCATGCTCAATTTAGCACAATCAGTAGCATTGATGAATTATGTAAACAAAACATCTGATTTGCACGATAAAACATTAGTATACTCGAAGCAATTAGAAAGAACAGGAAACTTTAAACTTTCTAAAGTTCAAATGAGAAAATTTATTGGGAAAACCTTAAATTTAAAAAACAACATTGCAGAGAACCTATTTGTTTTTGACTCGCCAGATGTAGCTTGGAATAACAAAGATTTATCTGATTTAGATTATAAATTAAAAGATGAATTAGACATTATAAAACGCCATCAAGGAATTGAAAATAGTTTAAACGTAATTAAAGAAAATTTAGATTTATTCAACGATATACTACAACACAGATATAGCAGTATGCTAGAATGGATTATTATTATTTTAATTCTTTTTGAAGTGGTACAAGTTATTATTGAAAAATTAATTTAAAAACACAAGAGTTTATGAAATCATCCCTCCTAACATAGCAGAAGTAATTTCATAAACTGACAAAAAACAATAAAATGGACAAACCTATAACCAATTTTATAGAAAAATACTTCTTACACTTTAACGCTGCAGCATTAGTAGATGCCGCTAAAGGGTACGAAGCACAATTAGAGCAAGGATCTAAAATGTTAGTTTCTCTAGCAGGAGCTATGAGTACTGCAGAATTAGGAAAGATTTTTGCAGAAATGATTCGTCAAAATAAAGTCGATATTATTTCTTGTACAGGTGCAAACCTTGAAGAAGACATCATGAATTTAGTTGCGCATTCTCACTACAAAAGAGTTCCTAACTATCGTGATTTAACTCCGCAAGATGAGTGGGATTTATTATTAAAAGGATTAAACCGTGTAACAGACACATGTATTCCTGAAGAAGAAGCTTTTAGACGCTTACAAAAACATATTTTCAAAATTTGGAAAGATGCGGAAGAAGCTGGTGAGCGTTACTTTCCACACGAATATATGTACAAACTTTTACTTTCTGGAGTTTTAGAAGAGTATTATGAAATCGATTTAAAAGACTCTTGGATGTATGCTGCTGCTGAGAAAAACTTACCAATCGTAGTTCCAGGATGGGAAGACAGTACAATGGGTAACATTTTCGCTTCATATGTAGTAAAGGGAGAATTAAAAGCATCAACTATGAAATCGGGAATTGAATACATGACTTTCTTAGCTGATTGGTATACTGACAACTCAGAAAAAGGAATCGGATTCTTCCAAATTGGAGGTGGAATTGCAGGTGATTTCCCTATTTGTGTGGTTCCTATGTTATACCAAGATTTAGAAAGAGAAGACACTCCTTTCTGGAGCTATTTCTGTCAAATCTCTGATTCGACAACTAGTTATGGTTCATATTCTGGTGCAGTACCTAACGAGAAGATTACTTGGGGTAAATTAGACATTGATACTCCAAAATATATTATAGAAAGTGATGCAACTATTGTTGCTCCGTTAATTTTTGCGTATCTTTTAAACATGTAAAACATGAAACGAGTTATTGTAGACTACTCAAAGTTAACTACCGATATCTTGGATTTATTGGTAGAAAAGTATCCTGACGGATATGATCATTCAGACATTATCTCTTTTAAAAACAGTAAAGGAGAAACCGTAAAAGCTGTAGAAGTACGCACTGACGATACCTTATTTTTGGTAAAAATCAGTTCTCAATTACAGCAAACCATGGAAGACTATGATTCGGATGACGACGATGATGATAGAGATGATGAGTTTGATGAAATTGAAGTGTCTGATAATTTCGATAATGAATAGTTAACAAATTATGAACCCAACATTTCACATGTCACTTCCTTGTTTAAGTATTGAGGAAACGATAAAATTTTACACTGATGAATTAGGCTTTAGTGTTGGGAGAACAACAAACGAATGGGTAGATATTAATCTTTTTAATAATCAGCTAACTTTTGTGTTAGTTGATCAATTTAAATTCGATTATCCTAACTACCAGTTTGAAAACCATGCTTTACCTACTTTTCATTTTGGCATAATTGTAAATAGTGATGTATGGGAAAAAATGTACGACAGAGTTAATTATTGGTTATCAGATCACAGCGTAAAAAAAACGTTTTTAAAAGATAAACACGGAGAACATGCATCCTTCTTTATAAAAGACCCAAACGGATATACTTTAGAACTTAAAACCTTTATAGAAGACGACGAAATGTTTATGATGTAAACGCTAATAGTAATGGCTTATTACAACTCACAACAAACAGTTACCTTAGTCGGCGTGTATCAAGGATACACAAACGGCTATTACGTTTTTGAATTGGAAAATGGTGATATTATCGATTTTGAACAAATTAATAAAAAGAATCTTGAACATTTTGATTTAAAATCATCAGCCTTTAAAAACAAAAAATTTGAAATAACTTATAAAGAAATTTTTGATGATGTAGATGATGAAGATTTAGTTATCTTTAAATTACACGATCTACAATTACTTTAAAAAAAATCCCATTCTATTCAGAATGGGATTTTACTTTTTTATAAGATGTTTAGTATCAATTTATACTGATCAAGATCTATTTTTCCACTAAATATTTTCGTAGTTTTCTTAATTATTTCCTCAGCTCTTTCTTGCGAAAAACCAAGCTGGATAGCATATTTTAAAATTAATTTTAACTCTGCTTCTTCTATTTGATGATCCGAGTAAATTATTTTAAATAAATCTAGTAAACGCTCAAGTCTATCATCTGTCTTTGCTTGCGGCAATACTGGATATTTTTTCGAATTTTTCAGTATCTCTTCATATTCTGTTTCTGTGATATCTAACTTCCTCGAAAAACGATTTATTAATGTTTCTTCATTTTCATTTAAATCACCATCAACCATAGCTATATTAACTATAGCACTAAAGTGAGCTACATTGTTTCTATGTTTGCTTGACTCGTATAAATCTACTATACTCATAAATTATTCTATTAGTTTTATTGTTTGTAATACAGGAACTTCAACTTCATCATCACTATCTGTAATTCGATAGTCATAAGTAATCTCAAATTCCTGATCTATAAATTTATTATCTTTTAAATTATAAGCACTTAATATCTTTTCTGAGACTATTTCGAAAGTAATTACTTCTTCATAATCATCTTCGTTTAAAAACGAAAAGGTATATCCATTTTCATCATACCCATTAAAAGTTGCAACCTCTTTTTGGGGTTCTATTGAGTGCTCTTTGTTTATTGTTAATGCTAAATTTACACCTATGAATAATATAAAAACTGCTTTTAAAATTCCTTGTTTCATTTCCTTTATAAATTATAATTAATACTTTTTAAATTAACTTGGTTATTAACCACAACAAGCCCAAGTTGCTTTTAGCATAAATCCTCTATGGTTATACTCGTGGATATAAAGAAAATGATGTTACATAGGCTTCTTTCTATTTTTGCTTACTAAAGATACGTTATTTTTCATTGAAATAATAGACCTTCAGTAACTTTTTAGAAAAAATAACGTTTAATTAAAAAAGACCAAGAACAAGAGTTCAAGGCCTTTTTCGTCTAACCAAACTTAGTATAAAAACTAACTACTACTATTTTTAATATCTTTTACTTTTTCTATTCTTATGCTTACATTGTATATGACACTCTTTTTTTTGTCTGGTCACATAAGAGTAAAAAAAAACTCAAAAAAGTTTTTTTGAGTTTTCTAAAATACATTTAATACAAATATTTTCTTAACACTATTCTATGTTCAGGAATAGATTTATCGTAATTGTCAACCAACAACTCAAGTATCTCAGGTGGCTTTTGCCCTATTTCTTTTTTTGAGTTGAATTTAGACACGTATAAATTATAAGTTAACTCTGTACCTTTATATTGTTTTTCAAAAATTAAAAAATGTTGTTCATTTAATTCTGAAAAACAAATATCATTTTCTTGAAACGTTCCAGAATTATCTATAAAAAAACCTGAAAACTCGTAATACCTAAAAACGTTTTCCATTCTTAAACAATCTCTGCTGATAAACCTAATTCTAATAACTTAGAACATCTTGGTTCTAAATCTTTATATTCACCTGTTTTTACAGCACATTTACCTTTGTAATGCACTAAAATAGTACACTGCTCTGCTTGCTCTAATGTATGATCACATACTGTAACCAAACTATCAATTACAAAATCAAAGGTATTTACATCATCATTATACAAAACAATTTCGTGCTGTGTTGTTCCTTGCAATAAGACATCAAGTTCTTCTTGAATTTTTTCTATCGTACTCATTGGTTTTATTTTTGATACTGCAAAGCTACCCAATTATTTCTTTTTATGGTATTTTTTAATGTTAAACCATACTTAGAAACCTCATTATCAATCACTGGAATATCTTCGCTATAAAATCCACTTAATAATAAAACTCCTTCTTCATTTAAACAATCTGTATATGCTTTCATATCGTTTAATAAAATATTACGATTAATATTTGCAATAATTACATCGTAATTTTTACCTTCTAATAACGCAGCTTCTCCTTCATATACCGAAATGTGCTTACAATTATTTCTTTCTACATTCTCTAACGAGTTTTCATAGCACCAAGGATCTATATCGATTGCATCAATTGGGTGTGCTCCTTTCATTTCAGCAAAAATTGCTAAAATTCCTGTTCCACAGCCCATATCTAGCACTTTCTTACCTTCAACATCTAAACTAATTAAATGCTGTACCATCATGTGTGTAGTTTCATGGTGCCCAGTACCAAAACTCATTTTTGGCTCGATAACGATATCGTATGATAAATTCGGATTCTCATGAAATGGCGCTCTAACACTTACCAAATCATCTACCTGAATAGGTTTGAAATTCTTTTCCCATTCTGCATTCCAATTAGTTTGCTCTATTTCTTCAAACTTATATTGAATTGAAAACTCTTCTGAATTTATAACAAACACATTATCTAAAATATCTGATTTCCAATCTTCTTTTTGAATATATGCTACAACTCCATTATCGTTTTCAACAAAACTCTCAAACCCTAACTCTCCTAATTCAGCTATTAAAATTTCGGTAGTTGGTTCTTTTGGTGTTACTTCAAAAGTATATTCTATATAAATATTATCCATTAAATTGATTTAATTATTGAAACAAAATCTTCAGCTTTTAATGCTGCTCCACCTATTAAACCTCCATCTACATCTGGCTTAGAAAAAATTTCTTTAGCATTTGCAGGCTTTACACTTCCTCCGTATAAAATTGAGATAGCTCCAGCTGTTTTATTTCCGTATTCTTTTGCAAAAAGCTCTCTTACAAAAGCATGCATTTCCTGTGCTTGCTCTGGGGTAGCCGTTTCTCCTGTACCAATAGCCCAAACTGGCTCATAAGCTAAAATAATATTTTTAAAATCAGCTTCTTTTAAATGAAACAAAGCCTTTTTTACTTGACTCTCTACCACTGCAAAATGATTTCCTGATTTTCTATCTTCTAACAATTCACCGAAACAAAAAATTACTTCTAGCCCGTTTGCTAAAGCAGCATCTACTTTTTCTATCAACAATTCGTCGGTTTCACCAAAGTACTCTCTACGCTCAGAATGCCCTAGAATTACAATGTTTACTCCAATATTCGTTAACATATCTGCAGATACCTCTCCTGTATAAGCACCACTATTTGCTTGGTGCATATTTTGAGCAGCAACTTCTATAGTAGATTTTTTTGTCTTTTTAGCTGCATAGTGCAGGTTTACAAAACAAGGGGCAATTATTACTCTAGTACTATCTTCTAAACCAGCTTGTACTTCTTTCTTTATTCCCTTGATTAATTCTTTTGCTTCATCAAGGTTTTTATTCATCTTCCAGTTACCTGCAACTATTTTTTGTCTCACGTTTATTCTTTTTTCTGGTTATTGATTTTCTGTTTGCAAAATTACATTATTTCTAGGCTTTAACGAATTAATTTATCCGACACCTTCGATGACTTAAATACTTTAATATTTCTATCTTCATCAATTACTAAAAACCTTGGAATTGTTTTTAGGTTTAAAAACTCACCAAGTGTTCCTTTTCCTTTTTTTTGGATGTAATAGTGTTGACCTTTTACAGGAATGCTTTCTAAACCTCTTTTCCAATCATGATATGAATGATCTACTGATAGAAAAATATACGCAAGCTCTGGATTTTTCTTCTGAAAGTCGAGTACATCTTTAAAACTGCGTTGACTGTAAGGACAGTAAGTTGCAAATATTTGTACAAATGTCTTTTTGCCTTTATTTTTCTCTAAAACTTCTTTGAATAAAATTGATTTTCTATCTAAAGTCAGTAATTCTTCATTTAGAGGTTCAAACGTAAATTCTTTTGGTTGAAATACAGCACAACTTGATAAAAAAACTACGGTAATCAATAAAAAAAATATTCTCATCTATTGTAATCTTATTCGAGGGTCTAACCAACTATATAATATATCTACTAAAATATTTATGATTATAAATAATGTAGCAACTACTAAAACAGCTCCCATAATTACTGGTAAATCAAGCGTGTTTAACGAGTTTACTATTTCTTTTCCTAATCCGTTCCAATTAAAAATATACTCTACAAAAACTGCTCCAGCCAGCATCGAAGCAAACCATCCTGATATTGCTGTTATTACTGGGTTTAATGAGTTTTTCAACGCATGTTTTTTTATTACTTGATACATTGTTAGTCCTTTTGCTTTTGCTGTTCGAATGTAATCTTGACTTAAGGTTTCTAACAATGAATTACGCATTAACTGTATTACTACCGCAAGCGGACGAATTCCCAGTACTATTGCTGGTAATATTAAATTCTTCCATTGAATATGCATTCCTTCACCAAAATCATCAACTTCATATAAACTTCCCGTCATTTCTAAATGTGTATATTTATTCAACACAAACCCAAAAAACCAAGCAAACAATATAGCTGAGAAAAAAGAAGGTACACTCATTCCTAAAGTACTTACGACGGCTATAAGTCTATCAAAAAAAGTGTCTTTAAATAAGGCTGAAAATATTCCTAATACAATCCCTAAAAACAGTGCTATTGTTATTGCTACTATAGCTAAAACTGCAGTATTTGGTAAGGTTTCTTTAATTACTTCAGAAACATTTTTACCATTCTTTTGGAAAGATTGACGCAAATACGGAGTTTTTATGACTACCTCTTTATTCCCTAAAGAAAATAATGATTGAGCATTGTATTTTCCTTCAGATAAAAAAGTATAATTCTCTTTGTTTTTACTATGGAACGATAATGGTGATACATCATTTAAATAATATAAGTATTGTGTAAACACAGGTTTGTCAAACCCATATTTCTTTCGGATATTTTGTAATTGCTCAGTATCTTCTCGTTGATCTAACATCATACGAGCAGGATCTCCTGGTAAGATATTAAACAATAAAAAAATTACTGTTACCACACCAAACAGTGTTAAGAATCCGTAAAAAATTTTGTTGATGATATATTGAAACATATGTAACAAAGATAACAGAAACTGCTAAATTTATGTACTTTTGCCTAACTTTTACAACAACACATGACAACACAACAACTTGTATCTGAAATCCGAAAAAAGAAATCATTTTTATGCATTGGGTTAGATGTTGATTTAGACAAAATTCCAGCACATTTACTTCAAGAGGAAGACCCTATTTTTGCCTTTAACAAAGCAATTATTGATGCAACGCATCATCTTTGTGTAGCCTATAAACCTAACACTGCTTTTTATGAAGCATACGGTATTAAAGGTTGGAAATCTCTTGAAAAAACGATTAATTACTTAAACGAAAAACATCCTGAAATTTTCACAATTGCTGATGCTAAACGTGGTGATATTGGTAACACCTCAACTATGTATGCAAAAGCCTTTTTTGATGATTTAGCTTTTGATTCAGTAACTGTTGCACCGTATATGGGTAAAGATTCTGTTGAACCTTTTTTAGCTTTTAAAGATAAACATACTATTATGTTGGCGTTAACTTCTAACCAAGGTGCCTTTGATTTTCAAACAAAAACAGTTGATGGTAAAGAGTTATACAAACAGGTTATTGAAACTTCTAAATCTTGGAAAAATTCTCAAAACCTGATGTATGTCGTGGGAGCTACCAAGGCTGAATATTTAGCTGACATCAGAAAGATTATTCCTGAAAGCTTTTTATTAGTTCCTGGTGTTGGTGCCCAAGGAGGAAACCTAGAAGAAGTTTGCAAATACGGAATGACTGATACCATAGGTCTTCTAATTAATTCTTCTCGTGGAATTATTTATGCTTCTAACGGAAATGATTTTGATAAAGTTGCTGCAAGAAAAGCTACAGAACTACAACAGCAGATGAAAGCTATTTTAAAATAAAAAAAGTCAAGGTTAATGACTCCTTGACTTTGTATAACTAATTCAAATAATTACATCAATGAAAACAAAGTTTGATGTAAGTAGTGCAAAAGTATTAAGCTTAATACTTCATACTTACAACTTTGATTTGAATGACCTTATTTTTGATTTAAAAAAACAATATCTTAAAAGTAAAAAAGCTGAGAGTGTACTCTCAGCTTTCTTTTATTTAAGGGAAGATCTATTTTACCTATTATTGAAGTAAAGGGTTAGAGTCAACCGCTCTAGTTGGATAAGGTAAATTATAAGAAGTTTTTCCTTCTAACTTTAAATCTTGCCATCTTGTCCATTCAAAAGACATTTCTAAACGTCTTTCTTCTGCTAATGTTAATGAAGATTTTCTTGCTGTTTGTAATTCAGTTAATCTTGCCGTATTACCTGCTTCTGCAGAAATTAAATACATTTCAGCAATTCTAGAAACTAATAAATCTGAATCATCTTCTCTTTTATATTTTTTTGAATAAACATAACCTCCATTATCATCTTTACCATCAAAGTCAAATAAAATTCTACGAGTATCATTATCACTTACTAAGGCTGTTAAATCATCAGCTGCTGCGAAACAGTTCCAATCTTTTGCCATAGGACTCATAATCCATCCCCAAGAACCAACACCTTCAGCTTTGTTTCCTTTAAACATAAAGATTACCTCTGAATCTCTCTCTAAAGGATTTGCTGCTAATGAGAATTTACCTGATGTAATTAACTCCTCTGCCTCTATTCCTGCAGCTGCAATGTTACCTTGCACTCTATAAACTCTTGCTAAAAGAGCTGATGCAGCTTCTTTTGTAGGTGTTTTTTGACTTTCTAATAAACTAAGCCCATTAAAACTTACACTATTTTCTTTTGCATACTTTAAATCTTCAACGATAAAGTTTAACACATCCTCTTTTGAAGAAGGTGCGATAGGTGTTCTATCATAACTTTCATCAACTAAAGGAACTCTTTCAAACATATCATAAAGTCTTAAGTAACTTAAAGCTCTATTATAACGTGCTGCTCCTTTTTGAGCATTACTTGCTGAAGGTACTTTTAATATAGTATTAGCTCTATCAATACCTGCATAATAATCAGCATAAAAATAACTTAATAAGATATCACTTGCAGGAACTTTATTTTCATAAAAATTCTGTACTTGAAACCACTGAAATTTAACAGGCTTATAGTTATCACCCATAATTTCAGTATTCATTATTGCAAAATAACCATACACATTAGGATGTCTCATTTTTTTGTACAGCCCTGTTAATAATTTATCTACATCTTCTGTAGCTAAATTAGAATTCGCATCAAGAGATGCCTCAGAAGGTATGTCTAACTGATCACTACAAGATGTAGTTAACATCGCAAACAACCCTATAAAAAGTATTTTTGAAATTTTTTTAATCATCTTCATTTTTTAAAATTTAACATTTAAACCTACTAAGAACGATTTTACGTTAGGTATACCTCCTAAATCAACACCAGCTCCAACTTTACTTCCATCTGTTCTATCTTGGCTACTTTGAGCTGCTTGGTCTACATAACTTACTTCTGGATCTGCTCCTGAATACTTAGTAAATGTAAATGGGTTTCTTACCTGAGCATAAAGTCTTAAACTCTTTATAAACTTAACATCAGAATCTTTTAAGAAGTCAAAGTTGTATCCTAAAGTAATATCTGAAATTCTTAAATAATCTGCATCTTCTAAGTATCTTGTAGATCTTTGAGTGTTCCATGCAGAAATTTCAGAAGATAAATGTGGTCTTGGGTTAGAAGCATTCGTATTTGTAGGCGTCCAATAATCTAACATTTCTGTTAACATATTTTCAGAATAAGATGGTGCTCCAACTGCTCCTCCATTTAATCCATCTTCCTTGAAAAGTGCATATACTTTTTTACCTATAGAGTATTGACCACTGATTGCTAAATCGAATCCTTTGAATTCAACAGAAGTATTAAAACCTCCATAGATTGGAGCAATACCTCCTTCAAATACTTTTTTATCAGCATCAGTGATTTGTCCATCACCATTATGATCAACATAAATCATATCTCCAGCTGCTACTGTTTGACCGTCAGTACCATCAGCTTTTTTATATGTATAAGCTTCTGAAGCTACCCCTGCAGATTCTAAGATAAAGAACGAACCTAAAGGACTTCCTTCTTTAACAATAGATGCAAACCCTGTTGTATACTGTCCTGATTCAGCTCCTACTTTTAACACCTTATTGTCATTGTATGAAAAGTTAGCTCCAAAGTTCCACTTGAAATTATCTTTTTCAATAATTCTAGCATTAACATTAGCTTCAAAACCTTTATTAGAAATATTACCTACGTTAGCTAACATCGATACAAATCCACTTTCTTGTGGCACATTAATTCTACTTAAAAGATCTTGAGTTTCTTTTTCATAGTAGTCTAAATTAATGTCAATTCTGTTGAATAATGTAAGATCTAAACCTAAGTTTAAAGCTTCACCTTTTTCCCATTTTAAGTCAGGGTTAAAAATAGTAGTTGCTGCCAAACCTGGTGCTTGATCATAATTTTCTCCTGAACCAATTAAACTTTGTCCTGAAGCATAAGAAATACCTGTTTGGTTACCAGTATATCCAAAAGAAGCTCTTGCTTTTAATTCAGTAATAGCTGGTACATTGAAGAACTTTTCGTTAGAAATTGTCCAACCTAAAGATGCTGCAGGGAAACTACCCCATCTGTTTTCTTTTCTAAATTTTGAAGACCCATCGTATCTTGTTGATACCATAAAGTGATACTTAGAATCCCAAGACAATTGTAATCTTGTAAAATACGACTCTAATGCCATAGCCTTATAAAAACTATCTCCTTGATTAATTTCTCCTGCAGAAACTAACCAATTTAAATCACTTGACGGGAAGTTTTCACCAGCTACATAAGCACTTTCATAATCCCATTGTTGGAAAGAGTGACCTCCTAATAAAGTTAACTTTAATTTATCATTAGCAAACTTATCTGTATAAGTTACAGTATTTTCAATTAAGTAATCTCTATTATTTTCTGTACTATACAAACCATATCCTGTAGGTACACCATCTCCATTTAATCCTCTTCTTGTGTTAGGAGCGTCATACCTGTTATATCTGTTACTTCTAATGTTTCCACTAAAAGCAGAGTGCCATACAACACTTTCTATTGGCGTTACATCTAAAAATAATGTTCCACCTAAGTTTTGCCACTTATCAGTTACTTGTCTTTCAAAAGCAAACAATGGATTAACAAAATTATGAACAGCAATCTTACCTTCTGCATCGTAAGGACTAACATCTGGTCTTGCTCCTAATGCTCTTGAATATGGCTGATATGTACTATTATCATCAGCAAAAGGAGTAGCCTCTGAATATGAGAAATAAGAATTAACTCCATACTTTATGTAGTCATTCATTTTTTGCTCTAAATTTAACTTTACACGTCCAATTTTGTACGTATCTTCTTTTATGATACCTTCTTGATCGTATAAAGAAGCTGATAAATACGCTCTAGTATTTTCTCCTCCGCCAGATATACTAAACTGATGTCTTTTAACAGTTGCATTTTCTCTTAACACTAACTTTAACCAATCTGTATTGTAAGGACTATTAGGTAATGGAGTTAAAACTGTAGGGTCTTTTGGTGCGTCTAAAGCTCCAGAAGCAATATCTTGCTCATAGTTTACTCTTGCTGCATCTAATACTTGCTTGTATCCTTGAGCATCTAATAAATCTGGTCTTTTAATAATGTTTTGGAAACCATAAGAAGTGTTAAAAGATACAGAAATATCTTGTTGATACCCTCCTCTATTTGTTTGAATTAAGATTACACCATTTGATGCTCTTGAACCATAAATTGCTGTAGAAGCGGCATCCTTTAAAATACTAATACTTTTAATATCTTCAGGAGAAATACCTGACATATCTTCTTGAGGAACACCATCAATAATATATAATGCATTGTTTGATGCACTTAAAGAACCATTACCTCTAATACTAATTTGAGTAGCATCACCTGCTCTACCACCAGTACTTACAATTTGTAATCCTGAAGTTTTACCTTGTAAAGCCTGTGTTACGTTAGCTACTGGCTTATCTTGTAATTGTTCTACTCCAATTGTTGCTACAGATCCTGTTAAATCTTTTTTAGAACTAGTTCCATATCCAACAATAACGATTTCTTCTAATAAATTAGAATCTTCTTGCATTAAAACATTAAGTTCAGAACCTGATCCAACAGTTTTTTCTGCGGCTTGCATTCCAACAAAAGTAAACACTAAAACATCTCCTTGTTTAGCGTTTATAGAATACTTACCATCAAAGTCTGTCTCAGTACCTGTGGTTGTACCCTTTAAAATTACATTTACACCTGGTAAAGGACCTGAACTATCAGATACTACACCGGTGATTTTCTTCTCCTGTGCATTAATGTTTAGCAAAAAGCTAAAGAAGAATAATACACAGATCACATTTTTTAAATGTAGATTCATAAATTATTAAATTTTTATTAATTAACATTTGTAAAACTAAAGGCTATAAGTTTCTGTTAGTACTCGTTTGAAGTAAACAACTGTTTATTTGATGTGAAAAAACATTTTCAAGAAGTAAGTCAAAAACTTAGCTCTTATGCCACCTGTTAATTAATGTTAATTTTTTCAAAACCCCTTTATTTCCCTAGCTTTAGGAAGATTTTCTTCATTATTTTTGCAATGTAAATCAACATAATTATTAGTAACTATGGCATCCTTCAACCATTTTTAATAATTATCAACTTGACTTTTAACACACAACTCTGGGTTTAATAAAATTTTAACTATAATCAAAGATATTTAAGTTAGGGAACTACTTGATTTAATTGTTATAGTTATTCAGAAAACAAAATGTAATGAAGATATCGATTCTAATCGTTGATGATGAAAAGACTGCTAGAGCTAGGTTTAAAAAATTAGTAAGTGAGTATAGTTTTATAAAAATTGTTGGTGAGTGTTCCAATGGTGTAGATGCTATAGAGAAAATTAACTCCTTATCTCCTGATGTCATTTATCTTGATACAAAAATCAATGATATGACAGGTTTTGATATTATTGAGAAAATCACTTTACCTCAAAAACCTATATTTATTTTTACAGCTTCATCAAACGAACATGCTGTAAAAGCTTTCGATTATTTTGCCTTTGACTATCTTTTAAAACCATTAGAAGAAGATCGTTTTTACGCCTCTATCAAAAAGGTAATTAATTATAAAAAAATAGTTGAACTATCCAACTTAGACAATATTTTAAACTTTGTAAAAGACAAATCCCCTGTTGAAACACCTGTAAAAGGAACCAAGATCAACATTAAGTCTGGAAATAAAATAATCTTTTTAGAGCGTAATACGATCAAAAATATATCTGCATCAGGTTACTATGTAGAAATTTTCACTACAGACAATAAGAAATACCTATTGAGAGAGTCATTATCTAGCATTATCAAAAGATTAAACTCAAATCTTTTTGTTAGAATTCATCGATCTACCATAATTAACTCAAATTTTATTGACGAAATAATCACTTCTAACTACGGTGAAACTGACGTGAAAACGAACGATAATAAAACCTTTAGAGTTAGTAAGAGCTACAAAAAAGATTTTCAAGAATTAATGGGGGTTAAATAGTAGTTTTGAATCATTACTTTTGTGTAATGGATAACTCCAAAAAATATACTCGAATTATTTCATTAGTCCCAAGTCAAACAGAACTTTTAATTGATTTGGGACTTGAAGAAAACATAGTTGGGGTAACTAAATTCTGTATTCACCCAAAACATCTTTTAAAAACCAAGACTATTGTTGGTGGGACAAAAAATATAAAAATTGATAGAATTAAAAATCTTCAACCTGATATTATCTTGTGTAATAAAGAAGAAAATACTAAAGAAATAGTTGAAACCTGTCAACAAATAGCATTTACACATGTCTCTGATATATTTACACTTACCGATTCCTTAGAATTAATTTCTTTATACGGAAGTTTTTTTGAGAAGCAAGTTGAAGCTAAAAAAATGATTAACAAATTAGAGTCAAAGATAATCGACTTTAAAAAGTTTATTGAAAATAAAAAAAGTAGAAAAGTAGCTTATTTTATTTGGAGAAATCCTTGGATGGTTGCAGCAAGTAATACATTTATAAACCACCTGTTAGAATTAAACAAGTTTGACAATGTTTATGCTAACGCAAAAAGGTATCCAGAAGTTAACATAAAAGATATTCTTAAGAAAAAACCAGAATTAATTTTACTTTCTTCTGAACCTTTCCCTTTCAAAGAAAAACACATTACTGAAATTAAAGAATATACCAGTAACTCAACGCCTATATTAGTTGACGGTGAATACTTCTCTTGGTACGGTAGCAGACTGTTAAAAGCTTTTGATTACTTTAAGGAATTACACAGCAGGACTTGACATATCTTCATCTAAATATTTTATTCTATTTAGCTTTTCTAATATCTTCATTGCTTTGAATGCTGAGCGATCACTTTTACACTCATCTTCATATTTATAATCGTTAGCTGTCTCAACCAATCTACGATACCTCTCTTCAAGATGTTTTCTATATCTACGTAATTGATTAATTCTTGACATTTCTATTAAAATTTAAGCGGATTATAAATATACACAAATATTTGATTTACAACAACATGAAAACAAACTGAAATTTAAAATGGGGAAAATTCCTATTTTGACTATTACTGATAATAAAAAAAGCTCTAGATTTCTCAAGAGCTCTTTTTATGTTATTTATTATCCTGCAAAGCAAAAACCTGTCGTAATAACGCTGTATCACGCAATCCTACTTTATTACGTATACCTTTCTCTTCAACAGCAATCATTGTAAATACTCCTTCTAAAGCTTCAGTAGTAACATAGTCTGTCAAATCTGGATTTACTTTTTTTACAAATGGAATACTATTGTATTTTGATATTAAGTTTGACCAAATTTTATCAGCTCCAACCTTAGCAAATGAGTTTTTAATTACTGGATTAAACTCACTATATAAAGCTGTTGTTGTTTTCCCTTCTAAATAAGAAGTAGCTGCATTATCTGCCCCTAATAGAATGTTTTTGGCATCTGCAAATGTAATTTCCTTAACAGCATTTACAAAAATTGGAGTAGCTGTTTTTACCGCATCTTCCGCAGTTCTGTTAATCGCTTTTAAACCTTCATCAGCTAAATTACCTAAACCTATACTACGCAATCCTTTATCAACCGCTTGCAATTCTTCTGGTAATAAAATTTTTACAAGATCATTCTTATAAAACCCATCCGTAGCTGTTAACTTGGTTACCTGATGTTGAATACCATTATCTAACGCTTGACGTAAACCATTACCAATTTGTTCTTGTGTTAACACGCCTCCTTGCGGTAATTGATTTACTACTTTTTGCAACTCTGCACATCCTATAAAAGTAAGTACTATAAAGAATACTGTAATTTTTTTCATGTTTACTTGTTTGATTTTATCTATACTTTAGAAACAATAAACTAATTATTGTCACATTTATTTGAAGCTGTCGGTATTTTTATCATATCCATACGGACAGTGTTTACATCCACTTTTACAACAATACCCACGTCGTAAATGGTATGCTTCTTTAAAAACCCTATACCCTTGTTCATTGGTATAATATTCGTCAGGTGTAGGTTTTAATATCTTGTTTCTCATACTACAAATATCATAAAAAAATACGTTAAACAGCATTTCGTTTCTGCTTAACGTATTCATTTATTGTAAAGATAATCGTTACTTTTTCTCCTTTGGCGGATACTCTGCCATGATTTTAGCCACAAACTCTTTAATTCGTTCATTTTTCTTACCTGCAGTATTTATACTCAATGCTCCAGTACCTATTCCTTGCCATACGAGTTCTTTATTTTTAGCGTCAATAATATCTAAAAACAGTGTTCCTTCAGTGTATTGATTAACATTTAAACGGTTTGCTCCTCCCCACATCCATGGATTCCAACCCCAACCATAGCCTGCTCCCCAGCCAAAATTGTTGTCGTTTATATTAATTCGCTCTCGTGATTTGGTAAACATGCTTACCAATATATCTGGAGTAGCAGACTTTGTCATTCCTTTGGCGAGTAACTCTGACTCAACAGCTCGCATAATGCGCTTTTTATCTAAATCAGAAATCTGTGCTTTATCGATTCCTGTTTTATAAAAAGCAAATGTTTTATATTCTCTAAAATCTGCTTTTGTATCGTAATCAGTCATCACCTTCACAGAACTACATGATGTAATAAGCAGTGCTATAACTGGTAAAAAAAGTAATTTTATATTTTTCATTTTCTTAGGGTTTATATATTCTCTAACAATGCATCATCTACCAAATTAGGAAGTGTTACTTTAAGTTTCTTTTCAACTTCCATTGCACGTTGTATGGTAATTATCGCTTCATTGTTTCGTGCCCAACTACGTCTTGCAATTCCGTTATTTACATCCCAGAAAAGCATTGATTTTAAGCGTCTTGATGCATCTTTAGAACCATCAAGAAGCATGCCAAATCCACCATTAATTACTTCTCCCCAGCCTACTCCACCTCCATTGTGGATAGAAACCCAAGTAGCTCCTCTAAAACTATCTCCAATTACATTATGAATTGCCATATCTGCTGTAAAACGAGAACCATCATAAATATTTGAAGTTTCGCGGTATGGTGAATCAGTTCCAGAAACATCATGATGATCACGACCTAAGACTACTGGACCTATTTTTCCTTTCTTAATAGCTTTATTAAAAGCTTCCGCTATTTTCATACGTCCTTCAGCATCTGCATATAAAATACGTGCTTGTGAACCAACTACTAATTTATTTTCTTGTGCTCCTTTAATCCACTGAATGTTATCCGCCATTTGCTGTTGGATTTCTTCTGGAGAATTTTTCATGATTTTCTCCAACACCTTACAAGCAATAGCATCTGTTTTCGCTAAATCTTCTGGTTTCCCTGAGGTACATACCCAACGGAAAGGACCAAAACCATAATCAAAACACATAGGTCCCATAATATCTTGTACATAACTTGGGTATTTAAACTCTCTCCCTAATGTTGGATTTGGATTCATTACATCTGCTCCAGCTCTACTCGCTTCCAATAAAAAGGCATTTCCATAATCAAAGAAATACGTTCCTTTTTCTGTATGCTTATTTATGGCTTTTGCGTGACGACGCAATGTTTCTTGCACTTTTTCTTTGAACAACTCTGGTTGTTCTGCCATCATAATATTGGCATCTTCAAAAGAAATATCTACAGGATAATATCCTCCTGCCCATGGATTGTGTAACGACGTTTGATCTGAACCTAAATCGATATACACATCTTCTTCGGCAAACTTCTCCCAAACATCAACTACATTTCCTAAGTATGCTAACGAAACTACTTCTTCATTCTCTTTTGCTTTTCGAACACGTGCTACTAACTCATCTAAATCAGTAATCTTCTCATCAATCCACCCTTGATCTAAACGAACTTGAGTTATTTTTGGGTTTACCTCAGCACAAACTGTAATACAACCTGCAATGTTTCCTGCTTTTGGTTGCGCTCCACTCATTCCTCCTAAACCAGCAGTAACAAATAAGTTTCCTTTTGGTGACTTTCCTATTTTTCTAAATCCGTTTAATACTGTAATGGTTGTTCCATGTACAATTCCTTGTGGACCGATGTACATATAACTTCCCGCTGTCATTTGACCATATTGAGTAACTCCTAGGGCATTGAATTTCTCCCAATCATCTGGTTTAGAATAATTAGGAATCATCATTCCATTTGTAACTACAACTCTTGGAGCATCTTTATGTGATGGGAATAACCCCATTGGGTGTCCTGAATACATTACCAAGGTTTGTTTATTTGTCATTGCAGACAAGTACTTCATGGTTAATAAGTATTGTGCCCAGTTAGAAAATACTGCTCCATTACCACCGTAAGTAATTAATTCGTGAGGATGCTGTGCTACTGCATAATCCAAATTGTTTTGAATCATTACCATAATAGCCTTCGCTTGCTCAGATTTCCCTGGATACTCTTCAATAGGACGCGCGTACATTTTATAATCAGGACGGAAACGATACATATAAATTCGTCCGTACTTCTCTAGTTCTTCAGCAAATTCAGGTAATAATTCTTCGTGATGTTTTTTATCAAAATAACGCAACGCATTACGTAAAGCTAACTTCTTTTCTTCTTCAGTTAAAATTTCCTTACGTTTTGGTGCGTGGTTTATCGTAGTATCATACTCCTTTTTTGGAGGTAATGTAGTTGGTATTCCTTGTTTTATTTGTTCTTTAAAAGTCATTTTATACGGTTTTTAGTTTCCAGTAAAAGATGAAAACTTATTAATTTTAAATCTGTTGATAATCGTAAAAATGAAGAAACTATGGATAACGGATGTCTGCTCTGTGATACTGAGCTTCAATCCTCTTTTTATATTTTAAAGTTAAAAAATCCATCTTCTTTGAAGTTTGCACAAATATAAGTTTATACAGTTAAAAACTGCATCTTTAAAAAGTATAAATTTTTCTTCTTTTTGTATTTTTTCTGTTGTGCTAACAATAAATTGTACCTTTGGTAAGTTTATTGCATGAACAGGTTTATGATATTTATTTCAAAACATATAATACCAAAAGGATTTTCTGGAATGACATTGTATCCTTTTATCTTTTTAAAAAGAGAAGATTTAAAAGGTGATCCTGTTTTAATAAACCATGAAAAAATTCATTTAAAACAACAATTAGAATTATTGATTGTTTTCTTCTATCTATTTTATTTTTTAGAGTGGTTTATCAAGCTATTAATTTACCGTAACACTTCAAAAGCTTATAGTAATTTAAGTTTTGAGCGAGAAGCCTATAAAAACGAACATAATTTAGATTATATCACTACTCGAAAAAGGTGGGCATTCCTATCCTATTTATAATTGTTAAAACATCCTGCTATTTTTTAAGATTTCCGTAAATTGCGTACCCGAAAATTAAGACAATTTACGAATGGAACAAATAACTCCCTATAAACCTAAACACAAAGTACGAATTGTAACTGCGGCTTCTCTATTTGATGGACACGATGCTGCCATTAATATTATGCGCCGAATTATTCAATCTACCGGGGTTGAAGTGATTCACTTAGGGCATGATAGAAGTGTGGAAGAAGTAGTTAACTGTGCTATTCAAGAGGATGCGAATGCTATTGCTATGACTTCGTATCAAGGTGGACATAATGAGTACTTTAAGTACATGTATGATTTATTGCAAGAAAAAGGAGCTGGACATATTAAAATATTTGGTGGTGGCGGTGGAGTAATTCTACCTGAGGAAATCAAAGAATTGATGGACTACGGAATTACTCGTATTTATTCACCTGATGATGGTCGTGAATTAGGATTACAAGGAATGATTAACGATTTAGTGCAACAATCAGACTTTGCTATCGGAGATTCACTAAATGGTGAAGTAAACAAATTAGCGGATAAAGAAGTTGGTAGTATTGCACGTGTAATTTCTGCTGCGGAAAACTTCCCAGAAGTTGCTAAAGACGCTTTAGATGCTATTCACGAAAAAAATAAAAATTCTAAAACCCCTGTTTTAGGAATTACAGGTACAGGTGGTGCTGGTAAATCGAGTTTAGTGGACGAATTAGTTCGTCGTTTCTTAATTGATTTCCCAGAAAAAACTATCGGATTAATCTCTGTGGATCCTTCAAAAAGAAAAACAGGTGGCGCTTTATTGGGTGATCGTATTCGTATGAATGCTATTAACAATGAACGTGTGTATATGCGTTCGTTAGCAACTCGTCAATCAAACTTAGCTTTATCTAAATATGTAAATGAAGCAGTTGAAGTTTTAAAAGCTGCAGAATTTGATTTAATTATTTTAGAAACTTCAGGTATTGGACAATCAGATACTGAAATTATTGAGCACTCTGATACTTCGTTATATGTAATGACACCTGAATTTGGTGCGGCTACACAGTTAGAAAAAATCGACATGCTTGATTTTGCTGATTTAGTAGCTATTAACAAATTTGATAAAAGAGGAGCTTTAGATGCTTTACGTGATGTAAAAAAACAATACATGCGTAACAACAATTTATGGGATGTTCATATGGATGACATGCCTGTTTTTGGTACAATTGCATCTCAATTCAACGACCCAGGAATGAACTCGCTATACAAAGCGATTATGGATAAATTAGTTGAAAAAACTGGAGCTGATTTACAATCTACTTTTGAAATTACAAAAGAAATGTCTGAAAAGATTTTTGTAATTCCACCAAGTAGAACGCGCTATTTATCTGAAATCTCAGAAAACAACCGTGCTTACGATAAAAAAGTTGATGAGCAAGAAAAAGTAGCTCAGAAACTATACGGAATCTATCAAACCATCTTATCTGTTATTCCAAACGAAGTAACAGAATCATTCCTTACCAAAAACGGAATTGACCAAGATGAAATTCAGAAACAAGTTCAAGAGGAAGAGCAACCATTTGTAAAATTATTATTTGCTCAATTTGATAAAGTAAAACTAAATCTTGACCCGTATAACTGGGAAGTTATTTTAAACTGGCAAGACAAAGTAAAAAAATACAAAGATCCTATTTACTCGTTTAAAGTACGTGATAAGGAGATTAAAATAGAAACACACACAGAATCACTTTCACACACACAAATTCCGAAAGTCGCTTTACCAAAATATCAAGCTTGGGGTGATTTATTACGTTGGAATTTACAAGAAAACGTACCAGGAGAGTTCCCATATGCTTCAGGATTATATCCTTTTAAACGTACGGGAGAAGATCCAACACGTATGTTTGCTGGTGAAGGTGGACCAGAGCGTACCAACCGTCGTTTCCACTATGTAAGTTTAGGTATGCCTGCAAAACGTCTTTCTACTGCTTTTGACTCGGTTACATTATATGGTAACGACCCAGGACATAGACCTGATATTTACGGTAAAATTGGTAACGCAGGAGTATCTATTTGTTGTTTAGACGATGCTAAAAAATTATATTCTGGTTTCGACTTAAGCCATGCCATGACTTCGGTTTCTATGACCATCAACGGTCCTGCTCCGATGTTATTAGGTTTCTTTATGAATGCTGCAATTGATCAAAATTGTGAAAAGTACATCAAAGAACACAAGTTAGAGAAAAAGGTAGAAGCAAAACTTAAAGAATTATACGACGACAAAGGAATTGACAGACCAAAATACAACGGTAATTTACCAGAAGGTAATGACGGATTAGGTTTGTTATTACTAGGTGTTACTGGTGATCAAATTTTACCTGCGGATGTATATGCTGAAATTAAAGCAAATACCTTAGCACAAGTACGTGGTACGGTTCAAGCAGATATTCTAAAAGAAGACCAAGCACAAAACACGTGTATTTTCTCTACAGAATTCGCCTTACGTTTAATGGGTGATGTACAAGAATACTTTATTGAGAAAAATGTTCGTAATTTCTATTCAGTTTCTATCTCTGGGTATCATATTGCTGAAGCAGGAGCTAATCCAATTACACAGTTAGCCTTAACATTGGCAAACGGATTTACCTATGTAGAATACTACTTATCAAGAGGAATGGATATCAATAAGTTTGGACCAAACTTATCGTTCTTCTTCTCAAATGGTATCGATCCTGAATATGCTGTAATTGGTCGTGTAGCTCGTAAAATTTGGGCAAAAGCCTTAAAACATAAATACGGAGCAAATCCAAGAGCACAGATGTTAAAATATCATATTCAAACTTCTGGGCGTTCATTACATGCACAAGAAATTGACTTTAATGATATTCGCACAACGTTACAAGCATTATATGCGATTTATGACAACTGTAACTCGCTACATACAAATGCTTATGACGAAGCGATTACTACACCTACAGAAGAGTCTGTACGTCGTGCCATGGCAATTCAGTTAATTATCAATAAAGAATTAGGATTGGCTAAAAACGAAAACCCAATTCAAGGTTCATTTATTATTGAAGAGTTAACTGATTTAGTTGAGGAAGCAGTATTAACTGAGTTCGATAGAATTACAGAACGCGGTGGTGTATTAGGTGCTATGGAAACCATGTACCAACGTTCTAAAATTCAAGAAGAGAGTTTATATTACGAAACTTTAAAACACACAGGTGAATTCCCAATTATTGGGGTAAACACCTTCTTAAGTTCTAAAGGATCTCCAACAGTAACTCCGCAAGAAGTGATTCGTGCTACGGAAGAAGAAAAGCAGTTCCAAATAAAAACGAAAGAAAACTTAAACAAAGCACATGAAGATAAAATAGAACAACTTTTATCTGAAATGCAATCGGCTGCTATTAACAATCAAAACCTTTTTGAAAAATTAATGGACGCTACCAAAGTTTGTTCATTAGGTCAAATTACTGCTTCATTATTTGAGGTAGGTGGTCAATACAGACGAAACATGTAGCAAACAATGTTTGCAGATAAATATTCAAAGCCTCACAGAGATTTCTGTGAGGTTTTTTCTTTTCAAAAAAATTAAACTTTCTTGTAATAATTTTACTTTTCAGAATACATATCAAGAAAACCAAATTTTGAGTAACGATTTTTATATAACATCCATTTTACCACATGCTGGTATTATTATTAAAATATGTAGAGCTTATACGGACTCTCAAGAAGATTTTGAAGACTTTTATCAAGAGGCTTGTTTACAAATATGGAAAAGTAGAGATGCTTTTCAGAATAAGTCAAAATGGTCTACTTGGATTTACAGAATTACGCTAAATGTTTGTTTAACCTTAGCGAAGAGAAATGCTAAAAAAGAATATTCTTTAGAGAAAACTCCCATTTTATCAGAAGATAATAAAGCTTTTCAAAACGAAGATTTAAACTTGTTATACGATGCTATTAAAAAATTATCTGAAGTCGACAGAGCGATAATTTTACTGCATTTAGAAGAAAATCCTTACAAAGAAATTGCTGCAATTATTGGAACTAGCGCTAACAATATTGCAGTACGCATTAACAGAATTAAAAAACAATTAAAAATATTATTAGATGGAAAAATCAATTGAAAAAAGATGGAATGAAGCTTTTCTTGACGAACAATCATTAATAGCTCCAAAAATTAACGACATATACAACCAGAAGTCTAAATCGGTCATTAACAAAATTAGAAGAACCTACGAGTTTGACAATAAAGGATTACTTCCTATGGCAGGAATAGTAGTTATTGGAGGTATCCTTTTATCTGAAACTATTATTGCGGTTTACGGCGCTTTTTTAATCTTGAGTTTGTACTTTTTTAATACAAGATTGTTAAAAAGGTTTAAAACCATTGATGTTAAATCTGACAACCTAACATATTTAAAAAATTACAGAAGTGTAATTAACTCGGTATCTAAAGCCACAAAAAAGTTATTTATTTTTGCTATTCCTCTAGCCATTGTATCAATTTTCGCATTGGCCTATGGGGTAAAAGAGCAAAGCTTTTTATCGAACTATATTTCTAGCGAAACTTCCTTTATAGGCATCTTAAGCGTTGGACTTATGGTAGCTATAGCTACTGCAATGATTGGTTATTTTGTATATACAATTTCAACCAAAGTTTTATATCACAGCCTTATTTCAAAGCTCGATGATATTATTAAAGAATTAGAAGAGTTAAAAAATTATTAATCAATTATAAGCCAGAGTTGCTAATAACAATTCTGGTTTATTTTTTTGTTCTGGTTCGCTTACGAAGTTTAAAAATTCTATCATCATAATAGGCTTTCAATTCGGCTACAAATGACATTGGATTTTCATAGGTTGTTAAAACTTTATATGTATAACTCTCTAATAAATCATTCAATACTTTTTCTAATCGCTCAACTTCTTTTACTAAATATGAAGTACTATTGGTTGTTTTTTGAATTAGCGAAATATCTTTATCAAAACATATAGTCGTATTACCTCCAAAAATATGCGCATGAAAAGCTTCTAACTCTTCTAAACTTCCGTTCTGGTATATTTCAATAAGTTTTGTGGTAGTTTCTGTCGCTTTTTGTTGTTCGTTTTCTTGCATCGAAAATTTATCAGGGTGTACATGCAACATCGCTTCTTTATACAACCTTTTCTTCTCTTTTTGATGCTCTTTTTCTTGTGTTACTCGTTCTTTTGAAACAGGAACGACTTGAGTAACTTCCTTATAATTTTTACCTTTTCTTTTTTGCGCTAACCTTTTTTCTTTCTTAGCTTTTTTTTGTTCCTTAAACAACATAACCAACTCCCTTTCTTCTACAAGTAAATCAGAAATCTCATTACGTAATGATTGTTCAAAAGGAAACAACTTAGTTTCAACGGAAGTAATTTCAGTCTCAAGGTTTTTAATTTTCTCTTGCAGTCTTGAAACTTCATCTGATTTAGATTCTGTAGGAAAGTTTTCTTTACTCATATGTAATAAACTTATCGCTTCCTTTGTAAAATAGTTAATCCTACTCGTATTTTTTCATACGGAACTTTTTCTCCTAAAAACTCAAAATAGGGTTTTAAAGTTGTTTCGTTTTTCAATACTTTTTTTGCATTTGCAACAAGTGCTAAAGTATCAGCTTCAATAAATTCGTCTAAACTCACATCTTTTCCCTCTAAATAAAGCTTGGATAAATGAGAAAAAATGGTGGTAGGTTTTAATCCTCGATTTTCAGCTATTTCATCAATCGTAAAACCTTCTTTATACAACTTAAACGTTTCTAAAGTAGTGTCTTTTTTAGTTCGTTTCTTTTCGTTTAAAAAAGTTTTAATCTCTTCCATAAACTCAGCCCCATAAACTTCTAATTTTCGCTGCCCTACTCCACTAATTGCTAAAAACTCTTCGTCAGATTGTGGTCTTTCGTTTTCTATTTCTCTAAGAGTCGCATCATTAAAAACTAAATATGCTGCTATATCTTCTTCTTGAGCAATACGATAACGTAATTTTCGCAAACGTTCAAATAACGTATCCTTAACTGCTTTTTTCTTTTTCTCTTTTGTTACCGTTTTTACTTCTTTTGTAAACTCTACTGGTGTTGTTAATTGTACTTTTTCACCTTCAAAAAGCACTTTATTTGAGAACTCCGTTAGTTGCAAACTATTATTTAAATGAAAAGCAATTTGACAATACCCTTGATTGGTTAGCTGAATTAAATAATGTTGCCAATCTCTCCAAGAAATATCATTCCCTACACCATAGGTTTTTAGCTTATCGTAATTCTTGTCTAAGACGGTCGCATTTTTGGCTCCTCTTAATACGTCAATTACGGTTCCCATAGCTTCTTTTCCTTGCAATCGATAAATAGCCGAGAGTCCTTTTTGCGCAATAACAGTACCATCAAAAAACTGTGGTGGGTTTTTACATACATCGCAATTTCCACAGTTTTCTTCTATCAGTTCACCAAAGTAACTCAGCAATATTTTTCTTCGGCAAACCGTAGCTTCAGCGAATTGCTTCATCCTTTCTAGTTTTGCCTCTTGCACTTCTTTATTTCCTGTTTTTTCAATAAACTGGCGTAACTGTATAACATCTGCATAACTATGAAATAATAAAGCTTTTGCTGGTAAACCATCACGACCTGAACGTCCAATTTCTTGATAATAGCCTTCTATATTTTTAGGCATATTATAGTGAATTACCCAACGAACATTCGATTTGTCAATTCCCATTCCAAAAGCAATGGTAGCACAAATTACCTCGCAATCATCTTTGATAAAATCTTCTTGTGTTTGGGCTCTTTCTTCAAATGATAATCCTGCATGGTACGCTTTTGCATCGATGTTTTGTTGTTGTAATTTACTAGCTAGTTGCTCTGTAGCCTTTCTACTCAAACAATAAATTATTCCAGCTTCATTAGGTCTTTTCTGAATAAATTTGATGATTTGCTGCACTCTATCGTTTGCAGGGCGCACTTCTAAGGCTATATTCTCTCTATTAAAAGAACTAATAAACTGTCTAGCATAAGGTACAGCTAACTGTTCTAAAATATCTTGTTGCGTAGCTTTATCTGCAGTTGCTGTTAAGGCTACAATTGGAGTTTCTGGTAGCGACTTTTTAAGAAATGCTAATTGTTTGTATGAAGGACGAAAATCGTGCCCCCAAGCAGAAATACAGTGCGCCTCATCGACTGCTATGCAACTTATGTAAGATTGGTTCAATACATTTTGGAGTAATGATAAACTTTCTGGTGCTACATATAATAGTTTTATGCTTTTTGAAGCTATTGCATCGAACACTTCTTGCTGCTCTTGGGTAGATTGACTACTATTAAAAAAAGTTGCGGGAATTCCGTTTGCCTTTAAACTATCTACTTGATCTTTCATCAAGGCTATCAACGGAGAAATAACTAAAGTAACTCCTTCAAAAAACAGGGCTGGTAATTGATAACAAATAGACTTTCCTCCTCCTGTTGGCATAATAA
This sequence comes from Tenacibaculum sp. 47A_GOM-205m, assembly GCF_000518405.1. Classification (NCBI taxonomy): domain Bacteria; kingdom Pseudomonadati; phylum Bacteroidota; class Flavobacteriia; order Flavobacteriales; family Flavobacteriaceae; genus Tenacibaculum; species Tenacibaculum sp. 47A_GOM-205m. The sequence continues at coordinate 91,457 of NZ_JADN01000003.1, read as the reverse complement.
CCAACGTATCTTTTTTTGCTAATATATTTTCAATAATAGCTTGTTGCTCTAAACGAAAACTATCGTATCCAAAATTTACCTTTAATTTTTCTAACAATTCTTGTTCTGTAATCTGCATCATTTGGCAAAAATAGGAATAAAAAAAGCGCAGAGTTTAAACTCTACGCTTGATCTTATTTCTAGTTCTTATTACTTAATATCTTGTAACAACACTTCAACTGCTTTCTTTAATTGAGCATCTTCTCCTCTAGCCTTCCATCCTGGTGCATTTTTCACTAAATAATCAGGAGTTGCTGGTGCTTCATTTTCCATGTTCTCTCCTGTTTTCTTTACAAACCATGCTCTAAAAGGCATACGAACCATTCCGTTAGCTAATCGCTTACTTCCTGTAGATACAACTGCTCCAAAAGTTGGCTGACCAACTAATTTTCCTAATCCTAAACTTTTGAATGCATGTGAAAAAATCTCAGCATTTGAATAACTATTCTCATTACACAGCGCTACTACTGGCTTTGTGTTTACTGATAAAATAGCACGTTCATTAAACGGATAATGATCAGCAAATTTCTCGTGATTCTTTAAACTGTTAACGGCTCCTCTTGGAATTGTATACGCATGTTGATCTACATTTAATACCGCCATTAATCGATCAGTAGTCCATCCACCACCATTATAACGCACATCAATTACAATTCCTTTTTTACCATAACCGCTGGCTTTTAATTCACGTTCAAAACGCTCAAAACTTGGCATGTTCATTCCTTGAATATGAATGTATCCTAATTGACCGTTAGAATATTCATCTACTAACTTCTTTCTTGAATTTACCCATTCTTCATATTGTAAATTTCTAAGAGATCTTTCTGGACGTAATACCACTTCATTTCCTCCATCTAAACTTAACAATATCTCTTTTGATTGCGTGTTTTTTAATAAGCTGTAAAAATTTGTATTCTTTTCAATCTGTTGCCCATTAACAGCAGTAATAACATCACCTACTTTTAATTTACTGTTTGATTTATCAGCTACTGAATTTGGTAATACATATAATATTTTTACTCCTTTTTTGGTATTTTCAACCTCTAATCCTAATACTCCTACTTTATCACTTTCATTTCTTGGAGCACTTCCTCTATACCCCATGTGACTTGCATTTAACTGCCCTAAAAGTAAGTTAAACATATAGGTATAATCTTCGTGTGTTGTTGCTGATAATACCCAAGGTTTGTACTTTTTCACTAAAGCATTCCAATTGTATCCGTGGAATTCAGGATCGTAAAAACCAGCTGTTAAAGCACGTATTCCTTCTTCAAAAACTTGTTGATTTAGCTTTTCAATATCTACTGTATAAGTTGCGCTATGAGGAAGATTTGTAATTTTGTCTGATTTAGTATCTAACTGAGCTAACTTTCCTCTTGAAGTAAAGTAAACTTTCCCTTTATTATCTGAGAAATTACCTGCGTTAGTTACCCCTTTTACTAGTTGAGGCTTACTTCCATCCCATTTTACCTTATAAGTACTTCTCTTTTGTGTTGCAGGATCTGTAGCAGAGAAATAAATAAACTCACTATCTGCACTAAACACAGGGCTATACTCATTGTCTTGTAAAGAAGTAACTTGCACTAAACGATCATAAATTTTGTCTTCGTCAATTTTTACTTCTACCTTTTTCTTGGCTTTTTTATCCTTTTTATCTTTTGAAACTTCTTCCTTTTTCTCAGGATAATATGCTCCTTCTTCACGATCTAACTTTGTTTTTTCCCAGTCAGATTTTTCTAACCAAACCATCCATACGTCATAGTTGATACCGCTTCTGTTTGATAAAAACGCTAATTTTTTACCATCTGCACTCCAAATAGGATTACGATCACTTCTTGGATGCATTGATACATTCATTTTTATTGCTGGATTTGCTATCGACTGAATAAAAATTTCACTATCAAAATTTAAATCTTCTTGAGAATACGCTATGTATTTGCTGTCCGGACTCCATGAAACACCTTCTGTCTCTGCCCAAGAATTAGAATATTCTTTTGCGTTCGTAATTTTTCCTTTTTTAATATCACCAATCATTAAAACACCTCTTCCTACTTGGTAAGCAATCTTTTTTCCGTCAGGAGATACTAATGAATATTCAACATCTTCTTTACTGTTTGTTAATTTTGTTACTTTAGTTTTTAAACTACGGTGTAAGCCAACTAAAGTATCTGTTGACACAGCGCTATACAACTCAAAATGTCCATCTCTATCAGAAGAAAATACTACCATTTTATTATCTAACCACTGTGGATTGATATCTCTATAAGGGTGCTTACTAACATTGTTTGAGTACTTTTTCTCTTTGTTATTTTCTTTTACGAAAATTTCTCCATTAATCTCTAAAGCAACACTTTTCCCATCAGGAGAAATAGCATAATTACTTATTTCATTTGAGACTGTTTTTGTTTCTTCTTCTGCAAAACGATTATCAGAAACAATCTTTAAATCAATTTTTTCTGCTTTTCCATTCTCTAATTTATAGGTGTCAATTCCGCTTATATAAACAATCGTTCCATTATCACTCACTGAAAATGTTTGTACACCATCTTTGGTGTGTTTTGTTAATTGTGTAGCTGTTCCGCTTGTTGTTCCGTTTGTAGAAATTGTTTGTTTATAGATATTATAACGCCCACTTTCAGCACCTATATAATACAAGTTCCCAGCAGTATCCCAAGCTGGTGAATGATCATTTTTATTACTAGTTGTTATTTGATTGTATTGGTTTGTCTCAGTATTATAAATCCAGATATCACGTTGAGCTGAACCTGTATAATCTTCACGAGATATACGACAAGCTCCTTTAGTAAAAGCTATTAATTTTCCGTTAGGAGATACTACTGCCATTTCTCCATACGCAGTTAATAAACGACGAGGAGTTTCTCCTTTTTCATTAACTACATACATTTGTTTATCCCACTCAGGACCTCTTAATACACGACCTGTGGTAAACACAACATCTCCTTCTTTTGTCCAATCCGTAGGCGTGTTTGTTGTTGGATAAAACGTTAATTGCTTTGGCACTCCTCCATTTACAGAGGTTATAAATACATTATCATTTCCTTTTCTGTTAGAAGAAAATGCAATTTCTGTTCCGTTATCATTCCATACAGGATCACTTTCATACCCTTTATGAATGGTTAATCTTTTTGTTTGTTGATTGTTGAAATTGTACAGCCAAATATCACCGTAATAACTAAATGCCATTTGAGAAGCATCAGGGCTAATCGCTGGCTTACGTATTAACGTAGTTTGAGCTGACAAGAAATTCCCCGCTAAAAGTGCAAGTCCTAAAAATATTTTTTTTGTCATGTTGTTTGATTTTAAATGACCAAATTACTTGTTTAAGACTATAAACACATAAAATTTAGCAATTCCTTAACAATTGTAACATTATTTTTTATACTTTAGTACCAAAATGACATCCTATGAAAATAATAAAATATATTCTTTTAGTATTCACTTTAATTATTTGTGACCAATCTTTTTCTCAAGAACAAAATGAAATTTATATAATAGTGAAGGGAGAAGACAACAACCCCATACCAGATGCTATCATACTATTTGATGATATCAAGCAAAAAAAAAGAACTAATTCAAAAGGGATTTTCACAATAAAAACAAAAATTAAACCAAAAAAAATAACTGCTTTTTCACCTATACATGGTATAAGCACTATTGATTACAATAAAAAAAAATACAATAGAATTATATTAAAAAATTCAGGGAAAAACATCATCGTTACAGAACAAAAACCTTCAAATGTTATAGCTGAACAATCTTTATCATCTTTTCAGTACAAAAACATATACGAATATATAAGAGGTCAGGTTCCTGGTGTGAGAGTTACTTCCGGCAATACTATAATTATTAGAGGTATTAACTCTGTAAATGGATCCATTGAACCTTTATTCGTAGTAAATAAAGCAGCTGTAAGTTTAACCTCTTTTGCAAACATAAACCCTGCTGACATAAAGAAAATAACTGTTTTAAAAGGACCTGATGCTGCTATTTATGGTCTAAGAGGTGCTAATGGTGTAATCGAAGTTACTACTTATTAACAACTGAACTTATAAAAGTTTTTATCCCTCCCCTCTTTAATAAACTCTTTATAAAAGCTGATCCTATTATAGCTCCATTCATATAGTTACAAGCAATTGTAAACGTTTTATTGTCTGAAATACCGAAACCAACAATAAGCTTACTATTTAGATTCATTGTTTTAATCCTGTTAAAGTAAACTATTTGTTCTTCGGAAACTTCTCCTTTAGCTCCTGTGATAGATGCTGAAGCAACTACATAAATAAAAGCTTTGGTTAAACTATCAATCTTACGAATGCGTTCTTCGGAAGTATGTGGCGTAATTAAAAACACATTAGTTATTCCGTATCTATCAAACAATTGTTGATAATGATTTTCAAACTCAACCATAGGTAAATCTGGGATAATAACAGTATCAATCCCGCAATCTTTTACTTTTTTACAGAATTTATCTTCTCCATATTTAATAATTTGGTTCAAATAGCCCATTAATACCAAAGGCGTTTTATTTGAATCTCTAATCGAGGTTAATTGTTGAAAAACCACATCGAGGTTCATGCCGTTTTTCAAGGCGACATCACTACTATACTGAATAGTTGGTCCATCAGCTAACGGATCGGAATATGGCAAACCTACCTCAATAAAATCTACACCACTTTTACCTAACTCTTCAATAATTTTTGTGGTATCGTCTAATTTTGGAAAACCTGCTGTAAAGAAAATTGATAGTAAATCGTTTTCTTTTTGATTGAATATATGTTGAATTGAGTTCATTTCTAATAGCTTTTAGCCATTAGCCAGAGGCTATTAGCTTAAATGTTTTATATACGTTTCTAAATCTTTATCTCCTCTTCCTGATAAATTTACCACCACAACTTGATCTTTTTGTAAATTCATTTTTGGTAATACTGCCAAGGCATGCGCACTTTCTAACGCAGGAATAATTCCTTCTATTTTTGTTAGCTCGTAGGCTGCATCTAAAGCTTCCTTATCAGTAGCATTCATAAACGTTGCACGTTTTGTTTCATATAAATAAGCATGCAAAGGACCAACTCCTGGATAATCCAATCCTGCTGAAATCGAATACGGTTCTACAATTTGTCCGTACTCATCTTGCATTAAAATGGTTTTACTTCCATGAATAACTCCTACTTCTCCTAATTGTGATGTCGCAGCACTTTCTCCAGAATTCACTCCTAATCCTGCTGCTTCAACTGCAATTAATTCCACTTCTTCATTCTCTAAATAATGATAAAAAGCACCTGCAGCATTACTTCCTCCTCCTACACATGCTATAATGGTATCTGGATTCTCTTTCCCTGTTTGCTCCTTTAATTGGATTTTCATTTCTTCTGAAATTACTGCTTGTAAACGTGCTACCATATCCGGATATGGATGTGGCCCCACTACAGAACCTATCAAATAATACGTATCTGGGTGTTGAATCCAATAACGAATCGCTTCATTGGTGGCGTCTTTTAAGGTTTTACTTCCACTCGTTGCTGCGACTACTGTTGCTCCTAGCATTTTCATACGTGCTACATTGGGTGCTTGACGTTTAATATCGGTTTCTCCCATAAAAACAACACACTCTAAGCCCATTAAAGCACATACTGTTGCCGTAGCCACTCCATGTTGGCCTGCCCCTGTTTCTGCTAAAATTTTAGTCTTCCCTAAATGTTTTGCTATTAAAATCTGACCAATGGTGTTATTTACTTTATGCGCTCCTGTATGATTTAAATCTTCTCGCTTTAAATAAATAGTCGCTCCGTATTTCTCTGATAATCGTTTTGCTAAATACAACGGACTCGGACGACCAACATAGTGTTTTAATAAGTCTTTATATTCTTGCTGAAAAGTTTCAGACTCTATAATTTGTATATAATTGTCTTCTAACTCTTTTACATTTGGGTATAACAATTCTGGAATAAATGCTCCTCCAAATTGTCCGTAATACCCGTTATTATCTGGTTGAAATTTCATATGATTAGCTTTTAGCTGTTAGCTTTTGGCAATAAGCCTTAAACTGTTCTATTTTTTTTACTGATTTTATTCCTGGCTTTGTTTCAAACTTGCTGTTCACATCAATAGCATAGCAATACTTAGATGCTGACGTTTTAAAAAACGTGGTTAATTCATCTACTTCTTCCAAACCTATTCCACCGCTTAAAAAGTACCCTTTTGTTGAATTATAATCTTTTAAAACTTGCCAATTAAATGTTATCCCGTTTCCTCCGCGCTCTTTTCCTTTAGTATCAAACAAAAAGTAATCAACTACTTCTTCGTACGGTTTTAAAAGCTCAAAATTGAATGCTCCTTTAATTCCAAATACTTTTATGATTTCTACTTTTGGTAGATGTTGTTTTAACTCTTTAATATACGCTACAGATTCATCTCCATGTAACTGAACTGCTTCTAACTGATATTCTTCAACTAATGAAACTACTATTTCTACATATTCATTTACAAAAACGCCTACTTTTTTGATTCCTTTGGGTAGTTTCGGAATGATACCTTCAAAATTTCTTGGAGATTTTTCATAGAAAATAAAGCCTAAATAATCAGGTTGTAATTCAGCTACTTGCTGAATATTTTCTACGAACTTCATCCCGCAAACTTTTAGTTTCATATTATCTAATTTGATCGATAAATTCTTGACATGATTGTCCAGGGTTATCTGTTTTCATAAAATTTTCTCCTATTAAAAAACCATGAAAACCATGTTCTTTTAACCCCGTAATAATTCTTGGATCAGAAATTCCGCTTTCAGAAACCTTCACAACAGTATCAGGGATTTGATTTGCTAAGTTGATAGAGTGTTCTAAATCAACTTCAAATGTTTTTAAGTTTCTATTATTAATTCCTATAATTTTATTGTCTAAATCTCCTATTTTATCTAAATCTTCTTGTGTATGTACTTCGTACAATACCTCTAAACCTAAGTCTGTAGCCAACTGTCCGTAATTTTTCAACTGTTCTGGGGTTAAACAAGTAGCTATTAACAAAACAACATCGGCTCCAATAGCTTTTGCTTCCACGATTTGAAATCCGTCAACAATAAAGTCTTTTCTCAAAATTGGTTTTTGTTGGTTGATAACTCTCGCTTCCATCAAATCTGCCATCGTTCCTCCAAAGAAAGAAGTATCGGTTAAAATAGATTGTGCTGCTACATTAGCATCTAAATATCCGTGGGTTACTTCTGCAACTGTTGACTTGTCATTGATAATTCCCTTGGAAGGTGATTGACGTTTAAACTCGGCTATAATTCCTGTTGAATATGGCTCTAACAATGATTTTTTTAACGAGATTGGTTGTCTTTTAAAATTTGGACTCTCCACCAGTTTTTTAACAGCAACCTCAGCTTTTATTTTTGCTACTTCTTGTTTTTTAAAGGCTATTATTTTATCTAGTATTGTCATGTAATTAATTATGAATTTTTAATTATGAATTACGAATTGTCTTCTGGATACTTCCAATAATCTTAAGTATTTCTTCAATATCATTTAAAAATGGTTGTGCTTCTTCTTCCGAAAAGAAAACTAGTATCTTTTAACAAACGAATCCAATAATGTGTTTCTCTTGCTTCTTTATACGCTATGGTTAATTTAGCATAAAAATCTTTTCTACTTTGTCCACCAATTGCTTCTTCTATATTCGCTCCAATTGATGTACCTGAGCGTAATAATTGTTTACTTAAAACAAACTCCTTTTTCTCTTGTGATAAACGCTTATATAACTTTACTATTTTAACAGCAAAATCATAGCTCTTTTCCTGAATAATATTATCCTTTTTCATAATTAACAATTTATAATTCGTAATTACTAATTCGTAATTAAAGAATGTAAACATTCTTTTGCTCTTAACCCTAATAAAGAGTCTTTTGCTTCTTCAAAAGCAGTTTCAAAACTCTTCTCTTCATCAAAGGTTTTTAAAGCAAAAGCAGCATTGGTTAATACCACATTGTTTTGTGCTTCTGTTCCTTTTCCATTTATAATATTCACAAATATTTCGGCAGCTTCTTTCACTGTATTTCCTCCAAAAATGGCAGATGGTGCAATTTGTTGTTGTCCTAAATCAGACGGGGAAACTTGTTGCTCTGCTTCTTTTGTAAATAATTTAAAATCTCCTGTGAGTGAAATTTCATCATACCCGTCTAGTGCGTGTACCACCCCATAATTCACATTCGATTGCTGTAACATATAATTGTATACTCTGGCTACTTCTAAATTGAATACGCCTACCAACTGGTTTTGTGGTCGACTCGGGTTCACTAATGGCCCTAACATATTGAAAAATGTTTTTACTCCTAATTCTCTTCGGATGGGAGCCACTACTTTCATCGCTGGGTGAAATAACGGCGCGTGTAAAAAACAAATATTCGCTTCCTCTAACTGACGCTTTAAAGTGGTTTCATTGTTTGTAAAGTTATACCCTAAAAACTCTAACATATTGGATGATCCTGATGCTGAAGACACTCCATAGTTACCGTGTTTTGCAACTTTATGTCCTGTCCCTGCTACGATAAATGAGGTTAATGTTGAAATGTTAAACGTATTTTTTCCATCACCTCCTGTTCCACATAAATCAATGGTGTTAAAATCTGACAAATCTACTTTTATTGCTAATTCCAACAAAGCTTCTCTAAACCCTGACAATTCATCAACTGAAACTGGACGCATTAAAAACACCGTAATAAATGCAGCTATTTGCGAAGCATTGTATTTTTCTTGTGCAATGTTCATCAACACTTCTTTCGATTGTTCTTTCGTTAATCGTTTTTGTTCAAATAGGGTGTTTAGTATTTTTTTCATTTCTCTTTTTATTTTTCTTAGAATGAAGCAGTTCTCTTATAACAAATTTCTTGCTTCGCTCGAAATGACATTATTTATTTACACTTTCTATAAAATTCTGAATCATTTTTTTCCCTTCTGGAGTTAAAATACTTTCTGGATGAAACTGTACTGCTTCAATTGCAAATTCTTTATGACGTAACGCCATGACACTTCCATCTTCATCAATTGCTGTTATTTCTAATTCCTCTGGGAAATTGTTATGAGAGGCAATCCAAGAATGATAGCGTGCTGCTTCAAATGTTTCTGGAATACCTATAAAGGTTGTAGTGTCTTTTTTAGTCACTTTCATTTCAGTAGCTACCCCATGAAAAACTTCGCTTAAGTTTTCTAACTCACCTCCAAAAACTTCAGTAATTGCTTGCAGCCCTAAACACACTCCAAAAATTGGGATTTTACCTGCATATGTTTTTATGGTTTCTTTTAAGATACCCGCTTCATCTGGAATTCCTGGTCCCGGAGATAAAATAATAGCATCATAAGTTTTAATCTCTTCCAAAGAAATTTCATCGTTACGATACACATCAGGCAACTTTCCAGTAATATCTTCTACATAATGCACCAAATTATAGGTAAACGAGTCGTAATTATCTAATATTAATATGTTCATATGTTTTAGTTTTTGGCTCTTGGCTATTAGCAAAAATCTAACAGCTAAAAACTAATTTATATTTCTTCTGCTAACACTAATGCTTTTTTTAATGCTGCCAATTTGTTATTTACTTCTTGTAATTCGTTTTCTTCTTTTGAGTTGATAACGATTCCCGCTCCTGCTTGGTAATACAACGTATTATTTTTACTTACAAAAGAACGAATTGCTATAGCTTGGTTTACGTTTCCATTTAACCCTATAAAACCAACACATCCACCATAAAATCCGCGGGTTTGATTTTCATACCTATCAATTAATTCCATTGCTTTATATTTTGGTGCTCCACTCAAAGTCCCTGCAGGAAAAGTATCTCCTACAATTTCTATCGGATTTCCTGTAATTTTTCCTGTTACTGTAGAAACTAAATGAATTACATGACTAAAATACTGTACTTCTTTATAGGTTTCAACTGTTACATTAGTAGCATGTTTACTTAAATCGTTTCGCGCTAAATCAACTAACATTACATGTTCTGCATTTTCCTTTGGATCGTTCGCCAATTCTTTAGCCAAATCTCTATCTTTTTCATCATCACCTGTTCTTCTAAAAGTTCCCGCAATTGGGTTAATAATCGCCTGACCTTCGTTTATTTTAATTTGCGCTTCAGGTGAAGACCCCATCAACTTAAAACTTCCGTAATCAAAATAGAATAAATAAGGTGAAGGATTTATAGAACGTAATGCTCTGTACACATTAAATTCATCTCCTTTAAACTGTTGCTGAAATTGGCGCGATAGTACTAATTGAAAGACATCCCCTCTTTTACAGTGTTCTTTTGCTTTGGTTACACTCTGCTTAAATTCTTCATCTGTAATATTTGAAGTTTCTTCTCCTTGAAAAGTGAAATTGTATTTAGCAAACGACTGAGAATTTACCAAGTTTTCAATTTCTGATAATCGAGACTCTTCTCCTTCAGGAATATTTTCTATCAAAATCATTTCGTTTTTAAAATGATTGATTGCTACTATAAATCGAAAAAAACTGTATTGTAATAACGGAATGTTAGATGGTGCTTTTTTAGAATTAATTTGTATGGTTTCAAAATACTGAACAGCATCAAATGTGGTATAACCATACAACCCATTGAATGATTTGATTTCTTCTGAACAATCAACATCTATTAAATTACTATATGTATCAAACTTTTGGTAAAAATCTCTTTGAATCGGTTCTTTTTTCAATTCTTCTTTTTGATAAGACAATAACAACTCATCATTTTCAGCTTTGATAGTTACTAAAGGTTCTATACATAAAAATGAATAGCTATTTTCTTTACTATGATAGTCTGAACTTTCTAACAGTAAACTATTCGCATACTTATCTCTAATTTTCAAGTACAAACTTACTGGCGTAACCATATCTGCCAATTGTTTTTTTGCTATCGTTTTAAATTTTATTTTTTTCATTTTAGTTTGATGTATAAAAACAAAAAAGGCTTATCATGAGATAAGCCTTTTCGTTGTATTATAGATATAACAAGATGGTCTCACTAACGTAAGTTATGAGTTTTCCACCACCAGTTATTTAATTGTTGATTCATCATTATGGTACAAATGTATAAAGTGATTTTGAATTGACAAATTTTTTTAGATTAAAAAATTTACTCGCAACAAAAAGCAAATTAGTTAATTGAAAAATCTTCTTTAGAAAAAAATATATCTATTGGCGAGTTTCCTACTCCTTTTACAGTTTTAAAAACAGAAGCATCTTCATTATAAATTACTAAAATACTTTTATCTGTATCAAAAAAGTCTTCTGCCCCTAAAACATATATTTTTCCTGTTGTGGGATGCTCTCTTACTATGGTGGTAAGCATTACTCCATCTGTCATCGGGTTTACAAATTCTGCAGCTTCTTTACTCTTCATATTAAAACGATGAATTGAACCTGTGTTTACCTCCACCCAATAAATAGTATTACTAGAAAAATCCATTGTAAGCATACTTGTTTTGTATAAATTAACCACATCTAGAGTGATTGTTTCTGCCACAGAATAATCATTCGATAGACTTACAAATTGTGCTTTTTCTCCTACTCTTTTTTCGATTCCAACCCAAATTTTGTTGTTTTTATCTTTTAGGATTCCTGAAATAACATCTTCAAATATTACTGCAGTTGTTAAAGACTTATCTTTCGTATTTAACACTTTCAACTCTTTATCATCAGCAATCAATACATTTTCTCCATCTACTAAAAGACCTGACTTCGAAAACAGTACTTTATCAGAGATTCCTTCTATTCTATCTTTTACTCCTTCATTAATATTAAAAAATGACAAGCTGTATGTTTTACTTCTTCCACTCCCTGCAGTTGAAATCATCAATCCTTCAGTTTCAGAAAACATTGTTAAATATGAAGGATCAGTTACCGCAGAAGTTGTTACTACTTTTTCTACAGCTAAATTCTGTAAATTAAACTTTGTAACATAATCAGGACCTGATTGTGACACAGCAAACAATTTATTTTCATATTCTGAAAAAGATATTGTGTTTTTATTTAACGACTCAAAAACACTAGATGTAAAAACCTGGTCTTCATCTAAATGCCCTATTACTGTTTTATCACCTTCATATCCTACTATAAAAGAGTTATCATAAATTGGAGTTGGTTCATGTTTTATTGAATCACTTGAACAAGAAAAAAATGTCATAAACAGACATAACAATGCAATACCGTAAATACGTATCATCTTTATAATTAATTTAAAATTTCAGAAAATAAAAAACACTTTCAAGTATTATACATTTTAAATACTTGCGTGTATTATTGTTAATCCTTTTAATCCCGAAAGAATAACAACAAATAAAATTTTGGCAGGTCTCCTGACTAACATCTTATTACTACCTTCCCGTAAAAAACAGTGGTGTAAGAAATAATAAGTATCTATTTATAATAGACGTAGCTTACAGTTGCGGGTACAGTTTAGGACTTTCACCTAATTCCCTTTTAATTTTCTTTTCTTAAAAGAAAAACCGCGGCAAATATATTTTAGTCTTAGTAAAGAATCATAAACTTTAACAATAATAATCTATGTTATTATTTTTCTACAATCTAACTTTATACACATCAATCTATTGCTAAAAAAACTAAGTAATAACAGCTTTTATCCCAAGAAACAATTACAAATAATTACATTTTTTAAATTTATAGTTTAAATTTTAAACCAATAAACAATATACGATTTACAAAAAACAACATCATTAGTTTATTTGCATTGCAATAATTAATTAAAAACAAAAATTATGTGTGGAATTGTATGTGCTTTCGATTTGAAAGAGAAATCTGAGAAACTAAGACCTCAAATTTTAGAAATGGCTAAGAAAGTTCGTCATAGAGGTCCGGATTGGAGTGGAATTTACAGCGATGAAAAAGTAATAATGGCGCATGAGCGATTAGCAATCGTTGATCCAGCTTCTGGTCAACAACCATTATTTAGTTATGATCGTAGATTTGTGTTAGCTGCCAATGGAGAGATATACAACCACAAAGAAATTAGAAAACAACTTAAAGAACAACACGAGTTTTTAACACAATCTGACTGTGAGGTTATCTTAGCTTTATACAAAGAAAAAGGTGTGGAGTTTTTAGATGACCTAAACGGAATCTTCGGCTTCGCTGTATATGACTCAATGACTGATGAATATTTAATAGCTCGTGATCATATGGGAATTATCCCTTTATACATGGGGTGGGATAAACATGGAACCTTTTATGTTGCTTCTGAATTAAAAGCTTTAGAAGGAGTTTGCAACAAGATTGAAGTATTTCCTCCTGGGCACTATTACACTCGTGAAGATGGATTACAAAGATGGTATTCTCGTGACTGGATGGAATATGAAGCTGTTAGAGATAACCAAACTTCTATTGATGAAGTACGTGATGCTTTAGAAGCTGCTGTTCATCGTCAATTAATGAGTGATGTACCTTACGGAGTTTTATTATCTGGAGGATTAGATTCTTCTATTACCTCTGCAATTGCTAAAAAATATGCGGCGAAGCGTGTAGAATCTGACGACAAAGATGCCGCGTGGTATCCACAACTACATTCGTTTTCTGTTGGGTTAGATGGATCTCCTGATTTAGCTGCAGCAAAAAAAGTTTCAGAACATTTAGGTACTATTCACCATGAAATTACCTTTACCATTCAAGAAGGATTGGATGCTATAAAAGATGTAATTTACAACCTAGAAACCTACGATATTACAACAGTTCGTGCTTCTACTCCTATGTATTTAATGGCACGTGTTATTAAATCAATGGGTATAAAAATGGTCTTATCAGGTGAAGGTGCTGACGAACTTTTTGGAGGATATTTATACTTCCACAAAGCTCCAGATGCTGAAGAATTTCACAAAGAAACAGTACGTAAATTAGATAAACTATATCAATATGATTGTTTACGTGCTAACAAAAGTTTAATGGCTTGGGGAATTGAGGGACGTGTTCCATTCTTAGATAAAGAATTTATGGATGTGGCTATGCGTATTAACCCTGAAGATAAAATGATTAACGGTGAACGTATGGAAAAATGGGTATTACGTAAGGCTTTTGAAAGTTATTTACCGAAAGAAGTTGCTTGGAGACAAAAAGAACAATTCTCTGACGGAGTTGGGTACAACTGGATTGACACTTTAAAAGAAGTTGTTGAGGCTGCGGTTACTGATGAAATGATGGAAAATGCTGCACACCGTTTCCCTACTCAAACACCAAGAGCAAAAGAAGAATATTACTATCGTACCATTTTTGAAGAACATTTTCCTAGTGAAGCTGCTGCATTAACTGTGCCTTCTGTGCCTTCAATTGCGTGTAGTACACCAACTGCATTAGCTTGGGATAAAAGTTTTCAAAACCAAAACGAACCTTCTGGTAGAGCCATCAAAGCTGTACACGAAGATGCTTACTAAGAAAAATCTTAGTTCAGATTTTAGTTGTGTAAAACCTCGCCAATTGGTGAGGTTTTTTTATTCAAAATCTAAAATACTATCTGCTTTTATTAAACTGATCAGAGCATTAATTTTCTGCATCATTTTATTATAGAACTTATTTTGCTCTTTTTCTCCAGAAGTATTTAAAAGTTTCGAATGCTTAATTTGATTCTCCATGTAGTTTTTAGCTTCTAAACATGTTTCGCTATCTGCTGTTTTAAAATATGAAAGCATAGAATTTGGGACAAATAGAAGCTGTTGCTCTTGGTTAAACACCAGTACATTGTTATTCATCAATAAAAGTTCATTATAGTAAAGTTCAAATCCTTTATTTTCTAAAACCTTTTCAGAAATACTATTCAACAACACCTTTAACTCTCTACAAAGACTCATTGCTTCAATCGCAGAGATTTGCCCTGCTTCATAATAAAAGTAAATCTGCTTTAGCGTACTATTGATAGTTGTTGTATCCCAAATTTCAGACACATTCAAAAAGCTGTAAAAATCTCCAAGCCGCTTTCCTGATTGTATAGTAGATAGTTTAGGGTAGAAACTATCAAAACAAACATTTCTAAATTCTACACACAGCAACTTCATCCAAACATATATTTTAAACCTGCTTAATATCGAGTCATCAATTAAATAAAACAACGGGATGTCTTTTGCTGAATAGTAAATTTTAAAACTTTTATCTTTTGCTGTTTCAACTAATAAATTATAAGAGGTATCAAAATATTCTCGCAAACTATCTTCATCTTTTATTTGAAGTGTTTTTTCTACTGACACATAATTTTTCACTACTTCTCCATATAATGTATCTAATGAAAAGTTAAAATGTTTAGCTAACAAAACTGCCTCATCTAAAGAAATCTTGCTTTTTAAACTCGTCCTTCTGTGCGCAGCATCATAACTAATCTGTAAAACAACAGCCAATGTATCGTTAAGTGATTTGCCTCTTAACTCTTTTTTTATTCGCTCTAATAAAACCTTCTGAAACATTTTTAAAAGTAATCATTTTGTGATAATCACAAAAATATTTTTATGAAACCGCTAATCAAACAATTAAAACTTGATTAATCACAATAATTTTACCGTAAACAAAATCAATAAATTATGAAAAATATTTGCTTACTATTGCTAGTTTGTTGCTTAACTACACAAGCGCAAAGCAGAAAATTTAGAGCCCCTATTTGGACAACTCATTCTAAAAACACAGATATTACTGGTGTATCAATCGGCACTTTTCCAAAATCAATTTTTACAGACTCTACACTAACCAGAACATTCGGGGTACGATTAGAGATTCCCGGTCTTGGTATACTTCTGCCACTTATACCTAAATCTCCTTTATCAACCAGTTTAACAGAATTTGAAAATAAACTTGATTCAGAACCTTCAGAAATTGTATATGGAATAAATCTATCATCTGGATCAACAGCAGAAACTCAAGTTAATGGTATTTCAGGTGCTTTCATTGGTCAGTATTTCATAAAAATGAACGGGATAGCAATTGCAGGAATAGGAAATATAATTGAAAAACAAAACGGAATGGCATTAAGTATTTTAGGAAATGACAGCTACGTTATAAATGGTCTCAGCGGAGGCTTCATTGGAAATCATACACAAACTTTAAACGGAGCTCAAATTGGAGGATTTAACGTTTCAGAATTCACCAATGGAATCCAAATTGGAATCCAAAATAACAACAACAAAAAACAAAACTTAACTAATGGAGCCCAAATAGGAGTTTTGAACTACACAGAAGACCTTCAAGGTGTTCAAATTGGATTAATTAACAACACAAAATCATTAAAAGGTATTCAAATTGGTTTATGGAATAAAAATGAAAAGAGCTCGCTCCCTATCATAAACTGGAACTTTTAATTTGAGATTAAAACTAAAACAACCTTAAAATCCTGTTAAATCTGATCTATTAATGTTTTATGAATCATTTTTAATATTAAAAAGAACAATTTTGATACCCGCGTCTAAGTTAAGTCCTTAATTTTGTTACTCCCTTAAATTAACTATCACTCACTCTCCCCTTTTATTATTTAACCATAAAACTTAGTACCATGAAAAAATTAGTATTTGGTTTATTTCTTCTAGGTCTAACCAACCTAGCACACTCCCAAAATGATGTGCAAAAAAACATTATTTTAGAACCTGTTACCATCAAACCTTTAAATTTAAGCTACCTTAAGGAAGTTCAACGTGAAGACACTCCTGAATTTACTGTAAACCTACAAAATGAAGCTGCTAGGTATGATATTACTGAAGACCCAATTTTTGACAAAGAATTTGAAGCTTATGAAGTTATCTTTAAATCAAAAAATGATGAAACATCTGGTTTAATTACTGCTACTTATGACTCTAAAGGTAAAATTATGAGTTCTATTGAACGTTACAAAAACGTTTTACTTCCAAAAACAGTTAGAACAGCTATTAATAATAAATATCCTGGATGGATTATATACAAAGACGTATACCTTGTTACCTATAGAGACAATAGCAAATCTAAACAAGTATTTAAAGTTCAGATAAGAAAAGATGGAGATAAGAAAAACCTAAAACTTGATTATGAAGGGAATATTCACTAAACTGAATGCTAACTAAAACTTATCTCAAAATTAAAAAAGCATTTTACAGTACTGTAAAATGCTTTTTTAATTTCCCTAAAACACCCCGTTTTTTCCCTGTTTAACATCTACTTAACTATTCTGAACCCATCTATTTATTAACTTTACATATGTCGGTTTATTTGATTCAACATATAACAACTAACAAAACAGCAGTAGATTTAGCTATTGCTTTTTATTCCAAACTTCAACTAACACTTTTTAAAAAGTGCATCAATTGTTGGGTTGACTACAAAAAGAACAGTGTTTTTTATCTGATAAAAGCAACTGACAAAAATGACATCAAAAAGCTATATTACAAATCTATTAATCTACTTCCTTATAAAATTTCATCTGTAAACAGTCATTTAGCTTATGCTCTTTTAAAAAGCGAGCAACAACTTAATGTTATACAGTCAGAATTTAATTATAATTTTCACGAGCATTCTGTTTTATTTTTAGCAAAAGCATTCAATAAAAAATTACTATTATGTAAATTAAAAAAGCATAAAGTTCATGAAACATTATTATATAAAAAAACAATTATTCAAAATCTAATTCACTCATATGGTGGAAGTCAAATCGAAACTAAAGAAGAGGCTTTTATAGCTTGTTTCCCTTCTTTTAAAAAAGCTTTTGATTGCTCTGTTTCGATTCAAAAAAGACTAAATAAAAAAATTGATTGCTTTCCTGTTAAAATTATTTTACACCCTTACGATTATAATCAAGAAACCAGTTTTTCACATTCAACTATCAGCAAACTTATTGAGGTACTTTATTTTATAAAAACTAAAAAGCAACTCATTATTTCATCACAAATAGTAAACTCTAGTGCATACTCAGAATATACATATTTTAAAAATGACAATATATCCTTCAGGCTAAACTCTGAAACTGAAAAGTTCTTACTTTCTTTATTAGACACAATTTCAAAAAATTATCAAAACCCTAATTTTAACATTCCTGATATTGCTTCTCTTATGATGATGTGTAAAACCAAACTATATAGAAATTGTAAAGCAGCAACAGGAAAATCCATCAATCAAATAGTTAAAGAATTCAGACTCCTAAAATCTATAAAATCAATAACAGTAGGAACTTCTGACATAAGTCAAACCTCTATTGAGGTAGGCTTCAATAGTTCTTCTTATTTTTCTAATTGTTTTAAAAAGAAATTTGGAATTTCTCCCACAACCTTACAGAAACAGCAAGAAGAGCTTAACATCCCGTATTATATCTAACCCTCCTAAAAGTCGTTATTCTCTATATTTTTTATCAAATCAACTCCTTTTCCCTTTAAAAAAAACAACTTCTAAGGCTTTTTTACATTCATCAACCTCAGCGGCTAAAGACAAAAAGCAACTCTCTTTATTTAACCTTGTTTTTAGACGTTTTAAAGCACTTTTGTCTTTTTAACAAATGTTGATAATTTCTATTTAAAACCACTTAAAAACTTTATTTTAAAATCAAAAAATCGTAAATTTGTAAGACTACAAGAGTCGCTTTCGGGCGATTTTTTCATGAAAAGATTTTAATTTAATTCACTTGATAATGAGCGAAGAAAAAAAACATAATTATTCTGCCGATAGTATCCAAGCACTGGAAGGAATGGAACATGTACGTATGCGTCCGTCGATGTATATTGGTGATGTTGGGGTACGTGGCTTACACCACTTGGTATATGAGGTAGTAGATAACTCTATTGATGAAGCTTTAGCTGGTCATTGTGATACCATTGAGGTTACCATCAATGAAGACAACTCAATTACCACAAAAGATAATGGTCGTGGTATTCCTGTAGGGATTCATAAAAAAGAAGGAGTTTCTGCTCTTGAAGTTGTAATGACCAAAATTGGTGCTGGAGGTAAATTTGATAAAGATTCTTATAAAGTGTCTGGTGGATTACACGGTGTTGGGGTTTCTTGTGTTAACGCACTTTCTGATCACTTAACTGCTACTGTACACAAAGAAGGAAAAATTTGGCAACAAGAATACGAACGAGGTAAAACTTTATACCCTGTAAAAACCATTGGAGAAACTGATTTTACAGGAACTATCGTTACCTTTTTACCAGACAAATCTATCTTTCAACAAACTACAGTATTTAATTATGATACCCTAGCGACTCGTATGCGTGAATTAGCGTACTTAAACAAAGGTATCACCATTACGTTAACAGATAAACGTAATAAAGATGATGAAGGGAATGATATTGTTGAAGTATTCCATTCTGAAGAAGGATTATCAGAATTTGTAAAGTTTTTAGACGGAACAAGAACACAGATAATTCAAGATGTAATTTCTATGGAAGGAGAGAAAAATGGAATTCCTGTAGAAGTTGCAATGGTATACAACGATTCATATGCTGAAAACTTACACTCATACGTAAACAACATTAACACACACGAAGGAGGTACACACTTATCAGGTTTCCGTCGTGGGTTAACTCATACCTTAAAAAAGTATGCAGATGATTCTGGTTTACTTAAAAATGTAAAGTTTGAAATTTCAGGAGATGATTTCCGCGAAGGATTAACAGCTATTGTATCGGTAAAAGTTGCTGAACCTCAGTTCGAAGGACAAACTAAAACTAAATTAGGTAACCGTGAGGTTAGTGCTGCCGTATCACAAGCAGTTTCAGAAATGCTTACAGATTACTTAGAAGAAAACCCGAATGATGCTAAAACCATTGTTCAAAAAGTAATCTTAGCAGCACAAGCACGTCACGCAGCTCGTAAAGCTCGTGAAATGGTGCAACGTAAAACAGTAATGAGCATTGGTGGTTTACCTGGTAAATTATCTGACTGTTCAGAAACTGATCCTGCAGAATGTGAAATCTTCCTAGTAGAGGGAGATTCGGCAGGTGGTACTGCAAAACAAGGTCGTGACCGTAATTTCCAAGCTATTCTCCCATTAAGAGGTAAAATCTTAAATGTAGAAAAAGCAATGCAACACAAAGTTTTTGAAAACGAAGAAATCAAAAACATGTTTACAGCACTTGGTGTTTCTATCGGTACTGAAGAAGATCCTCGTGAGTTAAACTTATCAAAATTACGTTACCATAAAGTAGTTATTATGTGTGATGCCGATGTAGATGGTTCTCACATTGCTACCTTAATATTAACATTCTTCTTCCGTTATATGCGTGAAATGGTTGAACAGGGATATATCTATATTGCCACCCCTCCTTTATATTTAGTTAAAAAAGGACAAAAACGTGAATATGCATGGGACGATAACCAACGTGATTTAATTGCTCAAAAAATGGGTGGTGGGGTTTCTATACAGCGTTATAAGGGTCTTGGAGAGATGAATGCTGAACAATTATGGGACACTACAATGAACCCTGAATTTAGAACATTACGTCAAGTAACTATTGACAACCTAACAGAAGCTGATAGAGTATTTTCTATGCTAATGGGAGACGAAGTTCCGCCTCGTAGAGAATTCATTGAAAAAAATGCTAAATATGCAAATATTGATGCTTAAACCGATTTCTTAACTTTAAAAAAGCTCAATAATATTATTGAGCTTTTTTTTTATTTTATACTTTTATCAACTGAAAACATAACCCCACATTATGAAAAAAATACTATTACCTCTATTTACTTTAATTATAAGTTTTAGTGCTAAAGCTCAAGAATTAGAAACTATTTTATTAGCCAAAGATGACGCTAACAAACTAACCAACGCTTATTTAGATCCTGCCATGAAAGGATTCATTTACAGTATGAACAATGGTTGGTATCACACTGCTAAAGTTCATAAAAAGTTTGGTTTTGACATTTCTATCGGAGCTAATGCCTCTTTCATCCCTTCTGAAGATGAAATGTTTAATTTAACTAAACTAGGTTTATCTAATAATACAACCTATAACCAAAATACTACAGCTACAGTTGCTGGTAGCAATTCTACAACTCCAGCTGAGTTAACATATACCACTACTATAAACGGACAACAGGCACAAGCCAACTTTACCATGCCAGAAGGTATTAAAGAAGATTTACCTGCAAACGCTGTTCCTGCTCCTTCTGTTCAAGTTGGTCTTGGTCTTCCTTTTAAATTTGAAGCAATGCTTAGATATTCTCCTAAAGTAGGTTCAGATGATGTAAAAGGTGGTTTATTTGGTATTGGTGTAAAAAAAGAAATTACTGATTGGTTTGGACCAATGGATAAAACTCCTCTACATATTTCTTTACTAGCTGCCTATACAAATATGAATGTAGATTATACTATTGGTAATGTTGATGGAGATATTGAAGCTAGAAATGCTATTACTGAATTTAGATTAAACTCTTATACAGTTCAAGCTATCGCTTCTTTAAATTTTCCTGTAATTAACATTTACGGAGGTGTGGGTTACAATGGAGGTAATACAAGCCTAGATATGAGAGGAGATAGCTTTTTTGCTAATTACTCTACTCCATTAGGTAATGAAAGAGTAGACCTAGGAACAAACCCATTATCGCTAAGCACTAGCTCTGGTAGCTTTAACACTACATTAGGTGCTCGTTTAAGCTTAGGTTTCTTTAAACTTTTCGGAAGTTATACTTTACAAGAATACAATTCTGTTAATGCTGGTATTGCTTTTAGTTTTAGATAAAACATTTCTTAAAAAAATACTACATAAAAACCCGCTGAAATATCATCGGGTTTTTCTTTTATATCCATAGCCAAATACCTATTTTTGTGCATCTTGTGCGTAATACGCACTTATAAACATATTAATTACAAAAAACATATATAAAATGAAAGTAACAGTTGTAGGAGCAGGTGCTGTAGGTGCAAGTTGTGCTGAGTACATTGCTATTAAAAATTTCGCTTCTGAAGTTGTTTTAGTAGATATTAAAGAAGGTTTTGCTGAAGGTAAAGCTATGGATTTAATGCAAACTGCTTCTTTAAATGGTTTTGACACTAAAATTACAGGAACTACAGGTGATTATGGCAAAACTGCTGGATCTGATATTTGTGTAATTACTTCTGGTATTGCACGTAAACCAGGAATGTCTCGTGATGAGTTATTAGGCATCAACGCTGGCATTGTTAAAACTGTAGCTGCTAGCTTAGTAGAGCAATCTCCTAACACTATCATCATCGTAGTATCTAACCCAATGGATACTATGACCTATTTAGTTCACAAAGCAACTGGATTACCTAAAAACAGAATTATTGGTATGGGTGGTGCTTTAGACTCTGCTCGTTTCAAGTATCGTTTAGCTGAAGCTTTAGAAGCTCCTATTTCTGATGTTGACGGAATGGTTATTGGTGGTCACTCTGATAAAGGAATGGTTCCTTTAACTCGTTTAGCTACTCGCAACTCTGTTCCTGTTTCTGAATTCTTATCAGAAGAAAGATTAGAGCAAGTAAAACAAGATACAAAAGTGGGTGGTGCCACCTTAACAGGTTTATTAGGTACTTCTGCTTGGTATGCTCCTGGTGCTGCTGTATCTGGAATGGTACAAGCTATTGCTTGTGATACAAAAAAGATTTTCCCTTGTTCAGCTTTATTAGAAGGTGAATACGGTTTATCTGGTTTATGTATTGGTGTACCAGCAGTATTAGGTAAAAACGGAATTGAAAAAATCGTTGAAATTAACTTAAGTACTGAAGAAAAAGAAGCTTTAACTTCTTCAGCTGAAGCAGTTAAAAACAACAACGCTGCGTTAACTTTCTAAGAAGTTAAGAGTACATAATTTTAAAAGTCCTGAGCAATTTTTTGTTCAGGATTTTTTATAAAAAAATGTTAAAATTATTACGCAAATGTAAGATTTTTAGAATCTAAACGTCTTTATAGTAGAGAAACATTAGTAGTGTTTCTTTTCATAGTTTTTCATAGCAATTTTCCCACTTCATCCTCTTGAAGTGGGTTTGTTTTTTTATACTATACCGCTTGTTGAACTACTTCAAACAACTCCCCGCCTTCACACTTAATTACTTTTTGTTTAAACTTTACAATTAATTGATAATCGTGAGTTGCCATAAGAATCGTTTTTCCACTCTGGTGAATCTCGTTCAACAATTCCATCACTTCAAGTGATGTTTTCGGGTCTAAGTTCCCAGTAGGTTCATCGGCAAGAATTAATTCCGGGTCATTTAATAATGCTCTTGCAATTGCTACACGTTGTTGCTCTCCTCCTGAAAGCTCAAAGGTTTGCTTGTAGTATTTTTCCTTCATTCCTACTTTATCTAAAACCTCATGAATTTTGTTTTTCATCTCAGTTTTATCTTTCCAACCCGTAGCTTTTAATACAAACTCTAAATTTTCAAAAACACTTCTATCATTTAACAATTTAAAATCTTGAAAAACGATTCCTAGTTTTCTTCGTAAAAAAGGAATATCTTTTTCCTTCAACTTCTTTAAGTCAAAATCAACAATACTACCCAAACCACGTTGCAAACGTAAATCGCCATACAAGGTTTTAAGCAAACTACTTTTACCACTTCCTGTTTTTCCGATTAAGTAATAAAAGTCACCTTTATTCAACGTAAAATTCACTTTTGACAACACTAAATTGTCTTGTTGATAAATATCAGCATTTTCAAGGTGTAAAACAGGATTTTCCATGGAGTATATGTTTTTTACAAATCTAAAATTTTATAACGTAATTCTATAACATTTCTTACTTTTGATAAAATGTCTCCCAACAAAAATAAAAAACTAACGTTATAGTTTCTAGATAACTAAAAAATATGAGATTTAATTGTTTCAAAAAAAGCTGCTTTTTATTTCTTTTTTTAACCTTTACAACGATAATAATAGCACAAGAATCGGCTATAAATAGTCATGCAAACGCCGATTTTCATAAAGCGATGCGTTTGTATAATAATAAGGCTTACGCTGCATCTCAGGAAGTTTTCCGAAAGATTTCACATAATTCAGAAGAACATCATAACCTAAAGGCAGATGCTGATTATTATGATGCTATGTGTGCTATAAAACTACAACAAGATGATGCTGACAGTAGAGTTATTCAATTCGTTGAGAATTACCCTTACAATAACAAAACAGAAAAAGCGTACTTAAATGTAGGTAACTACTATTTTGCTAATAGAAAAGCGGCTCACTCTTTAAAATGGTATCAAAAAGTAAATGAGAAATTACTAAATCCGGAAGAAAGAAATGAGTTAAACTATAAAATGGGGTATGCGCTTTTAGTATCTAATTATTTAAAAGATGCTAAAGAACGTTTTCAAACTTTATTAGGAAATCCTATTTATGGTAATGATGCTCGTTATTACTATGGTTTTATTGCTTACAAACAAGAAAATTTTGGCGAAGCTGAAGACAACTTAAGTCAATTAGCAAACGACGCTACCTACCAAGCAAAAGCAAATTACTACATTTTAGATATTAGTTTTAAAGCAGGAAGGTTTGATAAGTCAATTCAAATTGGAGAAAATTTATTAGAAACGACTAAGGACAAAAAAGAAATTTCTGAAATTTCTAAAATAGTAGGTGAAAGTTATTTCAACCTTAAAAAATACGACAAAGCAATTCCATACTTAACAGAATATAAAGGCAAGAATGGTCGTTGGACGAATACTGACTATTATTATTTAGGATATGCTTATTATCAACAAAAAGATTACGAAACTGCTATTAGCAACTTCAACAAAATTATTGGAGGAAACAATAAAGTTGCTCAAAATGCTTATTATCACTTAGCTGAATGTTATTTAGAATTAGATAAAAAACTAGAAGCCTTAAATGCATTTAAAAATGCCAGTGAAATGGATTTTGATGCTAAAATTACAGAAAGTGCTTCGTTAAACTATGCTAAATTGAGTTATGAAGAAGGTAATCCGTACGAAAGTGTTCCTGATGTTTTAAAAGGATTTTTAACTAAATACCCTACCTCTCCTAATACAGCTGAAATTAGTAATTTATTAGTTACTTCATACTTACACCAACAAGACTATCAGGGTGCTTTAGACTTTTTAAGCACTTCTGAAACTCCTGAAAGTAAAAGTATTATTAATGAAGTATCGTTATACAGAGGCATTCAGTTATTTAATGAAAATAAAATTGCCGAAGCTAAGCCTTATTTTACTAGTGCTACTCAATCAGAAAATACAACTGTAAGTAACAAAGGTTTTTATTGGTTAGCTGAAACCGAATACTCTTTAGGAAACTATCAAAAAGCCTTAAATAGCTTCCTTTCTGTTACCAATAAAGAAATAGAAGAAGCTAAGATGCTTAACTACCAAATTGGATATACTAACTTCAAATTAAAAAGTTACCCTAACGCTGCGAAATACTTTCAACAATTCTTGGAGCAGAATTTAGATGATAATGATTTGAATGATGATGCTTCTAATCGTTTAGGAGATTCTTTTTATGCTTCAAAAAATTATTCAAATGCTATAAAAGCGTATAACAAAGTAATTCAAGAAGGTGGTGTAGGGTCAGATTATGCACAATATCAAACAGCAATGAGTAACGGTTTTTTAGGTAAGAATGACATTAAAATTCAAGATCTAGAAACATTAATTAATGAATACAGCGAATCTCAGCTAAAAGATGATGCTTTATTTCAATTAGCTACTACATATACCACGACAAACAATACCTCAAAAGCTCAAAAAACCTATGAGCGGTTATTAGCTAATTATCCTACAAGTAATTACGTTCCTAATGTTTTATTACGTCAAGGACTATTATACTACGGTAGCAATAACAATAGAAAAGCTATTGAAAAATATAAAGAAGTAGTTGCAAAACATCCAAATTCTAACGAGGCAAGACAAGCAGTTACAAATATTAAAAATGTGTATATCGATTTAGGAAAAGTTGATGAGTATGCTGCTTGGGTTAAAAACATACCTTTTGCTAATGTTACCAATGCTGAATTAGACAATGCTACTTACCAATCTGCTGAGAACAAATTCTTAGAAAACAACAACTCAAAAGCTATTGAAGGTTTTAATAAGTATTTACAATCATTCCCTAACGGAATAAATGTATTAAAAGCTCATTTTTATTTAGCGCAAGCCTATAACAATACTAAGTTATTTGATAAAGCTATTCCTCATTACTCTTATGTAACAAAACAAAATAAAAATGAATTTACAGAAGAATCATTAACAAAACTTGCTAATATCTATTTAGAAAAACAAGATTGGAATAATGGTATTTTAGTACTTCAACAATTAGAGAAAGATGCTAATTATCCACAAAACATCATTTTTGCTCAAAGTAATTTAATGAAAGGATATTACAACAAAAATGATTATGCTAACGCAATAACCTATGCCGAAAAAGTATTAACTACAGGTAAGGTTGACACGAATATTGCAGAAGATGCTAAAATAATTTTAGCACGTTCTTCTTTTAAAAAGAATGACTTTTTAACTGCCGAAGAATACTTTAATGAAGCTAGCAAAAAAGCTACAGGTGAGTTAAAGGCAGAGTGTTTATATTACAATGCTTTCTTTTTACATGAGAATAAAGAATACGAAGCTTCTACCAAAGCTGTTCAAAACTTAATTGCTAATTATTCTTCATACAAATACTGGGGAGTAAAAAGCTATATTATCATGGCGAAGAACTATTATGCTTTGAAAGATGCATACCAAGCAACTTACATCTTAGAGAATATTATTAAAAACTTTACTCAGTATAAAGATGTAATTGAAGAAGCTAAAAATGAGCTTCGTACCATTAAAAACAAAGAAGCCAAAACAAACGAATCAGTAACTACCCAAAACTAAAATTTGTTAACAACAAACGAAAGTTAAATGATTAGATCGATGAAAAAGCACCTAAGTTTACTTGCTTTATTTGTGATAGCCTATGCAAATGCACAAGAAAAAAATGTCACTAACAAAGCAAAAGATACTATTATAAAAACAGAAGTTGTAAACGTAGTAACTTCGTATGTTCCTAAAATTACCGATGCTTTTAAAATAAAGCAAAAACCAGTAATTGAACACACTAAAGAAACTCAGAAAAAAGCATTAGAGTATCAAATATTTTCTGTTCCTGTAGCTTCTACTTTTATTCCTAAAAGTGGTACCATGAAAAAAGTAGACTTAGGAAAAAGAGAAAAGTTATACGACAACTACGTGTCTGTTGGTTTTGGAAATGTATTGTCACCTTTTTTAGAAGCCTATATGAGACGAAGCCAAAGCTACAACAGTGAATTAGGAGCTCATGTAAAATTCCTACTATCTTCTGATCCAGTTACTGATACTGAACTAAGCAGTACATTTTATAACATCGATTTAAACTTAAATTACACACAACAAGAACGTTATTTTCAATGGTCTGCTGGTTTAGACGCTGAAAAAGATAAATACAACTGGTATGGTTTACCATCCAACATCACGTTTACCGAGTTTACCTTGAGTACTATTGAAGAATCTCAAAGCTATAATCACTTTAAAATCTTCGGACAAATAAAACCAGATGATTCTTATTTAGATGAAGCTAACGGAGCTATCTCTTATTTTTCTGATTCTTTTGAGAGTTCAGAATTTTTGATAGATGGAAATGCACAGTTTCGTTTTCCTTTAGATAATTTTCATCGTCAACTAAATGACTTATACGTAAACACTACGGTTAGTTATTTAGGAGGAAGCTACGCTTATGCTTACGATGCTATTACTTCTATAAATTATAGCTTTATTACTTTAGGAGTACACCCTACTTACAAGTTTAATCTACAAGATTTAGCCATTAAACTAGGTGCAAAAAGTTATTTTTCTATGGATACAGAAAATAGTGAATCTAACTTTTTTATTTATCCTGATGTTGAAATCTCATATCCTATCGTAAAAGATTTTGCAAATGTATTTGTTGGTGCTTCAGGTGATTTAACCACAAACATGTTCCAATCTTTTACCGATGACAATCCTTATGTATCTCCTACCCTTGATATGCGTCAAACAAACAAAAAGTTTGATGTTTTCGGAGGAATTAAAGGAAAGCTAAGTCATCAATTTAGTTATAACACAAAAGTAAGTTATGCTGATATTGAAAATAATCCATTTTTT
The DNA here is from genome assembly GCF_000518405.1 of Tenacibaculum sp. 47A_GOM-205m. NCBI lineage: Bacteria > Pseudomonadati > Bacteroidota > Flavobacteriia > Flavobacteriales > Flavobacteriaceae > Tenacibaculum > Tenacibaculum sp. 47A_GOM-205m. The sequence continues at coordinate 63,339 of NZ_JADN01000003.1, read as the reverse complement.
GCTTTAAATCAATCAAAATCTGATGGTGATAATATTGCCGGAACAAATGGATTTACCTTCTACGGATATGAATACGGAAACTCTTTTAAAGTAGTTTATGACGATATTAAACTGTTAACTTTCTTTGGAGAAATTGCTTTTGATGGCATCAAAAACCTTAACATTGGAGCCAATGCACAATTCAACAAATTTACACTAACTAACGAAACAGAAGAAGCTTGGAACACTCCTGAAATAAAAGGAGAGCTTTTCGGAACTTATAAAACTGATAAATGGTATGCTGGCGCAAATCTTTACTTTGTAGGAAACAGAAAAGGACGTGTGTATGACGCCTTACCTGCCAATACATATACAGCAACAGACTTAAAAAGCTATTTTGATGTAAACTTTAACGGTGGTTATCATTTTGACGACTCATTTTCTGTGTTTTTAAACCTTAACAATGTACTAAACAACAGCTATCAACGATTTAATAATTTTAACGTACAAGGGTTTCAAGCCATGGGAGGCTTAACCTGGAAGTTTGATACATTATTTTAAAAAAGTGAAGTTTTTACTACACTTAACACTTTTTATAATACTAACTACCCTTACACAAATTGGTGGTCTTGTTTATCTTTTGGCTATAATCATTGCTAAACTAAAAAGACTCCCAATTTTAGGTAGTTTTCTTTTGTTTTGTTCAATTTATTTAGTGACTATTTTCACAATAGTTCCTTGGGTTTCTTCAAAAGCGTTTGGAAGGATTAAAATTGAAAATAATCAATTAGTTAATTATCATAATATATTAACTGTTTTATGTAACAGAAACTATGTAAAACCTGAGTTAAATAATATGCTCAAAGAAATTGGATATCAACTCAATAAAAAACATCCCAATCTTAAAGTTATTTATTTAGATGCAAACTTCCCTTTTTTTGATGGCTTCCCGCTTTTTCCTCACTTAAGCCATAATGATGGAAAGAAAGTTGACATTTCTTTTATTTATAAGGATTCTTCAGGAAAAGAAACAAACAGTAAACCTTCTAATAGCGGTTATGGTATTTTTGAAAACCCTTCACAAAACGAAACCAACACTACAGCTATTTGCAAAGAAAAAGGATACTGGCAGTACGATTATCCTAAATACCTAACACTTGGAACTAACAATAAAAATCTCACCTTTTCTAACAAAGTGAATAAAGATTTTTTAGAAATAATTACCAATCTACAACAAACTCAAAAAGTATTTATTGAACCACATCTTAAAACACGTTTACATCTAAAAAGCTCTAAAATTAGATTTCAAGGATGTAAAGCTGTAAGACACGACGACCATATTCATCTTCAAATTAACTAAGTTTTTATTCTTTTTTATGTAGATTTATCTCCCTAATTTACACTATAAATATGAAAAAACTAACCTTTCTACTTACAGCAAGTATCTTCTGTTTTGCTTGTAAAACAGAACAAAAGCAAGACTCACAAACTACAACCTATAATAAAACAGCCTACAAACAAGACTCTGTTCAAGTAAAACAACTATTTAATTCCGCATTAACTGAAGGAAAATCATACGAGTGGTTACGTGACCTAACTCAAAATATCGGAAGCCGTTTATCAGGATCTGAAGGAGCAGCAAAATCGGTGATTTGGGGAGAAAAATTGATGAAAGAAGTTGGTTTAGATTCTGTTTGGCTACAACCTATTATGGTACCACATTGGGTGCGAGGTGAAAAAGAAATAGCTAACTATGAATTCAACGGAGAAAAAATCAATGTTCCTATTTGTGCTTTAGGAGGTTCAATTGCAACTCCAACTAACGGAATTACTGCACAAGTTGTTGAAGTTAAAAACATTGAAGAAGCCAAAAATTTAGGAGATAAAGCTAACGGGAAAATTGTATTCTTTAACGGTGCTTTTGATAATACACTCATCAATACCTTTCAAGCTTATGGAGGTTGCGTAAGTCAACGCTATGGAGGAGCTTCTATAGTTGGGAAATTTGGAGCGAAAGCAGTCATTGTTCGTTCTATGACCAATGGAATTGACGATTATCCACATACAGGTTCTATGGGGTATGGTGATATTCCAAAAGAAGAATATATTCCTGCAGCAGCTATTAGTTCTCGTGCTGCGGAAAATTTGAGCAAGCATTTAAAAGAAAATCCGAACTTACAATTTTACTTTAAACAAAGCTGTAAAAATCTTCCAGACGCTCCTTCTCACAATGTAGTTGGTGAAATTAAAGGAAGTGAATATCCTGAAAAAATAATGGTTGTTGGCGGACATTTAGATTCTTGGGATTTAGGTGAGGGTGCACACGATGACGGAACCGGAATTGTACAGTCGTTAGAAGTTGCTTATTTATTCAAAAAGAATAATATCAAACCTAAAAACACCATCCGAATTGTCTTTTTTATGAATGAAGAAAACGGTTTACGTGGCGCTACTGAATATGCTCGTTTAGCAAAAGAAAATGGTGAACTACACATTGGTGCTTTAGAATCTGATGCAGGTGGACACACACCAAGAGGTTTTTCTATTGATGCGAATAAAAGAAATTTACAACTTGTACAAAGCTGGAAAAAATTATTAGCTCCTTACGGTTTACACGATATTACTGCTGGTGGTGGTGGCGCTGATATTGGCCCTTTAAAAGACGACCATGTTACCTTAGTAGGTTACCGACCAGATTCGCAACGCTATTTCGATTATCATCATGCAGCTACAGACACTTTTGATAAGGTTAATAAACGCGAATTAGAATTAGGAAGTGCTTCTATGGCTAGTATTATATATTTAATGGATAAATATTTATACAACGAAGAAACTTTAAAGCCTTAAAAAAGTATAAGATGAGTAGTAGATTAAACAAAGAGTACTTTGAAACTAAAAGAAAGCACAAAGAGGATTATAGAAAAAAGAAGTTTACTTTTAAAAAAGCCATTTTTAATTTAATTATCACCTTTATTATAATTATCTTATATAATATTTTTAACTACTATTTATCTAAGAAGACTGAACAGAATAAAAAAGAAAACTCTTCATACTTATATATTAATCCAGTAATAAACTCAGTTAATGAATGCATTAATATTAGTTCTTAGAATTATATTCGGAATATTTTTTGCCTTTGCAGGAATTATGCACTTTGTAAAGCCTAAAATTTTCAATCGATTTATCCCTAATTTTCTTCCAAAATTAGTTGTAAATTATATAGCTGGCTTATTAGAGTTAGCAATTGGTATAGGATTACTAATCAGTCAAACCAACAAACAAGCAGCTTTAGCTATGTTTATACTTATGTGGATTTTCTTACCAATCCACATTTGGGATGTTTTCAGAGAAAAACCTGCAATTGGATCTAAGAAAATAGCTATTATAAGAGTTCCTCTTCAATTTTTACTATTATATATCGCTTACTTAATTTATACACACTAATGAAAAAAGTACTACTTCCATTACTAGCTTTTAGCTTACTGTTTTCTTGTAAACCTAAAGAAAAAGTAGACATGCTTGTCATCAATGCAAATGCTTACACTGTGAATCCTAACTTTGACAAAGCGGAAAGCTTTGCTATAAGAGATGGAAAGTTTATAGCCATAGGAAGCAACGAAGAAATCCAAGAAAAATACACTTCTTTAAATACTGTTGATGCAAATAACGGTGCTATTTATCCTGGTTTTATTGATGCACATTGTCATTTTTATGGCTTAGGATTACAACAGCAAAAAGTAGACCTGGTAGGAACAGAAAGTTATGATGAAGTACTTCAACGTTTAATAGATTTTCAAAAAGAGAAAAACACCACTTATATCACAGGTCGTGGTTGGGATCAAAATGACTGGGAAGTAAAAGAATTCCCTACTAAAAAAAAGTTAGACAGTATTTTCCCTAATACCCCAGTAGCTATTCGCAGGATTGATGGTCATGCTATGTTAGTAAACCAAGCTGCTATTGATTTAGCTGGAATTACTACCGATTCTAAAATAGATGGTGGTGAGTTTATAAAAAAAGATGGTAAACTAACAGGAGTACTTATTGATAATGCAATGAATTTTATCAATAATCCGAAACCATCAAAAAGGGAACAGATTCAAGCGTTAAAAGATGCTGAAAAAATCTGTTTTGATTTAGGATTAACAACCGTTGACGATGCCGGTTTAGATAAAGAAGTTATTGAATTAATTGACAGCTTACAACAATCGGGTGATTTAAAAATGCGTATCTACGCTATGATTTCAAACAATCAAAAAAACCTTGATTACTACCTCAACAAAGGCATTATTAAAACTGATAGGTTAAACGTTCGTTCTGTAAAGGTTTATTCTGACGGCGCTCTAGGATCTCGAGGAGCGGCTCTTAAAGATGAATATTCTGATAAAAAAGGGCATTTTGGTGCTTTAGTTAATTCGTACGAAAATTTACAAAAAGTAGCGAAAAGAATTGCAGATTCAGACTACCAAATGAACACCCATGCTATTGGAGATTCTGCAAATTACGTGATGTTAAAAACCTACAACGAAGTATTAAAAAATAAAACTGATAGACGTTGGCGTATTGAACACGCTCAAATTGTAGATCTGAATGATTTCGATTTATTTAAAAATGTTCTTCCTTCTATTCAACCTACCCATGCTACTTCAGATATGTATTGGGCAGAAGACCGTGTAGGGTCAGATAGAATCAAAGGAGCTTATGCTTATAATGATTTATTAAAAGAATACGGAAAAGTTGCATTAGGAACGGACTTTCCTATTGAACACGTAAGTCCATTATATACATTTTACGCAGCAACCATCAGAAAAGATTTAAAAGGATACCCTGAAAATGGCTACCAAATGGAAAATGCTTTATCTAGAGAAAATGCTTTAAAAGGAATGACCATTTGGAATGCTTATGCAAACTTTGAAGAAAACGAAAAGGGAAGCATCGAAGTTGGTAAAGTTGCTGATTTTATCATCTTAGATAAAGATATCATGACGATTGATGGAAAAGAAATTCCAAATACAAAAGTTCTAGCAACCTATATAAACGGAGAAAAAGTAAATTAAAAATGCATCTTTTTCTTTTCGTTGTAGTCTGATTTATAAAATCAACAAATTATGACACAACTACAACGAAAACAACAATTTTACAAACAATTAACTTTAGCTAAAAAGGCACTTAAAAGTAAACACTTTCAGGTGTCTTTTTATCATTTAGAGAATGCTCATATTTTAGGACAAAAACATGTTTACAGGCACACTTTATCTCATTACTGGATGTTAGTCTACGGAATAAAAACATATAGTCTTAAAGAAATTGTTGGTCAATTTTTCAGAATTATAGCTTCAATTTTATTTACTTTAATTTGGGTACCTACAGGAAATACAGGTGGCTCTAACATATCTGCAATTAAACCTATTCCTGTTAGAAAAGAACTTCAAAAATATTTTTGACAATAAATGCATCTTTTTACACTTTTTCTTGTCTGTTATATGAAAACAAAAAACAGATAATATCATGAAAAATAAAAATCAATGTACTTGTACTTGCGAAGGATGTAAAACAGGTGACTGCTCAGATTGTACATGTGAAAACTGCACATGTAACAACTGTAACTGTTAATTAAATCAACTTTTAAAATTCTTGTCACTCTGAATACAATGAAAACAAAATATTCGTTTTATTCAGCGTGGCATTTTTCGTAAATTTATACTATGACAACGCAACAAGTTTGGAAAAAATACGCAGATGATGTAAAGCACTTTATTTTAAGTAAAGTGAAAGACACTACTGTGACTGATGATTTGCTACAAGAAACATTTATTAAAGTTCATACGAAACTTCATACCCTAAAGGATATTACTAAATTAAAACCGTGGATTTTTACAATTGCTCGTAATACTATGATGGATTACTTCAAAAGTACTAATCAAACTGTTGAATTAAACAATTTTGAAACTCAAATAGATGAAAAAGAGCACGAACATACCGAAAAAGATTGCTTACGCGGTATCTTACAAAGCTTACCCAAAAAATATAGAGATCCGCTATTTTTATCAGACATAAAAGGCTTAAAACAACAAGAAGTCGCTAATACTTTAAAACAAAATTTACCTACTACAAAATCTCAAATTCAACGTGCTCGAAAATTAATTGCACAAGGTTTTATGGATTGCTGTGGATTCTCACTTAACGAAGAAGGGAAATTAGTAGGTGAAATTCAAGATAAAGAAGACTGTAAAGTTTGTAAGTAAGTTATATATTAAGCCTTTCTTCTAACTTATTTTATTTCTATGATCTCATTCTTTATCAACTTTTATCGCTTTTGCAAACTTGTTTTTATAGGTATTAAAAAAGATACTGAATTTAGATATTTATTCTTTTTCCTTTCTATTCTACTAACGAGTTCTACCATATTTTATAACAAAATTGAACATTGGGAAGTTGTAGACTCCTTATACTTTTCTGTAATGACGATGGCTACCGTAGGTTATGGAGATTTTGTCCCTACTCATGATATTAGTAAAATATTTACAATAATATATACCTTTCTGTCTATCGGAACATTTGTAGCCTTTACTGCTAAAATTGTTCAATTTACCTTACAAAAAGACAATCAAAAAACACCTTTAGGTAAGCTAAAATCTAAGTTAAAAAATAAGGATGATTAGCCTTTATTTTGTCTTATTTAATTTTTTGAATATGTTTGAACAAAGAATCAACTAACTATGAAAAATAATCAATCTCGTTTTGAAATCCTCCAAGAAGAAATCGAGAAAATGTATCTATTAACTTCTTCTAGAAGTAAAGAAAATAAGAAAAAAGCTTTCAGAATATATATAACTATCGCTGTTTCTACAGCAATAGTCACCATTTTAGTTGCTATTGGTGATGACTTAACCAGCAACACTACAGCTATTAAAATACTAACGTTATTTTTTAGTGCTTTAAGTACTGTTTTAGCTGCTTGGGATGGTTTTTACAACCACAAGCAATTGTGGGTTAACTATGGTGAAAGTAGAGATAATTTAAAAGAACTTTTATTAAAAGTTAAATTAGTTTCTGACGAAGAAAAAAACAACACCGATTTCCTCATTAAAACTCATAAAGAATTTCAATCAATAATTGATAAGGGGAATTATAAATGGAAAGAACTTAGGCTTGATGAAACCAATGGCTAAATCCAATTTACAAACCTAAAAAACAACCAATTACAAAATAGTCAATTTGTTTAACTCTTGATTTTTTCATATATTATGAGAAATCAAAAATTAAAATTATGACAGATCAAGAACAAAAAAGACTCGATACGATGAACGCTGTTTTGGTAAAAATGGAAGACATTAAAAACACACAAAAAAGTTTAATCGAAAAAATCGGTGTGGTAGAAGTTCAATTATTTGACATACAATCAAAAGATCTTGATAAGGAACTAGAAAAAGTTATGGTAAGAGCTTCCGACACCTTAACTATTATAAAACAAGCTTCCGAAGCTTTTGAAATGAAAAGAAACCGTTTAGAAAACGAAGCATAAAAAAATCCGCTTTATAGCGGATTTTTCTTTTATCTTCTTTTCTTTTTAAAACCTTTGTTTTTTCTTCTCGAAGGCTTATCAGTCTTTTTATATGTTACTGTATCATCAAACGTATTTTTAGCTTTTCCTACTTTATTTTTACGCCAAGAAGTATCTTCTGGCAATAATTTTTTTAATAAATCGGTACGTCCAACTTTGCTCAAAGTATCTTTTATCCATTGCTTGTTTTCTTTTTTATACCAAAAGAAAAACTTGTGCTGATCTTCCTTCTCCTTTTTAGTTTTCGGAGTTTTTACTTCTTTTAAAGTATACGGATGGTATCCACTATAATAAATTACCGTAGCGACCGTCATAGGCGTTGGAGTGAACCCTTGAACTTGTTCTAACTGAAAGCCCATGTCTTTGGTTTCAGCTGCTAAATTTGCCATATCTTCTGCTTCACAAGCAGGGTGACTCGAAATAAAATACGGTATTAACTGAAGTTTTAATTTCTTTTTTACATTAATACGATCAAAACGTTCTTTAAATAAATGGAAGTATTTAAACGACGGTTTACGCATCAATTTTAATACTGGATCAGAAGTATGTTCTGGCGCAACTTTTAATCGCCCAGAAACGTGTTTGGTCATTACCTCTTCAGTATATGCGTCTAACTCTTTAGGATCTGCATTTTTATTGAATTCAGGAACTAACATATCGTGTCGAATTCCACTACCTATAAATGATTTTTTTACCTTCGGATGTGCATCAACAGCTTGATATAACTCCGTTAATGGTTTGTGTGATGTATCTAAATTGCTACAAATAACAGGTGATATACACGACGGTGCAACACATTTGTCACAAATCGATTGTACTTTACCTTTCATTTTGTACATATTCGCCGACGGTCCTCCAATATCTGATAAGTACCCTTTAAAGTCATCCATTTGGGCAACTTGATCCACTTCCTTTAAAACAGACTCTTGACTTCTACTTGCAATAAACTTTCCTTGATGAGCAGAAATAGTACAAAAGCTACAGCCTCCAAAACATCCACGGTGAATGTTGATAGAAAACTTAATCATTTCAAACGCAGGAATAGGCCCACGTTTGTTATATTTTGGATGTGGTAATCGTGTATAAGGTAAATCGAATGAAGCATCAATTTCTTCCTCCGTCATTGTTGGAAACGGCGGGTTGATCATCAACTTTTTATTTCCAACTTTTTGAAAAATACGACGTGCATATAGTTTGTTTGACTCCTGCTCTATCACTTTAAAGTTAGAAGCATACGCCTTCTTATCTTTCAAACAGGTTTCATGCGAACTAATTTCTACATCTTCCCAGTTCTTATTTTTTGGAGTCTTTTCATTACCATCTAATAAAACAGCTGTCTGCTTAATCGTTTTTAAACTCGAAAACGGAACACCTTTTTGTAATAGCTCTACAATTTCTCGCAACGGTTGCTCTCCCATTCCGTATACTAACATATCGGCTTTAGAAGTTTCTAAAATCGTTGGTAATAGTTTATCGGACCAGTAATCGTAATGTGTAACACGGCGAAGAGAAGCTTCAATTCCTCCAATTAATACTGGAACATCAGGAAACTTTTCTTTTAAAATTTTTGAATATACCGAAGTTGCATAATCAGGTCTGAACCCTTTATCTCCATTCGGAGTATAGGCATCTTTATCACGGCGACGTTTGCTTGCTGTATAATTACTTACCATCGGATCCATACAACCACCTGTTACCGCAAAGAATAACCTTGGCGTACCCAACTTCTCAAAATCTTGTAAATTATCATGTACACTTGGTTGCGGAACAATTGCCACACGCAAGCCGTAACTCTCTAAAATACGTCCAATTACTGCAGGTCCAAATGATGGATGATCTACATATGCATCTCCACTGAATAGAATTACATCCAATTCATCCCATCCACGTAACTTAACCTCCTTATTTGTAGTAGGTAACCAATCTGAAACTCGTCTTATTCTCATGCCGCTGCAAAGGTACGTTAATTATCAATTACTTTATATGTTTCACCTACAAACTCATCACAAGAAAATGCCCATTTTAGTTCATACAATCAAGTCAGTGGTATCCCAATTCCATCCTTTAACATATAATTAAGATTCATTAGGTAGCAATTTCACTAAATTTCGCTCTTTATCAATTAAATAACACACAATGACAAACAGATTACTCTCAACCTTATTAGTAATCTTTTTCTCTTTTGGAATTTCTTTAAATACTGAAGCTCAAAGAAAGAAGAAAAAAGACACTAAAAAAGAGGCTCCTAAAAAGAGTGAACCAAAAAAAGGAGAAATTCAACCTTACGAAAAAGTAGTTACTAAAGACCACAAAACTGACGAAGGTTTATTTAAAGTACACTCAAAAGACACTAACTTTTTATTTGAAATCCCAGATTCTTTATTAAATCGTGAAATGTTAATGGTTACCAGAATCGCCAAAACCGCTAGCGGAATTGGATTTGGTGGTGGTAAGCAAAACACACAAGTATTACGTTGGGTAAAAAACAAAAAACAAGTTTTATTAAAAGTTGTATCTCATAATGTTGTTGCAGATACTATTTTACCTGTGCACGAAGCTGTTGTAAACTCTAATTTTGAACCTATCTTATACGCTTTTCCAATCAAAGCATTTAGCAAAGACTCAACAGCTACTGTAATTGATGCTAGTCCTCTTTTTGAAGGTGATGTACAAGCAATCGGCTTCCCACAAAGAAGCAGAAAACAGTACAAAATTTCTAAAATGGATAAGACAAGATCTTATATAGATAGAATTAGCAGCTACCCTCAAAACATAGAAATTAGAAATGTTAAAACATATATTTCTGCAGCTCCTCCTTCTAATTCAAGTGTAGGTTCTGTTACTATGGAATTAAGTAACTCTATGATTTTACTTCCTAAAACACCTATGAAAAGACGCTATTTTGATGAGCGTGTTGGATGGTTTACAAGTTCTCAAACCGACTACGGATTAGATGCTCAAAAAAGCAAATCTGTTACCTATTTAGACAGATGGCGTTTAGAAGTAAAAGATGAAGATTTAGAAAAATTTAAAAGAGGTGAATTAGTAGAGCCTAAAAAACAAATCGTTTATTACATAGATAGAGCTACTCCTAAAAAGTGGCGTAAATACATAAAACAAGGTATTGAAGATTGGCAAGTTGCTTTTGAAGCTGCTGGATTTAAAAATGCTATCATCGCTAAAGATGCACCTACTAAAGAAGAAAACCCAGATTGGAGTCCTGAAGATGTACGTTATTCTGTAGTTCGCTACTTAGCTTCTCCAATTCCAAATGCAAACGGACCTCACGTTAGCGATCCTCGTTCAGGAGAAATTTTAGAATCAGATATTAACTGGTATCACAATGTAATGACTTTATTACACAACTGGTTTTTTGTACAAACAGCAGCTATCAATCCAGATGCAAGAAGTACTCAATTTAAAGATGAAGTTATGGGGCGCTTAATTCGTTTTGTTTCTTCTCACGAAGTTGGACATACTATCGGATTACCACACAACATGGGAAGTTCTGTTGCATATCCTGTAGATTCTTTACGTTCTGCTGAATTCACTAAAAAGAACGGAACCGCTCCTTCTATCATGGATTATGCTCGTTTTAACTACATAGCACAACCTGAAGATAAAGGTGTTGCTTTAATGCCTAATATTGGACCTTACGATAAATATGCTATCAATTGGGGATACAGACCCATCTTAGACAAATCGGCTAAGGATGAAAAAACTATCTTAAATCAATGGATTAAAGAAAAAGCTGGAGATCCAGTGTATAGATTCGGACATCAACAAGTTGGCAACATCATTGATCCTAGTTCTCAAACTGAAGATTTAGGTGATGACGCTATGAAAGCTAGTGCTTATGGTATTAAAAACTTACAACGCATTTTACCTCGTTTAGAAGAGTGGACTACTGAAGATGGTGAAACATATGAGGATTTAAAAACTATGTACGGACAAGTAGTTGGTCAGTTTAACAGATATATGGGACATGTAAGTTCAAACATTGGTGGTGTTTATGAGTATTTTAAAACTGCTGATCAAGATGGAGCTGTTTATGTACATGTGCCTAAAGAGCATCAAAAAAGAGCTTTACAATTTGTAAACAACGAATTATTTAAAACTCCTACTTGGTTAATTGATGAAAACATCATCAGTAAAACACAACATTCAGGAATTATTGAACGTATCAGAAGTTTACAAGTACAAACATTAAACAGAGTTTTAAAAACTGGAAGGTTAACTCGTATGATTGAGAATGAAACTTTAAACGGAACTAAAGCATACTCTCTTATTGAAATGATGGGTGATTTACGTAAAGGTATTTGGAGCGAAGTTTATGCTAACAAAACTATAGATCCTTACCGTAGAAACTTACAACGTGCTCATTTAGATCAATTAGACTTTTTATTAAATAAAGCGAAAGATCAAAAAGCACCAAGAAGTGATCGTGGTTATTTTAAACAAACCGCTGTTACAATTAATCAATCAGATATTAAACCTGTAGTTAGAGGAGAATTAAAACGTTTACAAAGAGATATTAAACGAAGTATTCCTTCTGCTCGTAACACGATAACTCGTTATCATTTACAAGATGCTGCTGACAGAATAGACAATATTCTGGAGCCAAACAAATAATACCTTCTTAATAACAGCAATCTACAATACTAGGTTGCTGTTATTTTTATATTTTTATTCGCTACATAATTAACTACCAACTATAATGAAAAAAGCTTTAGCCCTATTATTTATTGTCGTTTTTTCTTTTGCTAGTTGTAAAAAAACAACAACTAATAAAACTGCAACAACTGAAGACACGTATGTTAAAAATCATTACAACAAAAAAGAAGTAAAAATTACAATGAGAGATGGTGTTAAGTTACACGCTACCATATACTCACCAAAAGACACCAGTAAAACCTACCCTATTTTACTACAACGTACTCCGTATAGTTGTCAACCCTATGGAGAAGATAAATTCAGAAAAAAAATTGGACCAAATCCCGTTTTAATGAAAGAAGGAAATATTATTGTTTACCAAGATGTCCGCGGGCGTTGGATGAGTGAAGGTGTGTATGACAACATGCGTGCTTACATTCCTAACAAAACAGAAAAACAAACCGATGAAACTACCGATACTTACGATACGATTGATTGGTTAGTAAACAATGTACCTAACAATAATGGAAATGTAGGAACTTGGGGAATTTCATATCCTGGGCATTACGCTACTGTTTCTGCAATTGATGCACATCCAGCCTTAAAAGCAGCTTCTCCACAAGCATGTATCGGCGATTTCTTTTTTGACGATTTCCACCATAACGGAGCTTTTCTATTAAGCTATTTTAGAGCAATTTCTTTATTCGGAACTTATAAAGATCAACCTACCGATTCTGCTTGGTACTCATTTCCTGATATGAAAACTCAAGACCAATATCAATTTTTCTTAGATAAAGGTCCTTTAAAAAACTTAAACGAATATTTCCAGTACGATAAGTTAGATACTAAAGTTACTGAAAACAAAGAACGCATTGACGATTTCTTTTGGAAAGAAATTGTAGAGCATCCTAACTATGACTCAGTATGGCAAAGTAAAGGAATCATTCAACATTTAGATAAAGTTCCTTCTACCGTAGCAACAATGATTGTAGGTGGTTGGTTTGATGCTGAAGACCTATACGGACCGTTAGAAACTTACAAAGGGATTGAGAAAAATCAACCTAATAACTACAATACTATTGTGTTCGGTCCTTGGGATCATGGCGGATGGTCTAGAAATAAAGTAGCTAACAAAGTTGGTAACTATTACTTTGGAGATTCCATCTCTTTAAAATTCCAAAAAGAAGTAGAAACCAAATTCTTCAATCATTTCTTAAAAGAAGATGGAACTAAAAACTCTGGTTTACCAGAAGCTTATGTATTTGATACAGGTAAAAAAGCATGGAAATCATACGATGTATGGCCTCCTGAAAATGCTCAAAAACAAACGTTTTTCTTGTCTGAAAATCAAGAATTATCTACAGAGCAAAAAGGATATGATAAAATTAGTTTTATCAGTGATATTAAACGTCCAGTACCTTATTCAGAAGATATAAAAACGGTGTTTACGCCGCGTAAATATATGACTGATGACCAACGATTTGCCGCTCGTAGACCTGATGTATTAGTATTTGAAACTGATGTATTAGCTGAAGATTTCACACTTGCTGGTGATATTTTAGCAAAGCTACAAGTAGCAACTACAGGTTCAGCTGCCGATTGGATTGTTAAAGTTGTTGATGTACATCCACACGATTTGAAAAACGACAATAAAGAAATGCAAACACACTTAAAACTAAGCAACTATCATTTAATGGTACGTAGTGAGGTGATGCGTGGGCGTTTTAGAAACAGTTTTTCTAATCCAGAACCATTTACTCCAAATCAAAAAACAGCGGTAAATATTAAACTACAAGATGTTTTCCATACGTTTAAAAAAGGACACAAAGTACAAATACAAGTGCAAAGTACGTGGTTTCCTTTAATCGATTTGAATCCGCAAACCTACGTAGACAATATTTACAAAGCAGACGAAAAAGACTTTAAAACACAAACGCATTCGGTATTTACTGACTCTAGTATTGAGTTTACCGTGCTAAAATAAAAAACCTTTTTATCCATATAAAAACTCACAATACAACCTATGTCTTGTGAGTTTTTTGTTTTCCTTATTTATTTTACGCAACCTTTTTTCAATACATGCATCTATACTTTAAGTTGTATAACTTAAAATGATAAAAAGGCATCTACTTCTTCTAACCTTTGTTGAATTTTTGTCTTTAAAAACACGCAAAACAATAACATAAATTATCAAATGGTTTTCTCTACTTATTAAGTATTGAAATTCATCACTTTAAAATAAAACAGTATATTTAAGACACTGATAAACAAAAGTCTTAAATGAAAAAGAAAGCTAAAATTATTGGATTTTGTATTACTTGGTTTGCCATTATTACTCAGTTTGTTTTAATGATCATAAACAGACAAACTGATGTCCAAGAAGCAATTATTCGTTTTTTTAGCTTTTTAACCAACACACTAACCGCTTTATTCTTTATCTGTAAGATTACAAGAAAAATGAATATTTTCAATAATACTAATCGTTTCACTCATTCTTATGAGTTTTTTAATTTTAATCGAAAAAAAATAAATAAAACAATAAACCACTAATAATGAACAAAAACATTTTCATAGTACTACTTGTATTCTCTTTAATATCTTTTTCTTGCGCTTCGTTAAAAAATAAGAATAACAATAAACTTTACGAAGCTACTTGGGAGTTAGAATATATTTCAGGACCTCGAATTGCTTTTCAAGGGTTGTATCCAGACAAAAAACCTACCATTTCTTTTAACAAAGAAACTCAAAAGGTTGAAGGAAATAATAGCTGTAACGGATATTCAGCATCCTATACATTAGAGCGTGAATCTATTTCTTTCAGTGATCCAGGTCCAGCAACCATGATGTATTGTGGTCAAGGCGAACAAGTATTTTTAAATACTATTGAAAAAGTTAATAAATTTAGCATTGATGAAGAAGGAAAACTTAACTTACAAATTAATGAAGTACCAATAATGCGATTTAAAAAAACAGAATAACATGAAAAACTTCTTACCAATACTACTAAGTGTATGTTTAATAGCCGTCTCTTGTTCTAATAAAAAAGAGAAAAACAAAACACTAGAAAACACAGTATATTCCGATTCTGTAAACCAAGTAAAAGCTTCAAACAATAAGCAATTTGTAACTGATACTTACTTTAAAGCGTACGGAGTTGAACCTTTTTGGAATGTGACAATTTCTGACAAGATGATTACGTTCAAAACACCTACCGACTCTATTTTTACTCCGCATACAGAACCTATTTATGCGCAAGACAACAATGTAAAAATGTATTCTTTACACACAGAATTAGCTGCCATTAAAATAGAAATCATTCAAATGGAATGCATCAACGCTATGTCGGGTAAATCATTTCCTTATTCAGTAACTTTAAAATACAAAAAAGGCAATGAAACTGAGTTTACAACCTTAGAAGGATGCGGACAATACATTACCAATTATCGCCTACACGATATTTGGGCTTTAGAAGAATTGAATGGTGCAAAAGTTAACAAAGACGATTTTGGCAAAGAATTACCGTATATAGAAATAAATGCTGCTGAAAATAGCTTTATGGGAACTTCAGGTTGCAATAGAATTATGGGTAAACTGTTTTCAGAAAGAAATAAAATTAGATTTACAAATATTGCTTCAACAGAAATGTTATGTGCTAAGGGTAGCGATAAAGAACAAGAATTTACAAAAGCGTTGGCTAGTACTATTTCTTATACAATTAATAATAACCGCTTAACACTTTCTAATCCTGATAAAACATTATTAGTATTCAAAAAGGTTGATTAAGAATTACAAAAACTCTCAATAATTTATTGGGAGTTTTTTATTTTCTATATTTGAAATAAAAAGTGCTATTATACCTACCTTATAATTGTATAAAAACACCAAAAGTACTTATATAAACAAGTTGTACGCAATTTGAATAAAACGCAACTGATTAAAAACATTAATGGATAAAACTCTTAAAATTATTTCTCTGACTTCATATTCTCTCATAATTCTTATGGGACAAATGATTGGACTTCCATTTATTTTTTGGTTGATATTTACAAGTTTTGAATTTGGAAATAGCGACCAGATATTTGCGGTTTTTGGACTAATCGGGCTAGTCCTGAACTTTACCAAATATGGAAAATCGAGACTTGGAAAAATATTAAGTTTTATTCTTATGATTTTACCAATCGCAAGACGACTGACTGAAACATCGATTGAAAGATTTAATTATTGGGCTTTTCAGATTCCACTCTTGATTTTTGTAATTACTTATCTGATTTATATAATAAAACGGAATGAAAATAAAAAACTGCGTACAACAACGTGTAAGCGCAATAACGGCTGAATTTCCTAATAGGGAATTCGACTCGTTTTGCTAAATTAGTTGCGTCATTAACGGAAAAATGCGCGAGTATTTTCCCGTTAATAACACTTACACAAAACTGTTACAACCACTTCAAAAACTCCTCTCTAGGAATTTCTCTGGCACCTAAACTTGCTAGATGGTCGTTATACACTTGACAATCGATGAGTTTATAGCCTCCTTTTTGTGCTAAATGGATAAACGCTACTTTACTCATATTACTTACTTTGCTAAACATACTCTCACCACAAAACACCCCGTTTCCTAAATCTACTCCATACAAACCTGCAACTAATTTATCGTCCATCCATACCTCAATAGATTTTGCATAGCCTTTGTCGTGTAGGTTTATGTAAGCATCTTCCATTTCATCGGTAATCCAAGTACCTAATTGGTCAAAACGATCAATATGTCTGCAATTAAAAATAACATCGTCAAAAGCTTTGTTTTCCGTTATCGCAAAACCGCCTTTTCGCAATACCTGTTTCATCGATTTGGAAATCTTCACTTCCTCAGGAAACAACACCATACGCTCCCATGGAGAATACCAAACAATCGGTTCCCCTTCATTAAACCATGGAAAAATTCCATGTTGGTAGGCATACACCAATCGCTCAACTGACAAATCACCGCCCAAAGCCAGTAAACCATCATCAGTAGCCAACTCATACGGAGGAAACTCTATTTTTTCAGAAAGCCAAATCATTATTTTAGATAGTTAGATTATTGGATTATTAGAATAGTAATAATCCCAACAAATATATAGCACTTCCTACTACCATTGCAATAAGCGTATACGGTAAAATCTCTTTTGCTTTTAATTTTGTGATTCCCAGTAAAGGTAATGCCCAAAAAGGTTGTAACATGTTGGTTATTTGATCTCCATATGCCAGAGCCATAATTGCCTTAGGTAACGGAACCCCTAATTTTAACGCACTTTCTACCACAATAGGACCTTGTACAACCCATTGTCCTCCTCCACTCGGTACAAAAATATTGATCAAACCAGCACTAAAAAAAGTAAATATGGGTAAGGTAGTTGCGGTTGCTATCGACACAAAGAAGTCAGAAATTAAAGTAACCATTCCCGTACTTTTCATCACGCCCATAATACCAAAATATAACGGAAACTGAATTAAAATTCCAGATACATCACTAATTGACTCTCCCACAGCGTTGGTAAACTTTTTAAAACTTCCGTGTAGCATAATTCCCAACCCTAACATAAAAAAGTTGATTAGGTTAGGCGTAATTTTTAACTGCTGAATATCTGCCCAATAACGATAACCAAACGCTACTAAAATCAATACCCCAAAAGCAATAGCTAACCATTGAGAACTATCTAGTTTTTCTGCTTGGGTACTAACCTTTTCATCAGTATGCATTTTATATTCTGGTAAATTAATCGCTGTAGGAGTTGCTTTCTTCCCTAAAAAATAAAAGGTTGCCGATACCGCAGCTACTACCACGAAAAAAATCAGCAAATTCCACCAACTAAAAATCGTTTGAGAATAATCAATCACATCAGGTATTTGAGCTAAAACCTCATCTGAAGAAACCGATTGCATAATACTTTTTATATGCCCGCTCTCGTTAATTTTTATGGGTGCAGAACCTGAAATTCCACCATGCCAAACCATCAATCCCATATAACCCGCTGCTCCAATAATTGGATAGTTTAATTTGATATTATGTTGTTGCGCATGTTCTGCTACTTTACGTGCCAACAAAGCACCAAAAATGAGTCCTAATCCCCAATTAAAAAAAGCTACCAACATAGTAGTACAACTTACAATGGCTGCACTGTTTGCTGTGTTGGTACAGAATTTTGTTACTTTTAAAATTAAATTACTCACAGGCTTACTCAACACCAATACATGCCCTAATACCAAAATCAACATCATTTGGTAAGCAAAAACGAGTAATCCGTTAGACCAAATTCCATTTTCCCAAAATTGTAACACCTCTAAAGAATAGGTAACTACAGAGCTTTCTTCTGGTTTTGTGAAAAACAGTGCTAATAAAAGAGTTACCAGTGTTAATAATATAGCGATGGTAAAAGGTGAGGGTAAATATTTTTTAAAAACATTCTCTATAACCTGCGTAATTTTCATAGTATAGGGTTTGATTTGCTAAAATAATTAAATAGACTGAATCTTATTTTAACTAGTTTTGCAGTATGGTAAAAGAACTTCAATTACGTGTTAATTTAGTAGAAGAACGCAAAGACAATATTTTACAGCTAAAAGCTGCTAAGAAGCTAGGTATTAATATAGCTGATATTACTAGCGTAAAAGTGTTACGTAAATCGATAGATGCACGTAAAAAAGAAGTTATTTTTAACTATAAAGTAGCGGTATACATCAACGAACCGCAACCAAATACTCCTGATTATATTTTTGAGTATCAAGATGTATCGAATGCAAAAGAAATTCATATTGTAGGCTTTGGTCCTGCGGGAATGTATGCAGCACTTCGTTGTATTGAATTAGGATACAAACCTATCGTGTTAGAACGTGGTAAAAATGTACAAGATCGTCGTAGAGATTTACGTGCTATTAACCAGTTTCATGAAGTAAACCCTGACTCTAACTATTGTTTTGGTGAAGGTGGTGCCGGAACCTATTCTGACGGAAAGTTATATACAAGAAGTTTAAAGCGTGGTGATGTTCGTAAAATATTTGAAAACTTAGTATATCACGGTGCTACCGATCAAATTTTGGTAGATGCGCATCCACACATAGGAACTAACAAACTTCCGAAGATTATTCAAAATATTCGTGAAACGATTTTAAAACACGGTGGAGAAATTCATTTTGAAACTCGTGTTACTGATTTTATCGTTAAAAACAACAAGCTACAAGCTATACAACTCCAAAACGGAACGGAAATGGCTGTGAATGCTGTTGTTTTGGCTACAGGACATTCTGCAAGAGATATTTATGAACTGCTACATAAAAAAGATATTTTACTAAAAGCGAAATCGTTTGCTATGGGAGTTCGTGTAGAACACCCACAAGAAATTATCGATCAAATTCAATACAGTTGTTCAGGTCAACGTGATGAGTTACTGCCTGCTGCTGCGTATAGTTTAGTTCATCAAGTTGGAAATAGAGGAGTGTATTCTTTCTGTATGTGTCCTGGTGGGTTCATCGTTCCTGCGGCAACTGCCAATGGTGAGGTTGTGGTAAACGGAATGTCGCCTTCGCGTCGTAATAACAAGTTTGCCAACTCTGGTATTGTAGTTGAAATTAATGTAGATAAAGATTTACCAAAGTATGAGAAATATGGAGTTTTAAAAGGCTTACAATATCAAAAAGATTTAGAAAAGTTAGCATTTAACGCAGGCGGAAAAAGTCAAGTTGCCCCAGCGCAACGTTTAACTGATTTTGTTGAAGGTAGATTATCTTCTTCTTTAAATGATTGTTCATATCAACCAGGATTAAATTCTTCTCCGCTACACTCGTTACTTCCTAAATTAATTGGAGGTAAATTACGCAAAGGTTTTGCTGCTTTCGGGCAAAAAATGCATGGTTATTATACTGCAGAAGCCAATATTGTTGGAGTAGAATCTAGAACCTCATCACCTGTTAATATTCCAAGAAAAGAAAACCTTGAACATCCACAAATTGAAGGGCTCTTTCCTTGTGGTGAAGGTGGTGGTTATGCGGGTGGTATTATTTCGGCTGCTATGGACGGTGAACGCTGTGCTGAAGCTGCAATTGCTAACCTATAATAATTAACAAATATTTGTTGGCGTAATTTCTAATTACCTCGTACTTTTGCTATTCCTAAAAATTAGAGGCTTTTTAGCGATGAGTAAAAAAAGTAAAAGATATAATAAAAAGAAAATAAATAAGCCGCATTATAAACGTTTGCACAACTATTATAATCGCACTGGTTTTTACATGTTTATTTGGGTTAGCTTAAAAAAAGCTTTTTGGCCAATTGTTGGGGTGGTTATTGGATTATTATTATTTAATAAATACGTTTACAACATCAATGATGGTTTACAAACCATGACTGAAACCTTTTCTAGAACAGGGGTTTTAATTACTTTTTTCATATCTGAAACGATTTTAGGATTAATTCCGCCAGAAATTTTCATCGCTTGGTCTAAAAAAACAGAAGATCCTATTGTAAATATTTCTTTGTTAGCAACCCTTTCTTATCTGGGAGGTTTATGCGCTTATTTTATAGGAAGAACCTCTTTAAAAATTGATTCTGTAAGAAATTACTTAGAAGTTAAAATGGCTAAAAACCTTAAAAACACAAGTAAGTGGGGAGGTTTTTTAATTTTAGTAGGAGCTTTATTACCACTTCCTTTTGCTATTAGCTGTTTAACTGCTGGTATGATTAAATATCCATTTAAAAATGTAGTTTTTGTTGGCTTATTTCGTTTTGCACGTTTTGCCATTTATGCTTGGGCTATATTTTCTGTAGTAAACTAATATAATATGGCACTCAATAACAACGACATTTTTAAAAAGCTAAGAGTAGCACACAAATTAAGAGACACTGATATTATTGATATCTGTGCTTTGGTTGATTTTAAAGTTTCTAAATCTGAAATTAATGCTATTTTTAGAAAAGAAGATCACCCAAAGTATATGGAATGTGGCGATCAGTTTTTACGAAATTTTTTAAACGGGCTCATTATTCACCTACGAGGCCCAATGCCTAAAAAGAAACAATAAATTATAAAAAAACCTTCTGAACTCAATCAGAAGGTTTTTATTTTCCCCTTAAATTCCTCACTCAATCTTTTATCGAATGATTATGTTACAAATATATAGCTGTCTTTTGATATGGTAAAAGGTATATCCGTAAACAAAAATGTAGTTTTCCGCAAAACAAAAATGTAGTTTTCCGCAAAACAAAAAAGAGCGCAAAAATTGCGCTCTTCTTTTTTTATTTATAGTACCAGAATCAAACTCCTGACACCTTATACCTTAAAATGGTAAATCATCTGGTTCGTTAGCAGATAAATCTGGAGCTGGCTCAAATTGATCTGCTGGTGGAATATTTTGAGGTGCAGCCTGTGCCAAGTTTTCAATTCTCCATCCTTGTACTGAGTTAAAATACTTTGCTTCTCCTTGAGGGTTAATCCACTCTCTTCCTCTTAAATTAATAGAAACCTTAACATCTTGTCCTACTTGATAACTGTTTAACAAATCACATTTATCTTGAAGAAATTCAATTAAAATCATTTGAGGATATTGCTCATCGGTCGTAACTACCATTTCACGCTTTCTAAATCCGTTAGATCCAAATGTTTGTGTTTCGTTAATTAATTTGATTTTCCCTATTACTTCCATTTCTTATCTATTTAATTAAAAGTACCTTCCAAGCACTTTCTACATCATTATTTTGTAAATACTCTTGTGCAAAAATATGTTTTTTTTCAGTTGGAATACCCACAAGCTGTGTATGTTCTTTCGCAAAGTTATTAACAGCTTCATCGCTAGGTAACTGTTCAACATTCCCTAACATTCCAAGATTATTACCTGTTAACACATTACTGTTTCTTATTTCTTCAGGAATTTGGTCTACTCCAATTCCTAGAGTTGTTAAAGGTTTCGGAATTTCAAAAAAACCATCTCTAGCTCTACTGTAATAACTTCCTCCTGCTCTTGCTACTAAATCTATTTTGTATTGATCTATGCTTCCATCTTCTGCTAATACATCTTCATTTATGTGAAGTTTTACTACCTCACAAACAATTAAGTTTCCTGCTCCGCCTTCTTCTCCTGTATAAATAATGTCTTTAACTTTACACTCAAACTGTACTGGTGATTCTGCTACTCTAAATGGCTTTACTTCATCCGAAGGTAACATTGTAAATCCTGCTTTAACAAACTCATTTACTCCCTTAGGGTACATCGTACTACTTAACGACATTTGTTGTACAATATCATAATTTACTATATTAATAACAACTTCTTTAGTCGCTTCAGCATTATCTAACGTATGTTTGGTTGTGTTATCTCGTACACTTCGTGCCGGAGAGAAAATCATAATTGGCGGGTTTGCACCAAACACATTAAAAAAACTAAATGGTGATAAATTAGGGTTTCCTTCTTTATCAATGGTGCTTGCAAAAGCAATTGGTCTCGGAGCCACAGCTCCTAATAAATATCCATGGAGTTTTGAAGTTGGTATATCTTTAGGGTTTATTGATAACATTCTCTAATATTTTAGTGTAAATATACTACAGTTTTACTTAACTTTATTTTTACTATTTTTACTTTATGAAAAACAAGTATGACCAACTTAATATTGAATATATAGAAACGAAAAATGTTTCTCTTTTTATTAAATTAATATCTGTTTTTTTGATTCTAATTTTTGCTTTTATCCCTTTAGCAGAATTAATTGATACACTAGACTATAATTACGCTGCCCCAAATACAATAGATACTTGTATCTTTGAATGGCATCATTAACCTTTACAGTTTAAATCGCTTTCACAACAAAATTAACAATAGTTTTAATTGAGCTAAAATTTCAATTATCATATTATCCTACAGAATAGTTTATATTTGATTGATGGCATTTTTTAAAAACACTTACTGGGTAAAACGTATTGCTATTAGCATTTCTTTACTTCTCGTTTTATTTATTTTATGGAACACCTATGTGTTCTTTCAAAAATTTAAAAAAGATGAACGCTCTAAAATGGAGATTTATGCTACTGCCATTAAAGAAGCTACCGCTAATTCTGACTCTAATGGTAGCTTTAACTTAGTAACAAAAGTTTATCAAACGATAGAAAACATTCCTACCATTTCAGTTCATGAGAATGGTGATATTAAAGAATTTAACAATCTAGATTCTATTAAGTCAAAAGACCCCAAATACCTTCAACAGCAATTGAACATTATGAAAAATCAAAATGAGCCAATTGTAATCGAATATTTAGGAGTTAAAGAATACATTTATTATAGAAATTCCGACCTTTTATACAGACTAAAATATTACCCACTTGCATTAGTACTTATTTTAGGACTTTTTTTAACCATAATTTACATGGTTTATAAATCGAATAAAGTTGCCGAACAAAATAAGTTATGGACAGGTATGGCCAAAGAAACGGCACACCAAATAGGAACCCCACTCTCTTCCTTATTGGGTTGGATAGCTATTTTACGTGCTGAAAATGTAAGTAGCGATTATGTTGATGAAATTGAAAAAGATGTTCGCCGTTTAAACACTATTGCCAACCGTTTTTCTAAAATAGGTTCGTTGCCTGAACTAAAGCAGCATAATATTGTTACTATAACCAAAACGGCTTTCGATTACTTAGAAAACAGAAGTTCAAAACAAATTTCTTTTTCTTTTATTACTGAAAAAGACGAGTTCTTTTGCAACTTGAATACAGAACTTTATGGTTGGGTAATTGAAAACCTTATTAAAAATGCTATTGACGCTATGCAAGGTAAAGGTAAAGTTACCGTAACCATCGCTGAAACATCAAAAAGCATTAAAGTATTAGTTTCTGATACTGGAAAAGGAATTCCTAAATCACAGTTTACACAAATATTTAATCCTGGATTCACCACAAAAAAACGCGGTTGGGGACTCGGGTTATCGCTCTCTAAACGAATTATTGAGGATTACCACAACGGAAAAATACATGTATTAAAATCAGAACTAGGAAAAGGAACTACGTTTGAAATCTTATTGAATAAAGTTTAGTTTTTTTCTTCAAATCTTTTTCTCATTGTAAAACCAAAAAGAATACCTCCTATCCCCCATAAAATTATTCCTACAACAACACTTTTAACTGTTATTTCTTTACCTTGAAACCAAGGAAAAACAATGACTATCATTAAAAACATAGTCACTCCCCAAGTTAAACCTGTTTTCACCCACTTTTTCATAGCTTTTTATTTATTTAAAATTCTTGGCAATTCCTTCTGCTACTGCTACAAACTCTTCTTTTGTTAATTTCTCTTTCTTTACAAAACGAATATCTTCCATCGTATGTAACGGAATTAAATGCACATGCACATGAGGCACTTCTAAACCAATTACACTCATCCCAATACGTTCACATGGAATAGTTTTTTCAATAGCTTTTGCTACTCTGTACGAAAAAGACATTAATCCGTTATACTCTTCTTTCGATAAATCAAATAGTTTATTTTCTTCTCGTTTCGGAATTACCAACGTATGCCCTTTTGTATTTGGATTGATATCTAAAAAAGCAAAATAGTTATCATCTTCTGCTATTTTGTACGATGGAATTTCTCCGTTGATTATTTTAGTAAAAATACTTGCCATTTTATGCTATTTTGTGTTTAGTAAAAATAAAAAAAGCGCTGCATAAGCAACGCTTTTACAATAATTATTTTAAAAAAATCTATCTAGAAATTTCAACTATTTCAAACTTCATTATTCCATTAGGAACTTGAATCTCAGCTATTTCACCTACTTTTTTACCCAATAACCCCTTACCTATAGGTGAGTTTACAGATAATTTTCCGTTTCTTACATCGCTCTCACTATCAGCCACTAAAGTATAAGTAAACTCCATACCGTTAGTGGTATTTTTAATTTTAACTATTGAATGAATTAAAATCTTAGACGTATCTAACTGACTCTCATCTATAACACGAGCACTAGCTACTACATTTTTTAGTTTTGCAATTTTTGTTTCTAATAGCGATTGCTCTTCTTTAGCTGCATGGTATTCTGCATTCTCACTTAAATCTCCTTTATCGCGAGCATCAGCAATTTCTTGAGAGACTCTTGGTCTTTCAACTTGCTCTAAATGCGCTAATTCTTCCTTAAGTTTTTTTAATCCTTCCTCCGTATAATATGATACATTACTCATCTTTTCTCCTTTTTTTAAATTATAAACAAAATTCTATATGCTTTACTCAACATTTAGCCAAGAAGCATATAAATTTTCTACCTAAAACCCTGTGGGTTAAATTTAAAAATCCCACGCCGTAAGGAATGAGATTGTCACACAAATATACAAAATATTTGTAACTTCGTCACGTTATGATATCAACTCTGTACTAAAAACAATGAAAAAATTCTTTTACTTATTTTTTGTTATAATATGTTTCAACTGTAGCGATAACACTCCAATAAATAATTGTTTTTCTGGAATAACAATGGATGTTGTTATAGACATAACTTCCCCTGAGTTTAATGTTGAACCATATAATTTACTTGTTCCAGGAGGTTATTCTATTAATTATATCGCAGGAAGAGATATTTTAATTTTAAATTTGAACAACAATGATTTTCGTGCTTTTGACCTACAGTGCCCTGAAAGAGATTGTAGTTCTCCTATGACTTATGATGGACTCCTTATAGAATGTCAGTGTGATGGTAAATTATACAACCGTTTACATGGAGGGGCTCCTGAAGATGGAAAAGGTTGCTCAGCATTAATGTATTTTGCTACTCCTTTAAGTGGAAATCGATTAAGAATATCTCGTTAATACTATTTGTACTAACAATTAGATTCTTATTTTTGCAGCAACAACAACACAATTAACACATTTATCGTGAAAAACTACTTTTCTTCAAACTTTAAATTGGGTGTTCTAGGAGGCGGCCAATTAGGAAGAATGTTACTTACCGAAACGCAAAAATTCGATATCTATACTGTTATTTTAGACGGAAATGCTGACGCTCCTTGTGCTCAGATATGTAACGAATTTCATCAAGGAGATTTATTGGATTATGATACTGTTTACAATTTTGGAAAACAAGTAGATTTGTTAACCATAGAAATTGAAAACGTAAATATTGATGCTTTAGATGCTTTAGAAGCTGAAGGGGTAACCATTTTTCCAAAGCCTAAAAACTTAAGAACTATTCAAAATAAAGCACACCAAAAGGTGTTTTATCACGACAATAATATCCCTACGGCTGACTTTTCTAGGTTTACTTCTTTAGAAGAGTTAAAACACGCTATTAGTAACGATGCTGTTACGTTTCCTTTTGTATGGAAATCTGCTCGATTTGGATATGATGGTAATGGGGTAAAAATTGTTCGTGCCATCAGCGATTTAGAAAACCTACCTACTGGTGAGTGTATTTCTGAAAAACTAGTTCCTTTTAAAAATGAATTAGCTGTTATTGTTGCAAGAAATGCAAGCAGGGAAACCAAAACCTATCCTGTAGTTGAAATGGAATTTCATCCAGAAGCTAATCAAGTAGAATATGTAATTTGTCCTGCAAGAATTGAGGATGCAGTTGCCAAAAAAGCGCGCGAAGTTGCTTTAAAAGTTGCTGATGCTTTTGATTTTGTTGGCTTGTTAGCTGTGGAAATGTTTCAAACTAAAGATGACAACATCTTAGTAAACGAAGCTGCCCCTAGAACTCACAATTCAGGGCATTATTCAATTGAAGCAAGTTATACTAGTCAATTTGAACAACATTTACGTAGTATTTTAAACCTTCCATTAGGAAATACCGAAAGTAAAGTAGCCGGAATCATGGTGAACTTAGTTGGTGCTGAAGGCTATACTGGTGATGTAGTATATGAAAACATCGAAGAAATTTTAAAGATTGACGGAGTTACCCCTCACATCTACGGAAAAAAGACAACCAAACCTTTCCGTAAAATGGGACACGTAACTATTGTTAATGAAGATATAAATGAAGCGAGAAAAGTCGCTCAACAAGTAAAAGAAACTATTAAGGTAATAGCAAAATAAACACTCGACTACGCTCGAGATGACAAAAACATAAAATTATGGTAGGAATTATCATGGGAAGCGATTCAGATCTTCCAATTATGCAAGAAGCAATTGATATTTTAGAGAGTTTTGATATTCAAGTAGAAGTAGATATTGTATCTGCACACAGAACTCCTGAAAAATTATTCGATTACGCTAATAATGCACACAAGCGTGGCGTACAAGTTATTGTTGCTGGTGCTGGAGGTGCTGCTCATTTACCTGGAATGGTAGCTAGTATGAGTCCGTTACCAGTAATTGGAGTTCCTGTAAAAAGTAGAAACTCTATTGATGGTTGGGATTCTGTTTTATCTATTCTTCAAATGCCAGGAGGTGTTCCTGTGGCTACAGTTGCTTTAGATGGAGCTAAAAATGCGGGTATCTTAGCTGCTCAAATTATTGGAGCTTCAGACAAATGTGTATTAGACAAAATAATCGCTTATAAAGAAGGCTTAAAACTGAAAGTTGAACAAGCTTCTGAAAGAGTAAAAAAATAAGTACCTTAGTACAATATTAACTTGAAGACCTCACAGATTTATTATTTGTGAGGTTTCTTCAATTTTTTAAACTAAATTTTCATGACTAAAAATCCACTTTTACAAGATTTTAATACTCCCCCTTTTTCTCAAATTAAAGAAGAAGATTATAAACCCGCTATAAAGGAAGCTATACAAATAGCAACAAATGAAATTAATGCTATTGTAGAGAATCCTGAAGCTCCAACTTTTGAAAACACTACGGTTGCTTTAGATAATACTGGTAATACGTTGGATAGAGCTACTTCTATCTTTTTCAACTTAAACTCTGCTGAAACAAATGAAGAAATTCAAAAAATAGCGAAAGATATTTCGCCTTGGTTAAGTGAGTTTAGAAACGACATGATTTTAAATGAAGAATTGTTTAAACGTGTAAAAAACGTATACGATCAATTATCTGATTTAAACCTGACTCCTGAACAAGAAATGCTGCTAGATAAGCAATACAAAAGTTTTGCGCGTAACGGAGCGAATTTAAATGAAGATGATAAAGCTGAACTTCGCAAAATTGATGCTGAGTTAGCAAAATTATCACTACAGTTTGGAGAACATGTATTGGCTGAAACCAATGCTTTTGAATTATTAATTACCAATGAAGATAATTTAGCTGGTTTACCAGAAAGCGCTAAAGAAGCTGCTAAAGAACTTGCTAATTCGAAAGGTAAAGAGGGTTGGATGATTACCTTAGATTATCCAAGCTATATTCCTTTTATGACCTATGCTGATAATAGAGAGTTGAGAAAAAAGTTAGCAATAGCTTTTGGTAAAAAAGGGTTTCAGCAAAATGAATATAACAATGAACAAGTTGTAAAAGACATTGTAACCCTACGTCATAAACGTGCCAATCTATTAGGTTATAAAACCCACGCTCATTTTGTATTAGAAGAGCGTATGGCTGAAACTCCTGAAAAAGTAATGGAGTTTTTAAATGAGCTATTAGAAAAGGCCAAACCTGCTGCACAACGTGAGTTTAAAAACTTAGAAGCGTATGCTAAAAAATTGGATGGAATTGACCAACTGCAAAAATGGGACGGTGCTTACTATTCTGAAAAACTAAAAAAAGAGTTATTTAACTTAGATCAAGAGTTACTAAAACCTTACTTTAAGTTAGAAAATGTAATTGATGGTGTGTTTACTGTTGCTAACAAATTGTATAATTTACAGTTTGAAGAAATTGACACTATTGACAAGTATCATGAAGATGTAAAAACGTATGCTGTAACAGATACTGATGGTAATTTTGTTTCGTATTTCTATGCAGATTTTCATCCAAGACCAGGAAAACGTAATGGTGCGTGGATGACTTCTTATAAATCACAATACATGAGTAACGATACTAACGAAAGACCACAAGTCTCTATCGTTTGTAACTTTACCAAACCTACGCAGACTAAACCTTCTTTATTAACTTTTAACGAGGTTACTACCTTATTCCACGAGTTTGGTCACGCCTTACACGGAATGCTTGCAAATACGACATATAAAAGCTTATCAGGAACTTCTGTTTCTTGGGATTTTGTAGAGTTACCTAGCCAAGTTTTAGAAAACTGGTGTTACGAAAAAGAAGCGTTGGAGTTATTTGCAAAACATTATGAGACAGGTGAGGTTATTCCTATGGAATATGTTGAGAAAATTAAAGAATCTGCAAGTTTCCATGAAGGAATGCAAACCCTGCGTCAATTAAGCTTCGGATTATTAGATATGTCTTGGCACTCTGGAGATTCTCCTGAAACAATTACTAATGTTAAAGAATTTGAAACGAATGCTTTCGCAGAAACTAAATTATATCCTGATGTAGCAGAAAACTGTATGAGTACTTCTTTTTCTCATATTTTTCAAGGCGGATACTCAGCTGGATATTACTCTTACAAATGGGCAGAAGTGTTAGATGCTGATGCTTTTGAATATTTTAAAGAGGAAGGTATTTTTAACAAAGAGGTTGCAGATAAATTTAAAAACAACGTATTATCTAAAGGAGGAACAGAAGAGCCTATGGAATTATACAAACGTTTTAGAGGAAGAGAGCCAAAACCAGATGCTTTATTAAGACGCGCTGGACTCTTAAAATAATTTTAAATTCATAATTCGTAATTATTTATTCTTTTCCTCAATCCACTTGCTCATAAATTTTGTAGCCTGTAAGGTTTGATGTTGTAACAAACTTCCAAGAAAATTTTGTGTACGATGTGTTTCAAGGTTTTCTTGGATTTCTTTTATTTTGTTTACAAAAGAAAAAGCTAATTTTTCTTTATCATATATCGAATTGATAATTGCAATTCCTTTTTGTTGAGACTTTTTCCAAAGAATATCATAAGTATATAACTCTATAGCTTTGTTGGCAAACTTCTCAAAATCATTTTCTATAAATCCGT
Source organism: Tenacibaculum sp. 47A_GOM-205m (assembly GCF_000518405.1). NCBI lineage: Bacteria > Pseudomonadati > Bacteroidota > Flavobacteriia > Flavobacteriales > Flavobacteriaceae > Tenacibaculum > Tenacibaculum sp. 47A_GOM-205m. The sequence goes on along the minus strand of NZ_JADN01000003.1, from coordinate 33,175 downwards.
TCCAAGGTAAATTTCCATGCATGCCTTCTGCACCTATTGAAGTAGTAACACTTGGAGTACCACATTCCATTGCTTCTGTTAATTTCCCTTTAATTCCAGCTCCAAAACGAATTGGCGCTAAAACTACTCTAGCATTTTTAACTACTTCGAGCGCATCTTCTGCAAAACCTTTTATAATAAATCCTTCTTTTGGTTTATGCAATTGCTGAATTTGCTGCGTAGCATAGGCTCCGTAAATATGTAATTCTGCCTCTGGTAATTGCTTTCTTATCGTTTTCCAAATTGTTTTTAATTGTAAAACAGCATCGACATTTGGAGCATGAAAAAAGTTACCTATAAACACAAAATGTTTTCGTTCTTCAAACGACTTCCATTTTTTCACTACTTTTTCATCAATTGAATTCAACAAAAAAGGTAAATGATATAGTATAGATTCATCAACTTTAAAAACGTCTTTCAATAACTGCATTTCGTAAGTTGAAATAATCAAACTCATATCACAACGTAAAATAGCAGCGATTTCTCGTTTTGCTTCATCCGAATTCAACAATGCTTCTATAGAAAATTGTTTTCCTTTTTTTAATTGTTGATGGCGTGTTTTACGTAAAAAATGTAAATCTTCTGTATCTAAAACTCGTAAAGCTTCCGGGCAATGTTCAGCTACACGCCAACCAAATTGTTCTTCCATCATAAAACGATCGAACAACACAACATCTGGTTGCTGTTCTTTAATAAAATCATCAAAAGAACTTGAATTCAATTCAATCGATTTCTCCTCAACTCCCAACTCTGCTAAATTTAAAGAGTTTTCAGTTTTTTGGGCAGGTGTTGCAAAAGTAATGGCATAGTTTTGGTTTTTAAAAACATTAAGTAACTGTAACATTCGGTTACCAGCTCCTGTAGTTTTTTCTATCCAAACATATCCAATTATTAAAAGTTGTTGCATTAATTTAGTTCGCTAGCTGCATTTTGTAATCACCTTGTACACTTTTAGCCCAGTTAATTACTTGCTCAACTTCTTCTTTAGTTAAACGAGCATCGGCATGTGTCCAAGTATAAGAATCTAATGGCATTTTTCCTTTTTCTACTTCCTCCCAAACTTCTTCCATTTTATGTTCTTTTCTTTTTAAGGAATAAGTAGCCCATTCAGAAAAATTCAATTCTTCTTTTCCATGGTTTACGTGGTCAGCTAACCAATAGTTAACTGGTGTAATACTACTATACCAAGGATAACGAGTTGAATTACTGTGACAATCAAAACATGCTGTTTTTAATATTTTGTGCACCTGATCATTTGGTTTGGTTTCTTTTATAAAAGCTTCAACTGTAGTTATTTCTCCTTGATTTTTTTCTGGTTGAAAAAACTGCGCTATTACCAATAGTATTAATAATAGTCCTATAATTTTTTTGAAAACTTTCATACAACGAATTTAAGTTTTAAAGATATGAAAACTAAATTTATCGACAAATAATTGTATTTTTGTGCTTCATTATTTATGAAAAAATAAAACACAACTCATGAAATACGATTTAATCGTTATTGGTTCTGGTCCAGGAGGGTACATTGCTGCTATCAGAGCCGCTCAATTAGGTTCTAAAGTTGCTATTATCGAAAAGTACTCAACTTTAGGTGGAACTTGTTTAAATGTTGGATGTATTCCTTCAAAAGCTTTATTAGATTCTTCGCACCATTACTATGATGCAGTAAATCATTTCGAAGAGCATGGTATCTCTGTTGAGAAGCCTTCTTTTGACTTCGGAAAAATGGTAGCTCGTAAAGCAAATGTAGTAGAAACTACTACTGGAGGTATCAAATATTTAATGGATAAAAACAATATTGAGGTTTACGAAGGTTTAGGTTCTTTTGAAGATGCTACACACGTAAAAATCACAAAAAATGATGGTACTGAAGAAGTAATTGAAGGTACTAACATTATAATAGCTACTGGTTCTAAACCATCTTCTTTACCTTTTATTACTATTGATAAAGAGCGTGTAATAACTTCTACTGAAGCTTTAAAACTTCCTGAAGTTCCTAAGCACTTATTAGTTATTGGTGGTGGTGTTATTGGTTTAGAGTTAGGTTCAGTTTATAAGCGTTTAGGTGCTGATGTAACTGTTATCGAGTATGCTCCAACAATTACCCCTACTATGGATAAAGATGTTTCTAAAGAACTTACTAAGGTTTTAAAGAAACAAGGTATGAAAATTAATGCTAGCCACGGTGTAACTTCTGTTGAAAGAAATGGTGACAAAGTTGTGGTAAAAGCTACTAATAAAAAAGGCGAAGAGGTTACTTTTACTGGTGATTACTGTTTAGTTTCAGTAGGTCGTCGTCCGTATACTGAAGGATTAGCTTTAGAAAAAGCGGGTGTTAAAGTTACTGAAAGAGGAATGGTTGAAGTAAATGATCATTTACAAACTAACGTTTCTAATATTTATGCTATTGGTGATGTTGTTCGCGGAGCAATGCTAGCACACAAAGCAGAAGAAGAAGGTGTTGTGGTTGCTGAATATTTAGCTGGACAAAAGCCTCATATCGATTATAACTTAATTCCTGGTATTGTTTACACTTGGCCAGAAGTAGCGGCTGTTGGTAAAACAGAAGATGAATTAAAAGAAGCTAAGGTTGATTACAAAGTTGGAAAATTCTCTATGCGTGCATTAGGTCGTTCTCGTGCAAGTGGAGATTTAGATGGATTTGTAAAAGTATTAGCTGATAAAAATACAGATGAAGTATTAGGAGTTCACATGGTAGGTGCTCGTGTTGCTGACTTAATTATGGAAGCTGCCGTTGCAATGGAATACAGAGCTTCTTCGGAAGATTTAGCTCGTATTTGTCATGGACACCCAACATACTCTGAAGCTATAAAAGAAGCAGCTAAAGCAGCTTGGGATGGTAAACCATTAAACGCTTAATAAAAAGCTTTAAAATATACTTAAAAAGGCAATCTCGTTTGAGGTTGCTTTTTTGTTTTACTTCAATTAACTTCGTTAATATAAAAAACAAGAATTATTCTCTTAAAAGGTATTATAAATTTGACATTGGAAACTATTCATAAATATTTAAAATATATTTCTAACGAATGTGACAGGCACTTAAGAGATAAAGAGGTTAGTTACGATGAAATCAATCAATTGAGTATTGAACTAGAAAGGTTTATTAATATGGTAAATGAGAGTGAACTTCCAAAAGAAACTAAATCTCAAATTAATAAACTATCATTTAAGACTGATAATAAAGATGTTCGGAAAAGCTGGTTTAAAATTTTAATAAATAGTTTGTTATTAAACGATGAATCTCCAACTAATATATCATACTACAATATTCAAAAAAATAGAACAAAAGATCTCAAAAAGTTGAAAAACGATGTTTCTAATTTAAGTTTAAAATTAAAGATGGAATAATATAAAAAAATCCCGAACTAAATAGTTCGGGATTTTTTATTTGTATGACGTTATTTCTTATTGAATTCCGTAGAAAGAACTCATGTTATCTTCAATATCAGACGCTTTTTTAACCGCCTCATACATTTGGAATACTTTGTTTTGTCTTTCAGCAGCAATACGCTTTCTAAAAGTATCGTAGTTAGGTAATGCTGTTGGCTCTTCTTTCTTTTCTACTACAAAAGCAAACACACCTTTATCACCCGCTACATTTTTAACAACTTCATTTTCTTTAGCGTTAATCATTGCTCCTACTACTTTAGGTTCAAAACCTACACCAGAAATAGTTGGTGATTGTAAGTTAACATCAGTTGCTACTCTTACTGATTGACTTGCAGATTTAGCGATTTCTTCTAAAGTAGATCCGCTCATCTTATCTTCAATCATCTTAGCTTTTCTTTCGTTTGTTAAAATAGGACGAACTGTAGCAATTGCCTTATCAACCGGCATTAAGCCTTTCGCTGTTTTAGCTGTTAATACCGCTACGATGTATCCTCCTTCAACATCAAAACGTTTATAGCTTCCTTCTTCAGTTTCTGGTTCAAAAGCCCAAGTAATAATTTGTCTTTCGTTGCCAACACCTGGTACATTTTCATCTAAAGACTTTAACCCTACAGCTGGTAATGAAGTTAAGTTTTTCTCTTTAACTACTTCTTCAAAAGCTTTTCCATTTGCTAATTCTAATGCAAATGTTTCAGCTTTTTGGAATACAGCATCTTCAGTTTCTTCTGAAGCTTCAATCTTACGTCCATAAGTAGCTAATTTTACTACTGGCTGGAAGTTCTTTTGTCCATCTATTTTAATTACGTGGAATCCGAATTGAGACTTTACCACTCCCATATCTCCTGTTTTTCCTTCAAAAACAAAATCTCTAAAAGAAGGTACCATTCTGTTATAAGCAAACCAATCGTAGAATCCACCTTTTTCAGCTGAACCTTGATCTGACGACATTTCTTTAGCTAAATCTGCAAACTTAGACTTATTCGCTTTAACTACCGCTAATAAACTATCAGCCGTTGCCTTTGCTTCTTCTTCTGATTTTACTACTGTAGCATCAGCAGCAGCAGATCCCATAAAAGGAATTAAAATATGACTTGCTTGTGCAGAATCTGGTAATTGTTTTACTTCTGTAATTTTAGATAACTTGAAAAAACCTGCATCTTTGTATGGACCGAAAACATCTCCTTCTTTTCCGTTAAAAATATCCTCAGCGATTACTTGTGGAACTTGAACCTTGAATTTATAGTTAGTATCTAAACCTAAGTCAGAGTTATTTTCTTCTAAAAATTCGTGGTAGTTCGTAGCATTTTTTAATCCTTTTACTGAAGTATTATTTACTTCTGAATCTTCAATTAAACTTGCTACTTCTGCTTTAAGAGCTTCTTCATCTTCAGTTGTTGGCTCAATATTAAACTTAACGAAGTTAATATCTCTTGAAGCCTCTACTTGATAAGCATCTTGATGTTTATTGATATAGTTTTCTATATCACTTTTCTTTAATGTTACTAAACTATCAGCTATAGTTGAATACGGTACGTAAACATACTTTCCTGAAACTTTAGTATTTTCAGTTAGGTATTGAGCCTCTCCTTCTTTTAAAGAAGCACCTAAACCAGCAGCTACTAATTTATCATATGTAGTTTTTTCTATATTGCTTTTTAAAGAAGCCATGTAGTTCTGCCATGCAGCCCATTCTTGACCATTTTCTTCTCTAATGGTAGCTAAATGTTCTTTTAACTTATTTTTATCGAAAATACCCGAAGTTAAAAATCTTGGGTCATTTTGTACATTAGGAGTCTCATATAAAGCATTCATAATATCAGCTTCTCCAACTGTAATTCCTGCTTCTTCTAATTGCTTCTCATAAATTTTTTGACGAATCAAGCTTTCCCAAACTATTTTGGCAGCTTGCATTTCAGAAATTCTATTACCATTTTGTGCTTTATAAGCTTCCAAGGCTTCTGCAAACTCCTGACGAGAAATACTTTCGCCGTTTACTGCACCTATTTCGTTTACCTTATTTGCACTAAAAAAATCTGATATTGTAGAAGGGTCTAATACAAAAGCGAAAAGTGCTAAACCAATTACAAGAATTAAGAACATTGAGCGTTCTCTAATTTTCGATAAAATTGCCATACGTCATTTATTTTATTAACAGTGTGCGAAAATACAATTTCAAAGTAAATAATGCAATGTTTTTTTACGCTGTTTTTGAGGGAGTTCTCTAGAGAAATACTGATATGTTAATCTCCTTTATTCATTACCTTAAAGTAAATATCATCAATTTTAGTGGCACTTACTTTTAGTATTTTTATTTGAAAGTTTTCAATATGTAAAATTTCGTCTTGTTGAGGAATGGTTTCTGTATAATTTAAAATAAAACCTCCTAAAGTCTCATAGGCTTCTTCTTTAGGAATATTTAACCCATACTCTTCGTTTAAATAATCTACTTCTAAACGTGCTGAAAAGTTATATTCGTTTTCACTAATTTTTTCTTCTAACAACTGTTGTGTATCGTGTTCATCCTCTATCTCACCAAACAATTCTTCAACAATATCTTCTACTGTAATAATACCTGAAGTTCCTCCATATTCATCTACAACCACAGCTATGCTTTTACGTTTTTTTATTAAGCCGTTAAGCACATCGTTTATAATCATAGACTCAGGCACAAACTCTACTGGTAATAAAATAGATTTAATTGTTCTCGGTTTTTTAAACAACTCAAAAGCGTTTACATACCCTAAAATATCGTCTAATGAATTCTTATAAACTAATATTTTTGACAAACCAGTGGCAATGAACATTTTTTTCAAATTACTAACTGATTCATGCAAATCTACCGCAACAATTTCTGTTCTAGGTACCATAATTTCACGAGCTTTTACCTTATGAAACTCTAATGCATTTTGAAATATTTGTATTTCTGAATCTACTTCTTCATCATCACTCCCTGCATCTAACTGTTCAGAAATATAATTTCCTAGTTCTTCTTTACTAAACTCAGTTTGAATTTCATCTTCATTTGTTCTGAAAAAAACACGTAAACAAAAATCAGACACTTTGGTAATTACCCATGTAATTCCGTAAAAAAACACATAAAAAACGTATGCAGGAACAGCAAAAAACTTCAAGATTTCATTCGCATAAATTCTAAAAATAGCTTTTGGTAAAAACTCTGCTGTTACTAATATAATTATTGTTGAAATTAGCGTTTGAGTAAGCAAACTAATATCAGATAACACATAATTTACTACTGTATAATCCGAAGGTAAAAACGATTGAAACCATCCCATTAACAACTCTCCCATAAAGTAACTGTACACTACTAAAGCTACATTGTTACCCACGAGCATAGTGGTAATAAACTTGGAAGATTTCTCGGTTAGTTTTGTTAAGATTGTAGGTACTATACCCTCTCGTTTCTTTTCTAACTCTATATGAAGTTTATTTGCCGATATAAAGGCTATTTCCATCCCAGAAAAAAAGGCTGAAAATAGAATAGACACAAAAATAATTACGACCTCAGGCTGCATTAACGTTGTTTATTTCTTTCTTGTACTTTTCTTCTAAAATGTCTTTTAAAAAAGAAAATTAATATGATAAAGATAGCAAAACCAAACATAATAAACGCTTGCTCTTTATCTGAATTCCATTTTAAAATTCCTTCAACAAAAAAGATGATTCCTACAACAAGATATCCGTATTGTAAATATTTCCAAAGTGTGTTCATTATATGTCTTTTTGTGTTGTTTCTATATCTCCTGTAATATCTTTAGCCATCCATTTAGTTAAATCTTCATTAGATTCAAACCCGAAACCGTTAATTATACTTTCAGGTGTAGTAAAACGAAAACCATCTTCGGTAAAGAAATAATGTTCATTTTGATCCCAAAACAACTGATTGGTTTCTAGTTTTGTTTGTTTTGAATGGTTCATAATCACTACATTCCCTCTAATTTCAGACACCTTAGTTTTGTCGAAAGTTAATGCATAATTTCCTGAAATAGTAGTGGAGTCTGTTCCTGTTTTATCAATTGTGATAATTTCTATTCCTTTTGGAAATTCTTTATAAGGATGATCTTTTCTATTAGAAAAATCATAAAACACAGGAGCTTTAGTTTTTGATGTTATTCTACCTGAATCTTTATGCACATGATAAATGTCTACGGCAGAACCTACAGGTAAATTTTTATCAGCTAAAAAATCTCGTACCTCTTTTTTTGAATTAGTACAAGAAAAAAACATTGCCACCAAACAAATGGTAGCAATGTTATTATATATATGTTTTGCTTTTTTAAGCATTACAGTTTATTAAGGTACACGAACAGTTTCTCCAATCCAACATCCTACTCTATAGCTTGCTCCAGAAGCCATACCTTTTTGGAAAATTAATTTTTTAGATGGTACATTCTTTTTATAACTAGAAATATATCTTCCTGCACCACATCCTGGATCTACTTGGTTTGCTTTAATTGCTTTGTTTAAAGCTGCCACATATACCATTCTTTTCTCGAACTCATCACTACCACAAGAGTTTGCACTTCTTTGATATAAGCTTGCAATGAATAAATATGCTTTACCCATATTAGGATTATACTTTAATGCCTCATAAGCTAAAGCTCTTGCTCTGCTTCCGCTAGCACTTTGTGCTTCTCTTAACTTGTACTTAGCCTTTTTAAATGGATCTGTTTCTAAATCGAAAGCTTTCTTTCTCATTTCAGCAGCTCCACTCTTATCTCCATGCTTAGCTAAAACTCCTGCTAAGAAGTTATAAGCATCTGCAGATTGAGTTACTTTAGCATATTCGTTAGCTAACTTTTCAAATAATGGATCAGCTGTACACTCTTTATTATACATTCTTGATACTGCTCTTTTTAACCAAACACCATCTGCTTTCTTAGACTCAAAATCTCTAGAATAGATTGGAATTAATCTTTCACAAGTAGCGATTTTAGAAATTTTAGCATCTAAACCTCCTTCAACTTGACCCAATAATCCTGAGTTAATCGTATAAGCTCTTAAGTTTTTTTTCTCTCTAGCAGTAATAGTCCCTACAGAATCCTTCTCTTGTAATTTTGCTATCTTCTTACTGTAATCTTCTAACTTCTCATCTACAGATTCCATCACATCATCATAGGTATCAAAAACTTTTTGAGGATTTGTATCTTGGTACTTATCTGCTATCATTTGGAAATATCTGAAGATATTTTTTACTCCCATATCTTTAGCTCCAGCCTTATATCCTTTTTCTAAGATTTTAAAGACTTCTTCATCTGACGCCAATTTATTTTCAATTAAAAAATCTGCATAGTCACTGTGTGCTTTTGCTGGATCTGTATCAGGAAAGTTAACTAACCTTGTTTCGTATACTTTCTTAGCTAAAACAGGATCCTTTAAGTTTTCAGCTACTTTAGCCCCATACTTGTAAATATTAATAGATAAACCAGCACAGTTATCTAACAAATATTCTAAATTAGGTTTAGCTTGTGCATATTTTTTGGTAGTCGCATCACCTTTAAAAAGATTGTACTTAATATGGCACTCTTGACTTGCTTGTGCTTTAACTCCATTTACGGCTACAAACAAAAATAATCCTGTTAGTAAATACGTAATTTTTTTCATCATTATCGGTTTTTGTTAATCTATTTTATTCTTGTGGAACCAATTAATATCGTTCAAAGATAAACTTAATCTTACGTTAAAATAGTTCTCTTTTATTAAGTTATTGTTAGTTGTTCCTCTTTGACCATACTCAAAGCCTAGGTTTAGGTTTGATAACTGTCTTGGTAATGGTAACCCTAAACCAACATTTATGCCAAAGTCTTTTACTGCTTCAAAATTATCTGTTGTTTTCACTAATAGTCCAGTGTCTTCTATACGCAAACCTGCTCTGTACGTTACTCTATCCCAGTAACTCGAAATAGAATTTATTTTTGGAATATAATACCCTCCTATAGAAAACTTGCTTGAATCATCATATTTATGAGATTGGCCATCTGCTATAAAAACACTATTACTTCCTAAGGCACTTTGAAATTGTTGATTAACTCCTACATACCATTTATTTTCTTTTCCTAAACCTATGCCATATACACTTTTTAATGGCACATTAATATTTCCTGTTAAAGACCTATTAAAAATTTCTTCTCTAGGTACTTCTTGATTTGAATTATTAAATGATAATGAATACATTTTTTCAGAACCTTTAACAGATAAATCTGTCGACAATGTAAAAGAAGCCCCTGCAGACAACTGCAATTTGTTTTTTAATTCCGTTTTATATTGTGTTCCTAACTTAAACTGTCCACCTCTTACATTAAAAGATTCTTCATGCTTAGTTGCTAATGCTACATTGGCTCTCTGATTTAAAACACTATTTTCTATGTTTCCAAAAATAAAACCTGCTTCTACACCTAAAGACAAACCTTTATATGCATAAATACCGTAACTAGCATATATTTTGTTAGCTCCTCCTTCTCCGTTAAACAATGTAACATCTTCTAGATTACTATCATCAAACAAAGAATACCCTACAGATGAAAACGGTTGTAACCCAACAGAAACACCGGCTTTCTTTCCTACAGGAAAACCAAGTGCTATATACCTTAAATTCGTTGAATTCCCTGTTTGAGACTCATTTCCTTCTTTTACTGTTAAAAATGTCAAACTACCTCCTATTGCATAAGTAGCTGCTCTTAAATCAGCATTTGCTGCTGGGTTTATAAAATTTAAGTGTTGATTGTTTTTCATCGCTACACCAATTCCCCCCATAGAAGCTTGCTCAACTGTTACTGCTTCAAAATTCTCTCCTATTCCAAAGTAAGAGTATGGTGAAGCACTGTTTTTTTGTGCTAGTATTGCTGTTGTAGTAAATACAAAAGCTCCTAATATTAATCTCTTAATCATTCGCTAAGTTATGTGTCAAAATAGTATGTAATCCTTCCAAAACAAAATTTGGATGGGCAAATATGACACTTTTTAATTGTTTTGACAAAAAATATGTATCCCCTCCTGTTAAAACTACTGTTAAATCTGAATACTTTTTTTGATATTGTTTAATTATTCCGTCAATTTCTTTAGATATTCCATTAATAACCCCCGAATGTATTGAAGTATTTGTATCAACTCCAATAAAACTTTCAAGTTTACTAGGTTCTAACAAAGGTAATTTAGCCGTAAATTCATGTAATGCTTTGTACCTCATTTGGATACCTGGTGAGATAGCTCCTCCTAAATATTCTCCTTTTTTTGTAACAAAATCATAAGTAATACAAGTACCTGCATCTAGCACCAATACATTTTTATTAGGATACATTTTTACCGCTGCAGAAGCTAATGCAATTCTATCTACTCCTAATGTTTTTGGTGTTTTATATTTATTAACAAAGGGAACTTTTGTTTCAGAATTTAAAAAAACAGGATTCAATAATGCTTCAACTCTTGTCTTCACTTTTTCAGAAAAAGTAGTTACTGATGACACAATACTATTAGATATTGAATATTTTGAAATTATTTTTTCGAGTTCAGGAATAATATTAGTTTTCTCAAAAACAAAAACCTCTTTTAGGGTATCTATTTCAAAGACAGCTACTTTAACTCGTGTATTACCAGCATCAATGATTAAGTACATATTACATTTCTTAGAGGACGTAAATTTACGTTACATTTTTTTAAAGTTTTTACTTTGTATAATTAAAAAACGATTGTATATTTGCATCCGCTTAACGAAAGTAGCAACTGGTGCCTTAGCTCAGTTGGTAGAGCAAAGGACTGAAAATCCTTGTGTCCCTGGTTCGATTCCTGGAGGCACCACAATAAAACTCGTAGCGCAAGTTGCGAGTTTTATTTTAAAGATGTTACTTTTAAAAGCAAACTGGTGCCTTAGCTCAGTTGGTAGAGCAAAGGACTGAAAATCCTTGTGTCCCTGGTTCGATTCCTGGAGGCACCACGATAAAAACCCGAACAAATTTGTTCGGGTTTTTTAGTATTATTAATCTTAATTTCAATTACACAACTTATAAAGCCCCTAATTTATCTATTAACTCTTCTCTTTTACTTATGTGTAATTTTTCGTAGATGTTACGTGTATGTGTTTTAATTGTATTAATCGACAAGCTTAAATCTTCTGCAATCATTGCATAACTTTTTCCTTTAGCTAATAATTTCACAACTTCGTTCTCTCTCACTGTCAATTCTTTATACTTAGGAACTTGAAAATATGCTATCACCTTTCGAGCTATATTTCCACTCATGGGCGAACCTCCATTTTTAATTTGTTTTAGAGCGTTTATCAATTCTTCTGGACTTGTATTTTTTGTCAAGTAACCAATCGCTCCAGCTGATAATGCCTCAAAAATATAATCAGAGTCTTCATACACAGAAATTACCATACTTTTTGCTTCTGGATTTTGATAGTGAAATCTTTTTACTCCTTCAATACCATTAATCCCTGGTAACTTTATATCGATTAAAACAATATCTGGTTCATTAGTTTTACAATACAAAAGCGCATCCTCACAATTAGAAAAGGCACCTATTACAGCAAACTCATTAGAAGAGTTCACTATTTCTTTAAAAGAAATTAATAAACTTTCATTATCCTCAATAATTACTACTTTTTTCATCTTATCTATCAATATTCCCTTTAAACCAAACATTAAAACCATTTATTGTTTTAAAACTCAATTCTCCATTAATTAACTTAATTCTCTCTTGCATATTTCGCAAGCCATTCTTCCTAATAACAGATTCTAAATCAACTCCAACACCATTATCTTCTAATTTAATTTCTAACATATTCTGATTTAAATGTACTGAAAACAAAACTTCAGTAGCCTTGCTATGCTTTAAGGTATTTGTCATGGCTTCTTTAAACACTAGCACCAATTGTTTATTCCAATAATGTGGTAGTGTTACATCTAATTTTGCAACATTGTTTGTACTCTTAAAATTGATACTAGAATATTCAAATAGTTTTTCGCCAAAGTCATTCAAATACATTTGAACTTCTCTTAACCTGTTATTCTTATAATCTAAAGACCACACAAAATCTCGCATTCCTAAATATAAGAAGTTAGCATCTTTATTAATTTGATGTAAACTAGGATATAAATTACTTTCTTTTTCTGTTTTTTTAAGTGATAAATTAGACAACATAGAGATACTTGCTAATTTATTCCCTAGATCATCATGAAAATCTTGCGCTATTTGATGGCGTACATTTCTCAAATCTTCTTGTAATTTTTCTCTTTCATGAATTGTTTTTTGAAAAATTTTATTCTTTTTTCGAGCTTTCACAAGCTGATTATAAACCAATAATACTATGATACTTGAGCTACTAAGAATACATAAAACATAAAACCACAATTGCTTATACCAAGCTTTTGCTATTTTAAATTTATATGGTTGTGTATAGCTCCAATCACTTAAACCATCTTTATATCTAAAAACTAGATTATAGTTATCTTCATTTAAATTTTTAAACTCTAATTTAGAATCCGAAGTTTCTTTCCATTTATCTTCATTTAATTTATATTGAATTTTAACTGTACTAGGATTTACAAAGTTTATCGTTTCTACATTAAAACCTGTATATTGTTGACTTACTTTCAAATAAGTATATGATTGCTTTTTGAAAGGATGTAAATTATCAAACATAAATAACCCTTTATTACCGGCAGCATATAGATAATTATTAAACTCTGTTATTTTTTTTACCGAAAGCGATTTTTGTCCTAAGTTCTTATCAATACTGTAAAAATTGCCATCTTTTAAAACATTTAATCCTTTTTGAGTTGCTACCCAAAGAATATTATGCACATCTACAAAAAGGTCGTTTATATGATTACTTAACAACCCATTTCTTACGGTGTATTGAATAACATCATTATTTGATACTTTATACACTCCATTATTGGCTGCTACCCAAAGAGAATTTCCCTTTTCTTCTATATCAATAAACATATTAGCATCAATCCCTAAGCTTTTAGTCCAGTTTATTAATTCACCTGTTATCACATTTAACCTAAAGATTCCTAAACGTCCAAATACAGCATAAATGTAATTTTTATGCTGAATTGCATTATGTATAAATGATTCTTTTAATGTATGAAACTCTCCTTTATTAATTATTTTATTATTTTCTTTTATAACAAAAGAAAAACCAGTTATAGCAACTGTTTTATTAGAAAACTTAAAATAAAACTGATTATGACTTTTATTAACCACATTGTAAAGCCCTAATCTTTCCTTGTAACTTTCATCTAATTTATTAGGAATTATTACGCTTATTTCTTTTTCATTTTGAATCTGGAAAGTTTCTGTATGAAAAGGAATTCTTTTTGAAATAACTACAGTATCATTTTCAATAGCATATATAATGTTAGGTGCTATAGTTATTATATTATCACCTAAAAAAGCTATATCTCTTAAATCTGGATTAAAAAAATAACTAGCATCGTAAAAACTATTATTTGTATTTAGTATTTGATACACCCCACTTCCATATGTAGTAAACCAAAGATTCCCTTTTTTATCAAACAAAAAGTCTGATATGGAACTTTTTATTGTTAACTTATCAGAAATATTTGTTATAAAATTATTTCGAATATCATAAGTATACAACTCTCTTAAACCATTATCTTTATTTATGAAAACAAAATACAGTTTACCTTGATGCAACTGCATTTGTATTATTTTTCCTTTTGGTAATTTTAGTTTTCTTTTTTCAAGGAACTTAGTCCCATCATAAAAAAATAGAGTAGTATAAGAGGCTAGCACAAAATAATCGTTCTTTTCAGTAATGGAATGTAGGCAAAGATTATCTGTTCCGTTAAAACTTACTTTTTTATAATTCTTACCATCAAAAGTATAAAGTCCTTTTACTTGATTTTCTGTAGCAATATTCAACTCAGAATCAAACACGTATAATTTATCTTTAATAAACTCACAATTAACATCGCGAATTTGCTTTTTAAAGTTGTTGGTATCTTTTAAAACTAATTGTTGGTTCTCATAACCTAAAAAACGAGAATATGTTTTATGAGTATTTAAATTATATAACACTTGCCTGTTCGATACACTAACAGAATACACTAACGTATCATTTAGCTTGTAAAGTTTATTTATTTTTGAATAATCTTTAGCTAAAAGTTCCTTTTTAAAAACGCTATCGTTTTTCAATACATGCATTCCTCTACCCCAAGTAGCTATTAAAAATTGTTTGTTTTTTACATCTTCAACAACATCAATAACAAAGTTTGAGTTTAACCCTTTCTCACTTCCAAAAGTTGTAAATGTTTCACCATTAAACTTTACCAAGCCATCATCGGTACCAATCCAAATATAACCCTGAGAATCTTGAATAATTTGGTACGTTGTATCGTGCGGTAAACCTTGTTCTGTAGTATAATGCTTATAAACATTGTTTTGGGCACTAAGTTTCATTCCCAAAAAAAGAGAAAACACAAAACACCAAACAAAACAACTTTTTACAGCTTTCATTTCACAAAAATAGGAAGGCAAATATCGATAAAAATAACGTTTTAAAAATCACCCTTTTTGGGTGAACTCTAGCCTAACCAACAAAATTTCACTAATTAATACTTATGTTAATTCAATTATTTAGCACAATTTACTATCCTTATAACTAGTTTGACTAAATAAATTCAAAATCTAATGAATTGAATAGAATTTATAAAAAATACTTTTTAATCTAAATTAAAAACAAAAAAGAGGTGATTAAATCACCTCTTTTTACTTTTAAATAATTATTTTTTTTATGGACAAGCAGTATAACTATAACTAGCAGTATCGTCTTTATACCATTTTGTGGTATCTATTAAAAAACGAGCTTCTACTTGAATACATGTTAAATTAGGACATGTCTGACTGTTAAAACTAGAAATATTACCATTATTACCGTTCGCTAAGTTTACTTTTTCTAGCTTACTATTATTATAAATAATCACATCAACTAATAACGGGTTTTTAGATAAATCTATAGAAGTTATTTCGCTATTCTCAGTAAATCTAAATACCTTCAATTTATCAATTTTTGAAACATCTATTGTTGCTAATTTGTTTTGAGATAAGTATATCCCTTCTAAACTAGAGCTTGTTGGAAAGGTAACAGATGTAAGTTGATTATTAGCTGCTTTTAAAGTTTTTAACAATTCATTGTTACTAAGACTTAAGCTTGTTAAAAAGTTAGCACCACAAGACAAATAAATCATTTTTAAGTTATTTGAAACATCTAATGATGTTAGTTTGTTATTTAAAAGCTCTAAACTAATTAACTCTGTATTGTTATTAAGGTTTAATGATGTAAGTTTATTAGTTCTAACATAAAGTAACTCTAATAGTGAATTTTTAGTTACATCAAGTTCGCTAATACTGTTTCTTCTTAATACCAAACTTTTTAAGTTTACATTTTGAGTAACATCTATACTTGTTAAGTTATTATCTGATAAATCTATATATTCTAATTCAACATTATTTGCAACATTAATACTCGTAATAGCGTTGTTGTAACCAACAAGTTTTTTCAATTTAGTACAAGTTGTAATATTCAAATTTTCTATACCACTATAGTGAATAAGTAGCTCTTCTAGAAGAATATTTTTAGATACATCTAAGTTTTTTAATGTATTACCATAAATAGCTAGCTTTTTTAGTTTTACATTTTTAGACAAATCGACACTTGTTAGTTTATTATCAAAAGCCCATAACGCAGATATATTGGTGAAATACTCAATACCAGTTAAGTCTCCAATATTTTTTCCACCTACGTTTAACAACTCACTATAAGCCTCTGCTTCACTTACCTGAATTTCAGAATCTCTGTTAGTATTTATTAAATTGTTTCTTACTAAGGCTTGTTTAAAATTAGCATCTGGTATATTTACTACTGTATCTTCAACAACATCGGTAACTTTAATGGTAATTTCTGCTGATGCCGTCATAGCCCCGTCAGAAACTTCAACTGTTAGTTTATGTTCGATTTTAGTCTCATAATCTAACTTTTTCCCTTCTTTTAAGTATAAGTCTCCACCTGCAGACAAGCTGAATAAATTATCAGTATCTTCTTTTATAACAAAACTTAAACTTGTTCCTGCATTTGAATCTGTAGCTACAACTTTTCCTATAAGATTTGCATAGGTAATATCTTCTGCTACTGTAAATGTTTGGCTTTCTATTACTGGTGCCTCATTTTCATATACATCGGTAATATTAATTGTAATTTCTGCTGTGGCAGATTTATCTCCATCTGTTACTTCTACCGTAATTTTATGACTCGTTTTTGTTTCATAATCTAAACTTTTATCTGCAGCTACACTTAAAGCTCCACTTTCTGAAATTTGAAACAAATTAGCATCGTTTTCTTTAATACTAAAAACCAATTCGTCTTCATCAACATCGGTAGCAACTACATCCGCAAACTTTTGGCTACTAGTAGTGTTTTCTGGAATATGAAAAACTTGATTTTTAATAACAGGAGCTATGTTTATTTCTTCTTCCTTTTTATCGCATGAGGTTAACATTATTAGTGCTAACGGCAATACTTTTACGTAATTTTTAATTCTCATTTTATTTTATTGCTTTTAACTTAAAAATTTGAGCGCAAAACTAAATGTTAAAATAAAGTAGTACTTCACCCAAAAAGGGTGATATTTTTAAGTTTTATAAAAGCTCTAAAAATCAATCTATAAAAAATCACCCTTTTTGGGTGAATGCTAATTAAACCAACGAATATAGTTTTGTAAAAAATATTTTAATTCAATAAAAATGAAAAAACTAACATCGTTATTAGCAATATTATTTTTCGCCACTTACTACTCATGTAGCAAAGACACTACCGAAGATTTAACACCTAAAACTGATGATATTTACATATTACAAAACACTTACAAAGGCCCTAAAGAAAATGGTGTAATTCAACTATATAAAAACGGTGCCTTTACTGATATTACTAATAAAGAAAATGACTCTTGGGGCATCGGAATGTATATAAACAATAACGATGTTTATATTTTGGGAACCGAAAAAGTTGAAGGCAGTGAAGAAAAAACTAAAGTTTGGAAAAACGGACAAGAACTATCGTTACCAATAAACTCAAATATACATGACATAGCTATTTCTGGTTCAGACGTATATCTATTATACAGAGAGTATATTAATAAAACATCTAAAATAGTATTATATAAAAACAACCAACCTATAAACATAACTGATGGTACAAACGATGCCACACCTACAAAAATAAAAGTTGTTGGATCTGACATCTACATTTTAGGGACTGTATTTGATGGCAACCATTATGTAGTAACAGTCTGGAAAAACGGTGTGGCAACTAATATAACCGATGGTAGTTATAATGCTTTTTCTAACGATTTAGTTGTTAACAATAACGAAGTTTATGTGTTAGGTCGTGAATACAACGGAACTACTTACTTACCAAAACTGTGGAAAAATGGAAATGAAGTACCTAACTTTATAAACGATCAATTTTTTAGACCTGTTAGCTTGTTTGTAAAGAATGATAACATGTATGTAACTGGTAATTTTGTAAAAGATGCTATTAGAACAGCAGAACTATGGAAAAATGGCGAGGTAATTAACATAGGAGGCGCCATTAATCATTCGTTCGTCAGTAATGTTTTTGTAAAAAACAACAAAGTATATGTAAGTTATCATGAAGCTAATCAATTTAAAAAGTTTGCTTCTAAACTTTGGCTTGACGGTGAAAAAACAGACATATCTGATGGAAGTACTGATACATATTCTCAAAAAATTATAGTAAAATAACCTGCTTTATTTTAACTATTTCATAAATCATCTCTGTTGTATTTTATTAAATTGTGATTAATTAGCCGTAATACTTTATAAGGGTAAAAGTATTACAATTTTTAAAGCTCATTTCTTTAACAGAATGAGCTTTATTTATTTTAAAATCACCCTTTTAAGGTGAGTTTCAACATTTAAAAATCAAGTATTTTTGCTACAAAAATAATACCCAACAAAAAATGATTTTTATAAAAAACACCTTATTTTTTTGCTCTTTAACTTTAATTTTTTCAAGTTGTACTAAACAAGAAATAATACAAAAAATTAATTATACACTACCTTATAAATTTAATTATGAGATAGAAGACAAACTAGCCAAAGATTCTTTACCATGGAGATTCCAAATTGCAGCTTCTGATTATGCTTCAAAAGGAAATTATAAAGATGCCTTAAGGGTATGGGATTCCATTTTTCCTATAAGAGAAAGAACCTATACCTCAACTGAAATAGATTCTATAAAGAACTCTTTTACTCCAACTAATGCTCTAAATTTTATTACTTCTGAAGCTACAAAAACTCAAATTACCATTATTAACGAAGCTCATCATAGTTCGTTACACAGAAACTTTACCAAGCAGCTATTACAAAAACTATATAATCATGGATATAAACATTTAGGTTTAGAAGCTTTAGCTAATGGTAACGAAAAAGACATTGAACTCAACACTAGAAAATATCCTATTCAAACAACTGGTTACTATACTAAAGATCCACAATTCGGAGAACTAATTAGAGAAGCCTTATCTATAGGATTTCATGTTTTTGCATACGAACAAACCGCAGATAAAAATGGTAAAGAAAGAGAAATAGTGCAAGCAAAAAACATACAACAAGTAATTAACAAGTTTCCTAATGAAAAAATATTAATTCACTGTGGTTTTGATCACGCTTTAGAAGGTATTCATCAATCTTGGGAAAAAGCACTTGCCGAAAGATTAAAAGAATATACCAATATTGATCCGCTTACTATAAATCAAGTTTTTTATAGCGAGAAAAGCAATCCAAAATTCAATCACCCATTACTTAAAGTATTTAACATAAACGAGGCTACAGTTCTTATTAACAAAAAAGATAGAAAGCCTATGCCTTACATAAAAAAAGATTCTTGGAGCGACATTGCAGTACTACACCCTAACACAACTTTTGTTAACGAAAAAGCTAATTGGTTAAACAATCAAGTATCCTTAAACTTAAGTAACTACCAATTAACATACCCTATAATGGTTCTTGCTTACCTTAAAAACGAAGATATTTCTACTGCTGTTCCTGTAGACATCGTTGAATTAAAAGATAAAAACTCTTCTTGTTTTTTAAACTTAAAAAAGGGTGAATACAACATTGTAATTACCAATTCTAAAGATAGTTTTTTACTTCATAAAAAAATCAAATGAATTTTTTAAAAAATATTTTTATCGTTTTATTCTTAGTTAAAGTTAATTTTAGTTTTTCACAAAGTTTAAAAGAGAAAACTATAAATAGGTTTCATTTTAAAGAATACAAACTTTACAAACAAGAAGATACAATTCGTTTTTTACTCCATAAAAAAGAAAAATCAACTCCTAAAAATCTAGTTTTTTACCTACAAGGAACCTCTCCAATTCCCCAGTCCTTTTTCGGCATAAAAAAAACTAAAAAAGGATATAATTACATGCAGTATTTTCCTTCAGATTATGAATTATTGGACGAAAATTATGCTTTTGTTATAATAGGTTTACCAGGGGTACCATTAGTTGAGCACACAAAAAAAATGAATATTAAAAAGTATCACACTTTAAATTCTTTAAATTATCGAGTTTTTTTAGCCAATGAAGTAATTAATTATTTAACTAAAAACAATTCTAATTTAGAAAAAATAATTGTGTATGGTCATTCAGAAGGAGCTCCTGTCGCTGCGAAATTAGCTACAGTAAATAATAAAATAACTCACTTAGGTTTTTGGGGAGGAAATGCACTTCCTGATTTTTATGATTTCATTCTGTTTGAAAGTAGAAACATGCAAGCTAACAAAACCTCCTTAAAAAGATCTAACGATACTATTATGAAGATTATAAGTTCTTTTAAAAACATTGCCAGCGATTCTACAAACACCATCCCTTCTAATAAAAATGAAATATCAGAATATACTAATAAAAGATGGTGGAGTTATGCAGAACCACCCATTAACAACCTCATAAAATTAAATATCCCTATTTATGTACAAGCTGCCACAAATGATGAAAGCGTTGCTATTGAAAGTAATTATCTTATTCCTTTAGAATTTATACGACTTGGTAAAAACAACTTAACATTTAACATTTGTATAGGGTGCGATCATGGTTTTAATAAAACTATAAAAAATAAAAAAATTGATAAATGGTCTGGTATCTTTTTAAACTTTATTCAATGGACTAAACAAACACAATAAAAAACTAAATATCACCCTTTTTGGGTGAGAACAAAATCTTTAAAAAGGTTAATCTTTGTAAAAAATTTAACTCTTTAAAAATGAAAAAATTAATTTTAATTTCTTTTATAGCTTTAGGCTTGTTTTCTTGTAGTAAAGGTGATGATTCTCCAGAACAACCTAAAAATGTATATGTTGCAGGAGCTCAATTAGACAGTAATAATATTGCTGTTGCTAAAATATGGAAAAACGGAGTAGCTCAAAACCTTACTAATGGCACTAAACAAGCAAACGTTAGTTCTGTATATGTAACTAATACAGATATATATGCCGTTGGTTATCATACTAATGAAAACAACATATACGTTGCTACAGTATGGAAAAATGGAGTACCACAAAACCTTACCAATGGGGCTACATCTGCATATGCAAGCTCTGTTTATGTAGCTGGTACAGATGTGTATATTTCTGGTTACGAATTCAATGGAAACAAAGACGTTGCTAAAGTATGGAAAAACGGGGTAGCACAAAACCTTACTAATGGCACTAAAGCTGCATTTGCACGTTCTGTTTATGTAGCTGATTCTGATGTATATATTGTTGGTAGTGAAGAAAATGAAAGTTACACAAAAGTTGCTAAAGTATGGAAAAACGGAGTAGCACAAAACCTTACCAGTGGATCTAAACCTGCTGATGCTACTTCTGTTTATGTATCAGGCTCTGATGTATATGTTGTTGGTTTTGAGCGAAATGAAAGTAATATAACCATTGCTAAAGTATGGAAAAACGGAGTACCTCAAAACCTTACTAATGGCACTAAAGCTGCATTTGCAAGCTCTGTTTATGTATCAGGTTCTGATGTATATGTTGGGGGTTATGAACGTACTGAAAGTGGTAATTTTATTGCTAAGCTATGGAAAAACGGAGTAGCTCAAGACATTACAAATGGAGAAAACAGTGCTTCTTGTGAATCTATATATGTCTCAGGTTCAGATATATACGTTACATATACTGAATACATAGATGGTATAGGTATAATTAAACTATGGAAAAACGGTACAGTTACTGATATAACAGGTAGTACAGATGCTTATGCTTCTGCTGTTTTTGTTAAGTAAGTTTTGATACTATATATCAAATAAAAAGCTCGGTTTAAAACCGAGCTTTTTATTTTAATCTAAACTTTATTCTATAAGCTAAACAACCACAATAAAAACTAAATATCACCCTTTTTGGGTGAGAACAAAATCTTTAAAAAGGTTAATCTTTGTAAAAAATTTAACTCTTTAAAAATGAAAAAATTAATTTTAATTTCTTTTATAGCTTTAGGCTTGTTTTCTTGTAGTAAAGATGATGATTCTCCAGAACAACCTAAAAATGTATATATAGTAGGAGGGCAACATAACAGTAATAATACATCTATTGCCAAAATATGGAGAGATGGGGAAGCCCAAGACCTTACTGATGGTACGAGTTCTGCTCAGGCCACATCCATATATGTAACTGACACAGACACCTATGCAGCTGGTTATGAACGTAATGAAAACAACATAACCGTTGCTAAAGTATGGAAAAATGGTGTAGTACAAAACCTTACGAATGGAACTAGACAAGCTAGAGCTTATTCCATTTATGTGTCAGGAACTGATGTATATGTTGCTGGCAATGAATATAATGATACTAAAAGCGTTGCTACATTATGGAAAAATGGTGTAGCACAAAACCTTACGGATGGAACTAATCACTCATTTGCATACTCTGTTTACGTATCAGGTTCTGATGTATATGTAACTGGATATGAAGTGAACTCTAATGGCATAAGTATCGCTAAATTATGGAAAAACGGAGTAGCACAAAACCTTACCAATGGCACAAAATCTGCCAACGCTATTAGTGTTCATATAGCAGGCACAGATATATATGTTGCTGGTTATGAATCAAAAGAAAATTACACAACCGTTGCTACAGTATGGAAAAATGGCGTAGCACAAAACCTTACGGATGGTACTGAAAATGCACAAGCAAGATCTGTTTATGTATCAGGTTCAGACGTATATGTTGTTGGTAGAGAACACAACAATGATAACTATTCTATTAAATTATGGAAAAATGGAGTAGTTCAAAACATTACAAATGGAGAAAACAATGCTACCTTAGGTCAAAACTCTTTATATGTTTTAAAATCAGATATTTACATAACTTACAATGAAAATAACATAGATGGTATGGGTACTGTTAAGCTATGGAAAAATGGTACAGTAACTGATATAACAAATAATATAGATGCTTCTGCTTCTGGTATTTTTGTTAAGTAAGTTTTGGGTTAATTAAAAATAAAAAAACTCGAAGTTTTCACTTCGAGTTTTTTCTATTCTATTTTAACCTAAATTTCATTTCAATAGGAAAATGGTCTGATGCTTGTCCAAATTCATTCAGCACACTACCATCTACATATTCTATGGTATTTTCTGTATAAAAAATATAATCAATACGTTCTACCGGATCTTTAGTATCAAATGTGTTTTCTGGATTTTCAGTTAAAAATGCAGCATTTCCTACTCCACTCATTGTAAACATTTTCTGAATAATTGCTTTGTTATCTCTTGCTTTTGAATTAAAATCACCCAATAAAATTGTAGGGTACTCTTCTTTATATTTATTGAATAAACTCAACACATATTCAAACTGACGCACTCGTGTTGATTTATCAAAAGCCTCTAAATGTAGGTTTATCACAACCACTTCTTTTCCTTCTAAAACTACTTTTGTTATCTGTAGCAATCTATCTAAATACAAGGCGTCTCTATAAAAAGGATTATCAGCAACACGTTCTAATACTATTCGTTGGTAATCCTTGAGTTCATATTTACTTAAAATCGATTGTCCTGAAACTATTTTACCAAAATGCATACTTGGTGGCCAATAAGGAAAAGGCACATAGTGTTCATCCCAATTTACTCCTCTTGCAACATAATTATATCCTAGTTTAGCTATTTCTTCTTCCTGATTTACTTCATACGACCTTGCTGCATTATAATCTATCTCTTGGAAAGCCAATATATCAGGATTTACCTTTTGAATTTCTTTCACTACCTTCTTCAAATTTCCATCAAACAGTTCTTTAGGTTTTGCAACTGCTCGGTTATTGGTCATTCCACTTAAATAACCAATGTTATAAGTTACAATACTATAAATCGAATCATTATCAATTGTTGTATTATAATTATGAGTGATTATTTTAGCATATTCAGCTTCATCCATTGTCGGTGAAGAAGCCCAGAAAAAAAATACTGTAGCCAAACTAACGACTAACAATAAAATTCTTAAAACAACTCTAAAAATTGACTTCATCTAAATAAAAAAAATGTTAAAAATACTTTCAAATTTAAACTTTTTTAATCCAGAAAGGTCTTAGAGATGTAAATAATTACAAAAAATTAAATTTTAATAAACATGAAGAAATTACTAACAGTATTGGTTTTAGCGGTTGGATTTACCGTTACTACTCAAGCACAACAAGGAGATAAAGGTAAGCGTGAACAATTAACAGTAGAACAACAAACAGAGTTAAGGTTGAAAAAAATGACCTTAAAATTAGATTTAACTGATGCTCAACAAAAACAAATAAAACCTTTAATTGCAAAGCAAATTGCCGAAAGACAAGAAATGAGGGCTAAAAGAAAGGCAACAAAAGTAAGCGATAGCAAACCTACTACCGAAGAGCGCTATGCCATGAAAAACAAAATGCTAGATAAGCAGATTGCTTACAAAGCTGAAATGAAACGTATTTTAAATGAGCAACAATACGAACGTTTTGAGAAAATGGCTGCTAGAAAAATGAACAGACATAAAAAGAAGGGTGAGCATAAAAAGCACCGAATGAATAAAGCTCAAAAAGAAAATAATAACGATAAATAAATCGTTTATTAGTAGATTAGTTTTGATTGAAAAACCCCTGTTTTAAACATAAAACAGGGGTTTTGCTTTTTATTTATTCTTCCTTAAACCAACTTGAATATTTTACATAGTTATTGGCTATTCTATCAATTTCTCCTGAAATCAATTCTTGCGAGATATCTTTTACTTTTTTTGCAGGAACCCCAGCATACACACTTCCACTTTCAATATGAGTGTTTTTAGTTACGACAGCTCCTGCTGCTATAATAGAATTTGATTCTACCACACAATCATCCATAATAATACTTCCCATGCCTACCAATACATTATCATGAATCGTACATCCATGCACTAATGCATTATGCCCTATTGATACATTATTACCTATAGTGGTTGGTGATTTTTGATACGTAGCATGTATTACTGCACCGTCTTGTACATTTACTTTATCTCCCATTTTTATATAATGTACATCTCCACGAATTACCGCATTAAACCATACACTACACTCTTTTCCCATTTGCACATCCCCCACAATAGTAGCATTTTCTGCTACATAACAATCTTCTGGTATCTGTGGATGTTTTCCGTTTACTGGTTTTATTATTGGCATAAGTTTTTTTATTTAAAAAATGATAATAAATTGGCTTTTTTGGATGATGAAACTATAATTTCCTTTCCGTTTGACAGTATTACGCTTCCACCTTTCCCTTTCTTGTATTTTGTTATTTCATTTACGTTTACTAAAAACGATTTATGAATACGTGCAAAGGAATTATCTTTTAAGATATCTTCAAAATATTTAAGTGTTTTACTTACTAGTTTTTTAGAGTCTTTAAAATGTACTTCAGTGTAATTATCATCCGCCTTACAAAACACGATATCATAAATATTTACCACCTCAAAACCATCCTGTTGTGGTATGGTTATTTTACCATTAACAGCTGTAGTTTTGGGTGTTAAAATCGTATTCTCTAACTCATTTTCCTTTTCTTTAATTTCTGTAACTAAACTCACTGCTTTTATCAACTCATCAATTGAAATAGGTTTCAACAAATAATAGGTTGCTTGATTATTTAACGCTTCAATAGCATAATGATCGTATGCCGTTACAAACACTACTTCAAAAGTTTTATTTTCTACTTTTTCTAGCAAATCAAAAGCATTACCAAAAGGCATTTCTACATCTAAAAACACCAAGTCTAATTCGTGTTTTTCAATTAATTTTTGTGCTTCTTCAATATTACTTGCCTCCCCTAATAATTCAACATTTGGGCAATATTTAGCAATATAGTTTCGTAGAATATCTCTACTTATTTGTTCATCCTCAACAATAATTGCACTTATTTTCATAGTCTTATTTGTTTCTTTTTAAAATCAACTCAACCTTTGTTCCACTTCCATTTTCAAAAGCATTAGACACAGCAACAGTTATTCTATCTTGATACATATCATTTAAAATAGCTACTCTTTTTTTGATGGTACTCATTCCTTTTGATTTTTGCTTCAATTGATTTTTAGTTTTCATCTCTATTGATTTTTCTCTTCCAACACCATCATCTTCAATTAAAATTCTAATAGCATCGTTATCCTTTTTCGCCATAGAAATATTTAATTTTCCTTTTTCCTCCTTATATCTCAATCCATGCCAAATAGCATTTTCTATATACGGTTGTAATAACATAGGCGGAATCGAATATTCATCAAGCGGTATGCTTTTATCGATATCAATACTATAATCGAACTTATCTTTAAATCGGTTATGTTCTAATTTTACATACAACTCTAGCAATTCAATCTCTTTGGTTAACGGAATGAAATCTTCATCCGAATTTTCTAACACAGCACGCATCAGTGTCGAAAACTCCGATAAATATCTGTTAGCGCTTCGCTCATCACTTACTGCGATAAAGCTGTTTACTGAATTTAACGCATTAAAAATAAAATGCGGATTCATTTGTGAACGCATCGATTTTAATGCTAACAAATTATTGGCTAATTTTTGTTGCCTGTTGGTTCTAAACATAAAATACACCAACAAAATCATTAAGAAAAAACCTGCTATCAATGAATAAATAACCCATTGTTGACGCTTGTTACTCTCTTGAATCAATTGCTGGTCTTTATAGGCTAAACTAATTTTACTATCGGCTAACTCTTTATCTTTTTCTAAACTTGCTATTCTATTCTGATTATCTAAAATTCGTTTACTAAAGCGTTTTACTTGTTGAATTTCCTGTTCTTTTCGTGAATACAACGTATCTACTAGCGTAACATAATCTTGGTACGTTTTTAACGCTTTTGTATAATCTCCAACGGTTTCATATACTTCCGAAAGCCTTTTGGTTGCGTCTTTTTGAATGATGAGATCTTCATTTTTATCGGCATCTTCAATACTCTTTTTTAAATACGGAATCGCCTGATTGTACTCTGCTTTTTGCATGTACGCATTTCCTATTTTATAATTGATTTTTTGCGAGGTTATTGAATCTACCAAAGACTCATTATTTTCAGCTTCAACAGGTGGTATATCTTCTGCTTCTTTCAAACTCTCTTTTCGAAGTTGAATTTCTTCATCATATCGCTGAGACTGATTGTAAAAATCAGCTACTTTTTGCTGTTCCTTTAACGATCTTTTTTTGTTTTCTTCTGATGCCAGTCTTAATGAATTTTGATAGTAGCCATCTGCTTTTTGAGTATTTCCTTGCGCAGCATATACTTCTGCTAGCTTAGAATTTAAATCTGTTATTTTAGGTGTTATTAAATTCGCTTTAGCTATCTCTAAAGCTTTTTGATAGTTATTTTTAGCTTGATCAAAGTTTTTTTGAATCATGTACACATCTCCCAACCCTTGATATGCTGTTAATTGCTGATAACTGTTCAACTTACCATTCAAAGTCCTTTTATAGTTTTCTTCACTATCCTTATAATTTTTAGCTAAATAGGCTGTTTTAGCTAGTTGTAATCGAACAACAGGGTTGTTAACTTGACGTAAAGACGTTTGATAATTCTCAATAGCTAAATCATACTGTTTCCAATAAAAATATACATCTGCCAGTTCTTTATAAGTGATAGCTTGTCTATTTTTGGAAGAAGCATCTAGCAGCATTTTCTCTATAAATGACAAGCTCTTATCAATGTCTTTCTTTTTGTAAAATTGAACAGAATCTAAATATTGAGGATACAAACTCACTCGCTCTTTTTGACTATAGGGGCTTAATTTCGTTTTTTTCTTAGGGACAAAACCTTCTACTTGCACCTTTATATCTTCATCATCTTTAATCGTATACAAAATTGTTTCAAAACCAGAATGCGACACCATTAATTGATCTCCTGCTCTGGCTTTAACAGTATAGTCTCCTTTAATGTTTGAATAATAAAATACTCGTCCGTTAACTTCAACTCTCGCATCTTTAATGGGTTGCTGCGTTTCATTATTAACCACTTGGACTTTTACCGAAAATTCTTTCGATGTTTTACTCTCTATTTGAGAGAATGCAGTTGAAAAACTCAGTAAAAAAACTACAAATACTATGTAATAAATCTTATTCATTCTTTATTTCTTACTGTAAACATACTCACAAAAAGCCATACAAAAAAACGTGTTCCCTATCAAAATACTATAAAAAACAATCAAAAAACACCCTTTACTCATTTGCTTAATCATTTTACTAAATCAAACTAATAGTTTACTCATTCTCGATTTTTTAAGAAAAAAGTTGGAAGTAGTTTTGAATAGAAATTAACCACAATCAAACTTTAAAATCCAATGAATAACTAAAAACAAAAAATTATGAAAACGCAAGCTTTAAAAGTATTCTTCATTTGCTTATTATTAGCAACAAACACCTACGCAAATGATTATCAACCTACAAGAAAAGTAAAAAAACAAACTGTTAAAGTTGCCCTATTACTAGATACGAGTAATAGTATGGACGGACTTATTAACCAAGCAAAAGCTCAGTTATGGGAAATTGTAAACGAACTATCATACGCTAAGAGCAACGGAGTTACACCAAATTTAGAAATCGCATTGTATGAATATGGAAATTCAAACTTATCTTCTAGAGAAGGATATATTCGACAGGTCTTACAATTCACCAGTGATTTAGATGAAATTTCTGAAAACTTATTTTCTTTAAGTACAAATGGAGGAAGTGAGTATTGCGGACAAGTAATTCAAACTTCATTAAACGAATTAGACTGGGGAGCTAACAACCGTGATTTAAAAATGATTTTTATTGCCGGAAATGAACCTTTTACACAAGGAAAAGTTAATTACAAAGACGCTATTACCGATGCCAAAGAAAAAGATATTATAGTAAACACCATTTTTTGTGGTGATTATAACCAAGGAATTTCAGGAATGTGGCAAGATGGAGCTTTTTATGGTGGTGGAGACTATATGACCATTAATCAAAATAAACATATTGTGCACATTGTTACTCCGTACGATAACGATATTATCATTTTAAACAAACGATTAAACGATACTTACATTCACTATGGTTCTTACGGATACTCTAAATACAGCAATCAAGCAAAGCAAGACATGAATGCAGAAAGTTTAGATGAAGCAGTAGTAGTAAAGCGTGCAGTAACTAAAAGCTCAAAATTGTACAATAATGCTGAATGGGATTTGGTAGATGCTTCAGAGGAAAAAGAAATTGACTACAGCACATTAAAAAAGAAACAACTTCCTAAACAGTTACAAAACAAATCTGCCAAAGAAATTAAAGTATATGTTGAAAAGAAACGTAAAGAACGTACTGAAATTCAACAAAAAATTCAAGAATTAAATAAGAAAAGAAAAGTATATGTTACTAAAAAGCAACAAGAAAACACTAAGAAAAATGAATTAGAAAGTGTAATGATTAACGCTATTAAAAAGCAAGCGAAAAAGAAAAATTACTCTTGGTAATTTGATTGGGGTTTAGTTTGATTGAAGCGGAGCATTGCTCCGCTTTTTTATTTTACCAACAAGTCTTGACCAACACTAATAGTGTTATCGCTTAACCCGTTTACCTCTTTTAATCGTTGTACTGAAATGTTATATCTTCTTGAAATAGAATACAATGTATCTCCTTTTTGTACTTTATGAGATTCTTCTTTGTAGCTTGGTGTTTTAGAAGCTAGTGATCCATCAGGTTTAACTCTATCATATTGAGATAAATTGTATTTATTAATAATAGAAATCAACTTTTGCGGATATCTTTTATCCGTAGCATAGCCTGCTTTTTTCAAACCATACGCCCAACCTTTGTAATCGGTGTGTCTAAGTTTAAACAAACTTGCGTAACGGCTACGCGTTAATAAAAACTGTGAATGATCTTCGTACGATGTTTCTGGATATTTATATTTTCTAAAACATTCTCCTTTTTCATCATCATCGTGAGTTACACTATGCCCTTGCCAACCTCTATGACATTTAATTCCGAAGTGATTGTTAGAACGAAGTGCTAATGCGCTTCTACCACTTCCTGATTCTAATACTCCTTGTGCTAACGTAATACTAGCAGGAATACCGTGTTCGTGCATTTTTTTAACCGCAATCGGTGCAAACTTTTGAATATACGTTTCTGTATGATTTGTAGTTGTTGCTACTGGTCGCTTAATCTGCTCTAATTGTGGTAACTCAGGAGCCTTTTCTTCTTTAGTCTCCAATACTACTTGATTAGGTGTAGATCTTGCTACATTTTTACCTGAACCACAACTTGCCAATACCGCAGCGCATGCCGCTAAAAAAACTACTCTTACTTTCATTAAACCTTGATTAACTCTTGATTTTTATTCTTTAATTTCTGATTTACTCCGTCAATTCCTTGTAAACCTCCTGTATGGATTGCCAAAACTTTGCTGTTTACAGGAAATTCATCTTTCGAAACCAAATCTATAATTCCATATAGCAGTTTTCCTGTATAAATTGGATCTAACGGAATATCTGTTTGCTCTTTAAATTCGTTTACAAAACGAATTAATTCCGGAGTATATTTTCCATAACCTCCAAAATGATAGTCAGTTTGCAAATTCCAATTTGTATTCCCTTTTACAAAAGGCTTAATCTCATCTACTAAAAAATCACCTTTCAATGCAGGAAAACCTATCACTTTTTGATGTTTCTTAGCTGAATTTATCAATCCAGAAATGGTTCCACCAGTACCAACTGCACAACAAATATAATTGAATTTTTCATCTTCATTTGTTAAAATCTCTTCACAGCCTTGTACCGCTAATACATTCGTTCCTCCTTCTGGAACTAAGTAAAAATCACCAAACTCATTTTTTAATTGATTGATAAAATCTTCGGAAGTTTTGTTTCGATAGGTATCTCTTGACACAAACTGGAACTCCATTCCGTTGTCGTGTGCATTTTTCAACGTTGCATTTTGAGAAAGTGTTTTCATCAAATCCTTCCCTAATTCATCACCTCTAATAATTCCGATGGTTTTAAATCCAGCTATTTTTCCTGCAGCTGCAGTAGCAGCAATATGGTTTGAAAAAGCGCCTCCAAAGGTTAATAAAACCTCTTTTCCTTGTCGTTCTGCTTCTTCAATATTGTATTTGAGTTTTCTGAATTTATTCCCTGAAACAAACGGATGAATGGTGTCTTCTCTTTTTAGAAACAATTCAATTCCTTTTGAAGCTAAAATAGGTAAGTGAATTTGTTGATTTACTGGTATGGGAATTTCTAATTGAAAAAGCATTGTAAAAAGTTATCAGCACAAAAATAAGGCTTTAATCTATTTCTAACTTATATCCTACCCCGTGAATATTGGTTATTTTTATAGAAGTATCGTCTTTTAATTTTTTTCTGAGTTTAGAAATATAGGTATCTAAACTTCTTCCTACCACAACGCCGTTTTCTTCCCAAACCTTTTTCATCAACTCTTCCCTTTTAATTACTTCGTTGGGTCTGTGAATAAAAATAGTTAATAACTCACACTCTTTATTAGATAACGGAATTTCTTCTGCTTCCTTAAGCAACTTATTTTGTTCAGGATAAAACATAAATTTCCCCAAGCTTTGCGAATTGTTAGAACCTGTGTCGACAACTGCTTTTCTTTTCTTTTTTTGATACACCCCAAAGCCTAAAACCGAAATTATAAGCAAAAATCCGTAGAAAAAATATTGAGTATTATTTTCATTTTTAAAAAACTGAACTTCTATAAAATAACAATTGGTAGGCAACACTCTTCCTTTACAAGGCACAATAGCATTTTCTTCACTCTGCAACATTTCGTAGCTGTAAGCTACTTCATCATTTAAACATTCTTTTACCTCTATACGATAGTTAGCAGGTAATTCTGATTGAGAAAAACTTCTTTTTACAATCGACACCAAACTATCGGGTGTTACCTGTAAATTACTTTGAAAAGTTAACTGATGTTTATACTTACTTAGTTCATTTATAGGCAGCACCAGTGAGGTAGAATCTTGATTGGTTAACAACAATTGATGCCCTACATTTCGAAGCGAAACTTTTACTTTTTCGGTAAAACCTTCATTCTTTTTACAAGAAATAAATTGTGTTGCAATTAAAAATATACTTATGTAAAAAATAACTCTCTTGCTCATACAACTTACAAATAACACATTTTTTCTCTTTATTTTAAGAGAATTGACATTTCTTTTACACTTTTTGACATTTTTTACCACTCGTCATTCCGACTAGAGGAAAACACTTACTGTTATTTCAACTGCAAGGAGAAATCTCATTAATAAAAGTAACTCACAACCTTAAGATTTCTCAGTCGCTCATAAAATCGCTTATTCGAAATGACATTATTTTACTATATTTAAACTCGAAAATTGAAATGGAATAAAATTGCTGAAATCTCCTCTTATCACATTATAATACAGGGATAACAAAACTTTTATTTCTTATATAACGAGTTGGCAAACATATGAAAAGACACCTACTTACTTCGATATTTGTTCTGATTTTGATAGTTTCTTGTAAACAAAAAGAAAATAAAAAAGCGGTATCAATTGAACAAAAACCGACAACTGAATTAAAAGCTGAACCAAAAAAGCCGATTGAGGAAATTAATATTTCTGAACAGTATTTTGAAAATGATAGTTTGCGGAATATACTGGAATCTGAATTAGATGAATTAGCTCTGAATCCAAAGTTTGAATTAAAAACTGAACCGAAAATAAACACGCACGACCAGACAATAACTGACACGATTAAAACTCGGACTTTTGAGCAGAATAAAATCTATTCTTATAAATATCAAGAAAGAGAATGGGTTTATTCAGCGAAAATTAGAAGTTCGGAATTTAAGTTTTTGGATTCCATCAAAATTGGAGTAAAAAAACAGGCTCTTGAAAACATATTAAAATCGGAATTGGAGTCTGATTTAATAAAAATCGGAGATTTAGAAAACACTTCCGTTTTCATTTTTACATTTGAAAACGACACGTTAAAAACAATTGATTATCAAGGCTACGTGGATTAAAAATACGTTTGCCAACACCGTGTAAAAACAATTGCTTGGTTCTAGCCTACTCGGAAAATCCTACGGATTTTCCTCTGGTTTGTTCCATTTTTAGTAAGTTAGTTGCTCGCACACGCAACTATCCTTACACATAAACGTT